>JBQCFW010000051.1:0-63203 GCA_051958655.1 Agriterribacter sp. | reverse complement strand
GCTAACTTAACTTATTCAACTGGCTTTTGAAAGCTGCTTTTAATTGAGCCAATCAGGTCGATATCAATTATTTTTTGCGAGAGTGATATCATGTTTTTGAAAGCAGGGGCGGTAGAAATGCCGTGTCCTATAATAACAGGTTTGTTTACCCCCAGCACGGGCACGCCGCCATATTTTTCAAATTCAAACTGGTCGAAGTATTCGTCGTGAATATTGCGGCGTTTTACAATGTCGTGAATGCTTTCCGCCATTTTAAGCATTACATTCCCTGTAAAACCTTCGCAAACAATTACGTCGGCTTTATTAAGGAATACGTCTCTTCCTTCTACGTTGCCTATAAAATTGATAAGATTGTTTTCCTTCAACAAAGGATAAGTTGCCTGTGCCAGGATATTTCCCTTGCCTTCTTCCTCTCCAATGTTCAGCAGCGCTACTTTGGGGTTAGGGCGATTCCATACTTTTTGAACGAACAGCGACCCGAGGATGGCAAACTGCACCAGGTTTTCGGGTTTGCAATCTGCATTAATGCCCACATCCAGTAATAGACCAAGTTCACCATTTTCGCGGGGCATATAAGCGCCAATGGTTGGGCGGGCAACGCCATCAATGGGTTTAATGCTATATACGGCACCCACCAGCATAGCGCCCGTGTTGCCGGCGCTTATAAAAGCATCTGCTTTGCCGGTTGCCAGCAAATGAAAGCCGATTGCTATAGAAGATTGTTGTTTTTCCTTCAGCGCCTTTGTGGGATGCTCGTGCATTTCTATTACCTGCGGCGCATGCACTACGGTAAAATTTCCCGAAGCCGGCAGGTATTGCTGAATAAGCGGCTGCAATTGCGTTTCGTCGCCTATCATAATAAGATGGGCCGGATCGGGCGTTGCCGACAAATAATCACTTACTCCTTTAACTGCTTCGAGCGGTGCATAATCGCCACCCATCATATCTAAGGCAATCTTCATGCAGCAAATTTGCGGAAAATCTGAAAAATACAAATCCCCAATCCAAATAAAATTTAATTTATCAGGAGTTGGGAATGTATAAAAGAGGTGAAGTAATTATTTAATAGGTGATTTCTCAGCTACTACTTTCCCTTTATAGTATAATTTTCCTTCGCTTACATGTGCACGGTGACGTACATGAGTTTCACCTGTAACACTGTCCTTGCTTAACGTCACGGTCTCAGCTATGTAGTGCGTCCTTCTTTTGGCGCTGCGTTGCTGAGAGTGTCTGCGTTTTGGATTTGGCATAACACTAAATTTTAATTGTTTCTGAATTTATCCAGACCCTTCCAGATCGGGTTTTCACTTTCGGAATTTCGTTGATTCAATTTTTTGAGCGTTTCCAGTGCTTCCTGGTTACAGCCCGAACTGCCATCTGGCTTATCGGGGCATGTGCGTTGCAGCGGAATGCTCAGGTTGATGAATTCGTAGATCCATCCTGCAACGTCAATATGGCTTTCTGTTCTCGAAATGTAATACACATCCGGATCTTCCTCGTCTGCGTTCATCTCTTCGGGATTGTCCACCATTTTCACCAGCATTTCAAAATCGTCCCACAGGTTCTTCACAATCGTATTGCCACACATGTCGCACTGCAGGTTAACGGTGCCGCCTATCTCAAACTTCAACATCAGGAAAGATGTTTGCCTGTCGAGGATCAGCTTTACCGTAACATGCGCATCAGTAAAATCCTGTAGCTTGTAATTCGCAAAGAACTTGTCGTCTACCTCGTAAACAAATTCATGTTTCCCCGGCTTAAGCCCTACAAAAGCAATCTCATATTCGTGCCGGTTCGCCATGCCTTTTGTTTTTAAGGCTTGCAAAGGTAGGTAAATAGCACGAAATTGGCTGAATAAAATAGCTGATGCGGGAAAAAATATCAGTTCTTATGCAAAGATATGAAAAACAATTAGTTGCAGCAGGTGATGACTAGTCCCATAACCCTCTTCCATCAGACTGCCTTAACGGCTGGCCGATGGAAATGCCGGTCGGCCCGCCCAAAGGACAGCTCCTGTGTGCTGGTGGGCGGTCTGACCGATTGCACCGGCATAGGCGGGCCTATTTAATTTGTGACATCGGATTTTAATCAAATGTCTGTTTAACTAAGCCAATCAAGGCTGGAAATTTTAAATAGTATTTAAATATGCCGCAGATTTGCAGATGAAGGATCATCTGTGAATCTGCGGCAAAAAATGAGTTTACACTAACTAAATGGCATCGGATTTTAATCTGATGCCCCGGCCTCTTGCAGAGATTTTGCCTTATAGTACATTTGCGTGCATTTGTAAACGACGTTCATGAAAAAAAATACGCAGTTTTTGCCCGTAGTGATCTTTTTTGCAGTTGTTAGCCTTTTATTTTTTATTTCCGGATCGTGGTTAACCGAACAAGGATTCAACCAGGCGACCTTGCTTGGAGGAAACGTTTTTTTATTCGTGCTAACCGCTATTTCTTTTTTGCTGCTTCGGAAAGCAATTGCCTCTTCTTCGCCTCAAATTTTCGTGCGGTACTTTTACCTGTCGTTTACCATAAAGTTTTTTTTAGTAGCAATTGTGGCTTTAATATACGGAAGGATGGCAGCTCAGGTTAGCCGCACTTCCATCATCGTTTGCATGGTGTTGTATATTGTGTATACTTTTATTGAAATGAGGATTCTTCTTAAAGCGGGCAAAAAATAAGATGGGTAGAAAACACGAAGCGCCACTCAATACACTGCATTCCTTTTTGCCGCCGGGGGCATACGATAAGGTAATGCAATATTTGCAACAATTTAAAGTACACCTAACGATCACCCGTGAACGAAAAAGTGTGTTGGGCGATTACCGGTTTGCGGTGAATGGAAAAAATCACCGGATCAGTGTAAACGGTAACCTTAACACCTATGCTTTTTTAATAACCTTGTTGCACGAACTGGCACACCTGGTGGCTTTTGTAAGATTTGGAAATCACATTGCATCGCACGGCAAAGAGTGGAAGGTTACCTATGGTGAAATACTATACCAGTTTTTGCAGCTTGATATTTTTCCCAACGATATTGCAGATGAGATCAGGCTGACCATGCAACGACCTGCAGCCGGCAGTTGCGCCGAGGATGGTTTGTTGCGGGTGCTGAGAAAATATGATGAGAAAAAGGACAATAAGTTACTGGTAGAGGAGATTCAGCCCGGAAACCTGTTTTCTACCGACGACGGAAGATTGTTTAAGCGAGGCGACCAGCTGCGAAAACGCATTCGTTGCCTGGAAGTAAAAACCGGCAAAGTATATCTTTTCAGCCCCGTGTACGATGTAACGCCGGTAAGCGCTTAGGCTTACAGGTTAGTTATTGTTTTTGAAGAACAACGGTGTAGTCACCCGGAATAGGCGCATCTTCAAAATAATATGATAATTTAAGCGTAGTGGCATTAAGATCCTTTATTGTTAAGGTTAGGGGATCGCCTCCACTGACTTCAAACTTTACCTTTGTTTCGTTTTCTACAAACGACCACGTACCTGTGCCGGCAAAAGGCGGATCGCATTCGTCTGGTACATCTTCAAACGAAAAGGTATTGTCGGTCTTTATGGTAACAATATTGTTCTGCATGCATTTGGCTTGCGGGGCAATGTTGATAATGCTGGTTCCGTCAGCCGTTTGCACGTCAATTATCTTCCATTTGTTGCTGAGCAGCTCCTTTTTGGTTGGCTCAGGATCTTCTTCATTATCCTTTTGGCAGGAAGTAACAATTAAAGCGGATGACGCTATCAGCACGAGGGCGAATTTTTTAAAAGCCGGAAAGTTCATATAGAAGAAGTTTTATGATAAAGTACACGCTGTAAGCTGGCGCAATAATGTATCCGGCAACAAATATAAGCAGTTTAGCTAAGCAGTGCCATAAAACTATAAAGTATAAAATACCCTATGGCAACAGCGGCAAAAAACATTTTATCTGCATTTTTCATGATAATGGAATTATGTGGTAATAATTTGTTGCAGCATAACGGGTAACTAAAACAGATTGTTGTTTTAACGGAAATATTTTATTGTGCAGTGCCCGCAATGTTGCCATAAGGCAATTGCAAAAGCCGTGCTGAAATGGGCCGGGCTGCCTGTTTTAATAGAAAATTATCTTAGAAGCGTAGTAGTTCCTTTCAGCTTAAAGAGTCGGCCCGTGTCTCTGTGTTTGTATTCAAGCATCCATACATAGGTACCCGACCGCTGAGGGTACCCGTCTACGGTACCATCCCATTTTTTCAGCCGGTCGTTCGATTCAAAAACCTTCTGCCCGTATACATTAAAAACGCGGAACACAAGATTATCCGCCTTGTAGGCATTGAGCGGATACAAATAATCGTTTAAGCGATCGTTATTAGGAGTAAAAGCAGTGGGCACCGCAATATAGCAACTACTCACTACCGTTACTTCTTTTCTCGCAATATCAATACAGCCAATGTCGTCTTTAACCTCCAGTTGTATGGTATATTTTTGGTCTACCAACGGTGGCGTGTATCGCTGCGCAGGCGGATGTTGAAAAACACTGTTGCTGCCGTTGCCAAATGTCCAGTTCCATTGTATAATCCTGCCTATGCTCAGGTCTTTATACAAAGTGGTATCCTCAGGGCAAATAAATTCGGGAGCCTCAAAGTTTGCTTTCAGTTCGTTGTCAAGATTTACTTCGCGGGAAGTTGTGTCGTAACAGATACCGTTGGATACTACCAGCGTGGCGCTTTTTATACCAAATACGCTGTATATTTTTTGAGGATGTTGTGCGTTACTGGTGGTATTATCTTCAAACAGCCAGGTCCATTTGTTAATGTCATTTCCTCCGGGGTGAGTATACAAAATCGTATCAAGTGTACATCCAAGCAAAATAGTATAATCAAAAGCTGCCGATACGGTGTCGGCTGTTTGAAAAGGAATACTTGCTCCTGCCGGTGTTTCTTCGCCACATTCATCTATAATTGTATTGCCGTCGCTTCCGGGTTTCAGCGTAATGGTAAAATTACCTTTGGTAGCAATAGGGGCAGATAATTTTACATAAATACTATTGCTTCTGTTTCCGTCTTCGCAATTTCCGTAAGCACTTATCACCGAAACAGGAATGGATCCGGCAACTAAAAAGTCGCTGCCATCGCCTGCAATGGAATTGCAGCGTATGGGTTTGTCAAAAACAAGTTCCAGAATATCCGGGGTACATTTAACAGGGGCAAGGCTGTCCATAGGGGTGGGGTGAACAGGTTCTACCTTAAATTGTACCATCTCACCTTCTGGCACATTCCTGTCGCAGTTATCAAGTATGGTATTACCGTCGGTTCCTTTTTTTATCGACAGTGAATAATCGCCGGGCGGAAGCGGATTGCTTAAATTAATGATTACAGAATCCATATCAAAACCCGACCGGCAGGCTGGGGCGTTGGCTTCTGCTACGGTGGCGATTCCTGTAGAAAGCGCAAAATCGCTTCCATCTTCCGCCAGCGTGTTGCAGCGCATTTTCTTATTAAGCTTCAGTATAATGCTCGACCCATCGCAATAAGCTCTTGCTTTATCCAGATGAGGATCTTTAGGATCAGTAATATTCGCGGTGCCGCCGCCAAAACTCAGCGTGTAGCCGCTTTGGTTAGTAACAGTAAAATGGCTGACCAGCAGCAGATACTGATGTCCTTCTTTTAATACCGGCATCTTGCTCCTGTTCGGATAAGTAAATCCCGAACAATTAGTAACGGCATTGGCATTGTTGGCAGTGCCGGTGGCGCCGGGATTTGCAGACCAGTTGCTGGTTACATACAGCGAACTGTTTGTGAAAACATCATCGGGGTTTTTGCCTGTAATATCAAACAGCTGCCAGTCGTAATCGTCTGACCCCGTAATGGGAGTTATGGTAAATCCCAAAGTTCCTCCTGTAAAGCAGGTAAACTTGTACCAAAAAGGGTTCAGATCGCCATAGGCCGCACCATCGTTACAGCCTGGCACGGGAATAGGTTTGCCCCCACAGGCAGGAACGGTTTGCTGGGTAAAAACAGAAGTGCCGCATACGGGGAATGCCGTGCCGGGGTTTTGGCCTAGGGTGGTGCATTGCTGCCCATAGGCAAATGCGTAAAAAAAAAGCCCGGAAAGAAATATGAAAATTTTTTTCAACTTCATTATAAGACAGATAGTTACGGATCTTCCAACAAAACTCAATTGTATCAGCTCACCGGTTAGCAACAAATTTCCCTTGCTGCATACCAGGCAAAGGTATCGGTTAATGGATAACAATTGTGAGGCGAACGTTGCATTCGCTCATTTTAAAAAATGCAGCAGGTTTAATGCTGATTAATAAGTGGGCATTTGCAGGCAATAACCAATTTGAATGGTTTGATATGACTTTGTATTTTTAGCGGTAGCAACATAAAAAACCTATAAAGTTCCTTAATCCATTAACTAACGATAAATGGCCAAACCGGAAAGAATTCATGGCATCGACGCTTTGAGAGCTGTTGCCATGTTGCTTGGAGTATTATTGCACACTACTATGTCCTACAGGGTTAAGCGCAGCTCAAGATGGGTGCACGACGACGAATTTAACAGCGCTGTATTTGACTTTACCTATGTATTTGTTCACGCTTTCAGGATGCCTTTATTTTTTCTGATCTCCGGGTATTTCTGCCGCCTGTTGTATAAACGCGTTGGCGAAAAGGAGTTTATTAAAAGACGTTTAGAACGCATCGGCATTCCGTTTTTGGTGGGTGTGCTTTTTATTGTTCCGGTGGTAATGTTTCCCATTAACATATACCTCTTATATTATGAGCAACACATTCCGTGGCAAACCGCTATCAACCGCATCATCTTCAGGCCCCCTTTTACCGATGGCGTTGCACATTTATGGTTTTTATATGTGCTGCTGGTTGTTTACGGAATTGCAATTTTAGTAATGCGGCTTCAACAATTCAGGTGGTTTGAGAATGCGGCAGCAAAATTTATCGGCTGGTGGAAAACAAGGTCGTTCGACCGGTTATACTGGCCTGTTGTGCTGAGTATACCGATAGCGTTGATATTTATGAACGACAGGCGTTTGTTGGGTATCAAAATTCTTCACGACCAGATAACCTTCATTATTTTATGGGGATACGTATTCGGGCTTGGATGGTTGCTGCATCTTCGCCTGGACATACTTCCCTTGTTGGTCCGTTATTATAAGCGCTTATTGCTTATAGGAACATTGATTGTATGTGTTTCATTTTATCTGGAGTGGACGGATGTATACAGCCAATCACGTGGGGTGATTGTGCTATATAAACTATGTATGGCCCTGCAGACCTTTTTTTTAACGCTTGGAGTGATGGGCTTTTTTCTCCGGTTCTTTGACTTTGATAGCCGGTTCTGGCGATACGTATCAGATGCCTCTTATTGGGTTTATCTTGTACATATTGCGCCCGTGGCTACGCTGCAGCTCGCTCTTTTACACAGCAATGTTCCGGGTTGGTTACGTTTTTGGGTAGTGTTGATATTGGCCAGCCTTATATGCTTTGCTACCTACCAGTGGTTTGTACGTTACACAATTATAGGGAAGGTGCTGCACGGGAAGAGAAAGAGAGCGCCTCACTTGTTCAAAAGATCCCCGGCTATCAATAGTGCAACTAACGGGTAACAACATGAGAGGTAACAAAAAAACAACACACGGTTATACAATGGGGGCTTGAAGGTATTAAGCGGATAGCCCTGCATGTTAGTTGTAAATAATTTGAATGGTTTACCGTGAGTTTGTATTTTAGCGCGTTATGCCATATACTTACCATAACAGGCACTAAACTTTCAACTAACGGAAATGACCAAACAGGCCAGAATTCATGGTATAGACGCATTGCGGGCTGTTGCTATGTTGTTAGGAGTTCTATTGCATGCTACTATTGCGTACAAGGTTGTGCCAGACAAGCATTGGGTGCAGGATGAAGAGTTTAACAATGCGGTGTTTGATTTCACTTATTTTTTTGTGCATTCTTTCCGGATGCCATTGTTCTTTTTAATCGCAGGGTATTTCTGCCGGTTGTTGTATAAAAGAGTGGATGAGAAAGAGTTTATTAAAAGACGCTGGTTAAGAATAGGTATTCCTTTTATTATATCTATGCTTACCGTTGTGCCGTTGGGAATGATACCCTATAGCCTGTATGTTTTGCATTATAAATACGGGCTTTCGTGGGAGGAATCGACACCGAAAGCACTTTTTAAATTACCAGGCACCACCGGAGTTGCGCATTTGTGGTTTTTATATGATTTGCTGATGTTTTATTTTATTACCATAGTATTAATGCGGCTCAAACAATATGCATGGTTTAACACCCGGGCTGCTAAATTTATAGGTTGGTGGAAAAGCCGTTCGTTCAGTGCGCTCTATTGGCCTTTTATTTTGAGCATTCCGGTATGGCTGATATTAATCCGGGATAAGGGGCTGTTTGTTTTAGCAGACACTCAAATCATTCCCAGCCATATTTCCTATATTGTTTTTTATGGATACTTTTTTGCACTCGGCTGGCTGATTCATTTGCGCCAGGACATATTTGGTATACTGATTAAAAACTATTTGCTTTTGTTACTGGTAGGAATGCTGATAACATGCAGTTTGTTTTACGTGGAGTGGACTCATCTTTACCAGCAATCAAATCGCATTTGGCTCTTTTTAAAACTATTGGCCGCTTTCCAGGTGGTTTTTCTATCGCTTGGATTTATTGGCTTTTTTCTCAGGTATTTTAATCTGGAAAATAAATTCTGGAAATACGTGTCCGACGCATCCTACTGGGTTTACCTTGTGCACCTGGGCATGGTAATAGGGTTACAATTGCTTTTTTTAAACACGGATGTTCCGGGATGGTTGCGGTTTTCAATTTCGTTACTGATACCCGTTATTATTTCGTTTGCAACTTATGAGTGGTTTGTGAGATATACCGTTATCGGCAAAGTGCTACATGGAGAGCGAAAAAGAACAAGTCATTGACTATCAAATGTTTGAAAAAATTAGGAAATGTTAAAAATACGATCTTGTATAATTAGAAATACTTTTCTACCTTGCAGCCGTCTTTCTAAGCGATTTCATCGTATATACCTATAGTTCCTATTTCCAATCTTCTTCTGTCAAACCTAAAGATTCATTCCAATTCCATTCACAAATTGCTGCCCGCCTTTGAACACCTGTTACTTTTTTCAAGAAACATATCCTACGCACCTGATCTAAGCCAAATTCCTTCCTGGAACCGTTAAGGTTTTTACTGAAATGCATATTTTTATGAGTCGATTAGTACACAAATTTTTTGGAGGAGTGTTCTCACTCTTTTTGTTGTTAAGTTTTGGTTTGCCCGCAGCGGGTCAGTCGGTTTTTAACCAAAACGACCCTATAGTGATTTACAATCCAGCCAGCCCTCCGGCTCAACCGCCCTTTGGACAGGTAGGCAAGTGGGTAAAAACAAACAGGCTGAACTGGAATACCTCCAGTTTTAAATGCTATATATACAAGGGCATTGCATTCAGGTTGAAATTTCCGAAAAGCTACGTGCCAGGAAATGGAAAACTGTATCCCCTTTTCCTCTTCTTTCATGGAGCAGGTGAAAGAGGAACGCTTTACGACAATGAATACCAACTGTATCATGGCGGTCAGCGGCATATGAATAATGTGGACAATGGTAACTATGATGGATTCCTTTTATATCCCCAGATATCATGGAACTCCAAAGTATTTACTTTAGGGCACAGGAATTATATACGCGAGCTCATAGAAAATTTTATTATTCCCGAACTCCAGGTAGACCCGTTCAGGGTTACTGTTGACGGGTTGTCTGGTGGTGGCGGGTCCACCTGGAATTTTCTTTTTGAAAATCCCAAACTCGTTGCAGGAGCATTGCCTATCAGTAATGCAGCTTACGGCATATCTGCAGATGTAATTCAGCAAAAGTTTACGCCCATCTGGTTATTCCAGGGTGCGCTGGATACGAAGCCACCACCATCCTTTGGTCGTTTCCTCAGAGATCAGTCACTTGCAGCAGGCGGCAACTTTAAATATACCGAGTTCCCGGACAGAGGGCACGATTGCTGGAACCAGTCATGGGCCCAGGCCGATTATGTTCCCTTTTTAAACCGGGCTCACAAGGCCAATCCCTGGCCGTTATTTGGGCGTACAGAGTTTTGCGTGGAGGAAACCTTAAATGTTACCCTGGGCGTTACGCCAGGTTTTGATGGCTATGAATGGAGAAAGAACGATACGCTTATAGCAGGTGCTGATTCAAATACAATCGTTGCAACCAGCATAGGAAAATATGATTGCCGTATAAAAAGAGGCACCACCTGGTCGCCCTGGTCGCCCATACCGGTTAATTTAAAATACAAGACTGTAGCCTTGTCTCCCGACATCCAGTTAGGAGAATTTGCCAGCAAAGTATTGCCTTCGCCAGATGGTAAAACCACTGTAAAACTGATGATGCCCGAAGGTTACTTAGCGTACAGATGGGAAAAAGTTGGAAGCAATACAGTACTCAGCACCACTAATACTTATGACGCCCCCGTGGGCAGTTATGAAGCAAGGGTTACCGAAGCGGTTGGCTGCGTAAGCCAGTTCTCTACTCCTTTTAAAGTGATAGATGCTAATGGCGCTAACAAGCCCGATCCTGCTACCGGTTTAGTGATCAGCAAAGAATCAAAAACTTCGTTGCGTTTGAACTGGACGTCTAACCCTTCTCCGGTATATCCTGCCACCAACTTTGAAATTTACCAGTCAGAAAAAGCGGGCGGCCCATACAGGTTTGTAGGTATTACCGATGCCAATGTACTTACTTATACAAAAGACGGTTTGACGCCGGGAGTAAAATATTATTTTGTTGTAAGAGCCGTTAACAATAATGGCGCCGCTGCCCTGTCTGCCGAAGGCAGTGCCACCACCGATATAGACCTGGAGCCGCCAACTGCTCCATCCAACCTAAAGGTAGCAGGCACCACCAGAAACTCGGTATCGCTGAAATGGGACGAATCGGAAGATGATGTAGAAGTAGCGAAATATGACATTTACATCAATGGTGCAAAAGCGTATACCACTGCAGAAACAGAATATACCATTTATAACCTTGATGCCAATACACAATATACTTTCTCAGTAAAAGCCAGAGACTTTGCCGGCAACGAATCTCCTGCCAGCAACCAGGTGTCTGCACAAACCATTTTAAAAGGCATCAGTTACAAGTATTATCTCGGCGCGTGGGATGTGCTGCCCGACTTTAATGCGTTAACACCCTCAAGAACCGGTGTTGTTCCCAATGTAACACTTGCGCCCAAAACGCAAACCGAGAACTATGCCTTTTTGTGGGAAGGATATATCAAAATTCCTACAAGCGGTAATTATACCTTCCGCACCACATCCGATGATGGAAGTAAGTTATATATCGGAGCACCTTACAGCGCCACTGCCACAGCGTTGGTAAACAACGATGGGCTTCATGGATCAACAAGCAAAGAAGGAACCGTTAATCTCCAGGCCGGTGTGTATCCGATCACTATTACTTTCTTCCAAAAAACAGGGGGAGAATCGATAACCGTTTCCTGGAAAACGCCTCAGAATTCCAATTGGGCAAACTTACCCGATGACGTATTTGTAGATCCTGCGGCTAACCCCGGCGGATCAGCGCCCAGCGCTCCATCCGGATTAGTTGCCACTACACAGTCGTACAACCGGATCAACCTGAACTGGAATGACAACAGTAATAATGAGACCAGCTTTGAGCTGTTCCGTTCTGAAAATTCCATTGAAGATTTCCAGACAATAGCCGTGTTACCAGCCAATACCACCAGTTTTGCTGATACCACTGTAAAACCAGCCACCAAATATTTCTATAAGGTAAGAACCATCAATCAGTACGGTCAATCTGCCTTTGACAGAAGCGGCAGGGGAGTAGATTATGCGTATTACGAAACAACTACCCTGAGTGCTTTGCCATCGTTCAACTCGCTGATACCGGTAAAAACCGGTCGCGTGGGAACCTTTACATTGGGCATGGAAGACCGCACCAACAATTTTGCCGTGAAGTTTGATGGTAGCATTACAGTACCCACCAATGGAACCTATACTTTTTACATTACAAGTAATGAGGGCGCCAGGTTATATATAGGTGGGTATTCCGAAAGCAGCACCAGCAATATTGTAGTAGATTACGACGGCACACATAGTACCAATACAAAATCAGGTACCAAAAACCTCAATGCCGGCACATATCCTATTACCGTAACCTATTTTGAAGCGAATGAAGCCAGTGAAGTGCTGTCGGTGAGCTATAAAGGACCCAACGGTTCCAATATCAGCCAGCAGATCATCCCAACCAACGTGCTGGGCCAGGAACCTGCCAGTGCTACCACTTCTGCAGCGCCACCTGCACCTGCTGCACCCACGGGGCTCGATGCATTTGGATACAACTCATCCACCATCAAACTCGTATGGGTACACAATGCCGGAACAAGCGCCACTAAATATGAAGTATACCGCTCTTACGGCGACAACCAGAACTTCCTGCTGTTTGCCGAACTGCCGGGCGATGCCGCGTCGTATACCGATACAGCATTGTATCCCAATTCGCTGTTCTATTACAAGGTGAGAGCAGTAGGCATTGGCGGAGAGTCTGATTACACCAACGAAGACAGTGCAAGAACTTCAGGCGCTGTGCCCGTGTTGAATGTAATTGAGAACCAATACATGCGGTTCAACAGCCAGCTTCAGATACCTGTTAAAGCCACTAACGGCACAGCCGATCCTTTAGCGCTGTTGGTTCAAAACCTTCCAACATTCGGATCGTTTACGCCTACCGGTAATGGCGAAGGTGTAATTACCTTTAACCCTTCTGAAACCCAGCAAGGCACTTATAATAATATCAGGATAAAGGCAGCCAATCCACAGGGAGATACAGCCACCTTAATTTTTAGCCTGGTGGTTAACAGCAATTACCAGCCCGTTATTCCGCCGATAGCCAACGTAACGGTGAATGAAAAAGACACCGTGGTGTTTAATGTAACCGCTACCGACAATGACGCTTCAGACCAGTTGCTGTGGTCATTCGTAAGCCTGCCCGATTTTGTGAAGGTGGCCATCAACAACCGTACAGTTACCTTTACGGTGGCGCCTCAATATTCGCATGCCGGAACCTACAAACCACTCATTGGTATTGACGACGGCAAAAACGGTAAGGACACTGTTTACTTCAATTTGAAAGTAAATCCAACAGCAATAGTACCCGAGCGCGTATATGTGAACTTTAACGACGGAATGGCGACGTTTGCAGAGCCAGGGCCCGGCAGCAAATGGAATAATACCAACAGCGCTCCTACCGGAGGCATCACCTTCTCTAATCTTAAAAATGATAAAGGAGTAAACTCCGGTCTCAGCATTAAGATCCTGGAATCCGGTCTGGGAAGCGGTAATACCGGTATGAACACCGGTAATAATTCCGGCGTGTTCCCCGATAGCGTGATCCGGTCTAATTACCGTGTGGGAACCGTTGCCAAAAACATGCGCATTGCAGGATTGAATGTAAACAAACGTTACAATGTCATTCTCTTTGGCAGCTATAATGCAAACGACAAAGACTATGTAACTGCCTATACCATTAAAGGGCAAACCGTTTTGCTTAATGCAAGGGCCAATACAAAAAATACAGCTGAAATACAGAACCTGCAGCCCGAAACAGATGGCACGTTAACGCTCAATATCGCCAGGTCTGGCACGGTGGCTCCTTACGGATTCATCAACGCTATGGTAATAGAAACAGTGTTTGAAGATTCTACTGTTCCATCCAAGCCTCAGAACCTCACGGCGGTATTTGAAGACGATGTATTGAAGCTCACCTGGACCAATACAGCTTACAACGCTGTTACTTACGAAGTATACAGGGCAAATGCATTGATGGGGCCCTATGTATTGCTTAATCCGGGAGTGATTAACGACACGCTCCAGTCTTACAACGATGAGACCATTGTGGGTAGTAAAACCTATTACTACATGGTGCGTGCAAAGAATAATTTTGGTGGCAGCAATTCGCAGGTAGTAAAAGTAGTAATACCCAATAAAGCTCCATCCTTTGTAGGATTGAATGATGTGTTTGTAAAAACAGAACAGACACTTAACGTAAATATTACCACCACCGACGATGCTGCTGACATTGTTACGCTCTCGGCTTCCAACCTTCCATCCTTTGCCAGCTTTACCGACAACGGAGGAGGACACGGTACGCTCAGTGTAAATCCTGCAGCAGGTAACATCGGCGCATTCAGAGGAATAGTGATCACGGCCAGCGATGACAAAGGCGCTTCTGTTTCAGAGAACATTAGCATTCATGTAACAGACAAGAACAGTTCGTCTGTGTATGTGAACTTTAACCAGACCAACCCCGTAAGTGGTATCTGGAATAACTTCAGCAAGGCGCCCACAGCCAATGCTGCCATCACCAATCTCAAAAATGATGTAGGTGCGGCAACAACGGTTAGCGTTACCCTGCTGGACGCATGGCAGGGCGCAGCTGTCACAGGAGCCATCAGCGGCAACAATACCGGCGCATACCGAGACAGTGTTATTGAAACCAACTTCTACGAAGGACGTGGCAATGTTAGCAGGATAAGGATCTCTGGCCTGTCAAACGATCCGGCCAAACGCTACAGCCTGATCTTCCTGGCAAGTGTGGATGCTGTAGGCAACAGGAACACCCTGTTTACAGCCGGAGGCAAAAGCGTAACAGTAAATGCTGCTGCCAATTCAAATGAAACAGTACAGATCAACGATCTGGCACCTGCTTCAGGAGTGATTGAGTTTACAGTATCGCGTGGCTCAGGTTCATCATTCTCTTATATCAATGCCCTTGTTATACAAGAGTATACCCCTTCGGGCACTTTGCTTGCACCGGAAAACCTCAGAGCAATAGGCATTGCCAAAGATTCTATCCGTTTGCAGTGGAACAACCGGGTAGATGGTGGCACGTTTGAAGTATACCGGTCTACCACAGCCAATGGAGCATACACACTGGCGGGCACCACTTCAAACAATACATTTACCGATGGCGGATTGTTGACCAACAAAGAGTATTTCTATAAAGTAAGATCAGTGCTCAGCGGCAACACCTCGCCCTATAGCAATATAGTGTCGGCAGCTACCTTTGCCTTCTCGGTATACATCAACTTTAACCGGGATAACCCCGCACCGCTGCCTTGGAACAATACAGCTAAAGATCCTGCGGAAGAAGACATCTATGCTAATCTTCGCAACGATCAGGGCAATTACTCCGGCATAGACATGACGGTAGGTCCGGGCTTTAGCGGTGTGAATGGCGGTGGAGAAAACACAGGTACCGACAGCGGTGTGTTCCCCGATAATGTGATTCGCTCTACCTGGTGGGTAGACGTTGGACAAACAGGTGAACTTAAGATCGGCGGACTGTCGCAGAACATGGCATACAGCTTCCTGTTCTTTGCCAGCCGTACCGGCACCACCACCCGCATTGTTCATTATACCATCAATGGCAAGGTTGTAAAACTCAAAGCCAACCAGAACATATCTGAAACCGTGACAATGGAAAATGTATATGCCGATGAAAATGGCGAAGTACTGATATCCATTAAAGGTGAAACCGGTTCGTTCGGATACATTGGAGCACTGGTAATATCGGGCGCCAAACGCTCCTCTACTCCCGCAATAGAAACAGGAGAAGTGTTCAGGCAACGAGACAACCAGGCGCAAAATCCGGCAAGTGCAATAACTGAAGGTGTAGAGAAATCAACAGCGGCTGTTTATCCAAATCCGTTTACAGACGACTTAACCATAAAACTCTCTTTAAGCAAAAACGTTTCTAAATTGGTTGTAAGAATTACCGACATTAACGGAAAAGCAGTTTTTGTGAGAGAATTAAGTGGTCTTACAAGAGGTCAGTGGAAGCAACCGCTTGGTGTAAATGGAAGCCATCTCTTGCCAGGTATTTATTTTATACAAATACAAGGCATACCGGGAGAAACAATTCCTCCTGTTAAAGTGTTGAAAACACGTTAGTGCCTGTAAATAAAAAATAAAAAAAAGCCGGATTCGTTCCGGCTTTTTTTGCATAACCAGGGCTGCTCAATAGCGAACCGGATGTTCGGTTTTGTCAGTCACCTTTGCACCGTCAAAAGTATTGGTCTGCGGTACTACCACATTATTCGCCTTGCATACTGGCAGTGAAAGTGACTTACTTACTCAACCATTTAACTTATTTTTTCTCCGTTGCTGGCGCCATAAATTAGGGGCTGCTTTTTAGGCAACCCTTAATTTACGCATAAGCCGGAGCAATTAACAGAAACCCAGCCTCCGCTTTAATTTGGTGCGACAAATATTTTTACCCGTCGTTTACCTGATTTTGGAATGTCTACTTCAAGGATGTATAATCCGCGAGAATGGGACGATAGGTTGAACGTAGACACCTGGGTTTTTATTTTTCGACTGATGACGACTGTTCCTGCTGCATTATATATTTTCACGAACATGTCTGTTTGTGGTTGCTCCTTCATCATAAGTTGGAATATGCCCGTGGATGGGTTTGGCCCGATTGAAAATACAGCCGTTCCCTTTTGTAAGAATATGTCCCTGATTGGTGAATATGTAAAGCTTCCATCGGCGTCGATGAGTTTTAACCTGTAATAAACCGTGTTGCGCCCCAAAGAAGCAGCATCCGGGTCACTATAGGTATAACTAGTGGCCGTGCTTGAAAACTCGCTGGCGGCAACAATAGCAACCACCGAGAACTGATTGCCATCGGTGCTACGTTGAATTTCAAAGAGCTTGCTGTTCTGTTCCTGGGCTGTAGTCCATTCCAAAACTGCGTGAGCCTGGTTATTGGCTTTGACTTTGAATTCGGTGAGGATGATTGGCAAGGTAGCTTGCGTAATGGAAAAGGCCAACTGTGGGCGATTTGCAGCGGTAGCATCTTCTTTTGAAGCGAATTCGCTCACACCGTTCGCATCGGGGGCCACGGCCAGAATGGTAAAATCATCGGCAGCGCTTATGCGTTTACTGCCCGTGCCAAGTCGTTGTTTGAGCACCTCGGTGATATCGAGCCTGAGTATAGTTCCACCTTCCTGGAAAGGAGCGGCGCCAATTTTTTTGATGGCTGCCGGTTTATTGGACCATGTAATGCCCTGTTCAGTCCAATTGCCGCTGTTGTCCACACTAAAGAACTCCCATCCGGCTCCGGATGTGGGCGATTGCTTTACATAAAGCATCAATTCCGCTTTTTTCATATCTGCCGGCATGCTCGAAAGATCAAACCTGAAATAAGCTTGATAAACACCGCTTGCCTGATCGTTCCCTGCTTTTAATACTGCTTCTGACCCGTAATTGGTGTTAGCCCGATCGCCGTCGCCTACCCACGCATCGTCCAATGCCGTTTGATAGGTCATGCCACTGGCAGGAATGGAAGTGGTTACGGTCAGTGTTGCAGGATCGGATAGATAGTTGTAGGAATCGTTTGTACCCACATTATATTCATATACAGCAAAATAATACCTTATGGGACCGTTGAGGCCGGTAGCGGTTATGTTCTGCCCATCACCATCGTATACAATACGGCTTCCATCGCCCTGGTCGGCAGCTTGTGCAAAATCAGCGTTCACGCCACTGACTGACATACCGTCTGTGGGCACAAAGCCTGGGGCACTACCTTGCCGCGCAACAACGATCCGCCTGTTGCCTGTTCCGTCGGATACTTGTATAGTTGCAGAAGTTTCCGTTATTGCCTGCTCGGTGGCGGTACCCTTCTGTGTAGGCTCCATAGCCAGCGATTTACCTGACACCGCCATATTCCTTGCAAGATCCGAAGTAACATGGGTAATGTTCAGCCCGTTCATGCTGCCTGTAGCCTGGTCTGGCGCTAAGCGAACATATATGGTAGTTGGCAAGACGGTGCCATTTATTTGTGGAATTGTAAGCATACTGGTGAACTCCGTACCACTACTCAAAGAAATTTGGAAACCTGCAGGGGCTGTGACGGTGATATTTTCTGAAAGGCTCTGTCCGGACACTTTATAGGATTGTTCTGCTGATGTAGATCCAACCACGGTGCCGGGGAATGCTGTAAGTGTCCCTTCTATCGTTAACACCGGATCTACTGAAGTATAAACGATTTTGGGTCTATTTGACGCTGTCGAACTTTGCCGGGACGAAAACCCACTGTAGTTACCTGTGCCTGCAGTTGACATCAATTTGAAAGAAATATACTGCTGCCCGCTGACAAGGTTTTTTAATGCGGAAGTGATGTCAATTTCAACCGGTGTGCCCTTGCTTCCACCCGTGTATGTCGAAATTAATTTGCCAGCGGCCGGGGCATTGCTCCAGGTGATACCGTCGGAGTTTTCTGTGGTGACTTCCTGCCAGTTGTTATCGTCCACCAGGTAGAGAGGCCATTGATCTCCATTTGAATCGTCCAGCGGATTCAGTACAAGTTTTGCTGAGTAAACCTGGGCGGGCCTGATCTGGCTTACATCAAATTTCAGATAACTTGCGTACACACTATTTTGCACAGCCAGGTATCCGGCGTTTCCATAATTCTTGGTGGTGTTTCCAGTTCCGTTTTTAACAAATGCATCTGACAAAACATCGATTGATTTTTCAGTATAGGTAGGGGCAGGCGGGCTGTTTTCATTGATGGTTCCACTAACGGTACTGCCTGCGAAGTCTCCCTGCGGAAGCGCAAACGTACCAGTCCTTGTGACCGTAAAAAGGTCGGTCTTCAATGAAACGGTTATTTGAGCCTGTGACTGCGAAGGATCCGCAACATGTACGGTAACATTGTTGGTCTGTAGGTTTTTTAATGTGAGAACACAAGGTTGGTCCACCTTTACAACGGTAGTTCCGTTGGTAAACTCCCCCGCTTTGTAAAACACAATCTGCAACCTGTCCAATGCCGTATGCCTGATGGCCTGGATATTGTCTGTATTGGCCAGTATTTGAATGCGGCTCATATCGTAGGCTTGCATTTGTTCCTGTGTACCGAGGCCGGGTACTACAATATAAGCGTAAGCACTGTTAACCGGTTTAACGCCATGATTGATCCACAGCTTAAATACATTGCCGCTCACCTGGGCATCTGACTGGCTGCTGTTGATACTTTTCCATGTGCCCGTTTGGGTTTGGTTAGACAACGTGAGATTTCCACCGCTGGGAAAAAAATAGCCGATGTTGCCCTGACTTACCCACTTCAGGTTTCCTGTATAGGCTTGCTGTGCTTGGGGCGAAAGGGTAGCCGTTGTACCATTGGTTGTAGAAGCGATAACCTCCGTTGTAAGAAAACTTTGGTTAACAGTTGTGTTGATGGCTTCTGCAGCGGTTGAATTGATGCCGCTGCCGAGGCATACCACTTCATCATCAAAGAAAAACCAGGCCTTTTTGGCCGTAATTTTATAGTCGTCTAATACAAAGGTACTTGCTCCGTATACTCCATCTGACACACCCCCTACAAAGGAAGTTTTACCGTAGTTAACCCCCCAGTCGGGTACATCTGGAAAAGTGGTTATTTCTGGTGCTGTTGTGCCTGGAATTTTGTTCCAGTCCCAAATGGGAAAAATTTTTGAATACTCATCTCCGGTCACGCCAATATATGTTACCCCGTCCGTAAGGAAATTACATTTAAGGCTTTCCCCGTTGCCCTGTTCCGACTTAACGGTGCGGGTAGACACTGATCGAAGGCCAAATGTATACCCGGGCCGGATGTGCAGCGAATAGTCGGTTTTCCAATAATGATAATGCTCCGGAGAAACATTGTATGACGGCGGTTGTTCGCCCTTCATACGTGCTATTGTGTTGGCATACTCGCTGGCGTATTGAGGAAGGTCGATTTTGGATATTGTTTCGATCAGGTCTGCAGGTGCCCGTCCGGCGTTGTTTCGACTGATACCCCTACCAAAATTGTTAAAATCCGAAAACATCCCCCGCACAGGCTTCATAAAACCTTTACGAATAAAGTTGGAAAAAATGGCCATTTTTTCGGCGGTAATTGCGTACGCGGTACCTGCTACACTTGTACCGATTACGCCGATCCCCTTAACAAACTCTGAGCCATAGGCATAAGTTGAAAGCTGCGGGCCGTGCGCCTTAAAAGAAAAGTCTTGCTGAATACCCGCACTAGCATCTATTTTAATAGCGTCGGCAACAGTGCTTACGGTTTCGGATAACAGCGTACCGTCATTTTGTAAACAGGCCCGCATTATATAATGCTGCGCAACATCCGTAAGGTTTGCTCCTCCTTCCCCTACAAATTCAGAAATCGGTCTGCCGCCTGTCATCCATCCAATAAACTTTGTTTCAAGATCAGATGAAATGTCTGCCTGGCTTAAACGGAGGGCTATTAGTATATTACCCACTTGTTTGGGTACCCCAATTGTTCCAAACCACCAGTTAGTGCTGGACGGTGCGGGGCTTATATTAACCCAAAACTCAATGCCTGTTTTGAGTTTTTCCAGAACATCCGCAGATCCGTAATATCCGCTCAACTCGTTTGTAAAAGCTTTTGCATAGAGTTCGAGCCGGGAAAGGTGGTTGGATGGCGGCCAAATGGTTTGTGCGTGAGATTGATAATCGATGTCACTCCAGGAACCGTCTGATTTTTGAGATGCCAGGTTGTTATTTACCTGTGTATTCAGGTCGGCAACGGCGGTGCTTGCTATAAAGCTGTCATGAAACCGGGACATAACTATTTCCAGGTCGGTTTGTGCAAAAGCGGAACAAACAGTACCGCAGCAGAAAAAAGTAATGAATATTGCCTTAAGCAATGATTTGTAATAGATAGGCATAACGAACGATGATTTGATGATTAAGGCTAATTCGGACATATTTCATCATACGGTAGGCCAAGCCTCATGGCATACTCCTTTCCTCCTCATGGTCGTGAAGCAATGGAAAGACTTTTCACGATGCAGGTACTAGGAAGCTTTCGTTTTTAGGTAAAAGTGCTTTATAAGCGATATGTTTTCAATAATCCAAAAGCAAGATGATAGAGGTAATAAATTTGGAAACGAAAAACAGGCCAGGTTACCTGATCAGAAAAACAGCTTGTCTGTTGGAGGGCTTCTACCGACACCGGATGAATAAAAAATTGCGGAATTGCTTTGCCGTAGCTTAAACGGGTGCAGTGATTTATTGGTATTTTGACTCAGAAACGTGGTGCTTCCGCATACAAAGTCAAAAGGTGTGGTTAGTTTCATTTTTTGTTAGCAATATCAATCGTTGAATAGCCAGCGCTTTTACAACAGCGATGATTATAAAGTATTTAGGCCCTTGTAAATTACAAAAAACACCTCAATTCAAAAGGCGAATTTTCATGTTACAGAGTTAGTAACGTGTGTGCCATGGCTACTTTACTATGTTTGCTACTGTCGCAAAGCAGCTTCCTGTTTCTGTTGTTGGTATGTCTCCCGCATTGCCAGCCTTGCATACCAACAACGGTGCGATAAAGCCGTGTGTATAGAATTTGCAGGTGTTTATAAAACCTTTGGAAAATAATTTCAACAAGGTATTTTTTACAATGCGTGTAAGAACACCACAAAAACAGCAAAGGCAGCGGCTTAAAGCCAACTGCCTTCTGTTTAATTCAATTCATTAAAGTGATCCCGGTGAACCTGTAACCGAAATTATTTTTCAATAATTACTTCTGTTCCTATCGGAAGCATGTCGTATAATTCGGCCATATCGCTGTATCTCACAGAAATGCAACCGCTCGTCCAGTTAATAAATTTATCAATTACCCATTCTTCGTTGGGGCGTGTACCATGTATGCCAATGCCTCCGCCAATGGTTGCCTTTTTAGGTATTTGGCCGGCAGCTTTCCTGCTCTTAAAACGTTCGTAACTTTCTTTGGTAGGATAGTCAAGCATTAAGAACTTGCCCCATTGTTTATGAATTTTCTTGCCAATTATTTTAAAATGCCCTTCCGGCGTAAGCCTGTCACCTTCCATTTTTTTATCGTCCTGCTTTTTATTGCCAAACACCACGGGGTAAGTGCCATACCAGCCCTCAGCATCATATAACGTCATTTCGTAGGTGCTTTTTTTGATAACCAATGTGTATCCCGCAGCATTGGTTGCCCTTTGTATATTATCAACAGCATGTTTGGATGAAGTATCCGTAATAATTTTGTCTGCAATGGTTGTGCTCTTAAAACTTTGAAATCCAAAACAAAACGCAACCGCACAGGCCGCGAGGGAAAAACGGATCGGATTTATCATATTGTTTAACAATTAGGCATTGTAAAAAACGGGTTGGGAAACTAAATATTTTCCCTTAGTCATTTCTTTAACCTTTGTTATTCCAGCAAAATAAAAGCCGTGTATTGTTAAGAAATTTCTATATAACAAGTTTTTGAGGGGTAGGGTGTAAGGTATAAGGTATGGGGTATAAGGTGTAGGGCCAAAGACCGTAATGCTCAAAGCTGATTACTGATAGCTGATAGCTGATCGCTGACCGCTCCTTCACAATCCCGCTTTCAGTTCCAGCAAAAATGATTTTATCTTTTCCAGTCGTTGTATCATTTCAAAATTTTCCTGTGCCTTTGATTTATTTTTCTTCAGATATTCTTTAGCTCCCTCAATTGTATATTTTCTCTGGCGCAGCAAATGATGAATGAGGGTAAGATTTTTAATGTCTTCCGGGCGAAAATGCCTGTCGCCCTTGCGATTTTTACGTGGCTTCAGTATATCAAATTCCGTTTCCCAGTAGCGAAGCAACGAAGTATTTAACCCAAACATTTCCGCCACTTCGCCAATACCATAATATTGTTTTTTAAAAAGTATTTCATCTGGCGGCACCTCAATAAAAGATGCTTCCTCTTCCATTTCCTTCAACGACTTACGTCCGCGTTTGCCTTTTTTAGCAATCCGTGCTACCGGCGTTTTTACCGTTTGCGCCGTTGCCATTACATGTATTTCACCGGCAACTGTTGCTTCTGGTGTAAATAGCAGTTCCGGAACCACCACTGATTCCGGTAGGGGCACCAGTACTTCATCCACCTGCACAGTTGTTTCAGCAAGCATTTCGGCTGCTGCCGGTTCCGCTTTTTCTTTTGGTTCCGTTATTTCCGGCTCTGTTGCCGCTGCTGCAAACAGGTCGAGTTGCTTATACATGACGCTAAATTAACGGTATGCAGAAAAAATGATGCCGGTAATTATTAACATTTAATCAAAACTCTGGTTGCCGGAGGCGGCAATTTTAAGGATGCGGTCAAACTGTTCGGGTGTAAGATCGTTATAGAAGAAATAAATCGGATCGATATGCCGCCCGTTTTTATGCACTTCGTAATGCAGGTGCGGCCCGGTTGATTTCCCCGTGCTGCCCACCCAGCCAATCAGTTCTCCTCTTTTTACTCGTTGCCCCACTTTGGCTTTAATGCGGTACTGGTGGCCGTACAATGTTTCGTAGCCATACCCGTGGTTAATGATGATGTGGTTTCCATATCCGTTGCCAGTGTTGCCCGAAAGCCGCACAACGCCATCGGCAGTGGCATAGATCGGTGTGCCCTGAGGCGCAGCAAAGTCAAGCCCCGCGTGCATTTTTACGGTTTTGTATACCGGGTCAATCCTGTATCCAAAGCCAGATGCAATGCGGTTAAGGTCTTTATTGCTGATAGGCTGAATGGCGGGAGTAGCCGCTAACAACTTTTCCTTGCCTTTGATCATCTCCTCAATTTCGTTGTACGATTTTGTTTGAAAAGCGATCCTGTTGGTAAGATTATCAAGTGTAGACGCAATGGAAAAAGCGAGTTCATTGTCTTCCATCTGCTCCACCAGCTTTATCTCCTGCTGCTTTTCAATACTCTTGGCCCGTGCACTGTCAGGTATGGGATTGGCTTCAAAAATTTCGCGGTATACATGATTGTCTCTTTTTTCCAGCTCCGCCATTTGCTGCTGCATGGTTTTCACTTTGTTGTTCAGCAGCACATAATCTTCGCGTATGCGTTGGTTTTCCTGGCGCATCAGCATTTCTTTGGGAGAATCAATTACCTGGAATGCAATTACCACAATAATAAGCGCGGTAACCAGGGCTGCTGCCAAAAAGCCCAGTATACGCAGGAGCTTTACCCTAAAGGGCACTACCAGCTTTTCATAACGGAGTGTGTTGGTATTGTAGTAATACTTTATTTTTTTCATGCAGCAGGGTCTGTTCGCCGGACAAAAATCCAGCTATAATTTAACTACCTTCGCACCCTCCCTAAAGGGGTAAAAGCAAATATAAAATTTAAACATTCAAACGCCACAAAAAATATAAACGGAGGAACGATGACTTCAGTACAGATCCGGCAGGCTTTCCTTGATTTTTTTCAATCAAAAGGGCACCAGGTGGTGCCTTCTGCTCCTATTGTAATTAAAAATGATCCCACGTTGTTATTCACCAATGCGGGCATGAACCAGTTCAAGGATTATTTTCTTGGCAATAAGAAAGCACCCTATGCCCGTGTAGCCGATACGCAAAAATGCCTTCGTGTAAGCGGCAAGCACAACGACCTGGAAGAAGTAGGCGTTGATACCTATCACCATACTATGTTCGAAATGCTGGGCAACTGGAGCTTTGGCGATCCTGCTGACCCATCGGGCGGCTATTTTAAAAAAGAAGCCATAGCCTGGAGCTGGGAATTGTTAACCGGCGTATATGGTATACCGAAAGATCGTTTATACGTTACCATTTTTGAAGGCGATGCCGCTGAAAACCTGCCCCGCGATGAAGAGGCTTACAACGAATGGAAAAAAGTAATTGCGGAAGACCGGATATTACCCGGTAAGAAAAAAGACAATTTTTGGGAGATGGGCGACACAGGACCTTGCGGGCCTTGCACCGAAATACATGTAGACTGCCGTTCCAATGAAGAGCGCAATACTGTTGATGGTAAAACACTGGTGAACAACGATCATCCGCAAGTGATTGAGATTTGGAACAATGTGTTTATGGAGTTTAATAGAGTTTGGTCTGATAAAAAAGCCTTTGATACTTGGAGTGCCGAAAATAAAGATGCAACTAAAGAGGATCGGGCGAAAGCGGTGGTTGAACATACAAAACTCGATCTATTACCCGCTAAGCATGTAGACACCGGGATGGGCTTTGAACGCCTCGTAAGAGTATTGCAGGGCAAAACTTCTAATTACGATACAGATGTATTTACCGGCACCATTGAAGCTACTGAAAAACTTACCGGCAAAAAATACGACTTCAGCGACAGTCGCGAGGCAATAGCCTTTCGCGTAATTGCCGATCACATACGTGCCATCAGCTTCACCATTGCCGATGGACAGCTGCCTTCTAATACCGGTGCCGGCTATGTTATAAGAAGGATTTTGAGAAGAGCGGTAAGGTATTATTACTCCTATCTCGATTATAAACAACCGTTATTGCATCAACTGGTAATAACATTATCGCTGCAATTTAAATATGTGTTTTCTGAATTATACCAGCAGGCAGAATTTGTTACAAGGGTAGTGCGCGAAGAGGAAGAAGCCTTTTTGCGTACGCTTGAAAAGGGATTAAAAAGAATAGATGATATCATCCAGGTAAAAAAGAACGATTCCAATTCTATTATTTCCGGCAAAGATGCTTTTGAGCTGTACGATACTTACGGTTTTCCTGCTGATCTTACCCGCCTCATTGCATCAGAAAATGGGTTATCGGTAGATGAAGCAGGATTCAATAAAGAAATGCAGTTGCAGAAAGAACGCTCGCGTGCTGCTACGGCCATCGATACGGAAGATTGGGTGGAGATCAACAAAGCAGATAAAACTTCTTTTGTAGGATACAACGATTTGCTGATAGATACACAGGTTGTAAAATACCGGAAAGTAAAAGCCAAAGGAAAAGAACAATACCAACTGGTATTGGAAGCTACGCCGTTTTATGCCGAAAGCGGCGGGCAGGTGGGCGACACCGGTTATCTTCAGTTTGGCGACGAAAAGATAACGGTAAACGATACCCGTAAAGAGAATGACCTGTTCATTCATTTTACCGACAATCTGCCCGGGGATATTACACAGCCTGTAACGGCCTCTGTGAATTGGGAAAAAAGATTGTACACCATGTACAACCACACTGCCACTCACCTGTTGCACGCAGCATTAAGGCAGGTGCTGGGAACGCATGTAGCGCAAAAAGGCTCCATGGTTTCGCCCGATACACTGCGGTTCGATTTTTCTCATTTTTCAAAAGTAACCGATGAAGAGTTGCGCAAAGTAGAGCTGCTGGTGAACGAAAAAATACGGGCCAACATACCCGTTGTAATTAAAGAACTGCCTAAAGAAGAAGCATTGAAGCTGGGCGCCATGGCTTTGTTTGGCGAAAAATACGGCGATGTGGTGCGGGTGGTAGTGATCGATCCTGAGTATTCCATCGAATTATGTGGCGGCACGCATGTGGGGCATACCGGCATGATAGGCTTGTTTGCTATCACCTCCGAATCTGCCGTAGCAGCAGGCGTAAGACGTGTGGAGGCGTTAACCGGTCCGGCGGCTATACAATACAGTTTTGAAAAAATAAGCGAGTACAAACATATCAGCGAATTGCTCAAAGCCAAAGATCCACTGAAGGCCATTGAAAAGCTGATAGAAGAAAAAAACGCCTTGCAAAAAAAGATAGAAGGGCTGGAAGCAAGACAGCTGGTGCAGTTAAGGAACGAACTATTACAGAAAGATGAAATTGTAAACGGCATAACCTTTATTGGGCAGATAGTGCAGGTAAACAATGCAGATGCATTGAAAAAATTATGCTTTGATGTAAAAACCAACCTGCGCGATTATGTAATGGTTTTATGCGCCAATATTGATGGTAAACCCTTTGTTGCAATAGGAATGTCTGACGTGGTAGCAGCGGCAAAAAACCTCGATGCAGGCAAAATCATTAAAGAACATGTGGCTCCTTTAATAAAAGGTGGTGGCGGCGGACAAAAAACACTGGCTACTGCAGGTGGGCAGGATGCTTCGCAATTGCAGGAGGTGATTGACAAAGTGAAGTCTTTATTGTAGCAGAAGCTGCTTGTTGCAAGCTTGTGGAAATAAATCCCCTTTTTTTACTTTGCTGCCTGAGCAGTCCACCGTTAACAAGCTATTTATAATATGGCTGTTTCATGGCAGGTGGAGCATTTGTTGTTGATTGTTATTGCACATGAGCAATGTCAATATGGCCAGGTTATAAGGAGTGGTGTAATTCTTGTACATTAGTTAAAAAACGTATTTTATGGCTAAAGTAAACATTGGAATAACCGAAAAGAATCGCCAGGCTGTTGCAGAAGTTTTGAACCAGATACTGGCGGATGAACACGTCCTCTACAATAAAACCCGCAGCTATCACTGGAACGTCGAAGGTCCCAGCTTTATGGAGCTTCACAAGCTGTATGAAGCACAATACACATTGCTGGCGGAAATGATTGATGAAATAGCCGAACGTATACGCACTATTGGTTACTACGCCGAAGGCAGGCTGGCGGAATTATTAAAGCTCGCCACTCTTAAAGAACCTGCTGTACCCACCGGCTTTAAAGAACAGATACCCAACCTCGATGCCGATCATGAAAAGATTATTATCAACCTGCGCAAGCAAATAGACGAATTTGACGAAAAGTTCAAAGACATTGGCAGCAGCGATTTCTTAACAGGTCTGCTTAAGCAGCACGAAAAAATGGCGTGGATGCTGAGATCGTATCTGGGATAAATACTGGAATCTTACAGGTCAGGGCCTATCTGAAGGCAGCGAATGCTTATTCCACCTGTTATCTGCCGCTTCCATTCATGTGCCCAGTTACGGGCAGCCGCATCTGACACTGCTATCAACAACCGCTGATGTACCCACCACAATTCTGTGCGGATGGTTTTCCAATTAGTCACGCACTGTGTGGCTTTTTACAGGTTAAATAAAACAGTATTTGTGAAATGCCACGCATTTTGTGAGTAACCACGGCAGAGAGAACAGAAATAATCATTTTGCTAATATGTTTAGTATTTTATGCTAAATATATTATATTCGCAATATGGATACCACCGTCAATTCCGCACAGCAACAGGCAATCGTTCAGGACGCAGCTATATTGTACACCGGTTTAAAAGCCATTGTAGACTGCAACAGCTTTTATTGTTCCTGCGAAAGATTGTTCAGACCTGATTTAAAAAATAAGCCTGTGGTAGTATTAAGTAACAACGATGGTTGTATTGTATCGAGAAGCGATGAAGCTAAGCAGATAGGAGTGCAGATGGCTGGTCCTTATTTTATGGCGAGACCATTAATTGAAAAGCATGACGTAGCAGTTTTTTCATCGAACTATACATTGTATGGCGACTTAAGCTGGGGGTGATGGAAACGCTGCGTGTAATTGCAGGTGAAACTAACGTTGAGGTGTACTCCGTGGATGAAGCTTTTGTTGCATTGCCTGCTATGACTGCCCGCGGGGCGGAAGAATATGCCTTATACATCAGGCAAACGGTGGAACAATGGACAGGCATTTCTGTATCGGTAGGCGTAGCTCCCACCAAAACGCTGGCCAAAGCCGCCAACTATCTTGCCAAAAAAAATAAAAGCAAAACCAATTGTATAACGGCATTGGTTACCCTGCAACAGCAACATGCTGCGCTGCAATCCATCCGCGTAAACAATTTATGGGGAATAGGAGGGGCTTATGCCAGCAAGCTCATCAATATGGGCATTACCAGTGCGTGGGAATTACGCAATATGTCCGACCAGTGGGCGCATGCGCAGATGGGCGGTGTAACAGGTGTGCGCGTTGTGCGCGAGCTGAGAGGAGAGGCGTCCATCGAAATGAAAGATCCGCTGAAAACAAAAAAAATGATCGCCTCCACACGCATGTTTGGTTCTCCCGTAAACGATATTGTTTCTATTAAAGAAGCCATTGCTACTTATACTTCGCTGGCTGCCCAAAAGTTGCGCAGGCAATACTGTGCGGCTCGCACCATCAGCATATTCATTGTTCCTAAAGAAGAAGATCATTCAATTGATTTTCAGCATGGCCCCGTTAACAGTACCTATACCACGCTGGCATTTGCCACATCGGTAACCAATGAGCTGATAAAGCCTGCTGTAGCGCTGGTAGACAGGTTGTATCAGTCGGGGCGGTTCTATAAAAAAGCGGGTGTAATGCTGAGCGAACTGGTGCCCGATACTTCCATACAAGGCAACCTGTTTGTGCCCGAAACAAAAAACAAGGGTCGTTTTTTAATGGATATGATGGACAATATCAACTTCAGCATGCGCAACGATATGTTGAAATTTGCCGCTTCCGGCACCGATCGCAACTGGAAAATGCGCCAGGAAAAAAGAAGTCCCCGTTATACCACCCGTTGGGAAGAAATGTATGAAGTGATGTAAAAGCAACCAATTGATCGCCGCAGATGTACAGATAAATCTTCTTATCAGCGCATCCGTGGCTATTGCGCATTCGTAAAATTTGTACATTGCTGTTTTTTCATGAGTTTCCGGAGGTTTTTACAACGCTTATTAACTAAACCTGTTACCAGGCTGGCAAATAGGTTTTCGTCGCGGCCCAACAGGGAAAGAGTACACCTCGCCTTGTCTAAGTTGTACCAGAAGATCAAGGAAAAACCGGGCAAAAAAGGGCTGGTAATAGATCTGCATCTTACACCCCAAAAAATCATTGTTTTCTCCGACCTGCACAAGGGAAACAAAAAACGGTCAGACGATTTTGCGCCTGCTGAAAGCAATTACCTGGCTGCGCTCAACTACTATTACGGTATGGGCTACACGCTTATTATATTGGGCGATAGTGAAGAGCTATGGAAGTTTAACCTTTTTACTGTAAGTAAGCACAACAAGCCATCCTTCGATCTTGAAAGAAAATTTTTAAAGCGTAAAGGACTGATAAAAGTTTTTGGCAATCACGATGTATTCTGGAACAACGATCCCTTTGCTCCTTTGCAATTGCTGAATATTTATGGCGAAACTTTGCACATATACGAAGGCGTTATACTGCAATATGGCATACACAAAAAGCTGGATATTTTTTTAACGCATGGTCACCAGGGCGACGGGCAGAGCGATGGCAATAAGTTCAGCGCCTGGTTTGTTGCCAAAATATGGGCGCCCCTTCAATCTTTCCTGGAGCTGAATATCAATACGCCGGCTTTTAACGATATACTCAAAACAGAACACAACCAGTTTATGTATGAATGGAGCTCTGCCCAACAGGACATGCTGTTAATTACCGGGCACACGCACCAGCCGGTATTTGAATCGATGACGCATCTTGAAAGATTGTACAAGCAATTACTGTTGGCTCGCCAGCAAAACGATGCACCTGCTATTGCCAGGCTCCAACAGGAAATCGCTTTCCGGCGACAGGAGTACGATCACGTTTCAGAAGATTATCTCCACCTGAAACCCACCTACTTTAACACCGGCTGCTGCTGCTTTACCGATGGCGACATTACCGGTATTGAGCTGGAGGAAGGAGAAATGAGGCTTATTAAGTGGAAAAAAGAGGGAAATGAAGCAAAAAGAACAATACTTGAGAAACTTCGGTTAGACGCAACAGTTTGAGAAACAAATTTTTCCGATTTCCGGCCTACAGTTTCCCTATTTCGTAAATCGTGCTGTCTTTTATATAATAATATTGCAATCTTCCACAAGTTGGTCATTGGAATCAGTATTATGAAAGGTTCAAGCACTAAAACAGATTCTGCGGCGAAAAAAAAACCTGGCGGCAAATCGCTCTTTCGTCGTGTTGTAGGATGGTCGCACCTTTGGCTGGGCATAAGCTCAGGAGCGATTGTACTTTTTTTGGGTATAACCGGCTGCATCCTGGCTTTTGAAAACGAAATACGAAGCTTTACCCAACCTTACCAGTATGTACAACCGCAGCAGGCCGCCTTCCTTCCTCCGTCTAAATTAAAGCCCGAAGCAGATAAACACCTGGATGGGAAAGAAATAAAAGGATTGGAATACGTAGGTAAAGACAAAGCAGCCGTTGCTTACTATTACGACGAAGAGGAAAATTACAAGCAGATCTTTCTGAATCCTTATACAGCAGAAGTGCTGAAGGTGAAGGATATGAATAAAGATTTTTTCAGGGTTGTTTTAGATGGACATTTCTATCTCTGGCTTCCTCCGCAAATTGGTCAGCCAATTGTTGCCACCGCCACGTTGATTTTTGTAATACTGATGATTACAGGGCTGGTACTCTGGTGGCCAAAAAACAAAGCTGCACGCAAGCAACGCTTTTCTATAAAATGGAATGCCAAATGGCGCCGGGTGAATTACGATATGCACAACGTACTGGGCTTTTACATGACCTGGGTTGCCATATTTATTGCCGTTACCGGTTTGGTATGGGGCTTTGAATGGTTTGCTAAGTCGCTGTATTTCGTTACTTCTGCCGGTAAAACACTGCCGCCACACGAGCACCCTGTTTCCGATAGTACTGCCACGTTGCAGAAAGGAAAAGACGCTGCCGATTATGTGTACCACCTCATGGCGGCCAAAGCCAACCAAAAAGAGAAGTTCGGCGTGTATTATCCAGCCACTCGTTCCGATGCTATTGAGGGATTTGTAAATCATCGCCCCGGAACTTATTACGATGCAGATTATTATCACTACGATCAATACACTTTGCAGGAGTTGCCCGCCACCGGTGTATACGCCGGCAGCTTCAGCGACGCTTCTTTAGCCGATAAAATTGCCCGCATGAACTACGATATTCATGTTGGTGCCGTGCTGGGACTGCCAGGCAAGATATTGGCCTTCTTCGGCTCACTCATCTGCGCCAGCCTTCCCGTTACAGGTTTTATGGTATGGAGAGGAAGGAAAAAGAAAAAGGCAAAAGGAGCAACGGTGCCCGTTCAGAAAATCACTCCCAAGCCGGTGTTAGGGCTGCAATCATAAAACAATTTGGTAACGGCGTAGCACATGCGCTTTCCGAAGGTTCTAACTTTCTAAAAGTTGGAAACCTTAATCAAAAGTCAGATAAGTCTGTTCCGCAGGTAAGCGCTGATGTCTTTTGCTGATGTGCGCTGATTCATTTATTACTGCTGCATTATCCGCGATTGCTATCTGTGAAAATTTGCAGGAAAATTTTCAATATCTCACTGCAAGCGTAATATAAGGATACCAGCCTTCTTTTGAATAACCCATCGTAAACTGCAACACCGCCATTTGAGCCGGTGCAAAATAAATACCAGCACCCGTTCCCTGGTGCCATTGATCGCTTTTAAATTCGGTTACCCACACTCTGCCAATATCATAAAACCCTGTTATGCCCAGTTGCCCCGGCAAAATATAATTGGCAATATCTGCCAGCTTTATTCGCAGCTCAAAGTTATTGTACAGCATATGATCGCCCGCAAAACGGTATTGCCTGTAACCCTGAAGATTTTCATGTCCTCCCAAAAACAGCGACTGATAAAACGCCGCATTGCCCAGGGTAACGCCGCCGCCTATACGATTGGCAATGATAAATGCCGATTGCCTGTCCAGCGATTTATAGATCACAAATTCAGAGGTAGCCTGCGCAAACGATTTTGAATAGCTGTTTAACCCTGCCTGGCCGGTTAAGCGGATATTAAAATAGCCGCCGCTAGACGGCAGTATCCTGCTGTCCCGCTTATCGTATACAAATTGTGCGGTGGCTCCCGCAAAATATTTGTCTTCAGCAATAGTGGAACTATCATATGTATGCAATTGAGCGGTGCTGGTAATAAACCTGCCCGCATTTTTAGTTTCATTAAAATGATAATATTGGAAGGACGGACCAACAGCGAATGCAGCACTTTTATTTCTCCAGCGCAACCATGCATCTGCCTGGTATAAATTAAATTTAGTGCGATAGTATTTTACATAGTTGCCCGTTTTATTGAACGGTGTTTCATTGCCCAGACCGTAAAAGTTTTGTGTATTGTTAGGCGCTTTTGCCGTTCCATTCAGCACAACATCTGCTTTGCCAACCGCTTGTATCCATTCGCCCCTGTACTTCACCAGCCAGGCTCCGCTCGAAAAAGAATGCGTAAAGCTCAGTTGCTGCATACTGCCGTAAGGCAATTTCCGAAAGCCGCGCTGCACATGCTTAATGCCTGCACCTATCAATAAACCATCATCCCTGTTATAACCTGCAGCAATCATTGGTCCGGTTACATTGTACAGATCGGAGGGCATATACGCTGTGTTCGCACTGTCGTTCGATAAATGCTTTTGAATCTTTGATGCATCGCCCTCAAAAACTATATTGTCCTTTTTGCCATACAACTTTATAGCGCGGGCAGCAGCAACAATATTGTATTTCTTATCTCCTTTGCCACCTACTATCCTGAGTTTAATCGGCGAAGCAGTATTGTTGACCATTACGCTGTCGTCGCCTTTTCCTATAAACAGTCTTATCTCTTTTGTTTCCGAAGCAAGAAATGTACGCGAGTAAAACTGTTCCTTTATATTTTTTTCTTTTGATAATTTGTAGATATTCACCTGCAGGTTATTATCATCTTCATTTTTGATCTCCACGTATTCGTTCTTGTTAGTAGTCCTGATATCCACAATTTTTGAAACAAAGGAATAGTATTCACTCATGGCCTTCTCCATATTGCCACGACGTTGTTTTAGCTGCGCCAAGAGCTGGTTGTAGCGAATGGATTTTGCAGACTCCGGCAAGCGTTTCAATGCATCTTCCAATACTTTATCTGTAAGCTTGCTGATGCTTTCTTTTGAAATACGCATCCATGTTCCGTAGTCGAACTGGTTTAAAAATTGAGAGGAGAGTTGACGACCATTATACATAAAAGTATTTACATCTTTTATGCGACCCTTAAAACCTTGCAGATACGGCAGCAGCCATGGGCGGGAGGCAGCTTTTGGTAAAAAGCCTTCGTTTACATACAGCGCCTGATCCCTGTCGCGCGGTACTGCAATGTATTTTTTGCTATTGCCCTTCTGAATGTCGTGCCAGCGCCATTGATCAAAATGCCGGTCCCAGTCGCCTAAAAAAAGATCGAGTATTTTAGCCCGCAGGTACAAAGCCGAATCAAACCGGTTGTCGTTGTCTTTCAGCAATTGGTCCAACATTTTAATTGTATTGTCCGATTTGCCTGCAGGTTCCCGTTCTTCCAGCAAGAACAGCTTATTCGCAAAAAGCTTTTCATACATACCCAAATTGGCATCGGGCGAAACCAGTCCTATCATCGGATTGGCATGCGGTACCTGTAATGCATCGGCAAGGGGAGGAACTATTAATGCAGAATAAGGGTGCTGGGCAGACATGTTATCCTGCACAATGTCTCTGGCAAAAGTTTGCCGTATGGCAGCGGGAATAATTACTTCCGGGTTTTTATCAACGCTTCTCATTACCCATTCTTTTCCTTCCTTATCCTCCAGTCGCAACGACAGCGACTGATGGCCGCCACCGCGCTGTGTAGGTGTGAGCCCTCCGCTGATGTTAGATATACGGATGACAGGCACCCGGGTTTTTGCAGCCCATTCCTTCCTGTAGTTTTCGCCCAATATTTTCCTGTGCAGGTTGCCTACGCTATCGTATTTCGGATTGGCCTGCACCCAAACACTGTCCTCGTTAATTGCCTGCAATGTTGCGGTTGCTGCTGTATTCGTGTAGGGCTGAACGTAAGTGAATGCTACGGCAGCCCTGTTGCCATCGGAGATAAAATAGTTGAACCGGATGCTATTATCCTTCAATACATCTGCTGTAACAAAACCAGGTTTCGTGTCGGCAAACAATGCATGCCTTCCTTTTTTTACAAACGACTCCTTGGAGCCTGAGCCGCTCACCACCTGTATTTGTTTGTTTTTAATGAACTGCAACCCATGTTCGTGCCCTGCTACATATACAATATTGGGAAATCCTTCAAACACATTGCTGATGTCTTCAATCATAGATCTGTATAAAGGATTGATCATGTCTTCGGGGCTCGTAAAGGTTTTTCGCAGCAACGGATACAGCGAACCAACAACCGGTAAAGGGATGTACAGATTTTTATTGATGGATGTGAGCGGGAATATATGGTCTTTCAGCGCATAGTAGCCACCGTGATGTCCATAGCTTTGAAACGGATGATGCGAGGCCAGCAGAATAAATTTATGCCTGTTCTTATACAACAGCTCTTCCAGCCGTTCCACTATTTCTTCGTTGCTGTTGCAGGAGCATTCCGTTTCTTCATCTGTTTTGTCGAACGGGTATAACCACCATTCGCTGTCAAAGCCGATAATGGCAACGTTTTCTGATATATTTACTTCAAACGGATCCGGGCAGCCGCCGGCAGGTAGCATTTTCAGGAGACTGTCTTGCTGTTGAGTAAGGTATAAACCCTGCTGTTTTATTTTTTTCAAACCTTTGCGCCCCATCCTGTCCCAGTCGTGATTGCCGGGAATAAAATACACCGGTGCATCTTTAGTACGAAAAGGTATAAACTGGGTTTGCAGAATTTTTTGTGTTTCAGCTTCTTCAGTGCTGCCCGGTAACCCCATACCCCTGGGATAAATATTATCTCCCAGGAACATTACCGTGGTTTTACCAGTTATTACCTGCTGCGCGGCAGCAGCGAGTACTCCTTCCTGTTGTGGATCTATTTTGCCCGCATCTCCAATAAAAATGATTCGCTGCACCATCGAATCCTGTGCAGCAAGCTGCCCGGTAATAAATATGCAAAGCAGGATAACAAGAATTCGCTGCGGCATGGTGTCAGTTTTTTTCTGGTTTGAATATTTTTCGAGTAAGCCAGTGGCTAAGGTAACCTGTGCCAATACCAATAGCAGCTCCACCCAATACATCCGACGGATAATGAACGCCCCTGTAAAGGCGTGAGTATCCTACGGCGCTTGCCCATACGTAGGCCGGCACAACAACATACCATTTTTTGTATTGCAATGCAATAGTAGTGGCTGTAGCAAAAGCGATAATGGTATGTCCTGAAGGGAAAGACCTTCCGTATTTCAACTGCGCGGGAAATACATCGTTTGGATAGGTTTCGGCAGGTCTGTCGCGCCCGATTGCACGTTTTAATGCTTCCGACACTGCCGCACTTACGGTCGCATTGATCACTATTTCGTAGCCGTTTATTTTTAATTGCCTGTCCTTTCTTATTATCCCGGTAAGCAATGTACCCGCAGCGGCCGACGCCGGCACCCAATAGGCGGAGCTGCTGGTTACCGCCCAAAAGCCTGAACCAGGATCGCGGGGATTGATCTTTTTCAGCAGGTCAATATCAATATTCTGCGCCAGCAGGTAAGCGGGAAAAAGAATGAGCAGAATAAGCGTATGTATTTTTGTAACCATTAATGATGATTGTAACTGTTGTTTTTGCTGCAGATCCGCAGATGGTTTTATTTTTTATCTGCGAATTTGTGGCTGTATGTTCCGGTGTTCTTACCGTCTGGCAAACTTCAGAATATTTCCTTCCGAAAATTCATCGCCTTCGTTTGAAATATATAGGTTGCCGTTAGTGTCAAACGCTATTCCTTCCGGCTGATTGAACATATTCCCATTCAGCGGCCACACTTCTTTTATTTTCCATTGGCTGTCGGCAATAACCAGCAGTTTGTTCACAGCCGATATAATGAACCATTCTTTGGTAACCGGATTTTGCGCCAGCCCCGAAGGACGGAAATCTTTTTTCATTTTCTTGCTCAGCGATCTTATTTCTGGTACGGAAACCTGGAATTGTCCTTTCTGGTAAACAGAATCTCCGGCATAAAGAATATATCCCGACACCGATTCTTTTCCGTCATTTCCTTCACAATTTTTACAAAGTACATATAGCAGTGAGTCTGCATTATCTGCATACATCGCTTCGTATTCACCTTTGGGCAACAGGTTTGTTATTTCCTGTGTGGTGCTTGTTTCTGCTTCATATAAGGCTGCTGATGGAAAACTAAACAATGCGCCGTTACTTTTTAATACCACCACTTTATTATTGATGATGGCAATATCTTCATAATCGCCATGTTGGGCAAACTTAACATGTTGTTGTTTTTTGTGCTGCCATGCCAGGTAAAATACTTTTCCCTCTTCATCCTGTATAGCATATACGGTATCGTTAGCATGATTGCGAAAAGTTATGCCCGATATTTCCAGCAGACTGTTGGGCATAAAGAATTTTTCCGGATTGCTGAGATCGTACGCGCCAGGCGATTTTTCTTTCTTTTCTGTTTCCTGGCAAGCCATCATAAAAAAGAATAGAGTAATGATTGCCGTATATCGTTTATAGCGGGTATAACTCATGTGCTGTTTGTTCTTTTGAAATTTCGTGGTTACGGCTGTGCAGATAATGATAAATGGCTTCCTGCGACCGCACCGGTTCGCCTGTTTTTTCTACCGGTTCATTGGTTTGGTTGCCCGTTATATATACCGCCTGCACATTATCCCTCCACTGCAAATCAATAATGGTTAATATTTCTTTCCGGATCTGTTCGTCGTATACAGGAAAGCAAACTTCTATACGCCGGTAAATATTACGGTTCATCCAATCGCTCGACCCAAGAAATATTTTTTTGTTACCGTTGTTGTGAAAAATAAAAACGCGGCCATGTTCAAGGTAACGGTCTATAATACGCTTTACCGTAATGTTGGCGCTTTGATTTGCTACGCCCGCCACCAACCGGCAAATACCCCGTACAATCAGGTTTATTGTAACGCCAGCATTCGAGGCTTCATACAGTTTGCCGATCAGTGTTTCTTCTTCCAGGTTGTTAAGTTTAATAGTAACAGACGCTGGAAGGCCTGCTTTTGCGTTGGCAATTTCAACATCTATGCAACGAATAAATTCCTGCAGCAAATTAAACTGCGCTACCAGTATATGATTGAACGTAACAGCATCTGTTGCATCGGGATTTTTCTTTTTGCTTAAAAAAGAGAAAAGCTTTTCTATTTCGCCTAGCATTGCCTGTTGGGCGGTGAGCAATATATGATCGGTATAAAAACGGGCAGTGGTTTCATTTAAGTTGCCTGTTGCCAGCAAACCAATATAGGGTTGTTGCTCGTCGGTACGCTTTATCAATGCTATTTTAGCATGCACTTTCAGCGAATTGCTGCTGTAAATGATCTTTACGCCCGCAGCTTTCATTTGCTTTGACCAGTAAATATTATTTGCCTCGTCAAACCTGGCTTTCAGTTCAACCAGCACAGTTACTTTTTTCCCGTTCCTGGCAGCGTTGATCAGGGCATGCACAATTCTTGAATGGCTGGCAACCCGGTACAACGTAACGTATATGTCGGTAACCGAAGCACTGATGGCAGCTTCATTAAAAAAACGCACTACGGTATCATACGACTGATAAGGCGTATGCACAATATAATCCTGCCTGGCCACCCGATCCAGCAGCGTAGTGCCGGTTATGGCCAACGCATTTACATCCGGCCAAAATGGGTAAAAAAGCGAAGGGTCGGTTACCGGCAAACCTGCAATATCTTTCAGGTTGTGGTGTTTGCCGCCTTCCACTATAGAGGCATTTTGCAGGCTGAACGTTTGAATGATCTGTTGCAGGTGTTTTAAAGGAATACCCGGTTCGTACAAAAAGCGGGTAGCCAGTCCGTGATCTCTTTTGCCCAACTGGGTTTCTATCTTTTCGGCAAGGTCCTCATCATATTCATCCTGCAGGTTTAACTCAGCGTCCCGCGTTACTTTAATGTTATAAGCTCCTTTTATATCAGCACCTTCAAACAGGTGGTCAAGATTGTGACGAATAACTTCTTCCAGGAAAACAATATAAGTGCCGGCTGCATGTTCAATGCTGTAAAACCGCGATATATGATTTGCCGGAACGTTTACAATAAACAGTTGTTCGGGCTTTGTTGCATATTGAACCACAACTACCAGGTACAGCCGGTTGTTTTCCGGGAAAAAGTCGGTGCGCTTTTGCAGCTCAACCGGGTGAAGATAACCGGCAACACGATTAAAAAAATAATTGCTCACCAATTGTGTGAACTGCGAGGGAACCGGATCGTTGTTTAAAAAATAATATCCCTTTTGTTGCAGTGCCGGTATCAATTGTGTATTTAATATTTGGCCGAATTGCTCCTGTTGTCGGTGAATGATTTCCGTAATCCGGTTATACACATCATCGTTCGCTTCTTTTTTCCTGATCTTACGGATTGCCTGTATGGCAGGTATTCGTACCCGGTAGAATTCGTCGAGATTGGAAGAATAGATAGAAAGGAATTTTATTCTTTCCATTAACGGAGCCTGTTCGTTTGCTGCTTCATTTAACACCCTTTCGTTAAATAAAAGCCAGCTTATATCGCGATTAAAATAAGTAAAACCTGCCATTGACAAGATGCGTTGATTAAGAACCAAAAAATACCGATGCAATGATAAAGGCTAGTACCGATGCCACAATACCAAACATAAAAATATTATATCCTTTTCTCAGTAACCGGTATTTGTGTCCTAAAACCATTCCCTGCGAATACAGGTCCCTGGTAAGGCTGCCGTACAGGAATTCCCGGTCGTTCATCATTTCCTTCATGCCATAGGAATAATCGTCGAAACTCATTTTGTAAAAATTGCCGAAGAAAAGCAGGTTCACACTTTTGTTTTCAATATCCTTTTTGGTAAAGCTGCCCGATGGCAATGCAGGCCTGGTAGCAAGTATGCAAAATACCAGTGTTATTACGCATACGGCCAGTAACAACGTGGTAGGAATAATAAGGTATTCATTGTCTTCGAGCTTTCGCAACAGCACACTTAATAAAACAGATATGATGATAGAAGTGGTGGTAATCATGATATGCGCTTTGTTGTCTGCCATATCGCTCAGCCGTTGGTGATTATTGGAACTGATGCGGAACATGGTTTCTATGCCGCGTTCAGGTCTGTCTGTTTTGTTCTTTTTGCCTGTATCGGCGTGGATAGTATATTCCGCACTCGCAGTCGGAGCGTCGTTGAACTGCTTTGTTTTTTCGTCCGCTTTCTGTTTAAGCTTTGCCAGGTTTTGCGTTTTGGTATCGTCAAAAAGACGATGAGCAAAATCTGTATGGTATGTATGTTTTTCCAGGAAGCGGATGCTGCCTCCTCTCCATTCTTCGCCTGTTATAGACCGTGATTCTCTTATTTCAGCTTCTTTACGTAGCAGCTTGTTCCGTTTCCCGAAGTTGTCGGAACCCAGGTGAGAAAGGTCTGCATCACACACAATTTGTTCCAGAAGGGTGGCCGGTTTTTGCGGTATTCTGGTAGCAAGTATGCAATTGCTTATGGATTGAACAGTTGTTTCGTTTACACCTTTTTGGTGCAGAAAATCGGCCGCGAGTTGAGCAGAACGTTGTTCATGATCTGTGGCCGGGCCGTTAAAGTAGCCCGCATCGTGAAACCAGGCTGCTGCAAGCACCACAAAAAAATCGTGATCGTTCAGGTTATAATGCGATCCCAGCAGCGAAGCGGCTTTTACTACTTCCTCTGTATGCTCCAGATCGTGGTATACTATATTGGGGTTGGCATGACCTGTAATAAAATGGATAACATATTGTTTTACCTCTTCCAGCAGGTGACTATAATCCATACGAGGACTGTTATTTAGTGTAACAAAGCAAATACTTTGTTATTGAAGTTAAAAAATTATAATGGATAATCAAGTAGGCAGGCAATCGGTAACACAATGTATGTATACCTACGAAGTTTCTGACTTGTATTTGCTATGCCATGCTGTATGAAGTCTCTGACCACAAGTGTTCGAGACTTGTGTATTGTGTACCTAATTCCATCAGACCGCCTTCGGCGTGCCGATGGTGTTGGGTTTCGGTCGGCACGGCGAGAGCCGGTCTGACCAACCAAAACACAGGTTTCGAACACTGATGGTCTCTGACTTCATGCTTACTATGTTCTTTCGAGACTCCGTCTCTTCTAAAAGTCCATATACACATCAACGATTCTTCACCACGAAACAGCCTCAATGCCTGTCAGGTTTCAATCGCTACAGTCACTTTCTTAAATCCAGCGCTTCTTAAAAAATTTTCCATTAATGTAACGCTTCTTTGCCCGGCTTTCTCCAATATTTTTTGCTGCAGCGCTCTTTCAATCATCTTATTCCTGGCTTTTACTTTTACAGCGTTCACCGCTTCGCTGCTCCATTCGCCCATTTCATCAAAAGTTTCAAATCCCGATGGGTTGATGATGGCATCCAGTATTTCGGGTGAAGGAAGCTTTAGGGCAATAGAATCTTCATGGATAAAAAAATGTTGTGGCTGTAGTTTTTTCAGGTCAACGCCTGCAGTTATCTGCCCCTTGCCTATGATCACAATTCGTTTGCCCGTTACCGGTAATCCCGAAAATTTTGAAAAATCAGGAAGGATCATCTCTACAGCCGACTTAGGGTGTATCACCGTTGAGTCTACCACTACTTCATCATACGCCGTGATGGTGCATAGCTGGGCCAACTCGTTGATCTCCTTAATTAAAATAGGTGTATTGTCTATTACAACAGGCTGTGCCTTAAATATATTTTTGAGCGAGTCAAACCAGTTTGTTTTAAGCAATAGCAATATTACCACTACTGCAATTACTGCTATAAGCAAATATCTTCTTACTATTTTCCGCATGTCAGTTTAAAGTTGGATGAGTGTCAGCGTTTTCAAATGTTACGGTTACTTTTTCGTAACCCAGGTTCCGCAAAAAGCTGCTTACAAATATGCTGGCATTGGCCTCGGCCGTTTTTAGTACACCCAACGAATCGGCACTGTTTTGTATTTGTACCTGGGCCTGCGCTGCTAATTCGTTCCTTTCCTGGCTCGAAAATTCTGAACGAAAAGGACCAACTTCCTGGTAGGCTACTTTAACATCTTCCGGTTTTATATTGATAGAAAAAAGCGTGGCGCGTGGTAAAACAACCGTGATGTTTTTATTGTCAATGGCTACTTTGGCTTCGTCGATCTTCGAAAAATCAATACCACCCTTTAGTGTAGCCTGGCATGTCATTAATATTTTACGGTCGCCGATTTTATACCAGGTTTTGTTGTCGTTGGCTTTAATGATCTTGCTCACCACGTATTCTACTGTAACCAGTTCATTCATTTCTTTCAATGCAAGAATTTCCTGCTGTTGCTTAGGCGCTTTGCCGGTGCAGCCAATTGCTGCTACAACGATACATGTGAAGATTAGCCTTTTCACCATGCTGCAATTTACAATTCCTTTAATTTAAATCGGGCCGCATTTAATTCCATTGCTAAATGGCAGTATTGTTGTTGAAGTGTGCGACGCCCACCTGAAAAATGCGCAGGCAAAGATGCTGCCCGAAGCAATAGCGGGCTTCAAAATAAAAAGAAAGACTACTTATTAGAAACAGTCAGCCTAATGCTCTATTATGGTAACTTTATTATCGAAATCATTACATCAATCGATCAACGCATGAAAATATTGCCATTAGTTGTTGCATTGGCTATGTGCATAACTGTTATGAATAGCCGGGCACAGCAAGCGCAGGAATTAATATGGCACAATCCCGCTGCATCGGCAGAACCTGTTATAGAGGGACAATTCTGGTGGAAGCAAACAGAAAACAGCTACGACCGTTTACCCGCAAAAGCCAAACCATTGGTGCGAGAGGCTATATGGAACCTGGGGCGTAACAGTGCCGGCGAATACATCCGGTTTAAAACAAGTGCAACAACGCTTACGGTGCGCTATGCGGTGAGTGGCAGTCTTGCCATGCCTCACATGCCTGCTACTGGTGTAAGCGGTGTAGACCTGTATGCGAAAGATAAAACAGGCAGGTGGTTATGGGCATCGGGAAAATTCAGCTTTGGTGACACTGTTGAATACCGGTTCAATAATCTTGCATCAACAACCGAAACCGAATTCCGGTTATACCTGCCGTTGTACAACAGCGTAAAATGGCTGGAAGTGGGAACACCGGCAGGAACTCAGTTTTCTTTCATGGCAAATGAAAAGCAGAAGCCGGTTGTAGTGTATGGCACTTCTATTGCGCAGGGAGGTTGTGCCAGCCGGCCGGGGTTGGGATGGACCAATATTTTGAACCGGTTGATTGACCGCAATATTATCAACCTGGCTTTTTCAGGAAATGGACGGCTTGAAGAACCGGTGATTGACCTTATCAACGAAATAGATGCATCCGTATTTGTGCTCGACTGTCTACCTAATCTTGTAGATCCTAACACCTATCCTCCTGCTGAATTAAAGAAAAAGATCGTTGATGCCGTAAATACACTACAGTCTAAGCATCCCACAACGCCTGTATTGCTGGCGGAACATTCTATCAGCAATCCTTTTATGAACATGGATACGGCTATGCTCAACCGTTATAGCAACACCAACATCATATTGTTGAAAGCTTTTGCAGAAATGAAGCAGCAGGGCATTAAAAATATTTACCTGCTTACCGCAAAGGAAATGGGCTTAAACAAAGAAAGTACGGTAGATGGAACGCATCCTAACGACATTGGTATGATGGAATATGCCCAGGCTTACGCTAAAAAGATTAAAGAGATATTGAAGAAACAGTAACGTTGCTCGGTAATAATAGCAGTTGATGTACTTTATTTCGAAGAAGGGCGATGAATAGAGTGATTTGCATATTCACTGCTGATATGAATTTGTGTTTCGCGTTTATTGTTTTCGGTTCTCGTTTCCTGATAGCTACAGTATTTCGGCTACCAGCTTCTTCATTTTTCCCAAACCTGTTTTTGCCACTTCCAGCGCATCCTGCTGCCAGTAACTCCTGTTAAACAATTCGAGCGACAAAGATTTGGTACCTCCCATTGCCTTGAGGTCGGTAAGTACCTGCCTGACCGGCGCAACTCCATCGCCGGGGTATACACGATCTGCATCTGTTTGCTCCAACCTCGGTTTAGAGGAAGGATAATCGTTGAAATGAATGATATCAATAACGCGGCCATTCACCAGTTTCAATCCTTCAAATCCCGAACCACCGCGGAACATGTGGTATACATCCGGTAGGATGCGGGCTTCGGGGTGATCGGCGGCTGCAGCTATGGCCAAAGCCTGGCTAAGATTGTACAGTGTGCCCGATGCGCCCCAGAATTCAAGCAAGGGGATTACGTTGTGCTTTTTGCCGAGTTCCAGTATAATACGGTAACGCTCACCTGCCGTTTGCCAGTCGGGCATCTGGCCTTTCTCCACACCAGCCGGCGGTGCAGCTACCCTGTTGCATCCTATAGCCGATAATATTTTCATTTCTTCTTCCAGTTCTGCAATGGCTGCTTTTCGTTTGGCGGGGTCGTTTACCAGCCACGATGTGAAGCTGATGGCGTTGTGAACTGCAATTTTTTTATCCTGCAAAAGTGATTTGAGTGATTGTACGCTATTGCCGCTTTTGAGGTAATCCTTAATGTCGTTCATCCACAGTTCCAGCCCATCGTACCCGGACTGCGAACCTATATTGATGTACTGTACTAATCCCGGCTTTTTGCCGCTAATAGTGCTGGTATTGAGACAAAACTGAAAAGGCCCTTGTGATGTTTGGCTGTTGGCCCTGGTAACGGATGGCAGCATGGACGCTATTGTAGCAGCGCCGGAAAGTTTAATGAGTGAACGTCTGTTGAGCATGATGGTAAAGTTGTGAAAGAGTAAGGTAAGTATTTTTTAAAAGCAGGTAACCACTTCTTATGGTGAAATTATTTTTCAATAAACCTGATGTAGGGCTTGCTGCGCAGTAACCTCACTTTGCACCGGTAAGGAATAATTTCAGGATGAAAAAATACGATGAGCAGTATTACCGCCAATACACCGGCTATTACAACAGTATCCAGCCATATGCTCCAGAAGCGGTTCACACGGGCATCGGTAGGCTCATCGGGTTGATATAATATGGGGAGCACTTGTCCTGGTTCGTACAGCTCCTGGTCGCCGGTATTAAAAAATACGGTATCCTTACCCGTGGTAGAAAAAAACATTACAGAATAATTTTTTACCAGTTGCCCGCTGATTTCCTTTCCGGCAAAAGCCATTTTTGCATGGGCAGTATGAGCAGAGAAAATCCACACCAGCTTTACAATGATTGCGGGCGACAATGCCAATACTGCAAGCAATAAAAAGAAATGATTCCGTTTGAGCGTCATACAGGTATAGTATTCCGTTAGCCAATATAATACAAACTCTTGCAAGCAAAATGTTATTATACGCAGGGTTAGGCGCCGTTCAGACAGACCGACCGGCTTTATCATCGGCTCGCACAAAGTGTGGTCTGATGGATAAAGACAGCATTCAGTTAGGTTCTTGGAAGGACAGCAAACATCTTTTACCTTCATCCGGATGAAACGAAAATTGGAACTTACAAGTTGAGTAAGTGATAGCAATGCAGTTTAAAAAAACAAGAATAGCGCCTACGCCTAGTGGTTACCTGCACCTGGGCAATGTATTATCGTTTGTTGTTACGGCGGGATTGGCAAAAAAATACAATGCCAGCATCCTGCTGCGCATCGATGATCTTGACAGGGAGCGGGTGAGGAAAGAATATGTGGAAGATATTTTTAACACACTTACTTTTTTAAATATACCCTGGCACGAGGGACCACGAAATGCTGAGGAATTTGAACGCAAGTTTTCGCAGTTGCATCGGCTTCCACTATATAACAATGCACTCGGGCATTTGCAGGAAAACAACCTGGTGTTTGCCTGCGGGTGTTCCCGGTCGCAGCTATTGAGCGCCGGCCAAAATGGGTATCCGGGCATTTGCATGAACAAACAGCTGCCTTTAGAAGCCCTGGGCTATAACTGGCGACTGATGACCCGCAATGAAAGCGACATAATCATCGAGGACCTGCAGGCGGGCAATCAGCGCTTTGTATTACCGGCAGATATGCAGTATTTCATCATTCGCAAAAGAAACGGCTACCCGGCATACCAACTGGCATCGGTAACAGACGATATGCATTACGGGGTTGACCTGGTGGTGCGCGGAGAAGACTTGTGGAATTCAACCCTGGCGCAATTGCATCTTGCTGAAATGCTGGCTGCTAACAGTTTTTCAAAAGCTGTTTTTCATCATCATTTACTGCTTACACAAAACGACAGCAAGCTGTCTAAATCGGCTGGTGACACTTCTGTGCAGTCATTACGCAAAGCAGGAAAAACGGCCGGCGATGTATTTACAATGATTGCCACGGCGCTTGGCTGTACGCAAACCATAGAGCGGTGGGAAGATTTGTTTGAATGTTATGAAAAACAGTATAACATGGCTGGCTAGGCGATAATGATATTATCCTTACTCACCCTTCAGCTTTTCCACCAACCAATTTGTCAGCTTCTCATTCTGTTCAGGAAAAGTCCAGTGCCCCGTTTCAGGTACAATGTACAATTCTTTGGGCGCGGTAATTACATTGTATGCTGCATACATAGAGGTAGGCGGGCAAACCTCATCGTTAAATCCCATAGTATACATGCCGGGCACCTTCAATAGCCGGGCAAAGTTTACAACATCATAATAGCCTGCCGTGTTTATCTTTTCTTTTGTATTGTTGAATGCCGCATTGTTTTTGTCGAATAAATGCGGCCAGCCGCCCGCCCGCCCCTTAAGATAGCCTGTAAGGTCTGACAATGCCGGGTAGTAGGCCGCTAAAAACTTCACACGTGGATCAAGCGCCGCCGTAATAATAGACAATGCACCTCCCTGGCTGCCACCGGTCACACCGAGATTTACGCCATCGTATTGCGGCAGGCTGGTAATAAAATCGTTGGCACGCACGCACCCGAGGTAAACTCTTTTATAATAATAACGGTCCTTGTCATCGAGGTTGATGTTCCAGTATCCCGACAGCGCTCCTGCCGCCAGGTTATTGTATACCGATACATCCATATTTACGGGGATGCCATGAATGCCAATCTGGAAAGTGATAAAACCTTTTTCTGCATTGTTGATATCGCCATTATAAGGACGAATACCGGCGCCGGGTACCTGCAGTATGGCCGGGTATTTACCTTCTTTTTTGGGTATGCAAAGAATGCCGTACAACCTGGCTCCAATGCGGTAGTTCTGCAGGTTAACATGGTATACGTTTACCTTTTCCGTGCAACGTTCAGGTAGCAGCGTCATTCGAGCATCTAACGGCACCGCGGCCAGTTCAGCTTTTGCGTTGTTCCAGTAGCTGCTAAAGTCTGCGGGGTTGGCAATGGCCGGCTCAATTTGGGTTGGATTGAAAGCAGCAGTGCCCAGGCCGCGATACGATTTTCCATTTACAATAGCAGTAGCTATGCAGCGTAAAAAGCCGGGCGTTTTCATTGTACCCCCCTCCACCGTTAGTGTGCCATTTGCCATACGCAGCGAATCCTTTTTTTCTGCGTCCATTTTTTCAGGACCGATCTCGTATTTAACGATGGCATTTTTAAGCATATTGCCGCTTTGCAAAACCGTAATGGTAAACTTCGCCTTTTCCCCGGTTTTATAAGTCCAGTCTGTATGATCCGGAGCCACCACTACTTTTATCAGTTGTTCTGCCGGTTGCGCCGTTGCAGTATATATGGTGAATATTAGAACTAAGGGGATGCAAACACGTAGGATTGCTGAGCGAAAGATGGCAGGCATATGAAAAATTTTGTGGGGAAAATACGCGATATTTTTTAAAAACAGCGTAGCGTTTGTCAGTAAGCGTATATGCTTGCCTTACCACTTACTTCTTACCACCTATCACTTCTCTTCCGTCGGCTTCATGTTCCTGATAGCACTGATCTTCCATGTGCTGTTTTCAGCAACAACAATAAAAGTGCTCCACATCTTCCGGGTGGTACCATCGGTATTTTTAATTTCGTACCGGCAGTCTGCAATGGCGCAGCTACGGTTCAGTAATTTTATTTTTTCAACCTTCAGCAACCGGCTGCCCGGGTTGCTGGCAGAGCTTTGCTGCATTCCTTTTACGGCGGCGGCTACTCCCGCTCTCCATTCGCCGGTAGAAACCAATTGATCAATATCGGTTGTTAATATCTTTTTCAGCAGTAGGGTGTCCTGCTGTTCTCTTGCCTGCGAATACTGGTCAATGAGGAGAGTAATGTCTTTTTGGATGCGGTCGCTTTTATTTTGTGCGTTTGCAAACAATAGTATAACCAGCGTGCAAACTGCCAGCAGTGTTACGTGTTTCATCATACAATTTACAAATTCGGGGTATACGTTTCATTTTGTGCCGGATGACCTAAAAAATCTTTTGTGAACCTGTAAGTTTTTGCGCCGGTTTGCAACCAACCTGCAAACTCATGAAAGCAATATATAGTTTTGAAGATATGAAGCCCGACTGTAGGTTTTTAAAAGCAAAACAGCGATGAAAGAAGAGCACTTTTTACAACTGATCGAGGAGCACCAGGCGATCATTCATAAAGTATGCAACCTGTACCGCGATACGATGCAGGACAGGGAAGATCTTTTCCAGGAAATTGTATTCCAACTGTGGCGGTCGGTTCCATCGTTTGAAGAAAGATCAAAGTTCAGCACATGGATGTACCGTGTGGCATTGAGCACGGCTATAGCTGCTTTCCGGAAACGAAAACCGCTTATCACCTGGATGCCCGTTTTACCCGATAATCCCGACCCTGGCCCGGAAAATACAGAGCAGCGGGATCAACTGCTCCGCGCGCTCAAACAATTGAATGACGGCGATAAGGCGATCATTACCCTTTTCCTGGAAGACCTGAGCTATAAAGAGATCGCTGAGATTGCAGGTATTAGTGAAAACAACGTTGGAGTAAAGATCAACAGGATTAATATAAAAATTCAGAAATTAATAAATCAGCAAAACAATGGACGACAATAGTTTAAAATCAGCATGGAAAAATGCAGGAACATCCTCCCGCACGCAGGATGAGATAAAGCATTCGATGCAGGAAAAAAATCATGCTGTATTAAAAAAAGTGCGGCGCCAGATGATTATTGAAATAGCAGGATTCACAATTTTTCTCTTTCTGTATTACGATATGTTCGATGGAAACAACAAGCCGTTGTATGCTAATGTGTTATTGGTAATAAGCCTGTTGTTGGTAATAGCGCATAACGCAATCGTATATTCGTTTGCCGGTAAGAGTGCTGAAGGGCATAACATTAAGCAACTGCTGCAAACCAATATCAGCCGGTTAAAAATGCAGGGTGCCATTACCGTTATACTGCGAATAGCAGCCGCAGCCAGCCTGTTGGTTTTCTTTGTGTCGGTTATCAGCCTTACACCCGTTAAATACTGGTTGCTTGCAGGTATTGCTATAATATATGTAGTACAGCTTTGGCTGCTGGCCATAGTGCAGCGTAAAAGACTTCAACAGTTGCAACAGGTGCTGAGCAACTTTGAGGAATAGGGCAAATGCATTACGGAATGAATACCCGGGCTTTTATTTTCTATTTTTTCCCGGAGATGTTTGTATTTGCGATAAATACTTCATTTTTACTTCCCGAAGCAGCCTTGCTGAACTAATTCTACTCAAAAAAATGAAAAGGATCAAAACAACTGTTTTTTATGTTACAACCGTTGGGTTCTTTGCGGCATTGATTTATTGGTTCATTGTAATAGGCGAGCAACTGGAGGGCGGAGGAATTGCGAAGAAAAAAACTTCGCCTGGCGGTGAATGGGGAAACTTTACAGATTCTCTGTTACACAACTTAAAACATCCTTTGGCCGTTTTGCTGGCGCAAATCATCACCATTATACTTGCCGCCAAATTCCTGGGCTGGCTATGTAAAAAAATAGGGCAGCCAACGGTGGTGGGAGAAATGATTGCCGGCATTTTGTTAGGCCCCTCTTTTATGGGTATGTATTTCCCGGGGTTTTCAAGCGTGCTCTTTCCTGCACAATCGCTGGGAAATTTGCAGTTCTTAAGCCAGATCGGGTTAATTTTTTTCATGTTCATTGTAGGGATGGAACTTGATTTGAAAGTGCTGAGGAATCAGACACACGATGCGGTTGTTATTAGTCATGCCAGCATCATCATCCCGTTCGCAATGGGCATGGGGTTGTCTTATTTTTTGTACGAATCCTTCGCTCCCCAGGGCGTAGCCTATCTCTCCTTCGGCTTATTTATGGGCATCGCCATGAGCATTACTGCATTTCCCGTGCTGGCCAGGATTGTGCAGGAGCGCGGCATCAATAAAACAAAGCTGGGCACCATTGTTATAACCTGTGCGGCTGCCGACGATATAACGGCCTGGTGTATACTGGCAGTTGTAATAGCCATTGTAAAAGCAGGCTCAATGGTCAGCGCCTTGTATACCATTGTGCTGGCATTGCTGTATGTTATATTCATGATTAAAATAGTACGCCCGTTTCTTGCCAGGATTGGAAATATTTACAATTCAAAAGAAGGACTCATCAAACCCGTTGTAGTTATTTTCCTTCTTACGCTTATTTTTTCATCTTACGCTACCGAAGTAATAGGCATTCATGCGCTGTTCGGCGCCTTTATGACCGGGGCAATTATGCCCGACAATGCTAAGTTCAGATCAATTTTTATAGAGAAAGTGGAAGATGTGGCATTGGTTCTTTTGCTGCCATTGTTTTTCGTTTTTACAGGCTTACGTACTCAATTAGGCTTGCTGAATGATCCGCAGTTGTGGAAGCTGGCGGGAATTATTATTGTTATAGCAGTTGCGGGAAAGTTTGCAGGCAGTGCCATTGCGGCAAAATTTGTGGGGCAGAACTGGAAGGACAGCCTCTCCATTGGAGCGTTAATGAACACCAGGGGATTAATGGAGCTGGTGGTGTTGAATATAGGTTACGATCTGGGAGTAATAGGCCCGGAAATATTTTCTATAATGGTGCTCATGGCTTTGGGAACAACCTTTATGACGGGACCGGCTTTAAACCTGATCAACCGTTTTTTTAAGTCCAGGCCCGACCAGTTGCCTGCTGAATTGAAAGAGCGCAGTAAATACAAAATTCTTTTTGCATTTGGCAAACCAGCCTCGGGAAAGTCATTGCTGAACCTGGCACACCATCTTACTCAAAAGCAAAATGAAAACGCTGCACTAACGGCGCTGCATCTTTCTCCCGTAAATGAGCTGAATCAATTTGACACTACGGTGTATGAAGACACTTATTTTAAACCCATAGTTGATGCTTCGGTTGCACTAAACCGGCAGGTAACCACATTGTTTAAAGCTGCCTCAACAGATATTGACAGCGAGATCGTGCATGTAGTAAACAATGGCAATTATGATTTGTTGCTCATCGGTTTTGGAGAATCTATTTACGAAGGAAGTTTGCTGGGCAGGCTGCTTGGGTTTACAACCCGTATTATTAATCCTGAGAAATTATTGAACACAGTTACCGGCAAAGAGAATCTCTTCGATCATTCACCGTTCGATGAGCGCACCAGGCAGATCCTGGCAAAATCGCACACACCTGTTGGCATATTTATTGACAAAGGTTTTGAAAAAGCAGGTAAAGTATTTTTGCCACTGTTTGATGTTAAAGACAGTTACCTGATTTTGTATGCGCAAAAGCTTGTTCATAATGCCGGCGCCCGGGTAGTAATTTTTGATGCGGAAGGATATGTTGAAAATAATTCGCAGCTAAAAGAAAAAGTACGAGCCATTGAACACAGTGCACCGAACCACATCTCATTGCAAAGCCAAAGAATAATTGACCGCGATTTTTTAAAGCCGCACGACCTGATGCTCGTTAGTCTTGAAAGCTGGAAAAAATTATTTGAAGCCAAAAGCATTTGGCTGCCGGATATTCCTTCTACACTGATCGTTTCCGACTATCACTCCGGAGTAGATGCATCATCGTAAAAGAAACGATAAACACTCCTGCATTTTTTAGGACTAATGCCAGGATGTTTATTAGAAAACCATCTATATAGCTGGTGTGTGTTTAACGATCGTTTATGTAAAAATCAGCATGAAAGATGATTTAATATCTGCCTTTCACTTAAATCTTTCCTGCTATTCAATAAAAACCCATTTAGTCCGTTACAAGTGAACGAAAAAATGTTATCGTAATTGCGATAATGATTTATACTTAGTGATTAACTAAAAAAACTATGATGAAAAAGCTAGCCACAATTATGCTACTTTGTTTTGGATCTGTTCAATTGTTTGCTCAGAATTATGCCGGGTACCGTTCCAGCAATTATTCGGGTGTGAACGGAGCGTTTTTTAATCCCTCCAATATTGCGGACAGCCGTTACCGTTGGAATGTAAATCTTTTTGGCATTCATGCCGGTATTGCCAGCAACAGTTTATCTTTTAAGCTGAGTAATATAAATGAAACGATAAACGGTGATAATACAGACAGTCTTTTGTTTGGCAACTCAAGAAAAATGGCCAATGGCGCCGTAAATGTCGATGTCTTTGGCCCTTCATTTATGTTTAACATCAATAAAAAAACCAGCATTGCGCTTACATCCCGCGTAAGAGCCATGGCCAATGTTATGGATGTTGACGGAAATTTTGTTCAAAGTATTCAGAATGATTTTGACGGCACCCTTCCCTATACATTTAGCAGCAAAGGAGCTCAAAAAATTGCTGTTAACGGCTGGAGCGATTTCGGTGTTACACTGGGCCGGGTGTTGCTGAACAACGGACAGCATTTTGTTAAGGGCGGTATTACACTGAAATACCTGGCCGGTTCGGGGAACACTTATATTAATGTTGACAGGCTGCAGGCTACCATCGATCAGGATATTGAGACCAATATATATTTCAGAAATGCAACCGGTAATGTGGGCATAGGATATGCGGGAATTGATTTTGAAAATTTTAAAGCACGAGATGCGCTTAAGTTCAACGGCAGAGGATTTGGCGGAGATATTGGTTTTGTATACGAATACCGTCCGGATGCTGATATTTTAACGGAGCCGTATCAAAATAAATACAAGCTTAAGCTCGGTGTGGCATTGTTAGACGTTGGCTCAATTAGATACAAACCTAAGCCAGAGGAGCGTGGACATTATGCTATTAATGTTTCCGATGTTCAGCAATGGCATCCTGAAGATGTAAGCGGGATGTCTGTTTCTGAAATAAAAGAATATCTCGATAACAGTCCCTATTTCACCAGCAATCTCGAAAATGTTTCATCGTATAAAGTCAGCCTCCCAACCAATCTTCAGGTAAATGCCGACTACGCCATCAGCAGGAAATTGTATGTTGAACTGGCAGGAAGAATTAATCTCGCAAAAAAAGACAATTACTACAATTCATTTTATTACAATACCGTTTCGCTTACGCCGCGCTTTGAAATACGTCATTGGGGAATATACCTGCCATTGAGCTATAACGATATTTCAAAGTTCAATGCCGGTGTTTCGTTCCGCTTAGGCCCCGTGTTCTTTGGATCAGGAAGCATATTTACGGCTTTGCTGGACAGATCAAAGCAGGCAGATGTGCATTTCGGTATCAACTTTGGCGGATTTTTCAAGGAGCCCAAAGCAAAAAAGGAGAAACAACCTGAGCCAGTAGTGGAAGCACCGGTTAAGGATACCGACAATGATGGCATTAACGATGCTGAAGATAAATGCATTGCTGTAAAAGGAACAGCAAAATACAAAGGCTGCCCCGTGCCCGATACAGACGGCGATGGTATAAACGATGAGGAAGATAAATGCCTTTCGGTGGCGGGTACCGCAAAATACAATGGCTGTCCCGTTCCAGATACGGATAAGGATGGTGTGAACGACGAAGAAGATAAATGCCCTTCAACAGCAGGCGTGGCGAGATACAGCGGGTGCCCTGTTCCCGATACGGATGGCGATGGTATAAACGATGAAGAAGACAGATGCCCGGCGCTGGCAGGTATTAAAGCCAACAATGGTTGCCCGGAAATAAAAGAGGAGATTGTAAAGAAGATGACTTACGCCGCAAAACAAATTTATTTTTCAACAGGAAAAACCAGCTTGCTGGCTAAGTCATTCCGTTCGTTAGATGAAGTTGCCGGCATATTGAAGGATAATCCCGAAGTGCATTTGCATATAGATGGCTATACCGACAATACCGGGAAAGCCGAAACGAATTTGGTTTTAAGTGAAAAGAGGGCGTTGGTGGTAAAAGAATACCTGGTAAGTAAAGGCATTGCAGGCGACCGCATTTCTTATACAGGACATGGGCAGGAAAATCCGGTAGCAAGCAACGCCACCGCAGCAGGACGTGCACAAAACAGAAGAGTTGAATTGAGGTTAAATTATTAATAAACAAGGTTACATTAATAGAGGCTGCCGGTTGTTCGGCAGCCTTTTTTTTGAGTGGTCAGCATCAGCCTCACCCGGCGCTTAAATACTGTTTACGCATACCGTTAGCATCAGTTTAAAACCGGAAAGTTATATTAGCCACCAATCGCCTGGGCATTTGCGGAGCAAGCCTGAAGGACCAATATCGTTCGTTAGCAAGATTGTCCAGCTTCAGCCCGATCCTGTAAGTCGGCCTGTCGTAAAAAATGGTAGCATCCAGTACAAAATAGGATGGAATATTGAATACAAAATCGTGCGTATTGCTTTGAAACGAGGCGCTGCCATAATTTCCTCCAAAGCCCAACCCCAGTCCTTTAACCTGGTTTTTCATAAAACGATAGCTCATCCAAAAGTTGGCAAGATGCTCGGGACCCGCAGAAGCTGGTCTCAGCCCTTCTACACTTTTATCGGAACGTGTGTATTTGCTTTTGTTCCAGGCATAGCCTGCTACTACATTCAATCCTTCAAATGGATTGGTAATGATTTCTGCTTCTATTCCTTTGCTCAGTTGCGTGCCATCCTGCAGGCTGAAACCCGGATGATCAGGATCGTCGCGCACACTACCGGTAACGGCTATGTTATAGTAACTTACAGTGGTGCTCAGCTTGTGGTTGAATACATCTGCTTTTATTCCCGCTTCCCATTGGTTGGCCTGCTGTGGTTTGAATGAAATGCCCGAAAAATCCTGTCCGCCGGTATTGTTAAAACCATTCATATAGTTTCCAAAAAAAGAAAGCTCGTCTTTCACTACTTCATATACCAGTCCAAGTTTAGGCGATAAGGCCGTTTGTTGAAAATCGCCGACAGTGCTGTCTTCAGAAGGGTAATAAGTACCCTTGTCTACAAACCGGTCTACACGAAGGCTAAGCATAGCTTTCAGCCTGGGCGTGATGTTAATTACGTCAGACGCATACGCACTGTATGTATATTGATTGGTACGATAAATAGTATAACGGCTGCGCGCCGCCGCAGAATCCACTTTGTCTGCATTAAAATTATTGTAAGCAGCCCCCGGTTTTATAAAGTTGATGGCAGGAAATGTAATAGCAGGAGTTGTTCTGTCGTTGCGCTGATTATAAAAGTCTATACCCGCCACGATGCGATTACGGAGTTTGCCTATATGAAAATCACCCACAATGTTTTGTTGTATTTCCATACCATTGTAGGGAAAGTTTTCTTTTTGTACTCTTTGCCGCAACGTGCTATCTGTTTGACCGATCAATTGAATTACATATCCCCTGGTAGCAGAATAGGTACGGGTGAAATGCGTTTGCAGTTTCCATTGACCGGATAACTGGTAATTAATTTGTCCGTAAGCGTTTAGCTGGGTTGTTACATAGTCGAGGCTGTTGTTGGAATACAGCTTAAAGTAATCCATGCCCAGGTCTTTTATATTAGTAATTTTTCCAGATGCAGAAGGAGCAAAGCGTATAGGCGAAGTTGCATTGAAAAGAGATGCCTCAATATCCAATAAAAAAGATAATTTATCATCTACCTTGTATGCAAAGCTCGGCGCCAGCATTACGCTGCGCGTAAAGCCTGCATCCTGGAAACTCTGTTCGGTATGTAATGCCCCGTTCATGCGCATCAGCACCGTTTTGTCGTCGTTTAAAGGAGCGTTTATGTCGAATGTAAGCCTGTTTAAATTATAGCCTCCACCGGCATAGCTGATCTCTCCCTTTTTCGTTTCCAGTGGTTTTTTGGTAACCCGGTTAAACAGTCCGCCAAAAGATATCTGGCTGCTGTTGAATAAAGTGCCCGAAGGTCCTTTAATAGCCTGCAGCACTTCGAGGTTTGCCGGGTCTATATTCGTGTATACAAATCCTGATATGCTGTTGCGGATAAGGTTGGCAGTAGTAAAACCACGCGCCAGCATTGCACTCCGCCCCTGGTTATATACTACCGGTACGCCCGTGCCGGGTATATTTTTAAAAATGCTGTTGTAACCGGTAACCAGTTGTTCCTTCATTATTTCTTTAGTAACAATGGTGTATACCTGCGGGTTTTCAATATTCTTGAGTGGAAGCCTGGCCACATCATCTGTTTCTTTTTTGTTGAATTTATTGTAGCCGGCAGTAATAGTAACCGCTTCCAGTTCATAGTCGGACATTTCTAACGAAATATTTACTTCTGTTGTCCTGTCCTCATTTACTTCTACCTGTTTTATAACCGGCGTTAAGCCAACAAATGAAATTTGCAACTGGTAACTGCCCGGGCGGATGCGCCTGAAAACGAACTTGCCGTCTTCTCCGGTAACTGTGCTTGCCCGTAATCCTTTAAGGCTGATGGTGGCACCCTGCACCGGTTGTCCATTGGTGTTGAGTACGGTGCCGGTAATAGATGTGGCTGCTTTACCTGGCTGTGCAAAAAGAGGTCGGATGCCTGCTAAGAGAAAAAACATCAAAGTGCATACAAGTGGCGCCAATAAGAGCTTTGTTTTCATATTATATTATTCATAGGTTTAATAATGGGCGCAAAAGTCATAAGCATGTGTGACTAACAGCGTAGCAAGCAGAAAAAAAATGTTACGATTTCAGGAAATTTCGAAGGCGTTTTTTTTTCAACAGCATTTGACAATGGAATGTTTTCATTCCGCGGTCACGCATAAAATCCGGATTAGGCGGGTGCCCTTCGTCGCAAATACAGAATGAAATTGGTTGAAAAGCAACAGAGGGCTGAACAGAGAAGCAGATCAGTGATTTACACCTGAAACAGGCAGCGTGATTGCTGAAAGGAACCTTTCGTAAATGGTTAACCGTAGTTGCGCCAAATGCTATTTGAAAAAATCATTGATAAGATTCAACACCTCATCAAAATTGGTTTCAAGCACCCAATGGCTACCCTCAAGCATATGAACCTGGGCATGGGGTAAGTCTCTCTTGTAACACATCGCCTCCGCGGCATTAAAAAACGGATCGTATTTCCCCCAAATGACAAGGGCGCGGGGTTGATGAACACGGAAATATTGCTGGAAAACAGGGAACATTTGAATGTGATTCCTGTAGTCGCAATTCAGTTCATATTGCATATCGATATTGCCGGGTCTTTTCATGGAGTCCCAGTCAAGTGTTAACAATTCGGGACTTACTGTCGGCAACAATGCTTCGGGCAGCCCGGCAGTATATTGCATTTTTACACCCTCCTCACTTAAAAATGCATACAGTTCTTTCTTTTTTTCGGGAGTCGGGTTTTCCCAATACGCTCTTATTTCATCCCATATGCCATGCACACCTTCCTCGTATGCATTGCCGTTCTGAACAATTATTCCCTCGATCTTTTCGGGATGGTTTACGCATAGCTGAAGCCCAACGGGAGAGCCATAGTCGTGAAGATAAATGGTGAATGATTGTAAGTTGATCTCTTCCGTAAACCTGTTGATATAAGCCGATATATTTTTGAATGAATATTCAAATTGATCTTTAGCAGGAAAAGCGCTGAATCCAAACCCTGGATAATCAGGAGCAACCATGTGAAGCTTGTGTGACAAAGCTGTCATCAGGTTTTTAAACATAACAGACGAGGTGGGAAAACCAGGCAGGAGCAGCAGGGACGGATTTTTCCTCTCTCCCGCCTCGCGATAGAAAATATCGATACCGTTTACTTTAATTGACCGGTTAAAAATCTGGCGACTCATGTTTGTATACAAATCAAAGATTGTGCCTTAGGGTGGTTCTAAGCAATCAGTCATGGGCGATCAGCGGTTTATTGGTTTGCTTCGAAGCAACCCTGTCTATATGCTTGCCCGTTATGCTGGCTGTTGCAACCTTCTCCGGTTGCCTGTTAAATCAAATAAATCGGGCAAAACCAATTATAGGGTGTACCTTCGGCAAAATTTGAGTTCTATCGCTCTTGTAAATCATCTCTCCTTCTTTTTTACATCTGCCATTTTTCTCAGATCATTTCCTGTTGATTGTTTCGCAGTTACAATAATTAATGCATTAAACCAGGTAGTATGGATATTGAAAGAATTGAGCATTCTATAAAATCGAGTATCAATAACAACAAAACGATTGATATTCATTTCAAAGGGCGGGCACCCGTTACCGGGCTTTTTATACGGGCTGTCGATTACGACGAACTGAAATCAAAGAACTTCTGGCGCGTGGTGCAGATTTCTCAACTGGAGAAATGGTCGCAAACCAACGATGTTAATGTGGCAAGAATTTTTAACGGCGCTTCTTTTACCTCGCTTACCGCCACAAAGCTGTAAACCATTGCAGTCAAAAAGCAAAGGGTATACATAAATTATGTGGCCGTCAATTTTGGCGTTAGATCAACGTAGGGTGTTTCGGGCAGGTAGACTCCTCCTTTGGTCGCAGTGACAGGCAGTAGAATAAAGGGTAAGCAATTGTACTAATGTTCAGCTTTGTACTACTGCTTGCCATGTCGAAGAATGAGACATCTGGCTTGCCGACGCTCTTAAGTTGAAGGCTGTTCCTCACCAGTAGAAGCTGCGCCAAAATACCTCTTCCTTTCTACTTCAAAAACTCCTATCTTTATCCGGCTTTCCGGAAGCATCCCGTCCACGGGAATAGGCTCAGCCTACCGGTGTGGTTTCTGTAAACACATATTATTAACTTAACTTCTTGCCTCAATGGTGGACGCGGCAAATCAAAAAGAAGGAAAGTTATGTCAACAGTATCTCGCGGACTGCCCGCCAATCCTCATCTCGATGTTCCCAAAAAGCAAGCACGCCAATTGCTGCAGTTGTGCAAACAGGCTTCAACCGATGCACTCAATCGCATCCGCCTGCGGCACCCAAAATTTCAAAACACACTCAACGAAACGCTGGTAAAAAATGTAAAGCTCAGCGACGCACAACTGGTAATTGCGCGGGAGTATGGCTTTTCGTCGTGGACCCAACTGAAAGAACGCATTACCGGCAACACCGCCGCCCATTTAATAGACAAAGCCATTCGCGCCAACGATGCCGCGGCGGTAACCCAATTGCTTACCGCTTACCCCAACCTGCTGCATGTGCCGGTGGTGAGCGGCAACTGGGGACCGCCCATGAGCCACGCCGCCAACGTGGACCGGTTAGACATGGTAAAACTCATTGCCTCTTTAGGCGCTAAAGATTTTCAACATGCCTTTGATCGCGCCTTGCTGCACGGCGATATTGAAGTTGCCAAATGGTTGCTGGGGCAGGGCGCTTCGTTTGAGCCGGGTATTATTATGGGGGTTTGTGAAACACTCAACCCCGATGGCTTTGCATTTTTGGACGATGAAGGGGCACCCTTTACAGATGCAAAGGGCGACAGGCTGGCGCCGCTGGCCTTGGTATTAGAAACCTACAGCCGCCGCCCCGAAGGCAAACGCGAAATTTTGCGTCGCTTTAAAGCAAGAGGATACCAATGGCCCGATACGCCCATGATGGCCTTTCATTGCGGAGATCTCGACCTGCTGAAAAAGCAGTTAAAAAACAATCCCGGTCTGCTGAACAAGCGATTCAGTTTGCAGGAAATTTACCCGCCAGAGCTGGGTTGTGGAAAAGCTGGTCCCGGACTGCATGGTACCCCCATCGACGGCACCACGCTGCTGCACCTTGCGATTGATTTTGACGAACGCGAAATTTTTGACTGGCTGATTGAACAAAATGCAGATGTGAACGCTCCTGCTGTAATTGACAAAGAAGGCTTTGGCGGGCATACGCCACTCTTCAACGCCATTGTGTGCGATGCCTATGTGAATGGCCTGCAACGGGATGGCTATATGGGCAAGCGACTGTTGGAATTAGGTGCAGATACCGGGCTGCGCGTGAACCTGCGCAAGTTCCTCGACTGGCGCGACGAGCCGGGCTGGCACATCAAACACAACGTTACGCCGCTGGAATGGGCTGCCGATTTCCCTGAAAGGGGTTGGGTGAGCAAAGAGATTGTGCAAATGTTAGAAGACAGCAGCTCGTAAGAATTGAATGGTTGCCTGTAATATGTAATGGTAGCAAGGCGCATTGAACCGTTTTTTGTAAAATGCTTTCCAGTGCAATGCCGCCTTCTATCATTACTTTCATAATCGCCTATGCACCACATTCACCCGCATGCAATTTGATATAACGGTTACACACATATGCTGTTGTTTAGCCTTTCAATAATTCGGTTGCTTTTTCGTTGATGATGTTTTTGATCTTGCTTTTGAACAACGACACTGCAAAGGGAAGATCAGCATCAATGTCAACACTGTTGTCCGTCACATTTATTTTGCCTTGCAGATCGAAACCCCTGGCGGTAAACCCGAAGTTTCCCTTTTCGCCCTGCCAGTTTTCTTTCACATTCGAAATATTGTGAGCCTGTTCTTCTTTGAGTTGCCCGAACAACTTTTTAATGCGTTCCATAGCCTGCTCCCTCGGAAGCTGGTGGGGAATATTCATACTCAGTTTGGACATATTCTGCAACATTAAGGTGATGGAATATTATTTTTTCTTTTTCTTTTTTTTGATGTACTCCGCCGTCTTTCCCGCAATGAGTCCGCCGAGGATGTACAGTGCAACGGTAACAATGCGCTTGCGCCACACATCCGCATCAGGTGTTTCCTCGTTTTCATTATTTTGGGTGAAGGCTACAGCCGCACCGGCAATAGCGCCTAAAACACCGCCGCGCAATACCGCGTTTTTTCGCTTACCCAATCCCGAAAGTCCGTAATACCCCAGAATACCCAGCAGCTCCGCTGCTACTTTCACATATCCCTTTACCGCCTTCATGCCTTTGCGCTCTGTTGCGTGTTTGAGGTGGCGGATAATGCCTCTCTTGTGCAACAATTTACTGTTTGGTGCTTTAGGATCTAACTGATCCAATGTTTCCTGGAGAAGTGTTAGAGTAGCCGCACCGGTAAGCCCACTTTCCAATACTTTCGCTACGTTCATTGTTATTGTTTATGGTAGCAGCTTCAATGATTGTGCCAGCAGGTTGACGCGTTTTTTAAGCGGGAGTGTTTCAACCGCAAATGTACTTCCATGTAGCTAACTAGATGGTCCTATTATTGGGCTATCAGAATCACAAATTATTTCAAACTGTCTCTATGCTTGGTTTCCCGAACGGAGTAACTTTGGGGACTTACAAGCTCAAATTCGCAGAACCTCTCATCCTGTTTATCTTAAAATAGTTTTTATGATTACTCCGCAAAGCTTCTGTGTATTCATTTTCAGGTCAAGAACGTTTGTAAAGATTATTTCAACAACAAGCATTGCCTTAGGGGTTGCAACTTTGGGTTTTAGCCAGAAATATGACTCATTTATATCGGCTACGGCAAAAAAGATTTTACCTGGAATAGTCGAATTCAGGCACGACATACACAGGCACCCCGAACTTTCGAACCGGGAATTCAACACTTCCAAATTGGTTGAACAATATCTAAATTCCTTTGGTATTGAAGTAAGAACAGGCATTGCTCATACCGGGGTAATTGGGATAATAAAAGGGAAATTACCAGGGAAAACCATTGCGTTGCGTGCCGACATGGACGCTCTGCCAATTGTTGAAGAAACCGGCTATCCGTTTAAGTCAACCGATACTACCGTATACAACGGCAAGAAAACGCATGTTATGCACGCCTGCGGACATGACATACATACCAGCGTTATGTTAGGTGTGGCCGGCATTTTAGCTGCCATGAAAGAAAGAATACCAGGTACAATATTATTTATTTTTCAACCAGCTGAAGAAGGACCACCTCAAGGAGAAGAAGGCGGTGCAAGGCTGATTTTAAAGGAAGGCCTTTTTGAAGAATTCCATCCTGATGCAATTTTTGGGTTACATTCAAATCCTGCCTTAGAAGTTGGTCAAATAGGTTTTACACTTGGAGCGACCAATGCCGGCAGCAGCAATTTTACCATCCAGGTTATTGGTAAATCGGCTCACGCTGCTTCTCCGGAATTGTCTGTTGATCCGGTGGTTGTTGCTTCACAGGTGGTGCTGGCTTTGCAAACCATTCGATCCAGGAATTTATCGCCTCATGACCCCGGCGTTATTACGGTTGCACAAATACATGGCGGTTTGAGGGACAATATCATTCCTGCTGAAGTACAATTAAGCGGGACCGTCAGATTGTTTAATTCCCGCTCGCAAAATGAAGTGGAAAAGCGTTTTCGTGAAATACTTGACGGCATCACCCGGGCAGCGGGTGCGTCATATACACTTGATTACAGAAGAGGCACTCCTGTGAACATGAGCGATAGCGCTTTGCAATATAAAATGTTACCGACCATTGAACGTATTGTTGGAAAGAACAATGTACGCATGATTCAGCCCTATATGGCGGCTGATGATTATGCCTTTTTTGCACAAAAGTGTCCAAGCTTCTTTTTTAGTCTGGGCACCACTAAGCCAGGAACAAATTCCGGCAGTCTCCACACGTCAACTTTTGCAGGCGACGATGGCAGCATCGACGTTGGAATGCGATTGGTATCAGCCATGGTCAATGACTATTTGATGATGAAGAACTGAATCTTACTTTCAGGAATCCTTATCATTTGTATTTAAACGTTTTTATTCCTTCAAGATTATGCTCTTTGTACTCCTTGTATTCTTTTTTCACCGCTGTAATAAACTGAAAGATCACCTTTACATTTCCATTGGGTTGAACGTCGAATTTTGCAGTCCGATTGTCAACACCTCCGGCAAATTCATTATTTCCCTTATACCATAATCCCTCCCTTATCTGCCCGTTCCATTTCATAAATAACAGGTCGCCATCCGGATAAAATTCAATTATAGAGTTGTCGCTCATAGAATATAATCCTGATATTTTTTCAAAAACAGTGCTATCCGGCTTAAATTCTTTGGCCATCCTGATATCAAAAATTACCTGCTTCTCATTCTGTTTGTTTTTAGTTACTGGCATGATCCGTTTTATCGCATTTGGCGAAGAAGACAATGGATCATTTTCGATATGAGGATCATCTTTAAAATACACCTGAGTGATCAGATCCTGCTGACCTTTTCCGGAAATGCGCATATGAATGTGCGCAGGGCGATATATTGCTGAACCCGGTTTTATAGGGTAGGCGGGAGGTTGAGTAGTAATGAAATGATACTTGCCGTCATTTCCTGTTTTCTGTGCCCCACGGTGTCGATATTCATCGGACGTAGTGTCATATTCCTGTCTATGATCACATTGCCAGATTTCAATCAGACAATTTTTAAACG
>JBQCFW010000050.1:0-19171 GCA_051958655.1 Agriterribacter sp. | reverse complement strand
CCCTGAGGCTTGTCCGGCACAGGATAGTCTGTGAAAGTACCACCCAAACGTGCCATGAAATCAAGATGATTGGTTAATCCCTGAAAATAAGACAGAGCCAAACCGGGGCTCATACGTCCTGTTTTATACCATTGTTTATCTTTCAGCACCTGGTTAAGCGAGGTATTTTTTAAGTCTTGTGCTGTTTGAAAATCGTGAAAGGTGAAAGCAAAACCAAATGCAGGCTTCTTCTTATAAGGATTTTTCACTGCATTTTCCTGGGCAATTGCAGTGGCAAAGAAAAAAACCGCTGCTAGGAGCATTAAAGGCTTTCTCATAAATTAATTAATTTTTAAAGTTGTGCAAAATTATGCTGTTGGTTACGAAAGTTCCAAAATAATTATTTCAATTCTTTATTTGAACTACTTCTGCATCCGGCTCATCCACAACTTCAACTTTCACTTTTGTCAATCCTTTTTTCATAAACCCCAACTGCCGGGCAGCTTCGCTCGACACATCTATAAGACGTTTATTTTTGGGATGCATTCTGTCTGTAATCTGAACTATGACGGATTTTTTATTGCGAAGGTTGCTTACTTTAACCCAGGTTCCTAAAGGAAGCTTGTTATGAGCTGCTGTTAATTTAAACTGATCGAACTTTTCGCCGTTTGCCATCAGCTTTCCATGAAACTTTGCACCATAGTAGCTGGCAGTGCCCCGTTCTACTTTATCGTCGTTACCATGCTGAGCATAAGCAATCAAACAAATTAAATGTAAACCTATAGTTAATGCAAGATATTGCTTCATGAGCGGTTATGTTTCTAACAATAACGTGCGCAATGCCATACTATTATAACAGAATAACCAGTCTATACTACCTGAACTACTAATGTCCTGCTCCAAAATAGCGCCAGAATTTATTTGCCGGCAAAATATTTATTTCTGGCTGTCTTATCATCCGCATAAACGTCGTCGTAAAAAACGATTCTTCCGTCTTGTGCTTCTGCAGAAATATAGCGGATGAATACAGGTATTTTGCGCGAAAAGTTTACAACGTGCTTTTCTTTTCGCTTCATCCATGCCGAAAGCGTATCGGGCTTATAACGCACTGAGTCGTTTTTTACAAGGTATTTGTACAGCTTTTCCCACTGCTGCACCCTTACACAGCCATGACTTAACGCCCTCGAAGGCCGGGCAAAAAGCCCCCTGGCATTGGTATCATGCAGGTATACACTGTATTTGTTCCTGAAATTAAATTTGATCACTCCCAGCGAATTGTCGTCTCCCTCACGCTGTTTGAGCAGATACGGAAAATAACTTTTATTCAGCTTGAACCAGTTGATGGCATGCGGGTCGATGATGCTGTCGTTTTTATCTACCACCATCAGGTTTTCTTTGGCAAGATAATCTACATTTTTCTGGATCTTGGGCAGCATCTCCTTAAAAATAATGCTATAAGGCACGGTCCATTGCGGAAAAATGATAAAATTGGTCAGTTCGCTGGTTAAAACCGGCGTTCTTGTTTTGGGCTGCCCCACCACCACCTTCGATTCAAATCTTAGGGTATCGGTGTCCCATAACCGCAGTTTGAACGACGGAATGTTAACCCATACATACCTCGCGGGAAGCGTATCTGCCATCAGCTTATAACGGTCCAGGTTAATCGCAATTCTTGTAAAACGTTCCTTGTCGTTGTCGTTCAACGATCCCACCACAGCAGGTCCCGCCTTTCCATCTACTTTCAGCTTTTTAGCTTCCTGATACGATCGCACAGCCTGTGCAAGCTCAGCCGTATCGGCAGCACGGTCGTTGAACGCTATATATCCACCCTCGAACAAACGGGTTTGGAGTTGTTTTAAAAATAAAGCTGAGTCCTCGGGAATCTCCAACGGGTAAGTAATGTACGTGTAGGTTTTGCGATCCATTGAATCAAGAAATGGTTTGATTGCCTGCCGCAACTCCTGGTAAGGTGGCAGTTGGGGTTCCAGTTCTTCCAGCAATGGGGTGAGAATTTTTTGCTGGTGGATTTTCTGCAATAATCCTACATAAAAAGAATCTGTAAGCGCAGTATCCTTCCGCAAAGTAATGCTGTCTCTTTCAAGCCTGCCAAGCTTCAGATCTTTCACCATACGGATAACAGCATCTGTAAACATTACGTCTGCCCTTGCCCATAAAGCTGCATCCATCATAGCAGTTGAATCTTTTTTTAATGCCTGGTGTATGTGCTGTAGCGACGTGAAATGATAATCAGCAGGGAACAGTCCATACAACTCACTGTTTTTAATAAACTCATACAACGAGTCTGCCATCGGCAGCCATGCTTTCTGGTTACTCCATGTTCTGAGCGAATCTTTGGTTTGGTACCATTTTTTAGCTACGTTAATCATAGCAAACCGCACGCTGTCGTTCAGCTCACCATTTTTTTCGCCCGCAAAACGAAGGATGTCGGCTATGTTCTCATATGTTTTTTTGTTCAGATTTTCCGGCTGCTTCACAATTTCAACAGATTTCGGTTCATCTTTTGGGTTGCCGCAGGCCAACACAAAACAACAAAACACATAAATACACCATTGATAACAGCTCCTTATTTGCATATTGCTTTTACTGAAGTTCACAGCAGTGAGACGCGCGTTCATTATAATGGGTTGGGTGTAATTTGTTTAATTATAGTAAAAATCATCAAAAGCGCCCAAAAATAAGCGTTTGGGCAGATTTTCCTCTCATACCGCAAAGTTTATTATCATTGCGAAGCTTTACGAAAATAAAAAGTGCACGAACAAATAATTGGCTTTGTAAACAGCTTTTGTTCTGTTTGTTTATATTGCTTTGTAATATTTTTATGACACACGGTTGGTTGCATCAAAAAAAGATTGTACTTATTGGCGGAACTACAGGAATGGGGCTGGCGGCCAGCCTTTCATTTATTGCCGAAGGAGCGCAGGTGGTAGCCGTAGGACTGCATGAAGATAGCTGTGATGCTGCTGCCAGCAGGCTGGGCAACAGCGGCATGGTAATTTGCGCCGATGCCACAGCCTCTGTTACAGCAACCAAAGCCATAGAAACCTGTGTGCAGACTTTTGGTGGTTTTAACGGATTGTATCATGTTGCCGGGGGCAGCGGACGAAGAATGGGCGACGGGCCTTTGCACGAGCTGACACTGGAGGGGTGGAACAAAACATTTGAGCTCAACCTTACATCGCTCATGCTTTCAAACCAGGCCGCCATACAGTGGTGGCTTCAACACAAGCAACCTGGCTCGCTGCTGAATATGAGTTCGGTACTGGGCAGTTCGCCTTCGCCTGCATATTTTTCAACACATGCCTATGCTGCCTGCAAATCGGCAGTTACGGGTTTTACCAAATCTATTGCTGCCTACTACGCCAAAAATAACATACGGGTAAACGCCATTGCCCCCGCACTGGTTGAAACACCCATGGCACAACGGGCTGCCACAAACGAAGAAATCATGTCGTTTGTAAAAACCAAGCAACCGCTCGACGGAGGCAGGATAGGCAATGCTAACGACCTGAACGGGCTGGCATGTTACTTCATGTCTGATTATTCAAAATTTACAACAGGACAAATAGTGTATGTGGATGGTGGCTGGAGCATAAGCGAAGGACAAATTTCTAATGCATAAAACAACAGTATGGCGGCTATTGGCATAGACCTGGGCGGAACCAATATAAAAGGAATTTTAATGCAGGAAGACGGCACCGTGCTGAAGCAACTGCAGGAACCCACTAACGAAGCAAACGAAGCGCACTGGAAAAAGGCGATAGCGGCAATGGTGAGTGCGCTGCAAAGCGATGCGGGCAATGCCCAAATACCGGTTGGCTTATCTGCTCCCGGCTTAGCCGGAGACAACAACGACAGGATTGTGTTGATGCCCGGCCGGCTGAACGGACTGGAGCATTTTGTTTGGAGCGATTTTTTACAAACACCTTCTTACGTTTTAAATGATGCACATTCGGCTTTGATGGCCGAAGCCAGATTCGGAGCCGGCAAGGGATACAAAGACATTGTAATGCTTACGCTGGGCACCGGCGTTGGCGGCGGCGTAATGATCAACGGCGTGTTGCACCAGGGCATGCTGAACAGAGCGGGGCACCTTGGACATGTAACACTAAATGCCGATGCTGATTTTTTTGATGTAACCAATATGCCCGGTAGCGTTGAAGAGGTGATAGGTAACTGCAGCATTGAACGCCGGTCGCTGGGTAAATACAAATCAACCTACAACCTGGTACAGGATTATAAGAAGGGAGATGTGTTTGCCACCTACACCTGGCTGCATTCCATTAAAAGGTTGTCGGTAGCGCTCAGTGCTTTCATCAATATTGTTTCGCCACAGATTATTATACTCGGGGGCGGCATAGCCGAAGCGGGCGACGATTTATTTGTGCCGCTGCAAAAATTCATGGATATATTTGAATGGTATCATGCAGATACCAGGGTACCTGTGGTGCAGGCTACCTTTAATGAATATGCAGGAGCCGCGGGCGCCGCTGCATTTGCGTTGTATAAAACTAAAGCCAGCTAAATAAATAGTTATGAACGTCATCTGGGATTATCTTCAGCAAGCAAAAAAAATTGTAGAACAAGCCGAAAAGCAACAAGAACAAATTCAGCAGGTAGCTGCTTGGTTTGCCGACAGTATTCTGAAAGGAAGAATGGTGCATGTATTTGGTTCGGGTCACAGCCGTATTATGGTAGAAGAAATGTGGCCCCGCTATGGCTCCTTTCCCGGTTTTAATCCTATCGTTGAACTGTCGCTTACCTTTCACAACCTGGTGGTGGGCGCTAATGGTCAGCGACAGGCAATGTTCCTCGAAAACGTGGAAGGTCTGGCAGAAAGAATACTGCGCAATTTCGATATACAGGAAACAGACAGTGCATTGATTATTTCGTCGAGCGGATGCAATATTGTTCCCATTGAAATGGCTGAGCTTTTTCAACGGAAAAAAGTAAAAGTGGTAGCCATTATTACAGAAAAACATGCGGCTGTTTCTACCAGCAAAAGAAAGGATGGAAAAAAGCTGAATGATTTTGCAGATATGATACTCGATACCGGGGCACCCGCAGGCGATGCTATGATACAGGTTCCCGGTCTGGACACTCCTGTAGCACCGGGATCAACGCTTGGCGGTGTGTTGATGATAAACACGATCAAAGCCGAAACCGCAAGACTTTTAACGGCGGCAGGCAAACCTCCCAAAGTGCTTACTGCCGGTTGCCTGGTAGGCGCCGAACGGGCAAAAGAATTGTTTGAAAGCGCTTACGATGAGCATGCACACCGCTTAGCCGGCTTGTATAAAAACGTTGGCAAATAAGTGATAGCGCAGTTTGGCAGATGTACAAAATCTGCACATCTGCGGCTCAAAATAACTGGCTAATCTTGAATACTGCTTACATTTTTTTTAATCATAACCCATAGCCCAGGATCTGCGGCTCAAAAACAACGACATGCATCCCATACGTACTACTGTTATCGGAAGTTATCCTTTTCCCGGATGGCTGGAATTCGCCTCGCAAAACCTCAACAAATTCGGACCTGCAGACATAGAGGAAATGATTGAAGATGCAGTGATTGCCGCCGTACACGACCAGGTAAGCGCCGGACTGGATGTTATAACAGACGGTGAACAAACAAGGCTCGATTTCAACCTTTCGTTTTACGGATATATAAAAGGTATCTCTCCCAACGAAAGCGAAACAAGAAAATTCGGCCCGGCTGCGCATGACCAACGGGGTAAGCATAATATTGTTGAAACTCTCTCCGCCCCTAATGGACTGGGAGTAGTAAAGGAATACCAACGCCTGAAAAAGCTGGCGCCTGCGGGACCGGTTTTGAAAGCAAGCGTACCGGGACCTTACACCCTGAGCGGCCGTTTGCTGCCCAATGCTGAATACAAAGACAGGTACGCTATTACAGAAGCGATATTACCTTTTGTACAAAAGGAGCTGGAGGCGCTGGTAGCAGCAGGCTGCGAAGAAATAACAGTAGACGAACCTTCGATGAGCTGCTATGCATACAGAGAAGATACCAAAAGATTTGCTGAAATTTTTAATCGCACTGTAGAGCCGGTGGTAGAAAAATGTTATCTCTCCACGCATTTATGTTTTGGAAATTTTAAAGGACGCCCCGTGGGTTACAGAAGTGTGCAGCCAATGATTCCTGATTTTCTTGACCTCAAGGTAAACGAAGTACACATTGAAATGGCAAACAGGGAATTTGCTGAAATTGAATTGCTGGAAACTTTTGCTAAGCGCATGAATGTGGCAGTAGGCATTATTGATGTAAAGAATTATTACATTGAAACACCGGAAGACGTAGCGGCAAGAATAAAGAAATGCCTGCAATATATTCCTGCCGACAAACTATCGGTTGCGCCAGACTGCGGGTTGAGTCAAACAGCAAGATGGGCATCGCGGCAAAAACTTGCCAACATGGTTAAAGGAGCAAAAATGGTGAGGAAGGGGCTATAAGTGGTAGGTGCTATAAGTGGTAAGTGGTAAGTGATAAGTGATAAGTAGTAAGAATAATACGTTAGCGGCAGATTTGCGGATGCGATTAATCTGCGAATCTGCGGCTGATCACAATTGAAATACATGAACTTAATTCCTGCTGTTGCAAAGAACGAAATACTGTTAGAACAGGTACAGCTGTACAAAAACGATGCTGAAAACTTTCACATATGGTGGTTGGGGCAAAGCGGGTATTTATTGCTCTGGCAGGGAAAACGGGTGTTGATAGACCCTTACCTGTCGGATTCGCTTACCCGAAAATATGCAGATACCAAAAAGCCGCATGTGCGCATGAGTGAAAAAGTGATGGAACCGGAATTGTTGAACGATATTTCCATAGTAAGCTCCAGCCACAACCACACCGATCACCTTGACGCGGAAACGCTGGCACCCATTATCCGAAACAATCCTGCCATAACTTTCATTATACCCGAAGCAAACAGGAAATTTGTAGCAGACAGAGTACAATGTGATGTATCCTTTCCCGTGGGATTGAATGAAGGAAAACATTTCAGCAAAGATGGATTTACCTTTCATGGATTGCCTGCTGCACACAACGCGCTCGACAAAAATGAGAAGGGTGAATGTCTGTATATAGGTTACATTATTCAATTTGGCAAATGGACGATATACCACAGTGGTGATACACTTTGGTACAACGGTCTGGAAGACATACTACGTCCATACAATATTCACCTGGCATTGTTGCCCATTAATGGCAACGACCCAACACGCGGCGTAGCAGGCAACCTTAACCTACAGGAAGCTGCTGCCCTGGCAAAGGCCGCAAACATTCAACATGTCATTCCCTGCCACTACGATATGTTCACCTTCAACACAGCCAATCCCCTGCACTTTGCCAAAGAAGCAGAAGCTATCGGTCAGGCATATACGGTGTTGCCGATTGGAGGGCATTGGAGCAGTGAAGTACTCAGCTTTCAGCATTGAGCCTTTAGAGCATCAATACCAATCTCAACTCTTACATTTCAAATCTCAAACCAATTCCTTCTCACTATCAATATAAAAACACTGTTCATGGCGCTTCATGCCAATGCGGGGATAATAGTTTACGGCTGCGGGTGCAGATAATAATATAAGTTTTGCCTGGGGTGCGGCAAGCTTTGTCTGGCGGATCAGCTCTTTACCGATACCGGACCGCTGGTACGACAGATCAACCGCCAGGTCGGACAGGTAAGTGCAAAAAGCAAAATCGGTCAATGCTCTTGATATACCGATAATTTTTCCATTATCCCTTGCCGTTATAATGAGATTGGCATTTGCCAGCATGGCTTTAACACGATCAGCATCATCAACCGGCCTCCTTTCAGCAAGTGTGGAAGCACGAAGTACATTAATAAAATCTTCGGCAGATAAATCGTTTTCCAACTGGTAGGTAATCATACAAAAAACTTAAAAAATACAGCGGTAGGTAATATGCCGTTTAGAGAAAGTAGCCCCCGTGGCTTCGTGCAGCGCAATCATTTTGGTGTTAAAATCGCCTACCCACGACAGTTCCAGCTCTTTATACTGATCCAGCGGCAGTACATACTCTTTTAACTTGATGAACATAGCCGATTCCAGTCCGTGCTTTTGAAATTTTGCTTTGGTGCCCATAATCACGGCCCGCATGCGCTGGTTTTTGCGGGTGTATTTGTTGAACAGGAATTTGATCTTGCCCCACACATCCAGCTTTCCTTTAAGGTTGTAAATGTATTCATTCGTATCGGGCACTATAACGATCATCGAAGCAGGCTCACCGTTTACGTACGAGAACCAGATGAGCTTTTCATCCATGATCACTTTCATCTTCTCGAAAGTTTCGCGAACCGTTACATATGTCATAGGCGTAAAATTCTCAAAGTCTTTCCACGCATCATTGTATATCTCTATAAAATCGTTCGCAAACTTGTCGAATTTTGTTTTTTCAAGGTAGTGAAACTCATACCCTTTCTTTTTTACCACCCACTCGGCAATTTTTGTAAACCGCTCCGGGAAAGGTTTGTACACATCAATCCGGTTCGATATCTGCTCATACAACGGTGTGAAACCATAACGCTCAAACAATCTTTTATAATAGGGCGGGTGATAGTTCATACCATAGTAAGGAATTACAAATCCCTCTACCAGCAAGCCCCACCACATATCGTTTTCGCCAAAGTTGATGGGCCCGTCCATCGCCTTCATTCCATTGGCAGCCAGCCATTTTTTGGCAGTATCGAATAACATATCTGCCGCAGCCTGCTTGTCGATACATTCAAAAAAACCGCAGCCACCTGTTGGCTGTTCGTATATATGAGCCTTCTTTTCGTTTATAAATGCAGCTATGCGGCCAATGATATGTTGCTGATCATCGCGCAAAAGCCAGCGAATGCATTTACCATGCTGATGAAAATTGTTTTTTGCAGGATCGAAAACGGATTCAATATCGTTGTCTAACGGACAAATCCAATTCGGGTCGTTCTTGTATATTTTTTTAGGCAGATCCAGGAATGCTCGCCGGGTAGCTGCACTATTTACTTCAATAATCTCCATTTGTTATAATCTCTTAGCGATCGCGTTTGTACAAAATAACAAAAAAAAAGATTCAAGCTGCATATCCTTATTTTTGCACTCGTTTAAAATTGAATATGTCTGTTATTTCAACCATAGAAAAAGCGGTTACCGGGGCATTGAATGCGTTGTATCAAAAAGAGTTTACAACAAAAGATTTCCAGATCAATCAAACAAAACCAGAGTTTGAAGGCGATTACACAGTGGTGTTGTTTAGCCTGCTGAAGCCTTTAAAGCAATCGCCAGATGCATTGGGCAAAGCGCTGGGTGATGAGCTGCTTGCAAAAAATTCAGCACTCTTTTCATCCTACAATATTATTAAAGGGTTTTTAAACCTTGTTGTTGCCGATACTTACTGGACCAATGTTTTACATACTCATTACGCCAGCAAATCGTTTGGCAAAAAACCGGCCAACGGAAAAAAAGTGGTGGTGGAGTACGCATCTCCCAACACCAATAAGCCTTTGCACCTGGGGCATTTGCGAAATATTTTTTTGGGCTGGAGCATTTCAGAAATATTAAAGGCCGAAGGCTACGACATTGTAAAAACCTGCATTGCCAACGACCGCGGCATTCACATTTGCAAAAGCATGGTTGCCTGGCAACGGTTTGCCAATGGTGCTACGCCCGAAAGCACCGGCATAAAAGGCGATCATTTTGTGGGCGATTATTATGTGATGTTTGGCAACGAACATAAAAAGCAGGCAAGCGAATTAATAGCGGCTGGCATGAGCAAAGACGACGCGGAAAAGAACACGCCCATTATGCTGGCGGCTCAACAAATGCTGGTAGACTGGGAAGCAGGTAAGCCCGAAGTAATAGCACTTTGGAAAACCATGAACAGCTGGGTATATGCGGGCTTTGATGTTACGTATAAAAGAATAGGCGCCGATTTTGATAAAATGTATTACGAAAGCAATACTTACCTGCTGGGCAAACAGCTGGTGGAAGAAGGGTTGCAGAAAGGTGTTTTTTATCAGAAAGAGGATGGCAGTGTATGGGTGGATTTGACCAAAGACGGATTGGATGAAAAAATTGTGAGAAGAAAAGACGGAACAGCCGTATACATTACGCAGGATATAGGATTGGCTGTTGAGAAATACGAAGAGTTTAAATACAACGACAGCATTTATGTAGTGGGCGATGAACAGAACTATCATTTCAAAGTGCTGAAACTGATCTGCGAAAAACTGGGTTTACCATCATCAGAAGGCATTTACCATTTAAGTTATGGCATGGTGGAACTGCCCAGCGGCAGAATGAAAACGCGCGAAGGCACCGTAGTAGACGCCGATGATATAATGGACGAAATGGTAGCCGTAGCGAAACAAAAAACAGAAGAGCTGGGTAAGGTGAACGATTTTGCGCCGGAGGAATTGGGTCAGTTATACAACACGATTGGCTTAGGTGCATTAAAGTTTTTTATCCTCCGGGTAGACCCTAAAAAGAGAATGATCTTTAATCCTGAAGAGAGTATCGACTTCCACGGTTTTACGGCGTCGTTCGTTCAGTTCTCGCACGCCAGGGCAAAGGCAATATTAAGAAATGAAGCGGTAAATGCTGCATACACTTTTAACTCCAACGAAGAGTTGCTGAAGCTTGAAAAGGAGCTGATCATTTTGCTTGAAAGATATCCGTCCGTCATTCGGCAGGCGGCTGACGAACACAATCCTTCTGCCATTGTGAATTACTGTTATGATCTTGCCAAAACATTCAATTCATTCGTAACAGAACACAGGGTTTTAAAAGCCGAATCGGAAGACAAAAAACAGCTAAGACTGCGGCTCTGCCAAATGACCTCCAACGTCATCGCGTCGGGCATGCAACTGGTAGGCGTAACTGTACCGGAAAGAATGTAGGAAAGGTGGAAGGCAGAGGGGATAAGGTGTAGGGTAAAGAACCAGGAAACAAAAAACAAGAAACAATTAGCTATCAGCCGTCAGCAACCAGCTACGATTGATAATAACCACTGCATAAGCTGGGCTTGTGTGCTGTTCTTCTCCCCTTCGGGGAGGTGGAAGGGGCTCTCACTCCTCATCAAACCCATTATCCCATCCCTGCTTTTTAAGATTGGCGGCTTTTTTCAGCACTTCTTCTTCGAGTGATTTTTTATAAGCAGCTACTTTATTGCCAACCGCGGCGTCGAAGGCGCCAATAATAGAGGCTGCGAGTATGCCTGCATTTTTGGCTGCATTGAGGGCAACAGTAGCAACAGGTATGCCGTTGGGCATTTGCAATATCGACAATACAGAATCCCAGCCGTCGATGGAATTGGACGATTTAACAGGCACCCCAATCACCGGCAGTGGCGTAAGCGAAGCTACCATACCCGGCAGGTGCGCTGCTCCCCCAGCACCGGCAATGATTACCTTCAACCCTCTTTTCTGCGCTTCAGACGCGTAAGAGACCATGCGGAGCGGCGTACGATGAGCAGACACTACGGTTAACTCAAAAGGAATGTCGAACGTTTTAAGTATATCTGCTGCGGCCTGCATTACGCTTAGATCGCTATCGCTGCCCATGATGATTCCAACAACCGGATGCGTGATTTGAGATTTGAGATTTGAAATTTATCGCCTTATACCTTCCATCTTACACCTTCCACTCTTACCCTTCACCTTTCACCTTTAACAGGCTCTTTATCCTGTTCTTTTTATAAATAAGGTCCTTTTTATCCTGGTTAATGATGGTAACATGTCCCATCTTTCTGCCGGGCTTGGTTTGCTTTTTACCATAGATATGAACAAATACATTGTCCATTCTCAGTACTTCTTCCAGTCCTTCGTATATGGCATTGCCGCTGTATTTGTCTTCGCCCAGCAGGTTTACAATGGCTCCTGGCAAAATGGGTGCGGTGTTCCCGAGTGGATAATTCAGAATGATACGCCACAACATGTCAAACTGCGAGCTATAATTTGCCTCTATCGTGTGATGACCACTGTTATGAACGCGGGGCGCGGTTTCATTTACATACACTTCCCCCTCCTTGTCTATGAATAACTCCACGGCAAAAATCCCGGAGCTTTGCAACTCCTTTACCACCTTAAGCGCAATCGCTTCTACCTTCCACAAAATATTTTCTGTTAGGTCGGCAGGACTTATCTGGTAGTCTAACAGGTTCAGCACAGGATCAAATACCATGTCTACCGGCGGGTAAAGTGTGGTTTGTCCCGCATCGTTTACTGCTACTATCTGGGCTATTTCCTTATTAAGGTTTATCTTTTTTTCCAGCACGCCGGGCTCGCCAAATCCCATGTCCAGCTCTTCTTTACTGTTAATTACCTGCACTCCTCTCCCATCGTAACCGCCGGTTGCCAGTTTGTGAACAGCCGGTAAAAACCCTGCCTGCGCCAGTAATTCTTCCTTATTCTGGGTAATAACAAAGGGAGCAGTACGAATGCTGTGCGCGGCATAAAACTCCTTTTGCTTTATTTTGTTTTTGATGATGCGCAACGCAGCCGGGCGGGGATATACTTTTACGCCTTCGCTTTCGAGCTTCTCGAGTGCATCTTCGTTTACAGATTCAATTTCGATGGTGAGCGCGTCCAATCCTTTTCCGAAATTGTATACATCGTCAAAATTGCGGATGTTGCCCTTCACAAAATGATGACATAAATGAGCTGCTGGACAATCCGGGTCGTTTTCTAACACAAATGTTTCTACTGGATAATTGGCAGCCGCCTGCAACAGCATACGACCTAATTGACCTCCTCCTAAAATACCGGCTTTCAACATATATCTTAATCTTATATCAAATGCGGGCGTGAAGATAAATAATTGGTTGATTGGTTGATGAAGTTGATTAGGTTAATTGAGTGATTAAGTTAAATGGGGCAAATGGATGAGTGGGTTGATCATTTGAACTCACTTAACCACTCAACTTACTCCACTCACTTAACCACTTAACTTACCCCAACCAATACTTTTAAGGCAGCTTTAGCGTTTACAAAATTAACCGGGTTAGCCGGCTGTATAGGCCATTATGTTCGCTGAAATGTTATATACATCCAAAAAATAACATGTAAAATTGATAATTTGAATGATATTATCTGAATATGCATGATATTTGTGCTGTGAACTACACCGTTGATAAAAGCTTTACCATAAGATAAATACAGCATCTTAATTAAGCATAATCAAGATTGATGAAGAAACTGAAGTCCATCCTAGTAATTTTTTTTCTGATTACACAAACCTCTGCGCTGCTGGCGCAAAACTCTTTCGTCGACTACCAGAAATCTTTTGGAAAAGTTGCCGACGTATTTCGCCGTAAAGAGGATACGCTGCGCAGGCAATTTGAGGCGAAGGGACTGCAATGGCCGGCAAAATATGTGTATATACGGTCTTTTAAACTCGACAGCCAGTTGGAAGTGTGGGTAAAGAACAATAAAAAAGATCAGTTTAAACTCTTCAAAACATTTAAGATATGCGCCATGGCCGGTTCGCTCGGTCCTAAAAGAATGCAGGGCGATTACCAGGTACCTGAAGGATTTTACTACGTAACTGAATTTAAGCCGAACAGCGCATACCATTTATCGTTAGGACTGAATTATCCTAATGCATCCGACAAAATGCTCAGTGATTCTCTCTATCCCGGCGGCGATATCTTTATACATGGTTCCTGCGTAACCGAAGGCTGTATTCCCATCACCAACGATCAGATAGAAGACCTTTACGTAATAACCAGCTATGCCCGTGCTATGGGACAGGAATTTATACCTGTTCACATTTTTCCCGTTCAATTCAATAACAGCCGGAGCATAACTTACCTGGAGCGCTTTTTACAAACCTATCAATCGTATAAGCCGCTTGTTGCCAGTCTTAAATCAGCGTATGATTATTTCGACGCCAAAAAGCAGGTGCCAGTGGTGGTGCTCAATCCAAAAGGACAATACATACTGGAAGAATCTGCCAAGGTGGTAGATCAACCGGTAACAACAGCCAAACCCCGAACGCTTACCAACCGCGAAAAAATAGTTCCCATTCCCGAAAGCGAACTGGCAAGGTTCGTAAACAACCAGCCGGTATATCCGGGTGGTCCAAAAGCTTTCCAGACTTTTTTGGATCAAACCAGCAAAGAACTGGCTCCTCTTTTAGATGAAGGCAAAAGAGCCGCCTACGTGGTTGTTGACTATATTATTGATAAGGACGGCAAGCCCGTTTATGCTAAAGTGGTAAAGGGTGGCAACGACGACATGAACGAGCAACTCGAAAAGAAATTTGAAAGCATGCCCCAATGGAAACCGGCGCTTCGCCAGGAAATGCCCGTGGCAATCCGGTTGAAGCAGACCGTGGTGGTGGAAGCGGTGCAGTAGGGCTGTGAGCGGTCAGCAGTCAGCTATCAGCGTTTGGGGGTATTTGTTTCTTGTTATTTGTTTCTTGCTTTTTACTTCTTATTTCATCAACACCTGCACCGTGTCTGGCGATTGCTGTTTAAGCACGATTGTTTTTCCCGCAGTGAGTTCCGTAAAAATTTCATGGGTATAATGCCGGATGGTGAGTAATGTTAATGCCCGTTCAATCTGTACGTCAAAAAGCTCCGACGCAGCGGCTGCCAGGTGATCGATCCTGTCTTCTTTATCGTCCACACAAACCATTAACCGGACGGCACCGGTTTGCACCAGGTTTGCCACTGTTTTGTTCTCCTTCAGCAAATGATACAATGCAGTCATTTTGCTTTCTCCCATAAAAGAAAAGTCTTTTGAATGCAGGTGCAGCAAAGCCTGGCTCTGCTTTACCACAATGATGGGCGGAAGATTTTTAACGCTCTTATTGTGTATGAGTGTTCCGGGCAGCGACGGATCAAGGAAGCATTTTACATACAATGGAATGCCATTATTCTGCAAAGGCTTAATGGTTTTAGGGTGAATGACCTGTGCACCGTAATAAGCCATTTCAATTACCTCGTCGTAGCTCAGTTCTTTAATAATTTGGGCCGAAGCAAAAGTTTTGGGATCGGCATTCATTACGCCTTCTACATCCTTCCATATCGCCACGCTTTCTGCCTTTAGCAATGCGGCAAAAATAGCAGCGGAGTAGTCGCTTCCCTCCCGCCCCAGCGTGGTGCTTTCGGTGTCGTCGGTAGCGCCTATAAAGCCCTGCGTTAACACAATACCCGCTGAGTTAAACAACGGCACCACCTTTTCATTTACCTGTTGTGCAGTAATGTCCCAGTCAATGCCCGCATCTCTGAAGTTGTCGTCTGTTCTGAAAACATCCCGCACATCAACCCACAAATTTTGTATGCCCTGTTCATTCAGGTAAGCGCTGATAATGGTAGTAGAAAACAATTCGCCGGCGCATACAATCTGGTCGTAGTAATAATCGAAATCTCTCACGGGTTTGTCGTGCAAAGCCCATTCTACTTCCGTAAACAATTGCATCAGTCTTTCCAGCGCAGCATTGTAATGAGTAATCAGCAAATATTTAGCAGTGGTAAGATGGTGCTGTTTCACCTGTTCGAACAGTTGCAGGGCGTCGGTCTTCCGCTCCTGGAAAAAAGCTTCCGCCACTTTTTCAAGCGCATTGGTGGTTTTGCCCATAGCAGAAATGACCACCAGTAATTTTTCGTCTTTATATAATTTCAGGATAGATGCTACCTGTTGAATTCTCTCGATGCTGTTAACGCTGGCTCCGCCGAATTTGAAAATCTTCATACGTATTGTAAAACAGGCAAAGATAAAGGGGACGGATTGAAATCCATGCCGGCAAATAAGATCGAACCCGCGAGAACAGGTATGCTAGCCCCATCTGAATGGAGTTTAGCCACAAGGTCTATATAGCCGGTAGTCAATCTTCCTCTGGTAACATCCCTCCGGATCACAGCATTTTTTATTAAATTTGTCATTATGCAAGTACAAGTTGAGATAGAATTTAACCAGTTACTCCAAATTGTAAGAACCTTGCCTGCTGCCGAACTAAAGCAATTAAAAGCAGAGATTGAAAAGAAAGTTAAACACAGAAACCCAGGCAAGCTGGAGGAGTTGTTATTAAATGGTCCCACAGCCACGCCCCGGCAACTTGAAATCATTACCCAAAACCGAAAATCTATCAACCAATGGAGAACAAAATGATATTGGTTGATACTTCCATTCTTATTGATTACTACCGAAAAACCGACAAAGAAAAATCTGTTTGGATAAGTTTAGTACGGAAAAAATATCTGTTTGCCATTTCTGCCATAACCAAATATGAAATTTACGCAGGAGCCACTCCCACACAACTGTCTTTCTGGGATAGCATTTTTAAGCAAATTTCGATTATCCCGTTTGACGAAGCATGTGCAGACACATCTGTAAAAATTAATGCGATTCTTAAACGCAAGCGGAAGCAAATCGATGCAGCAGACTTATTCATTGCTGCAACCGCTATGGCATACAATTTTACATTTGTTACTTTAAACAAAAAGCATTTTGACCGTATTGAAGGGTTACGCATAATAGAATAGTTTACACCGCTGTCGCCGTTGGTTTACCCAAGCTTCAGATCAATACTACAATGATGAAGGTTCGGAACTTTATAAACCTGTTGAAAAGCAGGTGAGCGCCTTTGCAAAATTTCCAAACCTTTGTGACTTTTTCATTGCTAACTAAACGACATTGGATTGAAATCAAATGTCATTCAGTTGCCTGGTTCATTTCTGCCGCAGATTCGCAGATGATCTTTCATCTGCGAATCTGCGGCGCATTAATATACTTTATATTCCAGCTTTGATTGTCTTTTGGCGGCAGGAATAAGCTTTAATCAACCAAATAACACCAAAAACAAATAGGAGTAGCTAAGCCTCACTCAATTTCTATTTTACGGAACGTTAACTATTGATCAGAAGCGCTGTAAATAGTTTGCTATAATACATAACTGCCTTAACTTGCCGGTCATGGACGGGAAAGAAGTGATTTCAGTAAGAAATCTCACCAAGAATTACGGCAGCTTTGAGGCTGTTAAGGGCATTAGTTTTGATGTATACGAAGGCGAGATATTCGGTTTGCTGGGTCCGAACGGCGCCGGCAAATCCACCACGCTTGAAATTATTGAAACCCTTCGCAAAAAAAGCGGTGGAGAAGTGAAGGTTGGAGGATACAATATAGATCGGGATGCAGACAAAATAAAAAAGCTGATAGGCGTGCAACTCCAGGCGTCGGGCTTTTACCCGGGTTTAAATCTTACCGAATTAATTGCCCTGTTCAGTGGTTTATACAATGAGCCGGTAGATGCAAAGGAGTTACTTCAGTTGGTTAATCTTGAAGACAAAGCCCGCAACAAATACAAAGAATTGAGTGGCGGGCAAAAACAACGTTTCTCTATCGCCACCACGCTCATTAATAAACCAAAGATTATTTTCCTGGATGAACCAACCACGGGGCTCGACCCGCAGGCAAGAAGAAATTTATGGGACCTGATAAGGGATATCCGTTCAAAAGGCACCACGGTAATCATCACCACGCACTATATGGATGAAGCGGAAATTCTTTGCGACCGCGTGGCTATTATAGATCAGGGCAGGATCATTGCCCTGCAATCGCCCGACCACCTGATAGACGACCTGGTGGCATCGGGATTTGAGCGACCTAAAGAAGTAAAGCAGGCCAACCTGGAAGATGTATTCATCCACCTAACCGGCCGTACATTGCGAAGCGAATAACTACAACAGTATACAAACCACACAAAATGAAGAAAGCGTTTTTTATTTTTCTTTTATCGGGATTATCTGCAACCATGTTTGCACAAACCAAACCAGCGCCTAAAAAAACTCCGGCAAAGCCAGCAAGTCCGGCACAAAAAACAGGCGTGGCACGTCCTCCCGTATTAAACAATGCATTGGACAGCCTGAGCTATGCGCTGGGCATGATTGATGCGACCTTTTTTAAATCGCAGGGCGTCGATAAAATCAACTATCCCTGCATGAACAAAGGGTTTGAAGATGTTTTAAAAGGCAACAATACATTATTAACCACTCAACAGGCAGATATGACAGTAAGAGAGCAACTGCAGGCCTTCATGCGCAAAAAGGCACAGGCTACCATAGATGAAGGCGAAAAATTTTTAGCGGAAAATAAAAAAAGAGAAGGGGTGAAAGAAACACCGAGCGGATTACAGTACGAAGTTTTAACCATGGGAACGGGCGCCCGGCCTGCCGACACGAGCACGGTGAAAGTGCATTACGAAGGCTTTTTAATAAACGGGAAGAAATTCGACAGTTCGCGCGATCGCGGAGAGCCGATCTCCTTTGCTTTGAACCAAGTGATCAGGGGTTGGACAGAAGGCGTGCAACTAATGCCCGTTGGATCGAGGTTTAAATTTTATATTCCCTATACCTTAGGCTATGGCGAGCAGGGAGCCGGAGGCTCTATACCTGGCGGTGCTGCCTTAATATTTGATGTGGAGCTGATAGACATTGTGCAGTAGTTCAATTTACTTTCAGTAATCTCTTTCAACAAAATGCAACAAAACGACCTGCGTTACCCCATCGGGCATTACCAACCAGAACCTTTTTCAGCAGCCACCAAAGAAAACTGGCTGGCTGATATTAAGTATTTGCCGCAACTGCTGGAAAATGCATTGTTAAACCTCGACGAAGCTCAGCTGCACACGCCTTATCGCGAAGGTGGTTGGACGGTACAGCAACTGACGCATCACGTGGCCGATAGCCATATCAATGCCTATTGCCGTTTCAGACTGGGTTTAACAGAAAGCAATCCTACCATTCGTCCGTACGATGAAAAAAGCTGGGCGCAGTTGTATGATGTAAACCATTTGCCGGTAAACATTTCCATAACGTTATTGCATACCCTGCATGCACGCTGGCACTCGCTGCTGGAATCGCTGAGCGACGAAGACTGGCAGCGCACGGTATACCACCCGGAACAAGCTAAAAAGCTTACACTTTGGCACCTGCTGGGCAGCTATGCCTGGCACGGGCGGCATCATACAGCGCATGTAACGGCATTGAGGGAAAGAATGAATTGGTGATGTCTGATTTTTGATCACTAGTGTCCGGTAAAAAATAATATAAGGAATAAGGGGGCGATTGCCCCCTTATGGTTAGTTTTAAGTTACCACACTTCAAACAACCATGAACAAAAGTAATTTTTTTACCGGACAGCCAGTATTTAGT
>JBQCFW010000049.1:0-5103 GCA_051958655.1 Agriterribacter sp. | reverse complement strand
ATCACTTACCACCTACCACTATGTCCCCATCCACCTCTTAAACTCGGTTACTTTTTCGCGGCTCACAATCGCTTCTTTGTCTACTTCTGGTTTAAGATGAAGCGAAAGCCGGTTGCCGAAATAGTCATGTATCTGGTCGATGCTATTGATGGACACATAGAAGGAACGGCTGATGCGGAAATATTTTTCGGGGTCCAGCATATCTTCCAGGTCATCCATTGTGTAGTCAACAATGTATTTCTTATTGTCTCTTGTTTTAAAAAAGTTCAGCCTTTCGTCGCTGTAAAAGTAGGCGATATCATTTACGTCGATGCTTACCAGCTTTTGCCCTTGTTTTACCAGGAACCTGCGACGGTATTCTTTAGGTTGCAGCTTTTGCTGCAATTCCCGCACCAGGCTGTCAATAGAATCTGCACCACTGCTCTTGTTGCCATACGAAGCTTTGATAGCAGAAAACTTATCGATAGCCGCCTTCAATTCATCTTTCTGCACCGGCTTCAGCAGGTAGTCTACACTGTTAACCTTAAACGCCTTCAACGCGTATTCGTCGTAAGAAGTGGTAAATATTACCGGGCTTTTTACTTCTATAAGGTTGAATATTTCAAAGCTCTGTCCATCGGCGAGCTCAATATCCATTAATATCAGGTCTGGCGACGGATTTTCCTGCAACCATTCAACGGTGGTTTTAATGCTGTCGGTTATGCCTGTTATTTCCGATGTTACATCCAGCCCTGCTAATGCTTTCTGCAATTTTTTAACGGCCAGATCTTCGTCTTCTACAATTAAAATTTTCATAATCAAACGGTATTTTTAATAGCTGTGCCTAAAGGTTTATAATCATTTGTATTATTCCATATAAGGGGAAGCACCACTGTAAAATTTTTTTCATCTTCTATTACCTGGAATCCCTTTTTTCCAAGCAGGTGATATTTAGCTTTAATATTTTCGAGTCCCACCCTGGTACCCGAAATCTTTTTTACCCTCCGCCTGAGGTTGTTGTTTACGATGAGCTTGTTACCGGCCACAGTAAAAATGTCTATTACAAGCGGGTAATTTTTAGAAAGAGAGTTGTGTTTAACCACATTCTCAACCAGCAATTGCAATGAAAGCGACGGCAACAGATACGGTTCGTACCGCTTATCAATTTCAACATTCAATTGTATGGCATCGCCGTGCCTTGTTTGCAATAATTTATAGTACGACTCAATAAATTTTATTTCGTTTTCCAGTGTACTCACGCCGTCTTCGTTGTTGCGCAGCAGATAGCGATATACCTTGCTCAGCTCATTTAAAAACACTTCAGCCTTTTCCTTGTCTTCGCTTATCAGCGAGGAAAGCGTGTTGAAGCAGTTAAACAAAAAATGCGGATTCACCTGGCTCTTCAACATATCAAATTCCTGCCGTATGGAGAGCTCACGCATTATATTTTCTTCTTCCACACTCTCTTTGTATTTGGCCAACACATAATCAGCTTCAAACAGTGTTTCAAAAATGAGGTTTACGCTAAAGCCTACAATAAGACAAAACTTTATATCCTGGTTATTGAGTACATAACCAAGAATCGAAGCGTTATCATATAGCAGCACAATTAAAATAACAGATAAAGCCGTAAATGGAATGATCAGCAACGCCAGCAACAGGATGCGGATGCTGGTTTGCTTCAGATCGGGATACCGGCGTTTAACTGCATTGCCTATGGTGCACTGGCCCAGCCAGGAAAGTATGCCGATGCAATAAATAAGCGGAAAAGAAATCAACCATATCCTGGCTTCCCAAAAAACACGCTCATCAAACAATATATAATTGAGCACAAAGTCTATCAGCGGCATGGAAGCGATAAAACTGTATAGCTGGAATTTGGATGGCTTCAACCACTTGTTCATACCATTACCTCCTCTTGTTTTTCTATCAATGGCACATTAAAGCGTCGTTCGGTGCCAGAATCGGTAATTACTACAGGTGGTTGATTCAGCAACTTGTACTTTTTAATGAGGTTGTCTAACCCCTCTTCGTGATTGATATGGTGTGTTACAATCTTTTGCTGCACATTGCATCTTACTTGCAATGCGTTGTTATGCACCGTGCTGATGTGCAGTTCCAGCGGCGCATGTTTGCTCACTGTATTTTGTGCAAATACATTTTCAATAATCACCTGTAATGTAAGCGGGGGTATGCATTTGTGTTTATCCTTTTCCTGTATATCCAGTTCCAGCTTCAGCGCATCGCCATAACGCACCTGCAATAAATAAATGTACGAATCGATAAACTTCAGCTCGGTTTGAAGGGTTACTAACTGATCCTCTTCGTTGCGCAGCATGTAACGATACACTTTGCTCATTTCATCCAGAAATTTTTCCGCTTTTTCTTCATCTTCACTAATAAGGCTGGACAGGGAGTTGAGGCAGTTGAATAAAAAATGCGGACTTACCTGGCTCTTCAATCCCAGCAAACGGCTTTGGTTATACGCTTTTGAAAGCTGCTCTGTTTCCAGCATGCTTTTTTTCCAGTTTTCGTACCGGGCAATTCCTTCCATTAAAAAAGTAAGGAACACGTTCATAATGCCCAGCGTAATACAACTGTATACAAAAGCCGTTTCGTTAAACGTGTATCCATAAAAAGAAATGATTTCATAGCCCCTGAAAAGCGCCGAAAGAAATAAAAGGGTAATAAGCCAGAAGGTAAGGATCATGAAAGTAAGCCTTTTGGCTGCCTGCGGATCGCGGGGAAAACGTTTTTTTAATGCTACCGCTACCAGTCCGCACACAATAAAATCGATGGCAACTGCTATGCCGGTAATGAGGGTTGCCAGTAAAAATACTTCCAGCCTGGAAAAATACATTTTGCCAAACATGGCGGCATTAAGCAGCAATGTAAAAGGCCACATCACCCACATCAGCACGCTGTAGTCCTTTTTTGAATATTGCGGCAACCGAACGCTCATATATTTACAAATTATACCTTTTTGTTTATTTGCCTGCCAAACCAGCAAGGTTATGGATGAATTGAGGAAAATGCAGGATGAATTGTATCCTTCATTTAAAAAACATGTTAGCCGGAACGCCCGGTAAAATTACCACGCATCCCGGCTGTGTATGTATAGTTACCGTCCTTTTTTATTTTAACTCACTGATTGGGGTAGGCGAAGGAACTGTGTTTTTTACCGGGTTCGTACTTTTCAGGTAAGTATAGATCGCCTCCAGGTCGTGATCGGCAAGTTTTGTATAGTTAGGCCAGGGCATGGGTGGCAATAAAGGCCTTGTATTATCAAGTCCCTTGAATTTCCCCTCGCGCAAGGCTTTGCCGAACTGCTGCAACGACCAGTTGCCAATGCCCGACTCATCGGAACTAATATTGGCTGCATACGATGCTCCCCACGGACCAACGGCCGAAGTAAGATCGGCATTGAACATTGCCCAGCCCTTTTTTATTTCTGTAGTGTCTACCGGTGGCAGGCTGTTGTTTTGCTGAAAGCCGGAAAATCTCAATTCGGGTATCACTTCAGGACCACGCGCACCCATTTTTTTAGGTGAGTGACAATCATCACACCCCATTACGGCAACAAGGTATTCGCCCCGCTTTACGAGGCTGTCTTTGGTAACCTGCGGAGCCTCAGCTTTTTGTGGCTGGTCATTACAAGCAGCAATTGTAAAGAAAAATAAAACTGCAACAACTGATAGAACGAGGCCAGGGCGCATACGATAAATTATTAAATTATATTGAATAGTCCACCGCTAATCATTCGATGGAGGGATACACTGCAAAACTACGGTTACGGATATGCGGGGGCAATGTGGCAGTGGATGAACTGTTGTTATTGCCTGCCGAAATGAACGGAAGAGGTGCTTTGAAGCTGTTTATGCTCCCAACCGCCACCCGCTTTTTCAATAAATGCGTATATTTTCATTATACTTTGAACCATGAAGCTTTTTTTACTGGCGATGGCTGCAATATCCTTTTCATCTATAGCTAACTGCTATGCCCAGACTAAGACGCGGTATAAAGACATAATTTTTGAAGAAACAGATGTCACTAAGGATGTTCAATACAGTGCAGAGCAGCCGGACGGGGTAAAACCTAAAAGAAACCGCTTGGACATTTATGTACCTGAAAATGATACCACCATACGGCGGGCACTGATAGTGTGGATACATGGCGGGGGATTCAGATTTGGTAATAAGCGGGCGCGGGGAATTCCTCTTTGGTGCAAGGACTTTGCTCGACGTGGTTATGTTTGTGCGGCTGTTAATTACAGGTTCAGCCGAAAAAATACCTGGTCGGACTTTACGGAACTGGCCAAAGCCTGTTATTATGCAATAGAGGACATACGTAAAGCAGTCAGTTACCTGAAAGCAAACAGCGCTTTGTATGGTATTGACAGTAACCATATTATCCTTGCGGGAAATTCAGCAGGGGGGATGGTAGCGTTGCAGGCTGCCTATGCCAGTAAAAGCGAATTGGGTAAAATTGCCCGTATCAGCGTGCCGGATGCCGATTCGGTTATACATAACGGTTTAGGCATTAGCGCAGTAGTGAATTACTGGGGTGCACTGTATGATACGGCATGGCTGCACAATGCCAGCGTACCCATTGTAAGTGTGCACGGGCGAAAAGACAGGATTGTTCCTTATGATCATAAGAAAGCGTCTATCTATGGCAGTTATGCCATTCATGTAAGGGCAGATTCATTGGGCATTCCTAATAGTTTGCGCACTTTTGACAAGGTTGCGCATGAACTTCAAAAAAACTTCAATCCGTTTTGGGCCGGCGGTGCGGCAAAAAAGCGCTGGCGCGAAGCGGGTGATTTTACGGCTGAATTTCTTTACCGGGAGGTTTTTCATGCAAGGGGGTTCACGGAAGGGCTTCACGGAAAGAGGTTTCACGCAAAGAGCGCAAAGAAGCAAAGGACGCAACAAAAGCAATAAGTATGGAGATTTCTCCTTCGTCGAAATGACCGGTTGCGATTGTGTCATGTCCTGAAAAAAGTAGACACTATTATTACTATTAACTTTTTTCTTTTTTTGTTACTTTTTTTCTTTTTAAAATCCACATTTCAATTGTGGATATCCTTCAAATTCATTGATTTTACTGGTATTACGCTGCCTC
>JBQCFW010000048.1:0-3650 GCA_051958655.1 Agriterribacter sp. | reverse complement strand
GTACTGCTGGGGTTAGTGGAGAAAGGATAACGTAACTCCATTGTGTACTTATTAAAGATGGTAAAGAATTTATTGGTTGACTGCTGATCGGGGTTAATGGTAGGATCAGAATTATCGTACACAGGGTATCCTCTGTGCGCTATGATATCGTAACCTAAAATACCAAAGTTATTGGTTAAGCCTGCATCACCCACCTGGAAACGCTCAAACGGAGAGATGTCAAGGTTTTTATTGTAACGACCAATAAAGCCATACTTAGCAGCAAATTTCAACACAAACTGGCGATTCTTGTCTTCGCCTCCGGGTCTTCCCAGGGGAACATACCATTCGCCATTTACACGCCATTTGTGGTATTCAACCAGCTTGTATTTATCTTCTGTTTTAATACTTGATACATCCCGGAACGCCGAATAAGGGGGAGTAAATGCACCACTTATCATAAAGGTTGAACCTCCTGTCGGGAAGATGGGCTGGTTGATGGATGACCTTGAAAGAGTGAGCTTGAGGTTCACAATATTAGAGGTAGCTGTAGACAACCCTGCAAAAAATCCCGGGTAGTTTTTCAACTTGTATTGCGTAAAGTTGAGGGCGTATACCAGTGTAAAATAATCGTCGGGCCATTTTAATTGTTTGCCCAATGATATGGTAGCTCCCATTGCTCTCAGGTAAGAAGAATCGGCCTTTGCATTGGTATACCGCCCGGTAGCGTAATCATACGCATTGGCGTATTTTGAACTATACAGGCTTATTGTAAACGAGTTGCGTTTTTTGCCGCCTAACCAGGGTTCCGTAAAAGAAAAGTTGGTAGAGCGGAAATAACGACCGTTCGACTGAAAGCGGATGCTGAGCTTTTGTCCGTCGCCCGAAGGAAGCGGGCTCCACGACGATTTTCTGAAAATATTTTTAATGGAGAAGTTGTTGAATACAACGCCCACAGTACCGGTTAAACCAATACCACCGCCCCATCCGGCGCTAAGCTCTAACTGGTCTGAAGATTTTTCTTCTACAGTATAGGCAATATCCACCGTTCCGTCGTCGGGGTTGGGAAGCGGGTTAATGCCGATTTTTTCCTGGTTGAAATAACCGAGATTGGCAATTTCGCGATTAGAGCGGATGAGCAGCTCACGACTGAATTTTTCGCCAGGCAGTGTTCTCAGCTCGCGCCTGATAACATGCTCTTTGGTTTTATCGTTGCCGGCAATGGTTACTCTTTTAATAGTAGCCTGCGGGCCTTCCGTAATCCTGATCTCATGATCAATCGTATCGTTGTATACAGATGTTTCAACCGGATCTACACGGAAAAACAGGTAACCGTTATCGGAATACAGGCTGCTAACATCTCCGCCACCGCCGTCGGCCGTCAATTCCTTACCCAACTTTTTGTTCAATGTTTCCAGGTTGTATACATCTCCTTTTTTAATGCCCAGAATCACTGTCAGCAACGAGTCGGAGTATTTTGTATTTCCTCTCCAGGCAATATCGCCAAAATAATATTTGTGCCCTTCATTTACTTTTAACGCTACGTTCAGGTTGCCCTTTTTATTATAAAATACTGTATCGTCTTCTATCATTGCGTCGCGATAGCCTTGCGAATTGTAATAAGCCAGTATTTTTTCTTTATCTTCTTTATACTTCTTTTCGTTGAACTTTGCTGAACTGAATATTTTAAACCTGAAATACGGATCTAAATAATCGAGCGTTTTTGTGGGAGAAAGAAAGGAGTAAGTGCTTACAAATTCTTTAAAACTGATTCGCTGCTTTTGACCGTAAGGCCCCTTATCGTCGGCAGCATAAAGCGAAAGCCTGCTTTTTTCCTTGGTGCCTTTCATTTGTTTTTTCAGCTTCAGTTCGTCCACATTTTCGTTGCCTGTAAACATAATATCGTTTACACGAACTTTGCCGCCTTTGGTTACAATAAAGATCAGGTCAACGCCATTGGTATAAGCCGTGTCCGGACGCTCCTGCACCACTACCGATGCACCCTGAAAACCTTTCTCTATATAAAATTTCTGGATGGCTTCTATTGCATTCTGCTTCCTGGCTTCGGTTACCACCTGGCTGGCAGTGATCTGAATTTTTTCTTTAAGATCAGTTGCTTCTGCTTTTTTAACTCCACGGAAAATTACTTTCGATAAACGCGGGCGTTCAACAGCAGCAATCTCCACCCATATCCTGTCGCCTTCTACTTTGGTAATGTACACTTCAATATCTGCAAACAAATTCTGCCCCCATAACTTTTCAATGGCTTTTGCAAAATTGTCGCCACCCGGTATGCGCACTTCGTCGCCTACGTTCAAACCCGAAATAGAAGTTACAAGGTTGGGATCAAAATATTGTGTGCCGGTTACCTTTACCTCGGCAATAGTATATCTTTTTGGAATGGGTTGATTGTACAATCCCATTAAGGCAGGATCCACAGAGGTGGTGGGAACTGTATCGTTTACCTGTGCGTTAGTTTTGGCTGCTGTAAAACTTAATCCAAGTAAAATAGTCAAAAACGTGCAGATTCTGTGCATCCTATTTTTAAGTTTCGCCCGGCAAATTAACGGGATTAATTGAAATGGTTTGTTAAAAGAAAATGGTTTTGGAATTAGCTAAAGCGCATCTGTAGTGGTTTCCCGTTGAACCTGTTCTCCGGTTTTTCCAAACCTTCTTTCGCGTTGCTGAAAGTTCACAATTGCTTTGTATAAATGTTCTTTCCTGAAATCGGGCCAGCGGGTATCGGTAAAATATAATTCTGCATAAGCTAACTGGTATAATAAAAAATTACTGATCCTGTATTCACCGCTTGTTCTGATCATTAATTCAGGATCAGGAAAGGCACTGGTGTTCAGGTAGTTTCTTAAAGTGTCTTGCGTAATTTGCTCCGGCTGCAATTTGCCCTCTTTTACATCTGTTGCAATGTGCTGTACGGCATTTACCATCTCCCACCGTGAGCTGTAGCTCAAAGCTATAATAAGCGTTAAACCGCTGTTGGTGCGGGTAAGCTCTACCGCTTCCATCAGCTCTTTGCGGGCGTACTCCGGCAACATACTGATGTTACCAATGGTTTGCAGCTTAATGTTGTTCTTGTTCAGTGTGGGTACTTCCTTGCGGATGGTTTCTGCAAGCAGCGCCATCAAACCGGTTACTTCCGGTTCAGGTCTGTCCCAGTTTTCGGTACTAAAAGCGTATAAAGTAAGATATTGTATGCCCAGTTCAGCGCAGCCTTCTACCGTATCACGCACACTTTGCACTCCCTGGTAATGACCGAACAGGCGGTCTTCACCCTTTTCTTTTGCCCACCTTCCATTTCCATCCATAATGATGGCTATGTGCAGCGGCAAACGGCTTTTATCTATTACTGGCAAATCGGGCATTAAGACATAATTTAAAAAAGTCAGACATGGTCTGACTTCGGCGCAAAGATATAAATATTATGGTACGTACCCTTAATTTAGTTAGATAATCCCCTCAACACGCCTATTTTATATACCAAAGGAGGTTTATACTGTTAAAATGCTTTTTTGTTTTTGATAATACTTGCACGCCGGCCGTAACCCACATTCGCCGCATTTAGGATTGCGGGCCACGCATATATACCTGCCATGCAAAATAAGCCAGTTTTGAGCTTTGTGGATGAGTTGCTGCGGTATGTGCTGAATTAACTG
>JBQCFW010000047.1:0-75465 GCA_051958655.1 Agriterribacter sp. | reverse complement strand
GTTTTATTGGCGCCTGGGGCGAATGGCACAGTTCCAGCAATGGGTTGGCCACAGTGGACAATGAAAGAAAAGTACTGGAAAAATTATTAAGCGTGCTGCCAACGGATATTATGGTGCAGGTAAGAACGCCTGGCGCCAAGCAGCAGATATTCAACAATACAGCGGCGTTAACATCCGAACTTGCTTATACGGCTGAAGCCCGGGCAAGGGTAGGACATCACAACGATTGCTTTTTATCGGGCGGTACCGATTACGGTACCTATAACAATGTTGAAGCAGAAAAACAATACATCAGCAACGAAGCATTGTATGTGCCCACGGGAGGAGAAACCTGCCCGCCCACCGGCGGATACGATCCCACCTGTGCAGAAGGGCGGCGGGAAATGAAATTATTGAAATGGACTTATCTCAATCTCGATTGGTATCCTGCCACCATCAATGCCTGGAAAAGCTCTGGTTGCTTTGATGAATTTCAAACATACCTCGGTTACAGGTTGGCGTTAGTAGATGGAAAATTCCCCGACGAAGTGCCGGAAGGCGGAAACCTTACAATAGATATCAATCTTACCAATAAGGGATACGCGCCGTTGTATCACAAAAAAAATACAGCGCTTGTGCTCAAAAATACTGCCACCGGTAATTTTTATGAAAAGCCTGTAGCATCCGATCTCAGGCTTTGCAAACCTGCTGCAACATTCAATGTAAAGGAGTCCATCAGCATTGCAGGAATACCCGCGGGTACTTATGAGTTGTTTCTACGGATAGCCGACCAGGATGAAACGCTGGCATCGAGAGTTGAATATGCAGTGCGGCTTGCCAATACCAACGCCTGGGTTGAAGCGTACAATGGCATGAATAGCCTGAACAAACAAGTGGTGATTAAATAATTATTGAACTATAGTAGTTCATCAAATCTATTAATTATGAAAAAGAATATCGTTTATACAACCGGCTGGCTGCTGCTGATCATCACCGTGGCCGCCTATAAAAAAGATAAAGAGAACGGAAATCTCAAATCAGTGTTCAGTTATGTGGCAGACGGCTTCAAAGTAACGTTTACCAATTTTTCAACGGGGGCCAAAACATACACATGGGATTTCAACGACAGACCTGGAGACAGTTCCACACTTAAATCTCCGCAATACGTGTTTTCGGCAAAGGGCGATTACCTCGTTTCTTTAACAGCACGGAACGGCGATCAGACAGATGTGTTTACCGACACCGTGAGCATAATAGGCCCCAATATTAAGATTGATGGCGATTTTACAGACTGGGAATATGTAGAATACCTGCATACCAACAACGAAAATTTTGCGGGCACCGTTCGTGCCGTGAAGGCTTTTGCAACCGCGCAGGATATTAATTTCCTGGTAGAGGGAACAACGGATATGAAACTGGAAATGATAGACATGTACATTAATTCGGATAACAACGCTGCTACTGGTTTCAGCAGTTGGGATTATGCCGCAGGTTCGGGCACTGAATTTTTGCTGGAAGGTCCTGCCGCATCGCCCAGTTGGGGGGCGGGATACAAACATTCCGGAGCGCCGGCTGACTGGTCGTTCAGTTCTGTTTTTGCTTTTGATAGTGAAATGAAATTTTCAACCATCAAAACCGAAGCCGGAAAAAATATCATTGAATTTTCAGTGAGGAAGTCTGCATTGGGCACGTTGAGTGGCGCGATCAGTTTTGCATTCATCGAACTCAATAGCGGTTGGTCTGCAATTGGCAGGATACCTGAAAATGAACAGCCTGAATCAAAGTTTATTGAGTTGAAATTATAAGAACAATTACCATATTAATGTTTGAAATAAAAGACTGTCTTTATTGACAGTCTTTTATTTTGCCGTTCTTCAAAAACTGTTGTTGTTACGGGCTATTTTCGTTTCAGATACAGGTCTGTATGATCGCCCAGGTTGAGGAGTGTTTCAATCGCCGAGTCCTCCAGGTCCTTTTGTTCTTCCACATCTTTCAGGCGGCGGATAGTGAAACGAGAAAAAAGATATTCGGTAAAAGCACGCGCGTTTTCATACAGGTACGGACTGTATTCCATTACGATCTGTAAGTCTGGATTTTGCATGATCGTTTGCTGCATTCCCTCAAATACCCACGGCTCAGCACCCTCTGCATCTATCTTGATGATGTCAACTTTCTCTATCTGCTTTTCACGCAATACCGCATCTAACGTGTCGGTGCGCACTTTGTAGCCGGCTTTTGGCTGCCTTTGCCTGTCTGCCCGGTGCAAAATGCTTGCGTCGCCAAAAGAATCTTCGGGCACCAAAAGTTTAGTCCTTCCTTTTTTATACGAAAGCGCTACTTCCTCTGTGTCAAATCCCGGGCTGTTAACGCCGGCGGTTAAACGCAGCAGTTTCGCCATTACAGGGTTGGGTTCAATAGCCAACACTTTACCGGTACTGCCGGCGAGCGCCGATAGTAACACAGAATAGTAGCCGAAGTTGGCACCAACATCAATACATACATCACCCGGTTTTACGATGGAAGCCAGGTACTGGGTGAGCCAGGTTTCCCAAAAGCCGTCCAGTAAAAGATGCGGTGCTATGCCACGATCGCGCGTGTCTACATATATTTTATAACGCGTCAATATCCTGCACAGGGCGATATGATTGTCCAGTTGCACGCAACTGGTATAATGCCTGCACGGAGATTCGAACTGGAATCCGGCCAATGTTGCTATCTCTTCTATTTTGAAAAAAGGAGACATATCCGTTTTTGTCAATTCGTCCACATCTCTTTATTTTCTTTTTAAATAAAGATCTGTATGAAATTTAAGGCTCAACAGTTTTTGAATATCAGAAAACTTCAGCTCAGTAATATGATCTACATGAGTTGCCTGGTAAACAATAAAGTTGGAGAAAAGGAATTCTGTAAATTTTCGTGCGTCGGGATAAATGGCAGGGCTGTACTCCATGATGATCTGTAACTGCGGATTTTTGTCAATGGTTTCAATCATGCCTTCAAAAACTTCCGGCTCAACCCCCTCCACATCAATCTTCATGATGTCTACACGCGGCAAACCTTTTTCTTTTACAAGCTCATCTATTGTTAAGGTTGGTACAGCTATCTGGCTTTTTCCGCTTGCAATTTCGTTTGGCTGAATGGTGCCACCGCCCAATTGGTGCTCGGTAATTGTCATGATTGCTTCGCCCCTTTTATTGGAGATAGCAGACTGCATTACCTCGAACCTGCCACCATTGGCGAAGCTGGTAAACTGCAGCAGCTTAGCAATTTTAGGATTGGCTTCCACGGCAATGGTTTTTCCTTTGTCACCGCAGAGTTCAGACATTAATACCGAATAATAACCAAAGTTGGCGCCCACATCAAGGCACACCGATCCAGGTTGAATGATCTGCGCAAACAACAAGGAAAGCCACGACTCCCAAAATCCGCTCAGCATTAAGTGAGGACTTATACCAAGATCGGTGGAGTCTACATACATTTTGTATCTGCCCAGTACTGTACACAAAACTGTATTGTTGCCAATGTATACATGGTCAGCATTGTTAAAACAGGCCTGTTCAAATTCTGCACGACTGAAATGTTTGATGCTATGAATGTCGAAGAAAGATTTCATGAAGCTGGTTATAATAATGATTGATATACTTTCAAATACTTCGCCGCGCTTTGTTCCCAATCGAATAATTGTCCCCGTTGAATTACCAGCGCTGACATGTTGTGTCTTGCAAATCGTTGCATCCCCTCTTTAAAAACATACTGCATGTCTGCCGCCTCAAACGACGAAAAATAAAATGCAGCTTCTCCGCCAATTTCAGGTAAGGAAGTTTTATCTGATAAAAAAAGTGGTTTCCCAAACAACATTGCCTCTACAACCGGTGCGCCAAATCCTTCGGCCAGCGAGGGGTGAACAAAAGCATAACAGTTGCTCAGATACCATGCTTTGTCTTCTTCTGAAACAGGACCGGTAAGGTGAAGCCTGTCTTCTATACGCAGGTCAACCGCCTGCTTTTTTATTGTATCTATATAATCAGGTTCATCAAACCGTCCCGCAATTACCATCTCAAGTTCCGGATTTTGATGGAGTAATGGCAACAAAACATGATAATTCTTTTTTTGATTCACATATCCCATCCCGAAAAGAAACGGTCTTTTTAATGTAACGGAATTAGGCGCTGCTCCCGGTGTGTTTACCCTGTGAATGCCGTTATGGATAACGTAAACCGGCTTGTTGCCGGTGTCGCAATATTTCAATACATCCGACTTTGTAAATTCAGAAATGCAGACAATCGCATCGCTTTTATCAATTAACGATTGTGTATGCGCGATGCTCTTAAATTGTTCCTTCAAAGGTTTTCCCTCATGCACTGCATTCAAATCATGGATGGTGAGCAGCACTTTTGTTTTGGGATGTTTCTTTTTATCAGGAATAACCCTGCCCGATTGAAAGGGCGCATGCCATACACGGCAGCCCATTAGAAACGGCTTCCACAGCTTGTGCCATTTCTTTTCCTCTATGGTGTAGGAGGGATTGCCAAATGAATTTTTTTCAGCAGGCGGAACATACATTTTCATTGGTGCATTTCCCATGCTTTGCAATTGCTGGTTTACCCTTAGTCCGATATTCAAACAATAATGATATAAACCTGAATTTGGGAAACGCATCAAATCACAATCAAGAATGATAGCTGCCATAATATTGAATATGATCAGGTTCTGATTAGAATAGGACGTAAAACGTTGCATCACATATCTTGCCACAAACAACAAAAGCCTGTTTTTAAAAAATAAAAATTTGTTGCAACGTTTTCGCCTTTCCCGCTGTCAGAGCAACTTTGTGAATATTGTTGCACTTGTGTAATAATTTAGGTACGGATTTTGTTTTACAGTCTAACCCACCCTCTGTTATTTCCCGATCCTGCTTTGGTTTTTGGCGGCCAGCAAATAGTTGGTCGGCGTATTTCTTTTGCCTGATCTGTGCCAACTATTCTTCTGTAAGAAACAGGAAACAATTTTTAAATGGATATGCAACGGTAATGTATACTCGAAGTGTCACAGGTAATTATTTAGATATTGATGATTGGATTTGATTGTAGAACTGTTATAAAATTTAATCAAACAATTCCTCTGAAATGAAACAGCTAATTTTGGATTGTGAGAGGATGAAGTATGCTAATACCGGATTGTATCATTATTGCCTGAGCCTTGGCAACGCGCTAAATAAAAAGCTAAATCCGGCGGAAGAGCAAATGACTTTTTTTACCCCTGCTGAAGCTCAGCCCGATATAGGTTTGCAGCAGCATCACATCACGCAGCATTCTCTTCAAAAGTTCTGCATGCCATCGTTAAAGAAGTATGATATATGGCATTGCACTTATCAAAGTTCTAATTACCTGCCGCAACGCAACAAAAAAATTAAGATCGTATTAAGTATTCACGATCTTAACTTTTTATATGAGCACAAGGCAGAAGCTAAAAAGTTAAAATACTTAAAGCATCTTCAGCAAAACATCAACCGTGCAGATGCTCTCATTTGTGTATCGGAGTTTTGTAAAAAGGATGTATTGGAGCATTGCAACACCGGTAATAAACCCATCCATGTCATCCACAACGGCACCAACCATTTGCCCAGTCCTTCTCTTTCGGCAGTATCATACAGGCCCAACAAGCCATTTCTTTTTTCAATGGGAGTAGTTTGCCGGAAGAAAAATTTTCATGTGCTGCTGCCATTGCTCAAGCTGAACAGGGGACTCGAGCTTTTGATAGCGGGAAGGCAGGACGATTGGGATTATCTGCAGTTTATAAGGCAACTGGCACGAAACCTGAAAGTAGATGACAACGTGCGTTTGCTGGGCAGTATATCCGAGCCCGAAAAATCGTGGTATTACAGGAATTGTTATGCATTTGCATTGCCCTCTATGGCAGAAGGTTTTGGGTTACCCGTAACCGAAGCCATGTCGGTTGGCAAACCTTTGTTTTTGTCTAACCGTACAGCCTTGCCGGAAATAGGCAGCAATGTTGCTTTTTATTTCAGAGATTTTTCTGCATCGCATATGCAGAATGTTTTTGAGGCGGGTATGCGCGACTATGAAGAAAATAAAATGCAGAAGGCAATTATGCAGCGGGGAGAAACGTTTTGTTGGGATAAAGCTGCCGATCAGTACCTGGAAGTGTACCGCTCGTTGTATTGAAACTTATTTTTAAAGATTATTTTTTAGCGTTGTTATGAAGGTGTACAGAAGGATATTAAGTTACGCAAAACCCTTTCACAAGTTTGTCATTCCCTTTTTCTCATTTACCCTGTTGGGTGTTTTTTTCAGTGTGTTTCAGTTTGCGCTAATCATTCCATTGCTTAATTTTTTATTCGATCCCGTTAGTGTTGCCGATTCAGCCAAATATGCACAGGCTCCAGAGTTCAGTTTTTCAGGCGCTTTTTTTAAAAACTATTTTTATTATCTCATTTATGATTTTAAAACGCACAAGCCTGTATATGCGTTGTATTTTTTAGCCGGCACTATTGTGGTGGCGGTAGTGTTTACCAACATATTCCGGTACCTGGCACAACGCTGCCTTATTAATGCAAGAACACTTTTAGTGAAGCGGCTGAGAGAAGCATTGTTTGAAAAAATTAACCGCTTGCACCTGGGTTATTTTACCAAAGAACATAAAGGCGACCTGATATCAAGATTGAATACAGATGTGTACGGAATAGAAGGTGCAGCCGCAAGCTCGCTGGAGGTATTGTTTAAAGAGCCTTATGTAATGATTGGCTATTTCATTGCATTGTTCGCTATTTCGGCAAAGCTCACCTTGTTTACGTTGATCATTATACCCATCTCTGTTATAGCGATAGCCACCATTACTAAAAACTTAAAAAAAGAAGCGAAAGATGTGCAGGCGTCGGCCGGCAGACTGCTTACGTTGATCGACGAGGCTTTAATGGGCATGCGTATTATAAGAGCTTTCAATGCAACAGGGTTTGTATTAAAAAGGTTCAGCCAGGAAAATGATTTTTACCGCAGGGCAAGTCTGGCAGGGTTTAATAAAAAAGAGCTCGCGCCTTCCTTTTCTGAAGCGGCCGGCGTAATAGTGGTTGCCTGTATACTCGTATATGGCGGAGGGTTAGTGTTAGCCGATAATGGGGGATTGCAGGCCAGTGCTTTCATTGCCTTTATTGCAATATTTTCGCAGGTTATCCGTCCCGCAAAAGCCATCGTGGTGGCGTTGTCTAATATACAAATGGGACAGGCATCTGGTGAGCGCATTCTTGAAATATTAGACAAGCCGGTGGAAGTAGCCGATCGCCCGGGGGCAATAGAGTTGCGTTCTTTTGAAGAAAAAATTGAGTTGCGCAATGTATCGTTTGGTTATACAGACCGGCAGGTGCTCAGGGAAATTGACCTGGAAATTGAAAAAGGGAAAACCATCGCGCTGGTGGGACCATCGGGGGTTGGCAAATCTACCATAGCCGACCTTATACCCCGTTTTTACGATGTAACGGGAGGGCAGGTATTGATAGACGGTAGAGATGTGAAACATTATACGATGGAATCGTTACGGAGCCACATGAGCTTTGTAACGCAGGAGATCATTCTTTTTAATGATACTATTTTCAACAACATTGCATTGGGGAAACCCGATGCCAGCATGGAAGATGTAATACACGCGGCAAAAGTGGCCAATGCCCATGAATTTATCATGGAAACCGAAATGGGCTATGATACTGTAATAGGCGACAGAGGCATTCGTTTGTCCGGAGGTCAGCGGCAACGCCTCAGCATAGCCAGGGCGGTGTTTAAAAATCCATCCATACTTATACTCGACGAAGCCACTTCGGCATTGGATACGGAATCGGAAAAACAGGTGCAGGATGCCTTGAATAATTTGATGAAAGGCCGAACCACGCTGGTAATTGCGCATCGCCTCAGTACCATTAAAGAAGCAGATGAGATCATCATTCTGCAAGATGGACAAATAGTGGAACGAGGCAACCACTACGACCTGATAGAGCTGGAAGAAAGCATCTATCACCGGCTGACACAACTGCAAAGGATAGCATAATGGGGGAGTTGTCAGCTGTGAGCATTTAGCAATCAGCCGTCAATCAGAAATGCAACAATAACGCTCCAACCCAGAGACTAAAAGACAGCCCATGGCTGAAAGCTGATTGCTGATAGCTCATGGCTCATAGCTGACTGCTGATTGTTTACCAGCTTTAATTATATAATAGGCAACAATAAGATTGGGTATCCAGCATAACCAGGCAACCAGCCGGTAAGCAATAAAAGAATCTCCTATAAGGATCGTTAGAACAGGTAGCCATATACGTAAGGTTACTGCAGCAAAACAAGCTGCGTAGCTGTAAGTCATCATTTGACGGTGTTGCTCAATCCGCCGGCTTTTTATATGGCTGTAGGCCGTCCACGTAGTATAAAGCCACACGGCACCCAGGCAAAAAAAGCCATATTTGGCAATCCAGCCACCAGTGGCAAAAATGGAAATATACATTCCTGCCGAAGCGCTTAGCAAAACAGCCAGCACATACAGCTTTCCCAATTGCCGGTGCAGCAACCGGTTGTTGTTTCTGAACCCTGGTGGAAATTGCGTCCATCCCACCAGCAGCGCTATGCCGCCTGCAACAATGTGCACATAAAAGCCAATGTTCCAGCCCGTGTCCGCCAGCAACAGCGGTGCTTTTGACGCTAATAAACCAAATCTTCTGTCAACAATAAAATAAATGAGGGGATACAAACCAACAATCACGCACAACACTACCGTTAATGCCCATGTGCTTTTTTTAAAGAGGTGGCTTGCCTGCAATGGATAATATTTTAATAAAAATAGTAATCTCGCCGGATTTTATTGGGTATGCAAACTACTGGTAGCGGAAAAGTCTCGCAAAACAAACACACCAGCACCGTCTCTGTGATCCGGCCGTCGCCGTGCTGCACTTAAATGTATGTTGCGACGGTAGAAGCAGTCTTCGTGCACAAGCGACCCCATTGTTCTCCGCGCCCGGATCGTAAAAAACGTTTATGCGTTATCGTGTTCACATGAAAGGCTAATTACAGCAAACGTTTGCGGTACGGAATTTTCCTCCGTTGCTTTTTTATGAAATCTTTTGTGGGTAAGACTTTTAGCGTATTTTCCAACGTGCTGCACTGTTTTGTAAAATTATTAGGCATGTATGTGCATGATAGTTTGTGATTTTTATTTTTTATAAATTTGATTATTGCTTGTTTAACAATTATTTCATGTACCAACAACTGACTGATGCTGATTTAGTGCAATTGCTGCGCAACGGCGATGCATCTGCGTTTGCGGAAATATACCGCAGGCATTGGGAAAGGTTGGCTTTGCAGGTGTTGAAAATAATAGGGTCGAAGGAAGATGCGAGAGACATTGTTCAGGAAGTATTTGTCTCCATCTGGAAGAGAAGAGCAGAGGTTGAATTAAGAGGTCCGCTGGTCGTTTACCTGCTCAAATGTGTGCGCAATACTGCTATTCGTTACATCGAAAAAAATATCACCCGTAATAATTACCTGCAAACGCTTTCTGAAGCTGCTCTTGGCAGCAGCGCCGACCCTGCCGGCTATTACGAACTGCGCGACCTGGAGTTGAAGGTTGAACAGGCCGTTGCAAGCCTTCCCCCTAAAATGCAGGAAGTATTCCTGCTCAGCCGCCACGAAAAGATGTCGTACAAAGAAATAGCCGATCACCTCGGCATTGCGGAAAATACGGTGCGGAAGCAATTAAGCAATGCCCTCAAATCATTGCGCGTTTCTGTAAGAGAACTCAGCATTTCCATTGCAATTTGCCTTGCTTCACAATTTTTTTAAATTTTCTTTTTTTCCATCTACTACTTTTTTCCCGTTCACGTAACCTGTAAATGGAACCTGCTATCAATGGTTCCTGTGTAAACTCATGACAAGAGAGCAAGCGATCATCTTATTGCAGCGATACCGCGAGGGTTTGTGCTCCGAAGAGGAACAGCAAATAGTGGAGCGATGGTATGCGCAGTTGGAAGACAAAGGCTCCTGGAAATGGATTGATGATGAAAAAGACTTGTTTGAAGAAGAGTTGTTTGAACGAATATCAGCCGAAATTTCAGAAGGCGATAACGATAAGGTAGTGCCGCTAAAGAACCGGTTTTTGTGGTGGAAAGCGGCTGCTGCGGTGCTGTTATTGGGAGTTGCATCGTTTACGTGGGTTGCTTTATCAACAAACAATAGTAAAAAACAAGTAGCTGAGCCGGTGGCCGCGGTTAAGGAAACAAACGATGCCCAGCCGGGCAAAACGGGGGCCATCCTTACTTTGGCGAACGGGCAGCAAATTTTGCTGGATACCACAGCCGATGGAGCCATTGCCGTGCAGGGAGGGCAGGGTATAATGAATAAAAACGGAACGCTTACTTACGACGACGATGCAGGCAATACGGGTGTTGTAGCCTACAATTCCATTGTTACTCCCAAGGGGCGGCAATACAAACTGGTATTGGCAGATGGTACAAAGGTTTGGCTCAATGCGGCTTCATCGTTGCACTACCCGGTGTATTTTACAGGCAACCGGCGTATGGTTGAAGTATCGGGCGAAGCGTATTTTGAAGTGGCCGAAAAAAGGAATGAGCAAGGCAGGAAAGTACCCTTCCATGTTAAAATCATACACGAAAACGGCGATGCGGCAGAGGTGCAGGTTTTAGGAACGCACTTTAACATCAATGCCTACGATGATGAGGCGGACACGAAAGTTACTTTGCTCGAAGGAGCAGTAAAAGTGAGCAAAGGTTCTATAGCACCCGTTCTCATATACCCGGGGCAGCAGGCAAAAATCGCAGACAAGATCAACATAGATAAAAATGCCAACCTGGAAATGGTGATGGCATGGAAGAATGGAGTATTCAATTTCAGGAATGCTGATGTAAGCGCTGTAATGCGCCAGGCCGAGCGGTGGTACGACATTAAGGTAAAGTATCCGGAAGGCATACCCACCGATACTTTGAACGGTGGAATTTCGCGGGGCGTGAAGCTTTCACAATTCCTGGACATTATCCGCTACAGCGATATCCGGGCAACCATTCACGATGGCGTGGTGGAAATTAAGCCGGCAACAGGCGGCAAAAAGTAGGGTTTAGTTGACCCATAAAAAAAGCCAGCAGTGCGGGAACACTCCTGGCAATGATGTGGGTCAATCTATATACAATCGGCTAAGACTGTTATTTAATCACCCAACAAACCAAAGTTATGCAAATTACTGCGCACTTGGACTGTCACTCTTTTGCTTTTGACAGTGCAAAGACCAAAACCCAACACCTGCCGGTTCTACCCTTGCGGCAGTTTCAGCAGGTAAAAAAAATGCTGTTGATTATGAGACTTACAGTCATTCTTTTGCTCGCCGCATGTCTTGAAGTGAGCGCCGGCGGGTATGCCCAGCAAATCACCCTCGACGTAAAAAACATGCCCTGCGAAACAGTTTTTTCCGAAATCAGCAGGCAGAGCGGCTATCAATTCTTTTTTAATAAAAGATTGCTCAAAAATGCACGGGCAGTTTCGGTGCATATCCAAAACGTTCCCCTCGAAAAGGCATTGGCTATTTGCTTTGGAAACCAACCATTTTCCTACTCCATTTTCGATAAAACCATTGTTATTGGTAAAAAGGAAAAGGATGACAAACCGTTAGCCATAACCGAAGTAACCGAAGAGATACCTCCTGTAACCATTAAAGGTGTTGTTACCGACGACAAGGGCAATGTGCTGCCCGGAGCTACCATCGCCGTTAAGGGAACCGACAAACGGGTAGTAGCCAACGATGCCGGAGAATATACGATACAGGCAAACACCGGCGACCGCCTGGAAATTTCTTTCATTGGTTTTGAAACGCAGGAAATTGTAGTGGCTACGCAAACCAATATTTCTATAACGCTTAAAGTAGCTGGTTCTGGGTTGAATGAGGTGGTGGTAGTGGGTTATGGTACGCAGAAAAAATCTTCGGTAACCGGCGCTATTGCAACTATAAAGTCTGACGAGGTAAAAAACATTCCTGTACCCAATCTTTCCAGCGCATTGGCCGGCAGGTTAAGTGGTGTGTATGTAAATCAGAATTCAGGTGCTCCCGGTTATGCACCTTCCATCCGCGTGCGCTCTGTAAATACCTGGAAGAGTACGGGTAACGATCCGTTGTATGTTATTGATGGCGTCATCTCCGAAAAGCGCCAGTTCGATGCCATGGATTATACAGAAGTAGAAAACGTTACGGTATTGAAAGATGCTGCTTCCGGCGCTGTATACGGAGCACGTGCCGCCAACGGCGTAATTTTAGTTACCACTAAAAGAGGTGCAGCCGGCAAGGTGCAGTTGAACTACAGCTATTCTTACAGCTTCGACAAGCCCTCTCAAATTCCGGAATATGTAGGTGCAGCCGATATGGTACGGCTCAACAACTACGCCCGCACCAACCGCGGTATCGCCCCTATGTATGATGAAGAAGAAGTAGCATTCTTTAATCAGAATGATCCGGCTAAAGCCTGGTATACGCTTGCATACAAAGATCCTCAGTTGCAACGTCACACTGTTTCCGCAAGTGGTGGTTCAGACAAAGTAAAGTATTTTTTGGGCGGAACCTTTTTTGATCAATCTGCCTTTATTAAAAATGCGGACTTTAAAAAATACAACTTCCGTTCAAACCTCGACGTTAACTTCACCAAAAATCTTTCGGGTATTTTCAATGTATCCTATAACCAGGGTACTAAAACAAGGTTCGCCATGCAGGAAGACCTGGTTGGCTTTGATGTGAATCCCGCATTTGGCGCACTTTGGGGACGTTTGCTGTATTATCTGCCAAACGTTCCACCCAAAACTTCAGATGGTAAATTCATTAATCCAGGATGGATCGGTAACCCGTTGGCGTTTGTTGAAGAAGGCGGAACCAATACCAGGGTGGAAAGAAACGTAGCATTGCTGCTCGGTCTTAATTATAAAATTCCATTTGTTGAAGGATTGTCTGTTTCAGGTAAGTACAGCCCCAATTATGTAGCCACTACTATGAAGCTGCACGAGCTTAAAACAACTTTGTACGATGTAGTGCGCAAAGGAACCAATGGTGCTATTTATACCGACGAAATTGTAGGCAGCATTAAATCAGCTTATCCCAATAAAGAGCGGTTGGCCAAAATACAGGAAGCTACCAATAATTACCAGTTGAACTTTTCTGCCAACTATGTAAGAAAATTTGGTAAACACGATGTAGACGCTGTGTTAGTATACGAACAAAGCGAGGGCAAGTACGATTATTTTTATGGAGTAAGAGAAAACTTCCCGCTCGTTCAAAACGACCAGTTCTGGGCCACATCTGCCGCCAGGAACGATGGCTATGTAAATGGAACAGAGCGAGAATACGGTCGTGCGTCGTTTATCGGCAGGGTGGTATACAGCTACGACGAAAAATATTTTATTAATGCCACTGCGCGCCGCGATGGTTCCATGCTGTTTGCTCCCGACTATCGCTGGGGAACTTTCCCTTCAGTGTCTGCAGGCTGGGTATTGTCGAAAGAAAATTTCTTCCGTGTTAAAAACATCGACTTCTTAAAACTGCGCGGTTCCTGGGGTATTGCCGGTAACGATGCTGTGGGTGGATGGAAATGGAGCGAATCGTATGCAGTAACGGGCGACTATGTTTTTGGCACCACACCAATGCCACGCGTTGCTTATAACGGCATCGTAAATTCCAGGCTTACCTGGGAAAAAACCCGCGAAGTAAACGTTGGATTGGATGCACGCCTGTTTAACGGGTTTAGTTTATCTGCCGAATATTTCAAACGGCACAACTACGACATTCTTGATTCACGCATTGCCTCTTTCCCTGTTTCCTTCGGCGGAAGCATGCCTCCCGAAAACTATGGTATTGTAGATGCACAGGGATATGAATTTGAACTTGGCTATAATGGCGTTGCCGGACAATTTGAATACGGAGTACGTGGTAACTTTTCATACGCCACCAACAAGGTTAAATTGCGCGACGTTGCACAGAATGCGCAGGATGTGGACAACCCCAATGGACGTCCTACAGACTATATTAAAATGCTGGTTGCCACCGATATTTTACGAACTCAAAAAGACATTGATGATTTACCTGCCGGATATACCATTTACGGACGCCAGCCAATGTTAGGAGCTTTGAACTTTGAAGATGTGAATGGACAGGATGGTGTTCCCGACGGAAAAATTGACGACTACGACAGGCAGGTATTGAAAGGAAAACACTCCATGAACCCTTACACTTTTGGATTGAATTTGAATGCAAGGTGGAAAGGAATTGGTGTGGAACTTTTCTTCCAGGGTATAACAGGCATTTCCAAACTGTATGATGACGGATATGGCAGAAGATTTTTTGACGGCGCAAGACCTCCTTCTTTCTGGCTCGATTCGTGGTCGCCCGACAATGTAGATGCCAAATATCCCCAACCCGTAACCTGGGATTATACGGTGGATCATTTGCCTTCTACCTTCTGGTTGAAAGATGGCAGCTTTCTCCGTTTGCAATATGTAAATGTGAGTTATGCATTGCCTAAGAATATTTGCCAGCGCCTCACCCTTTCAGGATTGAATTTCTTTGTATCGGGTACCAACCTGGTTACATTTTCTAAGTATAAATATCACGATCCTGCTGTGGCTGGTATGAACTCATACCCAACCATGAAGACATTCACATTTGGAGCAAACGTTTCTTTTTAATGCTGCTATTTCTGTTTCTTAAAACTGAACAACATGAAAATGTATAAGATATTTATAAAAGGATTACTGGTGGTAATGCTGGCTGGCTGTAATCCGCTCGATAAATCCAACCTCGAATCGTTGAACGGTGAAGATGTATGGACCAATCCCAAAGTAGCCGAGGCGTATGTAAATGATTTATATGCCTTGTTTATGCCCAGCAACTTCCAGGTAGGGCGCATTACAGATGAAACCATGGTAGTAAATGGCGAGTATGCGGAGGCGTTGAGCCCTTACCTCAACGGTACTCTTACATCTGATACTTACAATGACTTTCCATACGGGGATATCAGGAAGATCAACATTTTTCTTGAGCAGATTGACAATGCATTGTTTGAAGACAATATAAAGCAATCGCTCAAAGGGCAGGCGCTTTTCTGGAGAGCATGGGCTTATTTCAGGATGGTAAAAGCCTATGGCGGAGTAGAGCTGGTTTTGAGTCCTGCGGCGCCCGACGATGAAGAATCCATTTTTGTTCCAAGGAGCAAAACATCGGAGTGCTTTGCGCAGATACTGACCGACCTCAACGACGCCATTGCTCTCCTTGAACCCCTGAGTACCGTTGGGCGTATTGACAAGGCTGTAGCGTTATCTTTTAAGGGAAGGGTATTGCTGTATTGGGCCAGCCCGCAGTTTAACCGCAGCAACGATGTTACCCGCTGGACGGATGCTTACAACGCGAACAAAGAAGCAGTTGAATTTTTAGACGCGAACGGAAAAGGGTTGTATGAAAATTATAAAGAGCTGTGGACGGATGAGATGAACAAAGAAGTGATTATGGTAAAACGTTTCCAGTATCCTGGTTTTGCTAATGGCTATTCACAGGCATGTATGCGCCCGCTGCTGTATGCCCGTGGTTGTGTAGGCGCAAACATTCCTTCGCTGGAACTGGTAAATGCCTATCCTATGAAAGACGGATCGAAGTACGATCCCAATACAATGGATTACAGGACACTCTTTCAAAATCGCGACGAACGTTTTTATGCGTCCATCGCTTACAACGGTGCTGCGCCTTTCCTCGCCGAAATGTTCGGCAAAGAAAATATGTGGACTTACTTTTATGATGCAGACGGCGATCCCGGCACCGGCATCAACGGAAAAGAAGCGCGTGCAGACAACAGCGAAAATCTGTATTCTCACTCAGGATTTTATCCCGCTAAAATGCTCGACAGGAATATTACCCGCACCACTGTGGAAGATGGACAAGTAGACTGGATAGAGATCCGTTATGCAGAAGTGATCCTGAACCTGGCGGAAGCTGCCAATGAAATTGGTAATACACCGGAAGCGTTGGAAATACTGTACCGCATACGCGACCGTGCAGGCATTGAGCCGGGTGGCAACGGCAAGTATGGCATCACTGCTGCATCTATACCCGATGTAAGAAAAGCAATTATGGATGAGCGTTTTGTAGAACTTGCATTTGAAGGCAAGCGTTTTTGGGACCTGCGCAGGTGGCGCATTTATGCCGCAACTTTCAATGCGTTTAAAGACAAATATTTTCATGGACTGCGTTTTGAGTGGAACGGCACTGCCGCTAACCGCCCCACCGGCTTAACAGATATTAATACCATTGCCAACCAGTTTACGGTTACTGAAAACCGTGACTACCGTCCGATAGTGGTGCTGGAGGAAGATAAATATTCCTTCTTCGGCATTCCTAAAGCGGTGTTAGATCGCAACAGCGAAATAGAGCAGAACAATACCTGGGGCGGCAGTTTTGATCCTTTGGAATAATTAAATACTATCAATCCTGGATCCATACATTCACAAACGAGAAAAGTTGTTTCCTGAAAGGCCTCTCGTTTAATAAACGGAGGCCTTTGTCATTACTATCCTTGCCTTAATTCTTTTTTATAATCAGATTAAAACATCTGTGGCATGAAGATCAACCCATCTGCTTTATACTCTTCTGCTCTCTTCTTGTTGTTATTTTCGAACAATACAAATGCTCGTAACACTGTATTTGCCGAAGAATGTTTGGCAAACAGGAAGGTGATTACAGATTCCATTCCCGAAACCAAGAGCCGTATACCTGCCGACAGGGCGGGAAATACCGATTGGTTTAAAGCCGCCGGCTGGGGTGTTTTTGTACATTTCCTGTACGATGTGCAATGCACAGGAGATCGCATTAACAATATGGACGGTGTGGCAGATTGGGACAAATGCGTGAAGGAGTTTGATACGGAAAAGTTTGCGGAGCAGATACAATCAACCGGTGCTTCCTATATCATATTCACCATGATGCAACGCACGCGGTATATGATAGCTCCCAATAAAACGTATGATCGTTTAACCGGTTATAAACCGGGCGAAGCCTGCTCCACGCGCGATCTGGTGGAAGATTTATATACATCACTCAACAAACGTGGTATTAAGCTGATGTTATACTGGACCGGCGACGGGCCGCGGCAGGATGAAAAAGCAGCAAAAGCGATGGGGTATACAGAAAAAGTATCGGAAGCCTATGTGCAAAAATGGGCAGATGTAGTGGCAGAATACGGCGAGCGCTATAAAGATAAAGTGCTGGGATGGTGGGTAGATGGCTGTTACGATTACTTTGGTTATAATGAAAAGAAATGGTCGATTCTTGCAAAGGGATTGCGTGCAGGGAATACAAAAAGGATTATTGCATTGAACAATCCTAAGATGACAAGTTCCAATTCTTCTACGCAACAAGACGATTATACTACCGGCGAACAAAACAAATTTGGTGAAATTCCATTAACGCGTTGGCGCGACGGAGTACAATGGCATATTCTTTCTTACCTGGGAAACGAATGGTGCGCCCCCGGTTTGAGATTCAGTCCCGGTTTTATGAGCGATTATATCCGCAAGTGCAATGCGGTAGGCGGCGTAGTGAGTATAGATGTATGTCTTTACAGAGATGGAACGATCGAGCAGTCTCATGTAGAATGTCTGAAAGGCATTTCACGTCGTCTGAAACAATAAACATGAAGCACGTCAGCAGAACAAAAAAGTCTTTGCTCAATTAACTCCAGCAACGTATTTGAAGTATAGAACATTCGCACAAACTCATAACGATATTTCATGCATTTAAAAATGAAAAGTATTTTTTTGGTACTACAGCTTTTGTTAGGAGCAGGTGTTTGCGCACAGCAGGCGGGCAATTATATATCAACCTCCGAAGCTGCGAACCGTTTTCCCACTATAGCCAAACAGGCATTTTATATTTTCCCCCAGGCAAGAGAGCATTCTCTTAAATGGAACGATTCATTGCAGGAAGCGTGGTTGCAAAAAGAGCATACAAAAAGCAGTTTTAACCTGCAAGCCCAACCCGGTGAATATTTTGTATACCAGGTAGGTTTATGGGCAACAAAAACATCGCTCAGCGATGTAAAGATTCGTTTTTCTGACATGAAAGCAGCCGATGGAAAAGCAATCCCTTCCAAACAAATATCCTGTTTCAATGCAGGCGGCATCAATTACATGGGACAACCATTTGCAAAAAAAATAAATGTTCCGGCAGGCAAATTGCAACCGCTATGGATGGGAGTAGACCTTTGGGGTATTTCAAAAGGAAGCTATAGCGGCACCGTAACCGTTACCGCCGGCAATAAATCGCAGGCACTCAAAATACAGCTCACGGTTGATGGTAATACGGTAGAAGACCATGGCGTAAACGAAGGCAAAAGGTTATCGCGCATGTATTGGCTCAACAATACTTTAGGCATTAACAATGAGGTTACAAAAGGCTATCAGCCTGTTGTAAGAAAAGGCAACGTATTGCAGATTCTTGGGCGTACGGTAGAGATAGCCGGCAATGGTTTGCCAAACGATATAAAAAGCTATTTCACGGCATCAAACGAAGCGATATCGCCAAACGGAGCCGCTATTCTTGATCATGCGTTACGTTTTGTGATAGAAAAGGAGAACGGTGAGATCGTTTCACTAAAACCTGGCGCTATTCAATTCACCGAAGAGTCGGCCGGCGCGGTGGCATGGAAAGTAAAAAACACTGCCGCCGAATGCGAATTGGTTTGTTCTGGTCGGTTGGAGTTTGATGGCTTTCTCGATTACAATCTTGCTTTAAAAGCTCTGAAGCCTTTTAGGGTAAAAGACATCCGGTTGGAAATGCCGGTTAATAAAAGCAAGGCAGAATACATGATGGGGTTAAACCATGAAGGTGGTTACAGACCCAACTCATGGCAATGGAAATGGGACACTACCAAAAACCAGGACGCCCTGTGGCTGGGCGCTGTTAACGGAGGTATACGTCTTAAATTAAAGTCAGACAACTATACCTTGCCGTTAGTAAACATTTATTACGCTTTCGGTCCCCTGCACCTGCCTCCATCCTGGGGCAACGTTGATAAAGGTGGTGTGAATGTAAGCGAGCAGGGCAGCACGGTGATGGTAAACGCTTACTCAGGCGAGCGCGATCTGCAGCCGGGTAAAATATTGCAATACGATTTTGAACTGCTGGTTACACCGTTCAGAACAATCAGTAAAGAGTTGAAATATGGCGACAGGTATTTTCATGGTGGCGGTACCAATGCTTTTTCAAAAATTGAGAAGGCAAAAAAAGCCGGCGCCAATATCATCAACATACATCACGCAGAAGATATTTATCCATTTATCAACTATCCATATCTTGATGAAAATGTAGCCGAGCTTAAACAACTGGTAGAACGCGCACAGGCCGACAGCTTGAGACTAAAGCTGTATCATACTACCCGGGAGCTTACCAAAAATATTCCCGAGTTCCAGGCTTTTTATAGTTTAAATGGAGAACTATTATACCCGGGCCCCGGTAATGCCAGCCGTACGGAAGCGCTACACCCTAAAGGACCCAACAAATGGCTGATAGAAAACTTAAGAGAGAAATATGTACCCGCATGGTACAATCCTGTGCACGAAGGAAAATTTAAAGGCGCTATAGATCTCTCCGTTATTACTACGCCTAATAGCAGGCTCAATAACTTTTACATTGGCGGGCTTGACTGGATGTTGAAAAATCTGAAGATTGACGGAATGTATATTGATGATGCCGCATTAGACCGCTTTACGTTGAGGCGTGGCCGAAAGCTTATTGATCAATACCGGCCCAATGGCAGGATTGACCTGCACAGTTGGAATCACTTCAACAGCTGGGCGGGTTATGCAAGTTGTTTAAACCTGTATATGGATCTGCTTCCTTATTTCGACCTGGTATGGATAGGCGAAGGACGCGATTATAACAGGATGCCCGACCATTGGCTGATAGAAGTGTCTGGTATTCCCTTTGGATTACCCGGACAAATGCTGGAGGGCGGTGGTAATCCCTGGCGCGGAATGGTATACGGAATTACCAATCGTGCCGGTTGGGCAGGCAACACACCTGAGGAATTATGGAAGTTCTGGGATCAGTTTGCCTTTAAACAAAAGGAATTGATCGGGTACTGGCAAAAAGATTGTCCCGTTACAACCAGCAATAAAATGGTAGTAGCTTCTGTGTTTAAGGGCAAAAAAGAAAGTATTATAGCCGTGGCCAATTGGAGCAAGGAAGATCAGCCGGCTACGCTAACGATTGATTGGGGCGGACTCGGACTCGATGGTGCTAAATGCAGTATCAGCATACCCGGCATCGCCAGGTTCCAGGATGAACAACCCTTGCAGTCATTAAGCGCATTAAATGTTCCCGGAGGCAAAGGGTATTTGATTGTGATCACTGAAAATAAATAAAAGTAAACGTATCGCAGATCAGGAAACCTTTACCCCATGTTACAATAGGCAGTTAGTTTTGGGCTTATAGATCAATACCGGTCTGGGTCTCGATTGCCAGGCCGGTTATTTTACTATCGCAGGCATGATAGCACTTCAATAAAAAAGCGATCTTTCCAAATCTCTTTTATCTTGTAGTGTGAGATGAGATGATGAGGCGCCTGATTATCTTGTATAGTAACAATTTTATTATGAAACATTTTTTTTCCGGATTTCTACTGTTGCTGATCTCTTTTAGCAGTCTGCATGCACAACAAACTTTATCAATCGTGCCCGAACCCGTAACTGTGAAAACAGGGAACGGTGTTTTTGAACTGGATAGCAAAACGCAACTCGTTGTTGACGGCGACGATGCAGCATTAAAAAAACTTGCCGGCATGTTTTCATCGTGGATTGCACCGGCAACAGGCGTTCAATTAAAAGTGAGCAATCGCCCAACCGGGTCAGCCAAAACAATCCGGCTGTCGCTGGTTCAGTCGTTGAAAGATATAAAAAGCGAAGAGGGTTACACACTCAACGTTACTACCAATGCCATTACGTTGGCAGCTACAAAGCCTTCGGGTTTGTGGTATGGATTGCAAACACTTCGCCAGCTGTTGCCTCCTTCGGTTGAACATTCCACCCAACAAAATAGTCGCTGGACGATTCCCGTTGTATCCATCACAGATTATCCACGTTTTGGCTGGCGCGGATTGATGCTGGATGTAAGCCGCCATTTTTTTTCGAAAGTGTTTGTAAAACAGTATATCGATGAAATGGCACGCTACAAATTTAATGTGCTGCACTTTCATTTAACCGACGACCAGGGCTGGCGTATTGAGATCAAAGCCTTTCCGAAATTAACCGAAGTGGGCGCCTGGCGTGTACCCCGCACCGGTAGATGGTGGACCTATGAACCGCCAAAACCCAATGAACCTGCTACTTACGGCGGCTTTTATACGCAGGATGATATAAGAGAAATAGTACAATATGCCAGGGAAAGAAATGTTGAAATCGTTCCTGAAATAGATGTGCCCGGACATTCACTGGCTGCTATTGCAGCTTATCCTTATTTGTCTGCCACAGGCTATTTATACAAAGTAAACCCGGGTAGTAAATTTTACAATATTGATGATAACACATTAAACCCGGCAGACGAGCGGGTGTATGAATTTTTAGATAAGGTTTTCGATGAAATTGCGTCGCTCTTCCCTCATCCTTATATTCATATTGGCGGTGATGAATGCACTAAAATGTTCTGGCGCAGATCGGCAGAAGTGCAGGAGTTTATGAAAAAGCAAGGCATTAAAACAGAGCATGAATTGCAAAGCTATTTTATTAAGCGCCTGGAGAAGATGCTGAAGCAAAAAGGCAGGCAATTGTTAGGGTGGGATGAAATTTTGGAAGGTGGCTTGGCGCCCGATGCAACGGTGATGAGCTGGCGGGGCATGGAAGGAGGAATTGAAGCTGCAAAACAGGGACATAAGGTGATAATGACCCCTGCAGGTCATGCCTATCTTGACTTGTACCAGGGCGATCCTGCTACTGAACCAGATACCTACAGCATGCTGCGGTTGAAAACCAGTTACCAGTGGAACCCTGTTCCCGATAAAATAAATGCCGACCTGATCCTTGGCGGGCAGGGAAATCTCTGGACAGAATCGGTGCCCACCGGACGGCATGCGGAATATATGACCTGGCCGCGTGGGTTAGCATTGGCAGAAGTATTTTGGTCGCCTCTCAAAAAACAAGAGTGGTCGAATTTTCAACAAAAACTGCCACTCCAGTTGGCACGGTTGAAAGCAGCAAACATCAATTATTCAGAAGCCGCTTATGATGTGCTCGTTACAACTCAAAGCGACAAAGAAAAAAAGCAACTTGCGGCCACAATGAGCACTGATATTGACGGGCTTACTATTTACTATACGCTCGACAATACAAATCCTGATCGCTTTTCTGATAAATACGAAGGCAAACCCGTCAGTATTCCCGAAGGCATTTACCAGTTGCGCGCCATTGCATATAAAAACAATGAGCCGGCAGGAAAAATGTTGGTGCTAAGCCGAAGCGAACTGGAAGAAAGAACGAAAAAATAATAACAACTATACTATCATGACGCGCTATTCGATTTCACTCCCAATCCTTTTTATTGTTTTATCCATTTGTTATGTTGCCGGCATAACTGCGCAGGTAAGTTTTAAAACAAATGAGCTCAGCATTGCGTTGAACGAAAAGGCAGAGGTTGTTAGTTTGAAAAGCAAAGCGGGAAAAGAATATCTTGCTTCCGCGCAGGCTGCCCCGTTGTTCTCTGTTTTTACAGCAGGGAAATTGCTCAGCCCCGAAAAAATGCGCTGGCAAAATTCATCTAAAACGCTCACGTTATATTATCCCGGCTGGAAAGGTGAAGTGAATATAAAAGTGCTGGAAAAGAATGATTACATCACGCTTGAATTGCTAAAGGTGAAAGATAACGAATCTGTAGACTATGTAATGTGGGGGCCTTATCCCACTATCATCAGCAAGCGCATAGGCGAAACCGTTGGAACGGTTTGGGATGAAACATTTGGTATTGGCTTGCAGGCGCTCAATATTAAAACCTTGGGTGGTGCACCGACGGAGGATAGTGATATTGAACCTTCTTACGATATTTTCCAGGAGTCGGGTGGATTGAAAGATATATCGCCCGACAGGAAAGTGCTGTTTCGCGGCCAAACAGCAAAGCCAACCTCCTTTGGCAGCATTATACAAGCGTATTGCCGTAACCGTTATCAACAAAAATTGATTGAAAACTGGGGGCACGATCAATATACAGTCCCTGCATATCCGCAGGATGGAGGCGTTACCGGAACCAAAATTGCTTTGTGGGGTGCTCCGCAGGAAAAATTACTGACTGTTATAGAAAAAATCGAATTGCAGGAAAACTTACCGCATCCCACGCTCAACGGAGTGTGGACTAAAAAATCTCCACTGGCAACATCGTCTTATCTCATTATGGGCTTTGGTGAACAAACCATTCAGGAGGCGCTCAACATTACTCAAAAGGCGGGGCTGAAATACTTATATCATCCCGGGCCATTTGAAACATGGGGGCATTTTTCACTGCACAAAAAAGAGTTTCCCAACAACTGGCAAAGCATGAAGCAATGTGTTGACATTGCTGCCAATAAAAACATCGACCTCGGCGTGCATACCCTATCGTCGTTTATTACAACGAACGATCCTTTTGTAACACCGGTGCCCGATAAGCGACTCGCTAAAGTTGGAACAAGCGTTATTACTGGAAATGTTGATGAAAAAGCAACAATAATTCCGATAGCTGCGCCGGATTTTTTCAACCAAATGAAAAACAACAATCTTAAAACCGTGATGCTGGGCACTGAGCTGATCCGCTATCGAGATGTATCGCAGGCGGCGCCCTGGCAGTTGCTGGATTGTGTGCGCGGTGCATTTGGAACCAAAGCCGGGAGCCATCAAAAGGGCGATAGCATTGCAAAGCTGATGGATCATGGTTACAAAGTTTTTTTACCAGACATGGCGTTGCAGAATGATATTGCCACCAATATAGCCAACCTGTTTAATGAAACGGGACTGAAACAAATATCCTTCGATGGATTGGAGGGAAGCTGGTCAACGGGAATGGGTCAATACGCTACACAGTTGTTTGTAAAAAAATGGTACGATTTGCTGAAGCCTGAACTGAAAGGGCATGTAATCAACGACGCAAGCGGACCAGGACATTATTTCTGGCACATTTTTACCCGGATGAACTGGGGCGAACCCTGGTATGCCGGGTTTAGAGAAAGCCAGACGCAATACAGGCTGAAGAACCAGGATTATTATTACCGTAATTTAATTCCACGGATGCTTGGCTGGTTCAGGTTAGGAACTTCTACCACGTTGGAAGACCTGGAATGGTTATTGGCAAGAGCTGCCGGATTTGATGCAGGCTTTGGATTGTCTACATCATTAAGCGAACTGAAAAAGCACGGGCAGATGGAACTATTGCTGCAAACCATTGCAGAATGGGAAAAGGCAAGATTGTCTGGTGCGATCAAAGCCAGCCAGAAAGATGCATTACAAGACATCAATAAAGAGTTTCATTTAACTAAGGTAGATGAGCGCAACTGGGATCTTTACCCGGTTAACAACGCTATCATACAACACGAGCAAAAAATAAGGCAGCCGGGCGAACCCGTTTATTCTGAACATGATTTCAATAATCCATTTGTTGAACAGCCCTTGCAGTTTGTTGCCTATATAACCGATGAATCTGGTGCTGCTTCGTGGGAACAACCTTCTATTGAGATAAACAGTTATGCAAAGCTGGAAGTGCCTTACAATCTTTCAAAAGGACAACGGCTGGTGTGTGATGGCAGGCGCCTGGTGCTGTACGACGAACAATGGCATGTGCTCAAACAAACGGATGTTTCAAAAGTACCTGTTATTGCTTCGGGAGCAAATAAGATTTTGATAGATGGGGTAGTGACAGGTGAACAATCGCCCGGCGTGAAAATTGAATTTAAAACATTGGGAAAGCCTGAACGCATTACTGCGTCAAAGTAAATAGCAGCTATTGTTACAGAAAACGTATTGTTGGTTATGCCACAGCTGTATGCCCGACGAAAAGGCAGTCTGTGGAAATGGCCGCATAGATCTTCGAAAGTTTCCGGATCGCAAAATGAGATAGCGATGACTCACTGCCTGGAGTAACCGCAGGAATCGAAAAGGGCAGGGGCGTAGTCACTGGTCGGTTACCACTCAATCCACCGCCCGACAATGAAATTGCGATTACACTACTATAATCTGCATTAATAAAAAGTCCCCCGTAGAAACAGGGGACTTTAATGGTTTTGACCATTAAACCTTATCCTATGAAACTAATAAAGTTAGACGCAGTTGATCATTTTTTGTATAAACAATGGTTTAAAATATGGTATATAACAGGTTGTTAACAAAGTGAAATAACCGGGAAGCATTGACACTCCCCGGCGTTTTTTTGCAACCCCTCCATCAAGAAGCCCAGAGGTTGAAAAGATATGCAGCACATTTATACTGATGCGCAATCAATTAGTTGATGTGCTGATCTTTTCTATTTCAAAGCGTCTGTAATTGGTATACGCCGTGATAAAGATGTAACCAAGGCAATTGAAAATTGCTGAGATGTTGAGGTATGATAAATGGGATAAAGTATTACAGGAAGAAGCGGAGAACCGCAAATACTTTGGAAGATTGGTTCGCCGCAGATTCGCAGACAAAGTGAAAGAAAAGTGAGCAGTCCTTATTTTATTACTTCATTAAAAAATTGTTGCGACGAATGACTTTAATTTTCCGATCGGCTGCTTACCATAGCCGTTTAACCTAAGCCATCATTAGGCAGGATCACTGTGCAGGAGGAACATCTTTGCACCCTCAAATATTATCCACGCTGCACGCCTCGAACTATCTATGTAAGCGTCCAACAGGATCTTATCGCTCAATAAACTTGCAACTACGGAACAGTCTTAAGTGTATGTAATCAGCTGTTTGTTGCCGAAGATGGCTTCGTCCCGCTAAGGCGGAGACTCGCCAGAACGGTAAGAAGCTAATGCCTTTGCAGCATATTTCAGATCGAAGTTAGTTCTCGTAAGGCTACCCAAACACGCACCTCTTGCACCGTCCCTGCGAGGCGCCAGCTATGGCTTTATCTAAATCAAACTTATGGCGGCGAAGCAGTCTTCTTGCGTAGACACAGCTTTCCGCTAATGGCGGGTGTCTTCACCCGCCAGCGAAAAATTTAAATACAAGTCTTTTTTTAATGATTTTTAAAGTGGAGCCGCAGGGAGTCAATTTTGCCCAGTACAGATATGATTTGTGGAACATTTTTGACTGTTTAGCCGCCATTTGCGTTTCTGATTTTCATCATTTTGTCGATGTGCTTCTCATACTCACGGACTTTTTTCCGCAGTGCTTGTATTTCATTTGTCCCTGATAAAAACATCGTCTCGCTCTGTCCCATTAGAAAGTATGGGTTAACATCCATCTTTTCCACCAGTTTTTTCACCAGGTCCCAGTAAATCGGGTTGCGACCGCTCTCAATGCTCGATATCGTCGTTCTACCTACTTCCAATTCGGCAGTGATCTCTCGCTGGGTTAGCCCGCGTTGTTCCCTTATCGTTTTTATTATTTCCGCGTCTGTCATCGTTTAATATGGCATATGGTTCTAACATTAGCGGATGCGCCTTTATCCGCTTTGATTTTATCTGAACTTTTCTTGGCAAATTCTTCCATCTCTTTTACTGTCAGGTCGCATACGTCATTCGTCACTCTTTCACGTCCTACTTCTATTGATCCGTTATAAATAGCTGCGACTGTAGCGCATTCCCAACAATATTTTTCCTTTTTGCAGGATACAGCGCAAAAAAAGAGCATCACATAAATTATCTTTCTCATGATGAATAAGGTTTAATTTCCAAAATCCATTGGTATGTGTTTTCCTGTAAACATATATACTACAGGAAAACGGTATTTTTTCGGTACAGGTATAGTGGCATTTCTACCTAGTTTACTGCGGTAAATACTGTTTTTCACCCTTAAACCAATTCCATCTCATGGTTTTTGTTTTTCTTTTTCCGCCAGCTTGCTGGCGCTGTCCTTTTTTCCCCGAATGTCGTCAATTATCTGACGAACAGTTTTTAGGTCTTGTTTCGCGGTGCCCAATACTCCGGAAGAGCCGCCTGACATTGCTTGCAAAATCGCGTCAATCTCGTCCGCCAGCCCCCGACATCTCACGGCAAGGCTTGACAGATACTTTGTCAGGATTAGACCCGTCGGGTCGGAACTAACCTCACTAGCTTTTAATCCATCGCCATCCTCAACCTCTGTATTTTTCATTTTTCCGTCGCCAGTTAACAGCCATGCTTCTCTAACATCCGGATACAGCTCTGTAATTTGTTTCGCCAATTTTTTACTGATTCCCACCTTCCCATTTAATACATCATAAATACCCTGCGACCGGTCCTTACCGATATCTTTTGCCAGTTTGTTCGCATTGGTCTCGAAGGTGTAAAAAACCTTTTCTAACCTATCTTTCGCCGATTTTGACATTCAGAATAATTCTGTATTTTTAACTAAATTTGCTTTATGAGAAAAATCATCAACTACTTCAAACAACGCGCTGATCGTAGGTTAAGGGAGCGATGTGCTGATTATGCTTCTCGCCAAAAGTCAAACTATCGTATGGACCACCTCGCGGATTTCATATATCAATTCATTACCTCGCCGGGCGCCCAGAAAAATGGATAGGTATTTTAAATTTGATGCTATTCATTTTTGATTCTTTTTTCTCTTTTCCACTATTTCCCTCTGCGCCGACATTCAAAACCTTAACTCCACCCTTTACCGATGAAATACTGTTTTCATCTATCGAAAGAACAACCGAAAAATGTATTTTTTGCAAATACCCATAATCAGATGCATAATTTACGTGTTCAGGACCTTCCTCTATCTGTATCCCCTGCGGCATAACCATAGCCATCTCCTTATCGATAGCATTCTGCGCCGCTTTAACCCCCTCCACAATCTGCACAAGCGTTTCTTCAATGAATGTTTTTAACTCCATCTGATTAAGGTTTAATGAATTAGGTATACGATAAATAAATATTCAGAAATAATCTGTATTTAATTTTGAAATACAGAATTAGTCTGTATTTTTACACACGTAATACAATCACGCATGAAAAATACGAAACTTAAATCAAATGTTGTCGAATCGTTAGACAATCGGGAGATGACCTTAAAACTGGCGCTGAACCTGGGTATTGGTCAACGCATGGTGGAGCAACATCTTGAATCGAATAAGCCGTATGGTCGTCTTACCTGGATGGATGCTCTTGAAGCGATCTCCGACCTGCTCGGAATTGAGATAATGGACCTCATCGAAAGCGATGAGCCAGTATCGGTAGAGGTGTGACCCCACAAACATAGATAAATAAGTATAAACATATACTCCGTTCGACGAAAACCGATTTCCCATTCATCGAAAACTTTTCAATCATGAACTATTCACGCTTTGAGCTTAACAGAAAACCCGAAGTAGGTGATCGCATTATTGTTGGCTTTTTTGACCATGTGTATTTCTGGGGCAGGTACTATACTGCTCTTGACAAACACTTAGGTTCTTTCAAATACGGCTCAAAATCAAATCCCTCAAAGCTGCATAACCATGACCGCTAAGCAACGTGATACCATTTTAAAAGATGCGGAGTTGAGCAAAAGCATTCTTACCGATAAAGAAGCTGCTGAACTGTTGGGAATAGGAGTGAGAACACTGCAGGTGTATGTGAGCAAGGGAAAGTATACGGGATTGTTTTCATTGTCACCGGTGAATAATAAACGGTTTTGGTATAAGACAAAACTGATGGGCTTATGACACCTGATCAATTATACACCTGGCAAATGGTGCAATATCCCTACCTCATTGCTACTACGAATAACCCCGAAGCAAAACGCTTTTTAAAAGACCAACTCAACAACATTCGACATGCCTACTCAAACCAGTCCAGAATTGAACATATTGATTGTGGTAATCATAATAGCAGCAGCATTGTTGTATCGCAGGTTCAAAAGATTGCCTACTCCCGCAAGATTGGAGGCCCGCTGTAAAACACGGCATATGCGCTTAATAAGGCAGTTGATAGAGGCTGATGATTTAAAAGGCATCATAGCGATGCAAAAAACTCCGGATGAATTTGAAGAGGAATTTAAAGCGGTGATTCCTAAAAATATTTTAACCCCGATGGTGAAGGACTTAAGAGCTCAATACGAATCCGTGTATAGCTACTATCTGCGGCAGGCTATCGGTCACGAATAACTTTTTCACAGGACGGTTAAGTACAGTCCACCCTGAGACTATAAAGCAGGTAGTTCTTTTAGTGATTTAGAATAAGAATGATCGATGCCGGCACCAGTTCGTAAAGGTCGCCGGCAACTGCGGAAGTAGCTCAACTGGTAGAGTAACGGTCTCCAAAACCGTTGGTTGCAGGTTCGACTCCTGCCTTCCGTGCGAACCTTCTACGGTTCAATCTTTCTCAAGGTTAGGGTTTATAGACCCTGGTAGTCTTGCCAGGGTATTTTTTAAAAACAAGTTCTTCAAAATAATTGCCACCCCGGAGGTTTAGCCAGTGGCAATAAGCAAACAATCATTCTTTAACCAAGGGAGTAGGATAAACTTTTAATGGTAAAAATTTTGGGACCTACTCCCTTAAATCAATTTCCGATGGGAGCAGAAATTAAATCTGGCAAGATCAAAATTGAGTTTGCACTTTCCGAATCGCTGAAAGCACGCGTAAAAGCGAAAGCCGCGAAGCAAAAGAAATCTGTATCTCAGTACCTGCGCGATCTGGTGCAGGCTGACGTGAAAATTAAAGGTTTAAAAACACCCCGCATTTAATCCAACAATTAAGCCCCGGGGTTGATACCGCGGGGCTTAATTGAAAAAAAATTTCCAATTACATAATCAAATCAAAGGTATGAAAATCGAAATCAAAAAACTCAGCATCACAAATTTCAAGGGCATACGCTCCATGATCATCACGTTTAATCATATCACCAGCATCTTCGGTGATAACGGTACAGGTAAAACGACAATATTCGACGCGTTTCTCTGGTTACTGTTCGGTAAAGACAGTACAGATCGTAAGGACTTCGAGATTAAAACGCTCGATGAAAACAATCAGCCATATCACGAACTGGATCATGAGGTGAGTGCACTTATTACTGTCGATGGCGTAGAGCTTGAGCTTAAAAAATCGCTCCGTGAAAAATGGGTAAAGAAACGTGGCGCTACCACAGATGAATTCACCGGGCATGAAACAACCTACTTCTGGAACGATGTGCCGATGAAGCAGGAAGAATACCAGGGCAAGATCGCCGGCATTGTAAACGAAGGTTTATTCAAGCTGCTTACTAATACAGCATACTTCAATTCCATGAAATGGGAAATGCGCCGCGAGGTGTTATTGAAACTGGCTGGTAATATTTCAGATGCCGATATTATTGCAAAGATTGCTGGTGAAACAGATGTTACCTTACTCACTAAAGCCCTCAATGCGAATAAAACAATTGAGGAGCTCAAAAAGGAGCTGGTTGCTAAAAAGAAAAAGATCAACGACGAAAAGGAACTTATTCCTTCTCGCATCAGCGAGGTGAACCGCGCCATTGAAAACACTCCTGAAATCAATGCCAAAGAGATCGAAAACAATATAAAAGTTGCACAGATATCGATCTCCAATATCGATAAAAGTCTGATGGATAAATCAGCTGCTGAAACCGAATACCAGAATCAGAAGGTTGCAAAGGTTCGCGAGGTTGGTGCGATTAGCGCACAGATATCCACCATCGAAAACAACATCCGAAATTCTGTCGTTGCCCGCCGCAATGATCGTGCTACCGCTATTGCCAACGAAAAAGCCTTACGCAATCAGAAAAACGACGAGGTAGCCCGCGTGCAGGCAGATATCAATTATAACGAAAGCCAGAAGGCCAACCTGGTGCAACGTCAAAACGCAGTACGTGCTGACTGGCATAGGGTGAACGATGAGAAGCTTCCTCCCTTCGATGACAGCAGCTGTAAATGTCCAACCTGCCAACGTGTATTTGAAGATGTAGATATTGCCGGTAAGAAAGCGGAGTTTGAAAAGAACTTCAATGCCGATAAATCCAAACGCCTACAGGAGTTAAAAGACCGTGGTGTACAGTTAGGTAATCAAATTGCCGAAATCGATCAGAAAATTTCCGTTTTGGCGGCAAAAAAGACCGATTTAGAGAAAGAAATTTCCATTCTGCAAGATCGCATCAACAACCTGGAGGTTGAGCATACCCGCCTGACTAATGATGAAAATAACCAGGTTGCAACCGAAATGATTTCTAACAAAGAAATTAAATCTCTGTCAGCTAAAAAAGATCAATTGGAAGTAGAGATCAATGCGCCTGCACCGGTTGCGGATGAGGAACAAAAACAGATGCTTATCCGTAAGCAGCAACTCAACAGCGACATAGCCGCCATGCAGCAGCAACTTGGTTCCGCTGGTAATCGCGAAAAGCTGGAATCCAGATTGAAAGAACTCTCTGAAAGCGAAAGCCGCATGGCGCAAGAGCTTGCTGACCTGGAACAATCCGAACACAGCATTGATCTTTTCACCCGCGCCAAAATGGATGAGCTGGCCGCCAGGGTTAACGGCAAATTCAGCTACGTGACATTCAAGCTGTTTGAGCAGCAGATTAACGGCGGCGAAAAACCTTGCTGCGAAACGCTCATCAATGGCGTTCCTTACAGCGATGCGAATACCGCCAGCCGGATTAATGCAGGAATTGATATTATCAATACCCTTTCACAGCATTACAATGTAACGGCGCCAATCTTCATTGATAACAGAGAAAGCGTCATAAAACTGCTGCCTACCGATTCGCAGATAGTAAACCTGATCGTTTCTGCAGCACATAAGAAACTCACCGTTTCAGCGCCGGAGATGGCAATGGCGGTATAAATACATACTACCATGACAATCGAACAGTTTAACTCAGCAAAACAAAAGGCTACCGAGATCAATCACCTGATTGAGCTTAAAGAAAATGTTTTGAAGGGACACGAACCTTTAGCTTTTGGCTCTACCCGTATCGATCAATTCTTGCTATTCGGTCGAGAATCGTTTTCTAAAGTTCTAAAATGCATTGCGGACGAAATTCAGGTTAGTATAGATATGTATAAAAAGGATCTTGAAAAAATCTAAACACACTTATCAAGTAAAAATATTCCACATAAATCAGTAAAAAATATTCTATGTCTACAGAAAATAATCTTCCAACCCAGGCGCCGCCACCATCAAAAACGGCTGTGTTCAAAGACTTAACCGAAAAGGATTTTGTTGTTGATCAGTTCAGAAACGCAATAGGTGACAATTACCAGGCTTTTGTTGCATCCCTGATTGATCTATATAGTGGTGATGGATACCTGCAGCAATGCGATCCAAAGCAGGTAATAATGCAGGCGATGAAAGCTGCTGTGCTTCGCCTACCAATCAATAAAAGCCTTGGGTTTGCCTATATCATTGCTTACAAGGGAATTCCCCAGTTCCAGGTTGGCTACAAAGGCTTAATACAGCTTGCTATCAGGACCGGTAAATACAAACACCTGCACGCAGATGAAGTATACGAAGGTGAATACAAAGCCGCTAATAAACTGACCGGTGAGTTTGATTTAAACGGTGTAAAAAAGAGCGACAATGTTGTCGGTTACTTCGCACACTTCGAACTGCACAATGGCTTTGCCAAAACGCTGTTCATGACCACTGACAAAGTGCATGCTCACGCAAAGAAATTTAGTCCATCGTATTCAAAGCAGTCTTCACCCTGGCAAACTGATTTCCCAGCAATGGCAAAGAAAACCGTGGTTAAGAATCTGCTCACGCATTGGGGATTGCTTTCTATCGAAGAAGCGAACGCTCTGGATGCAGAGCAGGAACAGGATGTTGCCAATATGGTGCAGCAGGAGATTAAACAAAAGGCGAATGGCAAGACCATGCAGTTCGATGAGGCAGAATTGGCTCCGGAACAGGGTGCTGATTATAATAATCAACCAGCTGCAAATCCAGGCTTCTAATGAAACTCACAGTAATAGGAAGTAACAGCCAGGGCAATGCATATCTGCTTGAGAACGACAGAGAGGCGTTATTGATCGAATGCGGCGTGAGGTTTGACAAGATCAAGCAGGCGGCAAAGTTCAATCTAAAAAAGATTGTGGGGTGTATTGTGTCGCATGAACATCTTGATCACAGTAAGTCGATTAAAGAGGTATTGGATGCTGGTATATCTGTTTATGCTTCAAAAGGAACGCACGATGCAAGATGCACTTCTGCTCACCATCGCGCTCACTTCATTGAATCAGGAAAGCAAAAGCCAATAGGTAAGTTCCAGGTGAAAGCATTCGACATTAAACACGACGCGGCTGAACCATTAGGCTTTATCATTAATCATCCCGAGTGCGGTAATGTTTTGTTCCTGACTGATTCCTATTACTGTGAGTATACTTTCCCTGGCTTAAACAATATCATTGTTGAAGCCAATTATTGCGATACCATTTTACAGCGGCGGCTTGATGCAGGCGCCAATCCAAAGTTTTTGCGCGACCGGGTCATTCAAAGTCACATGTCACTTAAAACGTGTAAAGAACTGCTGCAGGCCAACGATCTCTCCCAGGTAAACAACATCGTGCTGATTCATTTGAGTGATGGCAACAGTGATGAAATCAGGTTTAAGAAAGAAGTTGAGGAAGCAACCGGGAAGTGCGTGCATGTGGCAAGTGCAGGATATGTGATTGACCCTTTTAATAAACAGCCGTTCTAACCAATGCCGCGCCTGAGAGAAAATATCATCGGGGTGAATCGAAATGTGTACGGCATGGCTGGTGATACCGTGAGAGTGGTTTCAGATCATGACAATGTGCAGATAGTAGAAGATGAGAGCGGCAATCGTTTCGCAGTTCGGAACGATAAGCTAACCTATGATGACGCACCGATAAAGGCGGTACCCATTGAGAAATCAATAACCGTAAAGCCTTCGAAAACTGGCAATAAAAAACAATTATCAACACAACAAAACCTCTTTTAATGAAAACATTGTCGCTTTCAGACCAGGACGCACGGAAAATATATCCTTCTGCTATCCCGGAACTTAAAACAATCCTCGAAGCAAATTGGGGTAAAAGCTTCTTCTCACAAAAAATAACGGAGCGCGTAAAGACCTGGGAGGATGTTTGCCGGGAAGCCAATGAGGATCCTGATGACATCATTTACAGAACCGGTACAGCAGATGAAATCGCTTACAAAAAGTTGAAAGTAATCATTCGTGTGCTCAATGAGGGATGGAGCCCCAATTGGAATGATAGCAGCCAACGTAAGTGGTATCCGTGGTTTTATCTTTCGTCTCCCGGCTTCCGGTTCCTCGTTACGCATTTCGAGTTTACGTACGCGATTGTCGGCTCCCGCCTTTGCTTCAAATCGGAAGAGCTGTGCGAGTTTGCTGCCAAACAATTCACCAGCATTTACAAAGATTTTTTCACTCTCTAATATATGTCAATGGAACAGATAACAACCTTCGAGCAAGCCTGCGAAAAGAAAGGGCTTGATCCTACTAAAGTCCTTCCTGATGTATCAGCATATCCTGAACAACATCAAAAGGCAATCATTGCAACTGCAAAGCTTTTCGTCATCAATGAAGTTCTTAATCAGGATGAAAACGGTCAGCCGTGGAAGCCAGATTGGAGCAGCTATGAAGAGGATAAATACTATCCCTGGTTTGACCTTGAAACATATGAAAAAGGTTCGTCTCCCGGCTTCCGGTTCGACGATACGTATTACGAGGATGCGAGCACGAATGTCGGCTCCCGCCTTTGCTATCGCACGCATGCGTTGGCAAAGTATGCAGGTGAAACCTTCATCGACCTGTACCGGAATTTGATGGTATTGTAAGAATATAGGTTGTGCATTGCATGTGTGCTGCCATTCGTCTCCCAGCTTCCAGTTCAACGATACGAATTACGAGAATACGAACACGAATGTCAGCTCCCACCTTTCTTGAAGATTTTACAGCAATGCAGGCCTTGCCACTTGGCAAAAAAAGACATTAAAACTATGGTGCGTTGGTATCCCGTTAGGTATTGAGAACACGCACCGTAACAAGCAAAGGCCATGAAACGAATAGGGAATTTATTTGAAAAGATTGTAAGCGTTGACAACCTCCACCTGGCTGATAAAAATGCCAGGAAAGGGAAAGGCTTTCAGTATGGTATTAAAGTCCATGATCGCAATCGTGAAGAGAATATCAATGCACTACATCTTTCACTGGTAAGCAAAACCTATCGTACGTCAGAATACACAACGTTTAAAGTTTACGAGCCAAAAGAAAGAGAAGTATACCGGCTTCCTTACTATCCGGACAGAATCGTTCATCATGCGATTATGAATATTATGGAGCCGATATTTGTCTCTGTTTTCACCGCCGATACCTACAGCTGTATAAAACGCAGAGGTATTCATGCTGCCGCCAATAATCTTAAATCAGCGCTGAAGGATTTCTCCGGTACCACATACTGCCTAAAACTTGACATCAAAAAGTTTTACCCTTCCGTTGATCATGCAGTGTTAAAACACCTATTGAGGAGGAAAGTCAAGGACAGCGATTTGTTGTGGTTACTGGATGAGATAATTGACTCTGCCATGGGCTTACCGATTGGCAACTACCTGAGCCAGTATTTTGCAAACTTCTATCTCACATACTTTGATCATTGGATTAAAGAAACGAAGGCTGTAAAATATTACTTCCGGTATGCTGATGACCTGGTTATTCTTCATAATGACAAACAGTATCTCCACTCTTTACTTAAAGACATTTCCCGTTACCTGAATGAAAAACTAAACCTGCAGGTAAAATCAAATTACCAGGTATTTCCTGTTGAATCTCGCAGTATTGATTTTGTAGGGTATCGATTTTACCACACGCATACGCTTCTTAGGAAAAGCATCAAGAAAAATTTTGCCCGCATGCTTGCCCGCCGGAAAAATCCAGCTTCAATAGCATCCTATTGGGGATGGGCGAAGCATGCTGATACAAAAAACCTTATCAAAAAATTACTTGATGAAACAGTTCAAAGACATGGGTATCAAACCCGAAATAAAAAACCTAGTCGGCTCCAAAATCAACATCAACAGAATATTAAACAAGGAGGTGATCGTTCATGGTTATAGTGTTGAGAAATCAAAATATGAAAAGGGACACGGAAAATGCCTGTACCTACAGATTGAGATTGATAACGTGAGACACGTGGTATTTACCAGTGCGACGGTATTGATGTCAACACTGGAACAAATCCCGAAAACTGATTTTCCATTTAAGGCGACAGTTATACGAGAAAACGACTACTACGAATTCAAATAAATTTTTTAACCAACATAAAATCACAACCAACATGGGCAGAAAAAAGAAACAGGCTGAGGAAGCTCAGTCGGAAGAAAAGATCGAAATACCTACGGAGCTAAAAAGTCTTCGCTATGATTTTACCGCAGTCGAGACGCATGAAATGGCGATGCGCCTCTCAAAATGTACACTCGAAATCGACCGAGAAAAGGAGCTGAAGAAAGCTACCGCAAAGCAGCATGACGCCATTATCAAACCGCTGGAAATTGAGCGCACTGATCTTTCCAACAAAATACAGGACGGCTGGGAGTATCGCGATGTTGAATGCGAGGTGTTTTTCAATACACCAACCGAAGGTATTAAAACCTACAAACGGAAAGATACCGGTGCCAGTTTTACCGCACAAATGGAAGACCACGAATGGAACTTGTTTAATCAGCGTGCGGCAGAAGATATTGTTACCGAAGACATCGATGCCGAATTTGTTGATGAGGAAGGCGACTTGAAGCTACTGCCCGCTGAAGTTCCTGAAGGTGATACAGGAGAAGAGCGCGACGAATATGATGGCAGCTTTCCGAAGCCAAGCGATCCGAACGCATACAATCCGCCGGCAAACGCCAGATAGTTAAGTACCCATTTTCACAACCTCCGTACCCATGACAGCCCTTTTGTGTTATGGAATTGATAGAAAAATATAACGAGCTACTTACCCGAAAAATAAAAGTAGCTCATAAGCGTGGATTTCAGATTGACCGGAACCTGTTGCACTGGTCCAACAAGCCGCATCAGAACGATATTATCGAAAGATGCATTGCTGATGGTGCACAATTGGTTGCTGCTGACACTGGCTTAGGTAAAACCGCCATGGCTATACAAATCTGCCAGTTGATAATAGCAAACAATCCATTCCAAATTGGCAAAGCATTAATAGTTACCGAACTGGGAGCTGCAGAAACTTTCGTTAACCCGGATCCTGAAGTGGGTGAAGGCGCCAGGTTAGGCATACAGCTTTCATATGTTACCAACCAAGAGGAAGCGCTCTCAAGTACTTGCGATATCGTGGTTACAAACTATGAGCGCGTTCGCATGGGTGCCTTTGATTTTAGCGCCTTCGACGTGGTGTGCCTGGATGAAGGTAATTATATAAAAAACATGGCAAGCGAAACCACGGACATGCTTGCTAAGCAGCTAGCCAAAGTAAAATATAAATTCATCTTTACTGCCACCCCATCGCCCAACGAAACGTTGGAACTGATAAACTATGCCCATGTTTTAGGCATCGCAGATCGTGGCGGCATACTTACACGGTTCTTCCAGCGCGATTCAACAAAGGCCGGTGAACTTACGGTTCACCCGCAACATGAAGATGATTTTTGGTTATGGGTTTATTCCTGGGCAATTTTCATACAGTACCCGTCTGACCTTGGGTATGACGATGAAGGCTACAAGCTGCCTCCATTAAACGTTTATTGGCATGAGGTAAAGCTCGATGTGCCAATTGAACCTAAGCCCGAAAAGAACGGGCAGGGAAGGCTTTACGCAGAATCTAATGGAAGTGCCACCGAATCGTTCGCATTAAAACGTCATTCAATCAACGCAAGGTTGAAAGCAGCGATTGATAAAATGAAAGAATGCGACCCAGATGGCACCGCTCATTGGATCATCTGGCATCATCTGGAAGATGAGCGGAAAGCCATCAATAAAGCGTTTAAAGACCATCCCTCTTATGCCGATGTATACGGTACCTTAAACTGGAAAGAGAAGGAAAAAAGAACTGTAGACTTCATTAAAGGTAAGCTGCAAATCTTCTCCACGAAAAGTGATATCAATGGCGTCGGTTCAAATTTCCAGGGACATTGCTTCAATAACGTTGTATTGGGTGTGAACGATTCGTTTGATGCACTATACCAACTCATTAAACGCACACATCGTTACCCGCAAAAGTTTCCGGTAAACGTTCACATCTTTTACCTGCCCGAAGAATATAAAACAGTTCAAAACCTGCAACGCAAATGGAAGGAGCACGATGTTACCAGGGCAAAAATGCGTGACCTGTATTTGAAGTATGGCCTTGACTACAGAGGAAATATTGAGACCCGTAAGCGCTCATTCATGCAGGAAAGAATTGAATGGAAAGGCGAACACTTTACGCTGGTTAATAACGATTCTGTTTTAGAATACGCCGGCGAAGCGGATAACTCCGTTGACTTAATAAACACATCCATTCCATTCGGCAACCATTACGAATATAGCGATAAGTATAACGACTTTGGGCACAATGAAGATAACGCCCACTTCTTCCGGCAGATGGATTTCCTGGTGCCGCAATTGTTTCGCGTACTGAAGCCTGGCAGAATAGCTGCCATACACACAAAGAACAGAATCCATTACGGAAGTGTGACCGGTTTGGGGTTTTCAATCTTTCACCGTTTCACACATGCAGCGTGCGACTGTTTTGAAAAGCATGGCTTCCAAACAATGGGATTTCATTATATCCCTACCGATGTGGTTGCCGAAAACAATCAGACCTACCGGCTCACATATGGCGAGATGCAGAAAGACAGTACCAAGATGGGCAGCGGCATTCCCGAAGAAATATGGTTATTCAGAAAGCCACCTACATCGAGGGAAAATGCATACGCTGATCAGCCAGTAACACACAATATGGCTTCATGCCCGGCCTGCGGGTTTACTGATGTAGTAAGTGAGTTTTTACGTGATGGCGCCATGCTCATGGATTGCCCAAAGTGTAAACAATTCTTTCAACCATCTGAATTCCGTTACCACGGCAATCAGAATTACAGTCTTGCCAAATGGCAGATCGATGCTGATTCGTTTTGGAAGTCTTCCGGTGACCGGCTTTTACAACCTGATGAGTTAATGGGTATGAGTATGAAGCAGGTCCGTAAATGGTGGAATCGCTTCAATAGCGCAACGATATATGATTTTGAGCAGCATGTTAAGCTGCTGCAATACCTGGATGATAAAGGCAGGCTATCGCGCACCTATACCACTTTGCCGCTTAGATCAAACACTCCATACATCTGGAACGATGTAAACCGCATGCAAGGTTTAAACTTGGAGCAAGCTCGGCGCAAACAGCAAAACCATATTTGCCCGCAGCCCTTCGACCAGGTAGATAGGATCATCGATCTGTATAGTAATGAAGGCGAGCGTGTAGATGACTGTTTCGGTGGACTTGGTACAACTGGCGTACGTGCCATTAAAAAGAAGCGCAAAACAAAAATTTGTGAGCTTAATAATCTATATGCTCGCAATGCATTTTTCTACCTGCGGCAAGCTGAAGAAAATATCAACACTCCCACATTGTTTGACTTAATAGAAATGGAATCATGAGAGAACTGAGACAATACCAGGTGAACGGCATCAATGCCATCGCAAAAAAATATGCAGATGGTAAAAGGATGGTGATATTCCAGCTGGCCACCGGAGGCGGCAAGACCGTGGCGTTTGCCGGGCTGGTAAATAGGTTTCTTAACGCCGTCCATCGCCGCGCCGTGATACTGGTGCACAAAGACGAATTATTGAAGCAGGCACGCAGGACATTGTATGAGTGGTATGATATCGTTGCTGCGCCAGTGATAGCAGGAAACAAGTATTTACCCAACAGCCTGGTGTACACTGCAATGGTTGAAACTGCCAACAACAGGCTGAAAAATAATCCTAAGTATTTTGGAGAGATAGGTTTGGTTATCGTTGATGAATGCCATATCGGAAATTTTAAAAAGTTGTACGATTATTTTCCAAATGCATTGATTGTCGGTTTCACTGCAACTCCACTTTCGGGAAGCAAAAAGGATCCGCTTAAAAATTACTTTCAGGATATCGTTTGCGGCATTGATATTCCTGAATTGATCGACATGGACAGCCTGGTAAAGAATAAAACAATCGATGTATTTAACGTAAAACGCAGTGATCTGAAAGTGAAGAACGGTGAATTTGATGAGCTGCAGATGGGTAATGTATTCTCAACGACTAAGCATGTACAAAATACTGTCAATGCTTACCGCCGACATGCCAGTGGCACAAAAACTATTGTTTTCAATTGCAATATCGATCACTCCAAAAAAGTCAATGCAGCGTTTTTAGCAGCTGGTTATAACAGCCGGCATCTGGACGGTGAAACAGATATTCGGAAAAGAGAAGAGACGCTCCTGTGGTTTAAAAACACACCAAACGCAGTGCTCAATAATGTGGGAGTGCTTACAACGGGATTCGACGAACCAAGCATCCAAACGGTAATTATCAACCGATCAACGAAGTCAATTCCACTTTGGCTCCAAATGACTGGCAGGGGCAGCCGACCTTTTGAAGGCAAAAAGCAATTTCTGATCCTGGATTTAGGCAGCAATGCCGAAACCCTGGGCGATTGGAACGTGCGCCGCAATTGGTCAGATATTTTTTTCAATCCGGAGAGTGCAGAGCCGAAAGAATCACCTTCAAAGAAGTGCGTTGGCTGCGATACGATCATCCACGCTGGTTACAAAACCTGCCCTCACTGTGGCGCCATCAACGAGCGAAAACAAGAGGCTTTCATTGAAGATTTTAAGATGCTTCTGAAGCAGAAACCTTTCGCCCTGGACATCCGCTCACTCATCGACGAATATGCCCGTAAACGCAAAATAGACGGCTCTCCCTACAAAGATACGTCGGTAGTACACGCTCTTAAGCTGGAATTCGTCAAGCAGGCACAGCGCGTGTGGCGCCTTAAAAAGATCAATGACGTCACAGCCTACGATATCCTTGATGTGTTTCAAAAAAACATTGAAGAATGGTGCCATCATAAGCAACTTGAATTCGGCTGGTGGTATAAAAAGCAAACTAAAGTCTGGATGTTCGAAGCGCTGGAAAGTTCTTTTGGCTGGGAAAATCCATTAAAAATTGAACAAAAACAAGTAGTATGAGTAACGAAAACATTATGCTTTCCCTTTGCGCAACCTACTTATTTGAATTCAGAAGTTTTAGCGATTGGGTTAATAATGCCAATAAGCGATTTAAGCCCTACAGCCTTCGTTATTCGACTTTGTGCATAGATAAAAACGGGAAGGTTTGTCACGATGGCAAAGACATGATGCACGCTCGGGATAACAACCTGTTTCCTGTCAAAGTGTATTCTTTAAAACGTTCATCTGATAATAAATAAATCATTCCTATGTCACACGAAGAATTGCAAAAGAAGTATGAGCGCCTGGTTGAAAAGGTGCGCATGATGCGCGGGCATCAGAAAGAATATTTCAAATATCGTGGGAGCGATAGCCTTGAACGCGCCCGCCGGCTGGAACGTGAAGTTGATCAACTGATCGATGAAGAAGTGAGGCGGCAAAAATCAAAGCAAAGAGATCTCTTTTAAACCAACATTCACAACACAACCTCTGGAATAATGGCTCGTAAAGAAGAAATAGGCGTTAAATATTTTCCTCTGAATTCAGATATCATACACAACAAAAAAATAAAGCTGGTGGTTGCCGAGTTCGGGCCAAAGGCGTGGGCTGTGCTGTTACCGCTTTATTGCAAAATCTACCGGGAAAATGGTTACTGGATAGATTGGTATGATCAGGATGCTAAGTTATTGTTTGCAAGGGATGAGTGTCAGCTTGACGTTCCCTTTGTGGATGAAGTTGTCGCCGGGTGCCTCAGACGTGGTTTGTTTGACCAAACCGTATTTGAGATGTTCGGGGTCCTAACTAGCGACAGAATTCAAGAGAATTTTTTTGAAGCCAAAAAGAGAAGCAAAGGAGTTCAGTTTATCAAAGAATTTAAGGCTGAAAAGTTGAGTGTTGACATAAACTCAGAAAATGTAAGCATTATTCCAATTAATGTCAACATTATATCGAAAAATGTTGACACTGGTACACAGAGTAAAAAGAGAATAAAAAGAGAAGTAGAGGGAGATAATGCCGCAAACGGCAACGGTGATTCTGTCGAATCACCGCCACCGGCAAAGTATGATAAGGGGAAAAAGAATGATCTGAAGTACATCCATGAGTTTATCCGTGACAACAAGCCTACAGATCATCAGCCTTATGTTGATATGTGGAACCTGTTTGCGCCTAAACACAAACTTCCTTCAGTAAAAAGACTGAATAGGGATCAGATTAAAAAACTTTTGATGCGAATTCGTGATCCGGATTTTGACCTTGCAAAAATCCTGCACAAAGCCAATGATTCAGATTTCTGCAAGTCAGGCAACTGGTTCAATTTCCACTGGCTGACTAAAAACGAAACAAATTTTTTGAAAGTTTTGGAAGGCAATTACGACAACAAAAAAGCTACGAATGGAGCAACAAAACCAATACAAGGACCGACAGCAGCAGAGCAAAAAGGAGAAGAACTACTCGCGCAGGTCTACGGAACTTCCAACGATATACGGGAAGGTACCACCGCAAGCCAGGGAACTTGAGGAGGCTGTTTTAGGCGCTATAATGCTGCATCGTGATGCGTATGACAACGTTTCTTCCCTGCTGAAGCCTGAAACGTTCTATGTCGATGCTCATCAGCGAATTTACCGGTGTATAACCGGCATGGTTAACAAGCGCATGCCAGTGGATGTTTTAACAGTAGCGAATGAACTTATTTCCTTGGAAGACCTGGAAAATGTGGGCGGCGCCTTTTACCTTTCCAAACTTACCAAGGCCGTGGTTTCCGCTGCAAATATCGAAACTCATGCAATGGTGCTGGTGCAAAAATTCATCAGCAGGGAGTTAATCCGAATCAGCGGTGAAATCATGAGTGAGTGCTACGAGGAAACGGTTGACCCGTTCGATGTACTCAACTATTCCGAGCAAAAGATTTTAGAAATCGGTTTGCAAAATATTTCCGGCGGTACCATCACCATGCCCAAAGTTATGCAGAAGACAATGGCGAAAATTGAGGAATGGCGCCACTTGAAAACAACAGTTACCGGCATACCAACCGGATTTGAAAAACTAGATCAGGCTACCCGCGGCTGGCAACCTGGCGATCTGATCATCATTGCTGCGAGGCCTGCAGTTGGTAAAACAGCATTCATGCTTAACCTGGTTAAAAATGCGGCTGAATATTTCAGAGATGCAAAAAAGGGCGATTCGGTTGGCGTGTGGTCGCTGGAAATGAAAGCTTACCTGCTCGGCATGCGCATGCTGGCAGCAGAATCACAGCACTGGCTTTTGCGGCTGCAAACGGGAAGGCTTGATGATGATCAGATGCAAGACCTCTACCGTGGTGCTGTAGCGCGTTTATCCGGCTTAAATATCCACTTCGATGAGGACATGGGTATAAACATCGTCAGTTTGAGATCGAAGATCAGGAGGCTTGTAAAGAAGCATAAACTGAAAATTGTTTTCATCGACTACCTACAGCTTCTTTCCGGTGATGGCAAAAGCGGCACCAGGGAGCAGGAGATTGCCCGTATATCGCGCGCATTAAAGCTCTTGGCTGTTGAATTACAAATTCCTATCGTGGCATTAAGCCAGATGAGCCGTGATGTTGAGAAGCGGAAAGAAGATAGCAAGGATCCTAAAGTTTCGGATATACGTGAATCCGGCGCCATTGAACAAGATGCTGATGTGGTAATACTCCTGTGGGGACCATCGGAATCAGAAGTGGAAATGGATAAGAGCCTGGAAGGACGGCGATATGTAAAAATCGGAAAGCAACGTAACGGTATTCTTTTAAAGACAGAGTTTGATTTCAAAAATGAAATCCAACTTTTCCAAGCACTGGAATCTTCGGGAGCCTGGCGGCCGCTAAACCAGGCAGAACAACAATCAATCAATTTTTCAGAACCTAAAAGCGAGCAATCGAAACAAGATGAATTGCCATTTTAAAAAATTATGAGACACGGAAGTTTTTTTAATGGGATTGGTGGTTTTCAAATTGCGGCTTTAGCATTGGGTTGGACAAACGTTTTCCATAGTGAAATTGACAAGTGGTGTAATCAGGTCACTAAAAAGAATTTTCCTAAAAGCATAAACGTGGGTAATGTACAAACAGCAGACTTTACAATTTTCAGAGATACAATCGACATCATCTCAGGAGGCGATCCATGTCAGCCACACTCTGTGGCAGGCTTGGGAAAAGGCACGGGAGATGAGCGCTTTCTCTGGCCGGAAATGTTTAGAGCAACACGGGAGATACTCCCGGCTGCCGTGGTTAACGAAAATGTTAGTGGATCGGTTGCCAACGGCGTCCTTGACCTCAAGATTGATGATTTGGAAAGTCTCGGCTACTCCTGCCAACCGTATAATATTCCAGCTGCAGCAGTCGGAGCGCTACATCAACGGGAAAGGATATGGCTTGTCGCTTATCACGCCGACCGCGATGCAGAGCTTAGAGAGTCCAGAATCATACACCAGCAGAATGAGAAAGAAAAATTACAAGAATGGGAACAAATACCCTTCTCTTGGGAGCCAGTTGATTTATGGATTGACGATACCGACGCCGACGCTCAACGATTCAAAAAACAGCACGCTACCACCTTCGCAGGAATCTGCGAGGAAGGGTTGGGGAGGTACTTTGGTTTCGGCGCTCATCCACATGGGAATATCCCCAGGGACGTTATTGAATCCGGAATTATACGAATGCTTGATGGGTTACCCGAAGGGATGGACTATGCTGACAGAAACAAACGTATTAAGGCGCTCGGAAACGCAATAGCATGGCCGGTAGCTTATGAAATTTTTAGATCGATCGATCTTCATAACTAATGAAACGCCGCTCATCCATATCGCTAACGACTGAAGAGCTTGATAAGCTAGTTGCCGATGGGAAAATTCGCAGCTATAATGAAACAAAGCTGCGCAAACCTGAAACGATAGCAGCTGCACCTGTTAAACGAAAATCGAAATTCAATAATGAGAAAAAAGAAGTTGATGGTATTGTTTTCGATTCGATTAAAGAAGCTAACCGCTATCGCGAGCTGTTACTCCTATTGAAAGCTGGCGAGATTGGTTTGCTGCGGCGCCAGGTTGAATATGAGCTTAACCCGAATGGTAATTTTTCGTATCGATATGTTGCCGACTTTATTTACATGACAAAAGAGGGTAGGGAAGTGGTGGAAGATTGCAAAGGATTTCGTACCCGAGAATACCTTAAAAAGCGCCGACTGATGAAAAAGATTTATAACATAACAATTTTTGAAACATGAATAGTGATAAACTTAAGAAATCGCTGGCAAGGTTTGGTAACCCCTTAGTAGTTAAGGAAGGTATTGTCTTTACAATCTTTATTACCGGTAATGGACTTTCAAAATGGGAAACAGTAAAAGAGTTACAAAAGATTGCGCTGTACTACAGCGAGGATAAATATCCGAATATAGAGGCTATGGTGAACGATGACAATTTTTTTCTACTGATATTAAAACCAAATTCTTAACCTCCCTCTTTGGGAGAAAAAACAAAAAAGCATGCCAACGAAAAAAACTATTAAATGCTATGAACTTGATTTTGGCGATCAAAACCTCATAAGTGAAAATAAAGAGGATATCCTCAACTGGATTGAAACGGATATGTACGATCTGGATAAAGGAGATGAATTGAATTATAAAATAACCATTCGGATGATGACGCCAAAAGAACTCGCAAAGTTGCCTGATTGGGGTAATTAATCATTAACAACATCCTCCTGTGCTTATGGGGGCAAAAAAAGAAGGTATGGAAACAGTGACATCACTTTCCGGCGGTAGAACAAGTGCGTTTATGCAGGATCAATTCCCCGCAGATCACATTGTTTTTGCACTGGTTAGGATTGAAAGCTATGAGTGTCGTTTTAAAGACGAAAAGGTGCGGCAGTTAGTGGAAGATCGCATACAGGCTCCATTTATAGCAACCGCAGAAGACGATAAAATAATATATACAATACTTGGACTTGAGCAACGATGGGGAAGGAAGATAGAATGGGTAACTGGTCCGACGTTCGACAAAGTAGTAGCAGATTTAGGTGGATGGCTACCGAATAAACTACACAGATACTGCACCCAAAATATGAAGGTTATTCCCATCTATGAATGGTGGAGTAAAAACTTTTCCGAACCTGTGGAAATGCGGATCGGTTACCGTTCGGAACCAAAAGAAATTAAGCGGGCAAACAGGATGCTTTCGCGAATTAATAGTAACGGAATTTTAGAACAAAAGGCTATAGTTGGAAAGCTTTCGGACGGTAGGAATAAATGGGGCATGGTGCCATGGCAGAAACCGTCTTTCCCTCTTATTGAGAATAATATTCGCAAAGATACGATCGTAAAGCATTGGTGGGAAGAGCCGATCGAGTTTGCTGACTACAACAACTGTGTAGGGTGCTTCCATCGTAATCCAGTTTTCCTTCGATTTATGTTTGATAAGCACCCTCAAAAAATGCAATGGTTTGCGGATCAAGAGGGCGGCGATAATGGTTACTGGAGGTCTGACGTGCCTTATAATAAAATTAAAAACATGTTACCAAATATGAGGCTTGAGCATAGCGACTTTTCGCCCTGTGATTCTGGCTTTTGCGGGATGTAACTCCCTTCCCTCTACTGTAGGAGACAGTGAATCAAAGAATCAATAATTCAAAAAAAAGAGTATGGCAGTTGAAAATTACACAGAATGCGAGTTCCAGGTAAATAAACCAAACGGGGATATTGACTTTGTCACTGTTTATGATATGCCTACACAGTTGGCTGAAAAGTTCGTAAAAGGCAAATATCCGGATTGTAAAATTGAATGTATTGTTCCGTGTAGAATAATCAACCCCCAATGACAGAAAGAATATCCATACAGGAGTAAAAACAATAACACTATGCCAGGGATAAAAGGTAAAAAATACGGAACGAAAGTTCTTTCAGAATTTGAACAGGATTTTATCAGGAAGCATCATAAGGAAATGACAATCGATGAGTTTTGCGACCTGTTCAATAAACCTTATTTGGTTATAAGCAATTACATGGCACGCGAAGGAATCGAGCGTAAAAAGATGGTTCCTGATTCGTGGAAAAACAAAAGACAATCGGAGCAGAAACAAGGCATCGACCGCTCCGCATTTACTAATTATTCAAATAAACAATTTGTATGATTACTGCAAAAGGATACAGCAAGGATCCGTCGATCATGCCAGATGGTATTGCGTGGACATTACCGGTGCAATGGTTTCAAGATCGCGGCTGGAAGGTATCAGACTTCAAAAGATATTTTGAGCGCTATATGAGGCAGGAAAATGCGCTATGGAATATTAAACTTACCAATCTGCCAACAAAAGACTTTTACTTGGTGTATATGATTTTCGACGGCTTCATTCAATTTGAATGCCGGCTCGTGCAGATTGAACGGAACGTTGCAAAAACATTTTACGATGCACCTGATGGCAGACCACGAGCATTTAAACCATGCAATTGGATCGTAATCACCGGTCCCGCGATCCAACCACCCTATGAGATGCCGCAAAAAGGCTTCCAGGGATTTCGTTACACCACAAAACTATTTTAAGATGATCAGGCAAGCTGATAAAACCCTCAAACAACAATGGAGTGATACATTCTCTTCACTGAATACCGAATCCAAAATCGCTTTAAAGGGTGCTTTGTTGGCTCTGCGGGATGATGCTCTATCAAGAGCGAAATACTCTTGGAATAGACACAAGGCTCCGATGGCATTGTATTGGAAGGTAGTAGGCGTATATGCCGGTCACCTCGCAAAATCTATAAAATAAGCTTTATGAATTCTCATACATATCCCGTTCGTTTACAACGCAGCAGACAGCATAAACAGGTTAGTCCGAACGGTCTGCCAATCGTTTACGTTGGAAGACCGGGGAAATGGGGTAATCCTCACAAGGTCGGCGTATCGTTGCAAAGAGAACCTAAGGACAGCGAATATGATTATCGTAGAATGTCGCCCCAAGACGCGGTCAGTGCTTATAAGGTTTATATTAATTATTGGATAGCTAAGAATCCAGAAAAGTACAGCCTATCAGAACTAAAGGGTAAGAATTTAAGTTGCTGGTGTAGGCCCGGCGATCCGTGCCATGCAGATGTATTGCTGGAACTGGCAAATCTGTAAGCCATGACGTAAATGGGAATCATCAAGGCTCTACCGCCGAAATAAAAGGTTTATTATGTTTAGGGCGTGGGGTTGACTCTCCAAATGGAACTATTGTCACTTGGTTACCACTCACAATCCCTGCCGAGCTGTTGTTTAGTTCGATCCCCGTCAAGTTTCCAGTATTTACAAATTTAGTTGTAACAATTTTCTGGCACTTAGCTAATGAATCCTTCAGGTTTGTGACTTTTGCCGCCAAGCCATCAACCGAAACCTTCAGTTCTCCGTTAAGCTTATCGACACCTTTTTGTTCACCTCTCTTGATTGTATTATTCCAACAACCAGAAACAAATGATAAGAGCACCAGACCTATAACAGTTGGCTTGTAAAATCGCTTATTCGTAGTTTTTGTCTCTTCCGGTTTCGATCCCTTTGCCTTTTTAACAACAGTTATAATGGTAAACTTTTCTGGATATATCTCCCTTAAAAGGGCAATTGTTCCAAGTAAAAAGGCTGATGCATATGCCAGGACTTCAATTGTTGCTGATAACATGGGTTGTAGGTTTAAGGTTTTGCGCCAAAAATAAAACTATGAATGGGATGGTCAAAAGTCAATATGTGCAAAAGGCATGCATAAATCCATGAAAACAGCTACAGACAAGGCTTTACCGGATTTTGCACATTAACTGTGTAAATTAAATTGCAAAAACAAATCATTTCCCCGTATATTATGGGACTGCGTATTTACAGATAATACCCCAGCCACCAGTCCCAGCAGTACTCCACCAACTCTTGCAGGTCAGCCGTTGGAACATCTTTATTTTCTATCAAATAGATTATAGCAACCTGGTAATGATAGTTTGAACCCACCCCATCCGTTTGATCATAAATTTTGCTAAAAAGGCAGTTAAGCGGATCTATAGCCGGGCGGCTGGAAAGGTCGACAATGTTCAGTAGGCATTTGGGGTAATCATCGTGGGTGACCGGATATGTGCCTGTATCCCGGTCTCCACCAGGTGCGCGACGGTCATCGGTAAGTTCAAAGTATTTTCGAGGCATATCTTAAAGTTAACAAAAGTTCAATTTCCGTACCTTTCCCGGATGCATCATTTCCTAATAAAAGTATCTTTTGGAACGCAGATAAGGTCTGCAATGGTACAATACGATGCCGACAACCCCTACCGGGGCTGGGACGAATTTTCAATACATCCATACATTGAAAAATCCGGCTACTTCTCCGCTTATGACAAAGGGAAATTTAAATTTAAGTCTAACCGCCCGGAATGGAAGAAAAATAAGGAAACGGAACGCCCTATATATGACCTGATGGAAGGGGATTTGAAGCCAGCTCACCGTGATGCAATTATTGCGTCGGTGGACGAATTTATACGAAAGAATTTTGATAGCTGATGTATGTAAAGTATACGCCAGGCGTGCCCAACCATGGCCAAAAGTGCCATTTTTATGGGTGTTTTGGTGCTAAAGCTCAGTGTAGACGCGGGATGTGCTGCCAGCCGGCAAATGGCATCGTTTTTATATAGCTTTCGTATGGACAAGCCAAATTTTACCCCGCTGCTGGAAAAGCTTAAGGCGATTATAGACGCGCCGTATGCTACTGAAGATCTTCGGGAAAAAATCCCCACAGATTTAAAGGACGCTCTGTTGTACGCCCTGTAGCTTGAATTTCCTGAGAAGTTATCTGCCGAAACACAGAAACAGGGTATTCTCGCTCTGAAAATAATTTTTGATGACGTAACAGATTTTAACGCTAAAAATGACTACTCGGACGAAGAAACCAATCAGGCTGTGATCAACTGGGTTCATAGGGATGCAGAAAAGGCATTTGGCTACTTCGAGGGATTGGGAAGGTCGATACGTCAGTAAATAGGACTAAACACTTCGTAAACATTTAGGTCAATAATTTTTATACCTTAGCCAGGTAATACTATCGTTATTTACCTTATATAAAAAAGCTATCCCGGTCAGGGATTGCAACAGCCATCCCCGGCAATATGAGCCGGGGTTTTCTTTTAGGCATCTCCCTTAATGATTTCTTCCAGTCGTTTCTTTATATACTGGATTATTCCTTCACTTTCCGTCCCTGCCACAAGTCCCGCCTGAAGATGTGCCTCCCAGTCTATTACAGCTTCCTTAGGAGTTTCTCCACAGCCAAAAATCCCAGCTTGAGGGTCAGGCCCCAATAGACAACAATAGGCGGTGCCATCTTTATAAATCACGGGCTTGAAAATCTTCGCAACAGCTGGGAGGTCATGGCTATCGTAATCTACGGTTATGACTTCCAACCCGTCCATGTTCATTTGTTTCATACCCTTTTTAAAAAAGATCACTCAATTTTTGGGCCATGGAAAGGAGTTTGGAATTCCCGGAAATAATTTCTAACTTTTGTGTCCACCTAATTTTTAATTATTTACACAATTACAATGAAAGAGAATCCTATACCAGAGTTAATTGATAGGGCGATTACAAAGTATGGAGAACAGAATGCTCAAGGAATTAGAAACTTGGTAATAAAAAGCTTATCTGAAATTGGAAAAGAGAATCATGATCTGAGTGAAGCAGATTTGGCAAGAATAGAAACGGACATCGATAATGCTATGAACTTCCCGCCTAAAAATAATAGAGAGCGGTAAAAACCGCCCTCGCTTGCTATCCTTTTTCTGTAAAAAATTTTTAAAAGCCCAGCATAGAAATGCCAGGCTGCCAAAACTAACTTCCTTTAAAAAAAATTATGTTGTCTTTGTTCTGAAAGTAGTAACAGTCGTGTCAACACCTCCAACTACCGCCACCAGCTTATAATAGTATTCTGTACCACCCGTTAGGGAAGTATCTGTATACTCTCCCTCCGAACCAGTATGGACAAGCTGCTGTGTAGCAAAGTTTGACGCAGTATCACGATAGATTTTAAAATTCGTAGCAGAGGGATAATCCGTTTGCCAGTAAACCAATACTTTGTTTTGACTTACTGGTGTTGCAACTAGCCACGCTTCAAAAATTCCTTCAATCCAAATATTTGAAGTTAATAAAAATAAAGCTGCCGTATTTGTTCCTTCAGTAGTTGAGTAAGTTCTCGCATCTACAATTACAGTTGTAATGCCGCCAGCAAAAATTACAACATTATCACTACTGGTGGGTGCTGTCAAAACAGGATTTCCAGAACCGTCCTGTAGGATGAATTTTAATTGTCCGTTTCCCAATCCACTATAAACCCTGCGGATATTGTAATTGTTAGAACCTTGATAAACTACAACTGAACTATATACCGAACCGCCTACTGCCGGCGGACAAGTAACCAAAGTTTCTCCTGTTGACGTATTGAATGCCCCAATGGTAAAAGAGCCAAATTCATTTTTCGCCCATGTAGTAGTTCCCGCGCCGACTAATCTTACAGACGCTTGAGCAGACCTTCTCAATTCAATTTCAGCCGCACTTAAGCCGACTGATGCACCACAGATAACACCCCCTGATGCCAATATTTCGTCGGGTCCACACTTGAATCCAAGCACCTTTTTGACAGTTGGGTATCCTGCTTGAACACGACCGCTTGCAACCGTTCCGGCGCTGTTAAAAAACATTGGATTGTGATCTGCATCGTCCAATAGCTGCCATGTTATTGTGTTGCCGTGCGCTATTGTACCCGTTGGACGAATTGTTCCGACTCCAAACACAAGGAACTTGCTATTCGCATCACTTACAGACGACAAACTAAAACCCTTACGAGATGCAAAAGCCATAACGTCTCCAATAGCGCCCCCGCCACCACTGCCGGTACCGGGGGCTTTAGGGAAAAAACTTTTCAAAGCATCTTGGATTGCAGCTGCTTTAGCCTCAGCATTACCGGCTACCGGAGACCCGTTTACGTTCAAGGTATCCGTTTCCTCAAAAGTGTAATCCTCTCCGTTAAACACAAAGCGGATTTGTTTTCTCATGGCGTAGCATTCTTCCATCTTGTAAATTGGTCGCTGCCCGCCATTATTCTTCCAGGCTTTAGGGATATCGCCTGAAGTAGTGACATTAATCGTTGCCATCGTTGTGGTGTTTTGAACGTTAGTAGAAATTGTGACTATATTTTTGCGAGTTGAAAATGCATGCCATCCGGATAAGACCAATTGCCGCCCCATTCAAAGCCGGCATCGGTGAAACACTTCACAAAGCCCGCAGACAATTTTGGCTTTTTACCTAAACCATTCTCTGATGCATTCACGTCGAATGCTATCGCCCAGGAATGCAACGACCATGAATTATTGGTACGCTTCTTTCTTATATTCCAACATCCATCCCATGTCTTTAGTTCTTTTACATATCCTCTCGCAATCAAGTTCCTTATGCCCTGTTCAAAAGGCTTTATAAAATCTTTATTGCAGTATACACGCTTAGGGATCATTCCAATTTCCAATCCATCAGGAACATCATAGATGACCAGGTTGGGAACGTATTTCGTAGGGTTGCCATATTTGGCAACGCACTGTGCTGATGTTACCATAGGAGTATTATTTCAATGGTGATAAAAAGAGCAATACAGCCCCAAAAGACATAAGGGTAGTACTTGCTTATCAATCGATCTATAATCGATCCCTTGCCCATATAAAAGATGGGTAAGCCTCGTAGCTTGTTGAGCACTGTGTTAAAGAGAGGCAGCCGTAAAACGAACAGGGATGCGAATAGGAGCCAGTTGAGAAAAAGCACAGGCAGCGCAACAACAAAATAACCGAAAGCCCACCAGCCGTGCTCAATCGGTTTATTCTGCTTGATCAGTTTTGCATGGTACCAGGCCATCGCCACATTGATGACGGAGAAAATTATCTGAATGAAAACTATCCAGATCATAATTTTTGATTCGTTTTAGTGAACCATAAGATGAGCGCTATGAAAGCGATTGCCGAGACAATGGCGATCACAACCCAGCCATTCCACCAAAATGGAGTCTTAGCTTCATCAGTAAAATGCCAGCCCATTACCGCTAAAAATGCCAGCGAAATCAACAGAGCAGCGAAGAGAATTGCTTTAACCTTTTTCATGTATTATTTTTTGAAGTGAATAATCGTTGTATATAGCTGCCAGGCCAATACCTTTTGTAGAGATACCTACAGCTAAAAAAGAGTATCAGTGCAACTATCAGCCACACATACCACGGGAACAGCTTCCAGATCGAGAATTGTTCTTTCTGTTTTTCCTCTTTAATATGCACGTTTTGTTTCCCGACATTGGTGCTATCGGTTTTTTTAGTAACCGTGCTGTCTGTGATATTTTTTTGCGTAGTGGTTTTACTGTTATCGGTTCGCAGCAGTTTGCCTTTTATTTTTGCTGACCTAATGCGCGGATTTTCTAAGGCAAGACCGAGCCATGCCAGCAGGTTTTCGCTATTTTCTTTACTTATCTCATCAACCGGATTTACATCAGTTGAATCGCCACCGTTGTGCTGCATCTGCAACGGGGAAGGTTTTGTTTCCGGTTGAAATTCAAGCTCGACCTCGATTTGCCCTTCTTCCAATTTATCCGTTTTCTGTTCACTGGTTGACATGTCTTTCTTTACATGCACGCTGTCATTTGTAACGACCTTCGAGCTGTCATATGTTATAACATCCTCCGTGCGGCTTTGCTTGGTGGCCCTGCAGGAGAAAAGCAGGCATGCCGCAGTTATTAAAATAAACAATCTCATTGCTACTTAGTTTCGGTTTCAATTTTATCGGGTACAGTTACCTGGGTAATGTCGCCCTGAGTTTTGTTAACACTTACATTCACCTCCGGGGTGTCTTTCCTGGCGATCTTAATATCCTTTGTCGCCTTTACGATATTATCGCCAAACACGGCGGCAAACGAAGTAAGAAGCAGGTAGTACAGTTGCTCCATAAATAATTCCGAGGGATGCTTGCCAGTAAAAAGGTTGGTGAAATACCCGACGATAAACACCAGAAGCAGGACGAACATTGTAGTTCGCTTACTGGATACGCCACCGTTCGGGCCGGTCAGCATTTTTGCTATAAGAGTTTGTTTCATACTATTGTTTTTGCGGTGATTTAAGTTTTATATCGATAACATCCGTTTGTATAGCATCCAGCTTTGCATCAATCTTGTCAAACTTCAGCGAAGTGTTCAGATTATTTTTTTCAAACTGCTCAATTTTCATTTCGATTTCCTTAAACCTCGTTTCAATCGCAGTCCACGCAATCGCAATCGAAAAAATAAACGTAACAGCCACGATAATTTCTTTCACTGAAAAAACTAACCGCTTCTGTGTAATTGTTTCGTGGCTTTCCATTTCTATTATTTCTTTTGTTGTATCCATAGCTTCAAGTTTTACGAAGGCATGGGATGATGGATTTTTATAGAGACGGTTTCAGATAGAACTTTTGCCCGCTGTGGGTGCTAATGCTAACATTGTCATAATACAAAATGCGCCTCGTTACAATAGAGCTTGAATTCACCGAACCCCAATCTGGCTTGTATATTCCAAACTTTGCAAAAGGCCCAATCAAATCATTGTAGTAATTGGGATGGTGGTCACGATTCAGCACCAACGATCCATTTTTCCATATTCTCAAAACACCAGTATTATCGTACGCGAGTTCCGCATAAACTTTAAAGTGTGTCCATTGTCCTCTGTTAATATCACCTATTCTTATAAAGACAGCCGAATCAATGGTAGCGTTTGTATTAAGCGGCGCGCTTGCACTTCGTATGTCAACGCGGAACTGATTGCTATCTACGAGCAACGCTATGGGAGGGCTTCTCCAATCTTCGCCTAAACTCCAATCAGGTGTTTCGTGCAGTTGAAATATCACTTCGTATATCTTGTCGTATATCCAGTTGGAGGGAATGTAAACGCTGAAAGTGTACCAACGTTTCATGCCCTGCATGCGGTACTCCGTTTGTTGAACAAATTCAGCACGCACAATTGAGGTACCCGATTTTGTTATGTCTATCCGGGCAGAATAATTACCATCTGCTTGCACTGAATCACTGCGAGTTACTGCTCCTGCGATTGCTTCTATGTTGTCCCAACGCAATGTCAGGTCGGAATCTTCGAAGGAGTCTTTAACATAAACCTTATCGATTGTCTGCCCATGTGCTATCGAGCATGACATTAGAACTGCTAAAAGAATGATGTTTTTCATGGTTGTGTTATTACAAATTTTATTGGTGCACCTGCTTGTTTTGTTGTAATAGGTTTCATTGGTGGCTTGCCGCTGTTTTCATCTACACTCCACGCAAGAGTCCATTCAAATACATTAACATTGGCCGTTCCCCAGGGAAATGTAACATTCTGCCTGTTAGACGGACTGCTCACAGTATTCCAACAGCAGTGTCCTCCGCTGTAATTTTTTATAGCGTGGGTAGTAGGGCTATAAGTTTGCATGGCATCCATAATTTGATTATTCCATGCGGCTACAGTCCCTCCTGTGTTATCAGACAATGACCATATTTGATATAAAGGCTTGGCTTGAGATGTTAATCCTCCGGGTTGAGTTAAAGTGTAAGTTTCGTCGTCATTTGCATTGGGAGAGCTCATTAAAATAATGCTTCTTATATCTGCTAACAAGCTTGTTTTACTATCAGCGAATAATCGACTGGTAACCCTGGCTCCCAATGACAGCGCTATTATTGTTACATTATTGCGGTCTATTCGTGATAAGTTCGGGCTGTTAAAAATTGCATAGTGAAGCTGGTCAGCGGTTAGTCCGCCTGTTCCGGTTTGTAACGATACGTAAAGAAATTCTTCTGTTGCGCCGGTCTTTGGATTAGTGTGCGTACTTGGCATTGAGCCATTTTTAAAGAAATACGGAACACTGTTTACACTTAAATCAACCAAGCCTGCTTCTCCGGTTCCCGCTTCACCAGTGCCGTGCAGAAATATCATTGCCTTGGCTTTTCTCGTTGGCTGACTTAACCACCAACTAGGGTAGTGAGCTAACGCCCACCTATATACACCTTCGCTCGTTAGATATCGAATTTTTATCTGATTGTCTAACGTATCGTATTCTGCGGCCTTAGCGGTGCCAAAACCAAAAGAACAAGCAAATAATATGATAATAAGTTTCTTCATCTTTTGAAAAAGATTACAACAGGAATTACAATAAGTCCGAATGAAATGAAAGTGATCGTGAACATTGTTTTTGTTTTTATAGTTAATAAATTCTAAATCCGAAATTGAAGGATATTACGCCCGGCGATATTCCAGGTGAGGTAAATCCGATTTTCACCCTGTTGGTCCCCTGCACAGGACTTATATACAGTGCTGGTACTCCATCGGCAAGAACAATCGTACCCCCACCACCTAGATGATTTAAAGAAGCAGGAAAACTTACGCTAAAAGGCAAAGTCATTTCAAACGAGTTGTCACCACTTGCGGCTACCGAATTAAGAAAGCCTCCGCCCCAAACCTGAACACTGTTACCAACACGAAGCCACCCTACACTGTCAATAGATATCGTGGCAACATCGCTGAGGTTTGAAAAAGTTGGATTATAAATTCCATGACGCGCCTGCGGCATGTATAAAGCGGTGTCGGTACCGCCAAAGTCAAATCGCAATGAATCTTCATCTTGCCAGATTGCATAAGAAACAGTGACGTTCGCCTGGAGGGCTTCAATCCTATTACGCATGGCTGTTAAAGTGTCCAGCAGTGCCGTAATTGAAGCCTGTGAAATATTGGAAAGTGTATTGTTACTTCCGGAAATTGTTTTATTCGTAAGGGTTGCCGCTGCGCTGTTCTTTGTTGCATCACTAGTATTATCCACATTGCCCCATCCAACATCACCCTTGACCAAGTTCAAATCTGATTTTAGAGTAGCGACCGGCACATCAGTTGGCGCGGCAGTGCTGCCGGTAGTGTTGCCCTTATAAGTTTTTGTAGGCATTGTCGCCTGCTTGGCGTTTGTTACAACGCCATTGTCGATTGTCCAAATACCACTGTTAACACTTATGTCGCCTTTATCGCCGTCGGAAGGTTCACCACCAGCTCCACCAGTATTATCGGTACCCCAGGCTACATTGCCGCTTACCATTTTCAGAACTTGGCCGTCGGTACCTTTACCCAACCGAGTAGGAGTGCCGCTGGCGCCTCCAACAATAATATCTCCGGCCGTTGTCATTGGATTTGTCATTCCGGTACCGCCTTCAAAACGGCTGAATGGTATAAGCTTTCTAAACCCGCTGCTATCACCCCAAATACCTGTCAGATTTGCCATGTTTTGCAGCGTGGCAGTGTCACGCACAAAGATTTCACCACGTGCAGTAAAACCTCCCATAAGTGTATCCAGGATAGGTTGCGTAGGGTATGTGTGATTTGCCCAACCAACACGAAGGAGCCAGTTAGAACCGGATCCTAGTGAAACCCTTTGCGGCGCTATTCTTAGCCCTACAAAACCAGCGGTTGCCGTTCCGGTTATTCTGCTTTCTGCGAAATCTAAAAGAGAAAGAGTGCCATTGGTGTTTGTAACATCATAGTCAATCATTACGCCAGGACGTGGACTTCCGGAATTAGTTGCCGCTTTCATTAAAAAAAATGCACTATCGGTATTTGCGTATCCGATTCTAAAGATGGAACCTTGCGCACCAAGAAAAGTAAAAGGCAAACGCGAAGATGTACCGTTTTGCAAATTATGAAATGCTATAGTTGAATCCGGGAAGCCTTGTATTCTTAATTTTTGATAATTACTTATTTGGCTTTCGCTGGTGTACAAGTCAATTATACTACCGTTTCCAAAGCTTAGTAACTTTTGCGAGCTACTTGTTTTCATCCAACTGGGGTCAGTTGACGAACGCCCATCAGCATCAGCAAATTGAATACCGTTAGCAGCTCCACGATAAGCCACGATAGCATTTGCTTCTGGTAATCCGAAATTCTTAAATGTCTTTATTCCAAAACCGCCGTTGCCGGTATTAACCATCGCCGTGTCATAAGGTCCAATATTTTCTGCAGGTATGCCAGGTAATCCCGCAATTATTTCGACGACCTTTGCAGAATCGGTGCCACCAGTAATAATTCCCACTACCGACCGAATGTTGCCCTTATACGAGTAGAGAGTATCGCCGGAAATTTTTAAACTATCAATTTTGCCAGCGGCAAGATTTTTTCCCATCGTCTTGTAGTTAACACTGCCGATAATGATAGGAACAAAAGCATTTTCTCCATTGCCAGCGAAGGTTGGCATTTCAGAAATCTTCGTTTGTGCAAACGAAGCGAGGGAAATAAAAAAGGTTGCTATTATTAAAATGGTGTTTTTCACGTTTTCCTTTTTATGGGTTATTTGTTAATCTGTACCAGGTAGCATTCGCAGCTTTATAAATCCACGTCATACTTGTTCCTGCTTTTGTATCTGGTGTACCACCACCATTCACTGTACCCGATCCAACGCCCGGAGATACATTGAACACACCTGAAACAGTATTGCCCGCGGACATAGTGCCGCCAAAGAATATGTCAAGCCTATCACCGTCAACAACTCCAATTGGAAGGGTAACTGTAAGCGAAGCCAACGCGGATGCCGGATCGATAAACAATCGCTTTACACCCGAATTCACAACTACCGATGTACCTGTTGTGTGTGTCTGGGATATACCGGTGGAAACTTTAGCATTTAAGAGCTGATCGATACCGTTAATCTTCGTAACAAGTAATGTTGCCGCCGTTGTACTGATTTGCTGCCAGTAGGTGTTGTCAGTATCATCGAAAGGTCTTTCAGCGCCGCCGCCGGCTGAAGTGCTTTTGTAATACCTGGTAGTGAGTACTCCACCAACGCGACCGGTATCAACAACAAAATCATTTACGCTGTAGCTGCTACCGCTGATCCAGTATCCTTCATGCAATGCACCCGAAGCATTTACAACAAACTCCGATCCATCACCACTGTCGCCATCCAAAAGAGAAATGATATCTCCCTTTGTCCAAAGCCCCCAGGTTGGCAATACCGGTGTATTAAGCACCCGGCGGCCAGCTCCGTCGATGTATGGAAACAGCTTTGAACTGTTAAGCAATGAAACCTGAGTGGGAACATCGAAGGTGTTATGTGGACCTATGATCGCGCTTTTATTGCTCAGTTGAAGTCCGCGATAGGTACCACGACCATAGTTACCTTCAAAATATACCATGCCTTTACCGTGATGCCCGGTTTGGGTAGAATATGCATAGATAAGCGGATTGTTACCGCTGTTCACTACTTCGTTGAATGTGCACCTTCCAGATGCCTGGTTTGAAAAAGTAATACCGACTTTGTTTTCGACAAACACGTGGTTATAATCCACGTTTACACTATCAACAATATTGATCAGTATGCCATCGCCATAGACGTTGTTAAATGCAACGGTGCAAGGACCAAACTTTGGATTCTCCGGATAACCAGCAACAGATGTGAAGGTGATGCCGCCAGCGACATACGGATTGTTTATAAAGTTTAAATTGCCTCTTTTTTGCGGAGTACATTGAATGGTTGTAAATATCTGGCAGGCAGTAACCGTGTAATCAGCAACGAAGTTGAAGATCATCGGCGTGTTAGGATCCTTCACTTTCACATTCACGCAGGAGCCACCGATCACGTTCGCCAGGGAAAACGTGTTTACCACGCAGTTGCTGAAATTGAGATTGTATTGCGGCGTGGTAGGCTCTGAGTGTATACTGGTACCGCCAGGGTTCGGGCAAACATAGGTTTCACCCTCAATATCTTTTACATTAACCGCGTTTAGATCATACACTCCGCCGCCGCCAGCGCCTAATCCCTGCCGCAAGTATCCACCCATTAAGATGTTCTCAATGTTGGCGCCTCGCGTATTGCGGCTGATGTTGATGCATTCCCCTATTGGATTGCGCATCGCACAATTTTTTATGGTAATGTCTCGAACTGGATTAGTAGAATCAGAACTATAGGTCATTACAAAGGCGCATTGGGCATCAGAAACGCCCAGCATACTCGGTATACTGTCGTAATGCGGAACAAAGTTGCTACCATCGAAAGTGATGCCGTCGATGGTGATATTCCTTTTGCCATCTCCTATGTAGAAAACGCGGGCGAAGTTTTGGAATACTGTTACATCTACTTTTAAAATAGCTGCAGGGCTTTCGCCAGCCCAATAAGAATTTGAACCGGGATGAATCATCCGCAGTTGGGCACCATATCTTTTGACCATGAACTGCCCATTGTTGATCATAATCTTTGCGCCGCCAACGGTAGATTTCTCTTCGGTGAATGCAGTCCACCTTAATATTTTCTCCATGTTGGCATCGGAGGTACTATCCGGATGAACGCCGTTCCACATCCAGGGGAAAAAGCCCCAATCACTTTGAACAGATTTAGTTAAGCGAACATTCTGAAAGATTTTCATTCTTCCGTTACCCCTCACGATAGCGTTATCAAGGGTATCCGTAGTACCCGTTCCCAAAAGAAAAGCCCCATTGAAAAATGATATTACCTTCCCATTGCCGTTTAGCTTTCCAGTATACCGGTAAGCGCTTATAGAATCTTCACCTCCTTGCAATTCCCGCACATAAGTTCTGTTAAGTGCAGCCTGCAGCAGTGTTGTATTAGTAGCGCTGCTGTTGGATGGTTTAATGCCGAAATCCGCCATTTGCCAAACGCCTGTTACAAATTTCCGATACATCGCACCGCCGATCTGTTTGTAACGAATGGTATCCTGTGGAAAAACGATATCGGTTGTTTTCACATACATTGCCGACGGTGTTTGAGCAAACAATGCGCTGCTTTTTAGGTTGAATCCCTGCATTTTGTAATTCTGCCCGTTCTTTATCACCGGTACCCACACAGAATCGCCTTCGCCAATTAAAGCGGGCATCTCAGATATTCTTACCTGTGATGCCGCGCTTATGACGGTTAGCAGGAGCACAAAAAAAAGAATGGTGTTTTTCATAACTCAGCTCTATGTTTCAGGGATGATATCGTCTCCATCCTCCGTAATAATACCGTTACCTCCCGATGGGAATGGCGGGCCAACGTATGCCTCCAAATCCATGTCCTGAAGCGCATTGATATAATACCCTTTGCCTGCTTCGAACATGGTGATAGGATTGATCGTACGCGAAGGATTGAAAGACTTCAGCACTGCGTCGATCAGAAAAATATTGGTGACATTGCTACTGTTGATGCCGGCAGAAATAAAAGACACGGTTTGCCTCGCTATCACAACATTCGCCTGTCCGCCTTTGACGTTGACAGCCATAAAAAATGTTTTAAAGGGCTGAGTGATCAGCCCTGTGATTAGCTTGAGGTTGATGTGAATTCAACTGTGCCGTTGATGATCGTGCCGGTGTACTGGCTGCCGTTAGCGGCGGTGTAGCGGAATGACCTGCCCACATAATCGGTGGTAGTATCAACCGTCATCACCTCGCTTCCATTCAGCTCAATCGACATACTAACCGGTGTGCCTGATATAACGGTGAGTTTGTTAAACTCAAACTTGGTAACAGGATCTGTTCCAACGATGGTACCGGTCACACCCTCTTTTGCATCGGTAGACGAAGCAAGGAAGGTCAGCACACTATCATAGGAAACAGGCAGGTTATCAGTTAAGCCGTCAATCGGTGAAAGCGTACGATCCATAGATTGCTGCGAATCCCAGCTTAAATCAAGGATGCGCTGCTCGTAATCGTTTTCACCTCCACCCAGCACAACGTTACCGTCAATCGTTACAGCTATACCATTGTTTCCACCATACAGCTGGCCACCAACAGTACCAAACCATACTTTGTATTCTCCGCCGCATTCAAATGCCTGGATCAACTGGTGTATTGTGTCGTTTGCTTCTTCAATGATGAACTGAAGCGTACGTGTTTTCCCAATTGTTCTTTTCTTGTTTACCTGGTAGGTAATTTCCTGTTTGGTGCCGGCGGGCATGTTACCTGTACCCAGCACAAACCTGATAGCATCATCACTTGTGGAAGAATTTGAAAGACGATTTGCCCATTCCGTTGGAGATGTCCAATTGGTAAAGGCAGCCGCTGATTTTTTAGCGAAAGCGAGGAAGTTGATACCTGATTTAAGAATTACAGGGTTACAGCCGTTCACTGTTACAACCGGTAAATCTGTAAGACAGTTTTCAGGACATATGTACATTTTTGGTGTGTTAATAGGTTCAACAATTGTCCAAATTGTTGTTTAAGCATGATAAAAGTACACAATTGTATAATTAAAACTACAATTGTATACTTTATTTTTTTACCACATTAACAAACACCGTTAGAAACGACTATTTTAATGTCAGCCGTTGACGATATTGGCTGTGCAGTTGTTACAATATAATATGCCGGGCTGCTGCTCAGGTTCTGGCAGCCTCGGGATGCGCCGTTGACAAAAACCTCCCAGTGCTTAAAGGATCCATAAGCTTCATCAAAGGTAATAGCGATATAGCCGCCTGAAATGGCTGTATCGTGCGTGCCCTCATCCTGGCTTTGCGGTGCAATCGGTGGCGGATTATAACCAGATATACCCAATACATCGAATATTGGAAGGTTGGTAGTATCGTTCTGCACAATAACGCGAGATGCCGGCTCTTCCGGTTCTGGCTCTTCACCCGGGTTACATTCGGGACCTAAAAGATATTGCTTTAGCTCACCATCTCCTGTGCCATTCACCCAATCGTCACCGTTAGCACATTGAGGGATAACCACTATATTCACTACCGAATTCTTGTAAATAGCATCCGGAAGCTGGAAGCTTGTCGCATCTCCCGGTAAGAACTGCTGGCCGAACTGTGGGCACAGTGCATTATTCGATACCCATCCCACACTTACTCTATCAGCATCGCCGATCAAATTCCACGTTGCGGTAACAACGCCGCCGGCTGATTCAACTGTCACTAAATTGGAAACAGTTGCGCCGCAGGATGGTGCAGGAGGCGGCGGCAATGCGATATTTTCGCAGCAGTTACCGTTCTTGTAAATACTTTCCTGCTGAAAGGTCATTGTAAAGCGATACAGCCATGTGTTTTCCTCCTGGGCAACAGTAGGCTTTAATTCCTTTATCGTGCTCGTATAGGTGCTGAATGGCGTTGTGAGTGTAACATCTTTATGCATTGCCATTACCAGAAGTGCATCGGCAATGTGGTACGGCAAAATATCCTCAATATTGAGGTTGTCAATGTAGCGCTGTGCAGATGGAATAAAAACACCCTCTCCGTTTTCATCGCCTTCCTCTTCGATGGTAGGTGTTTCATTATGAATCTTGGTATCCAGATAGATACGGTTTTTATATCCGGTTTGGTACAAGATCGGGCCGACATCGCAGCTGTTGCCCCACTCAAACCGGGTATATGGTGATTCGATATCATTCCAGTAAGGCGAATCGCACCGTATTTCAAACTGTTCGGAATAATACCGTAGTCCGTTAACAACCCATTCCATGTGATACACGCCATTTGTCATCAGTAAAGCGATATCGGTTGCTTTGTAAAGGATATACGTTGAACCTGCAGCCGTTTCAACTAGTTCCAACTGATCAACCTTGCTGGTTAGGGTATACGCAATTGTGCGGTTAATATCCGCCTGCCTGATCGTCCATTCAGTAATATCTTCTGCTGCCATAACACCATCGACAACCCACTGGAAAGGCAATATCCTGTCGCGTGTAGCAATTACTTTCCCAGGCACATCCGCTTTGGTATACCGGTACTGCTTTTCAATGCGATTATATATCGGGATTGGTAGTTTGAGTGTTTCGTAGATCATGATACAGTAACGTTTACATAGTTTCCAAAAAGAGAGGTGGTTACCGTTCCACATCTGCGACGGAAACGGAATTTATATAAGCCCGGAAATATCTGTTGCACCTGGTTAGAATTGGTGATGTTATAGGTGACCTTCACATTGCTGCCCACCTGTTCGATAGTTACATTATTCCTGATGCTGGTTGAGCCCGACGGTAAGGTGTGTTCGATGTCAACCGCATTTGCAAAGGCTGCTTCGGTAAACTGGAAAACAAAAATATTAGGCTGGGTACGATTTACAAATGAAACCACTGGTAATGCTGGGCAAGAAACCGGATCAACGTAATCAACACTTACATAATCACTCCATTGGCTTATCGCATCTTCGCATATTTGCCTGGCTCTGAATTTATAGGTGGCTTCCTCTCCGGTAAGAGGGATATCAACCACGCCGTTGCATATTGTGGTTATCGGCTCGGTAAGATAAACAGTACCGTTAGGGAGCGTAACTTCAACTTGCATCGTGTGGTTTACTGTGCAATCAAGAAACCCGACATCAAAATAAAACCGGTCGGTAGTAACCCGGTTGAGAGAAAATCTCGTAAGAGGTGTGCAAAATGCTTCCTGATACTGGTTTTCATAAAGCAGATCGAGCTCCAATGTTTCCCGATAATGGTTGAGAACTGCTTTTTCAATAATACCATCACCTAAGCCAGTTTTTACAAAATCAACCAGTTTTAATTCATCTCCGCAGCAGAAAGGCACGATGACCTTATCCTGTTTTTTGACAGGTATCGTTGAATGAAACTCGTGAAATACGTTATTCATGTACCCGATCTTCTGAGGGCGTGCGTGCTGGTAAAAAGCTTCCTGCAGGTGCGCCCAGGAAAGAGGGTTGTTAACTCTGCTGTATGGATCGAGGATTGGGTTAAAGCGCATGATAAAATATTGTTCACCGTCCAAAACCGTTGCCATTATTACAAATCCGTCGTCGGAAACGGTATCATCATCGCCACCAGAATGCAGCATGCAAAACTCTACATCTGTAGTAATGTTTTGCGCGTCACGTCGTTTAATATTCTCGCCTTCCTCAATTGAAAAGCACCTGCCAAAATATTCTATAGGCTTCCCTTTAAAGTCATCATTCCCGGCTTCCATAAAAGCAAACTCTTCAAATTGCGGCAGCTTACTTTTATCGTACTTGTATTTGTTCGAACCTCGCATATAATCAGCATATTGGGGCGTAGTAAGGTCAAGTCCAACAACACGATTCCAGTAGCTTACATGCTCTATACGAAAGAAACCATTTTCAATTCTGTATTCCAGGTTGTAAACCGTGAGTATACTATTTAGCAGCTTTTCGAGCGTGGTTATTCCTTTGGTGGCGTTGTTACTTGCATTGAGCCGCTTCACATCGGATTTTTGGAAAATGATGTTATGCAATGTGCGCGCATCATCTGGCAGTTGTTCATATCCCTCACTAAATGTTTCATCAGCATTTACCTGAAAGAATGTGCTTTTAATGCTGATGCCGCAAAACTTATTGATGAAGTAACCAAGCAGATCGGTAAGCAATATGCCATTGTCAAAAGCATCTGGCGTATCCTCATACCCCATTACATCATAAGCGTACAACAAACTATCTTCTTCCATTTCGCTGAAGTGCCTGATCGTCGTTGGCTGAATATCCCCCTCCGGATCATAGTTGTTAGGCAGCAGCCTCCGGTAATTTGTTCTTACAACCTGGCGGGCGTATTTCTTGGTACCGCCAACATCAGAGATGAATATCCAGCCGGGTCCGGGATCAGGATCAGTTGAAGGAATTTCGAGTATTTCCCTGGCATAATAAGTTTTGAATTGATTCTTTTGTGCGCCATCACCCCGTGGTGAGTTAGGGCCAAAAATCCAGCTTTCATTTCGGAAGATCAACCAGCCAGCCATGCGAGGATCCGTGCCACCGAAAAAGCCGCCGGGATTGTAAGGGTCGAATGGTTGATTATCGGCATATTCTTTTATGTACACCTCAATTTCTCCCTGCACGACGTGAGCCTTCACACGGTCGTTGTATGGCTTTGCTTCGAAAACATCAATCTCACGTTTTTTATTGTATTCGTAGCAATAGTATGGGTCAACCGCTGTTATCTCCATTTCCAGCCGGCATTTATCCAGGTCGTAATAACCATCTATCGGGCGGAGATAGCCGCTTAAGAATGACACATACGCATTGCCACACCATTTCTCAATCTCAATCATTATATCACCGCACCGGTTGTTCGAGGTTTCCAGCGCATAGTAAAATTTGTAATCAGCACCGGTAAGGATAATCTGGTTCACAACGCTCACGTCATGAGAGAAACGACCGTCCCGGTTCAAATCAAAAGAGGTCTGCAATTGCTGCACACCTTGCGGGTCGATTTGTGTTCTTACTCCGTCAACAACGATATAGTATTTGTATTTACTCTGCATTTTTTCTTATCCTGATTTTTCTTACATGATTTCCAGTTGTCTCGATCCGGTAACCATCTCTATACTCAACGTTTTTTTTGGGTGCAGCAAGCTTTTTTAAATTTCTATCCATCGATGCCAGGTGCTTTTCAGAGTTGCTGGAACTGATGCCCGGGGAATGAACAGCCTCGTGTTTAATAATTATATTTTGTACGGTATCTTTTGGCAACTCCAAACCGGTTCTGCTTATTTTCCAATCGGACATCTGGCGCTTATTGATGGCTTCAAAAAATGGTTTGAACTGTTTGGCATAAGGGCCATCCTGGAAGATGTAAGCATATTCTCCTTGTTCAAACTCGCCCTTCTTCTTTCCGCCAACCATAATATCTATGCCGCCTTGTTCATGGGTGGGATAGTTGCCAGTTGCATCAAACTCACCACCGCTGCGATAGGTGGTGAAGTTGCTAACTTGCTTTGCTTCTGTTTTAGCCGCGGCAAAAGCAGCAAAGAGGGTTGCAATAGCTCCAGCGGCAAGTAAAGGACCAACAAACGGACCGTAAGGCGCGCTCCCTAAAATGTACTCTGCAGCAGCAGCACCAAGTTTGGTTGCAGATACAATACCTTGTATGATTTGCTGAGCTTTTGCATATTCCATCTGCTCCTTCTGAGCTTTTTTTAGCATTTCGTTTTGTTCATTCGAGCGACGCTTCATGTCATCCAGCTTTCTTTGCTCGATGTCATAGTCGTTTGCATATACCTTTTCTTTTAAAGCCTTTTCCTGATCAACAATCGATTCCTGTTTAGATATGTCATCTTGTAACTTCTGCATCAAACGTTCCTGTTCTTGTACACGTGCATCAACGTAACTTCTCCAAATTGATAATATTGAATCTGTTATCGCCCTTGCTCCCATTTCAACATCCCTCTGCTCTTGTGGAGACAAGTCTAGACCAAGTAGTGAGTAAATACTAAAATCCTTTCGGTTCTTGCCAGCAATCTTTTGCAATTCCAACTTTGCTTTTTCAATGGTTGCTTTAGCCTGGGCGACAATTAGTTTGTCCTCTTTTTCATTGGAGCTTTCAAGTAACCGGATGCGCGCTTCTGCCGCTTCGATTTGCACCTGCAGTACCGCTGCCTGCCTTATCCTTTCCAGTTGCGTAGCATTGGCGCCAGCCTTTTGTATGATACCAGCTTCAGCCGTTGCCAGTTTCTCATCTTCAGCAATCCGCTGTAGGGCATATTTCTTTACAATATTCAGTCGGTCTTTTTCCTTCTGCTCTGTTAACTGCGATAGCTGCGAATAATACTGATCATTGATTGCTGTTTGACCTTCGGGAGAATCTACTGCCTGTAGAGCTTTTTTTCGCGCATCCTCAATAGCTTTGAAGAGCTTTTGATATTTTGCTTCCAGGGCAATGATCTCTTTATCCTGCCCCCTGCTTACTAAGTCAGTTATTGCCGCCTGGCTTTCTTCCAGCGCCTTCTTAGCATCATCATAATACTTCAGGTCAATGGCAAGCAAACGGGCTGTATGAGTCAAATTCTCCTGTTCAATAACCTCGTTATTACGAGCGATGATAGTAGCCAATTCTGAAATTTCTCTTTCTTTGTCCGCTTTAGATTTATTGGAACCTTGAACCTTTTCAATTTCCTCCTGCGCCTTCCTGGCGGCATTGACAGCACGGGCAACCTGGTCATCGTAACGAGCTTCTTCAATGGCAATTTCTTTCTGCCTGCCGTCCTGCATTGCAGCTATGCGAGCATCAAGCAATTGTTTTTCCAAAGCAAGGATTTGATCAGATCGATCTTTAAATTCTTGCAGTCTTTTTTCTGTTATTTTTTTTGCAGTCTTGGTTTGCTCGTCATCCAATCTGGCCGTTCCTGCGGCTACTTCTTTTTCCAGAACATCCATTAAGTCATCTATTTCCTTTTGAGCCTTTGCCCGATTCAAAGCGCCCGATTGCTGATCTAAAATGGCGCCTTGTGTAACACCACCTCCACGGACAACATTTAGTATTCTTTCATACCATTTGACACTATTTTCCAGCGCTGCACTTTCCATGTCGATTAGCTCAGCCTGCTTCGCCTGGATTTTAGCGACGAAAGCTTGTCCCCTAGCTTTTGCCGTAATTGCCTTTATATATTCTTCAATCGTTTTGTTTACTTTTCCGGTCTTAATATCTTCCTCGCTAATATTCCCATTGTATTCAGGCATCAAATCATTAATGCCTTTCACAGCATTTTTAACTGCATCTTTCGATGACGCATGATCCCTGACAACATTAACTAAGGTTTCCAATTTTATCTTTTCATCCGCTACGGATTTGCTTGCTTCCGCGCTAATATTCTTGAACACCTTTTGTGCCTCTTCAGCAGCATTAAACTGCTTTACCAGGTCCATAACAGCATCCGTAATTAGTCCAATTATGCCTGCGATACCGAGCCCAGGAATTACATATGCAGCCTGGCGTAAAAATCCCCAAGCCTTATTGAGAGCACCACTGGCTTTCGCATTGTTTTCAACCTCCTTAGTAGTTTCAGCAAGTTCTTTCTTAGCTAATTCGAATTCAGCTTTTAGATATTGTCCGGTCTTTGATCTCCGAGCATCCCTACTTAATCCATCCAATTCACTCCTTAGCCTGGCTACTGTTGCCCTGGCTTCATCAACGCTGCCTGGTGCAAATATTTCAATCTTCTTACCGGTGGTACTATTCAGTTGAGCCTTCAACCCATCAATCTCTTTTTTCAGTGCCTTTATCTGATCATTATACTTTGATACCGCGGCAGGATCCAGCCCCTTCGCAGAAGCTGCACGCAGTTCATCATACTTCGCTTTCATCTCCTGCAGCAGTTTTGCCTGGGCGCGCATTTCCTCATTCTGTTTACGAATGGAAGCCATTAACTCTTGCTCCTTTGTAATCCAGGTATCCGCGGCAATAATTGAAGCCTGCGCCGCCTGCTGGTTTGCCTTACCAGCTTCAGCCGCTTCTTTAGCCACTCCCTGCAATTGTTCACGGACCTTGGTAAGCTTATCCAGCAAACCATCACCACTCGCGCCGACTTCCAGTTGTATGTCCATAGGTTATTTTTTTGTGTGTTTTTGATTCTCACGTTCTATATCAGCATTGAATTTTTTCATTAATGAAAAGAATTCAACAACCTCTGTTTTTTTGTAACTGTCATACTGCGTTTTATCACCTCTGCTCATGATCCACCACAGTTTGTGCCAGTGATCCTGCCCTTTTATAACATCCACGTGCACATAAGAATCGGGAGCCTTTAGTTTTACTTTCTTCCCGCCGAAGTATTCTGGATGAGACTCGTGTAGCGCTCTCTGAAGCCGGGCAAAGAATTGAGAGCGAACGAGAAAAAAGGTTCATGATCCAGCCCCTCTTTTTCCCAGTCGGTAAACTTTGCATTGATCAGGTCTTCGCTGATCGTTGATCTGTCCTCATCTTCAGAATTAATAAACAATGCACAGTAACGGAATACGTGCGGCTTTTTAATGTTCATGTGGGCAATGCCGCGGATAAGGTTACTCAACTTCACGTATGCCTCTCCTTGTTTTTGGCTGTTTATATCAGTCATAGCGCCTTTAAGCGCATCGATGATTTCAGCGAAAGAACGCCCGAAGCCCAGCTCGGTTTCGATCTTTTCAAAGTAGGCATACCGGCCAACCGACATCGACGATTCGATGTAATACTTTTTGCCGTTTGCTACAAAATAGGTTCCTTCGGCAGTGTCAATAGTTTTTAGCTTTTTCATCAGTTAAGTTTATTATGAATTCCCATTAACCACGATACAAACAGTATCGTGAGGCATGGAAGGATGATGCATTCATACCAGGCGCCGCCCATAAAAACCGCTGTCCATAATCCAATCTGTCCACCCACACAAAGTGGGCAACCAACAAGCGGCTTATATATCCAGCTTTCCTTTCTTTCATATGCGGGTTGAAAGATTTCTTTCACCAGATGCTTTTCCAGGAAGACGGCCCACCAATGCAGAATGTGCCCCGGCTTTACCAGTATGCCGGCGTATACAAAGGCAACAACTGCACAATAAAATCCTAATTCGAACATGCGTTTGGTGTTTTTGTTTCTATATAATCAATACAATGCGGATTAACAGCAAAGGCAATAACCAGGTCGATTGCGAAATATTCAAAAGGCGGCATGAGGTATTGGGTATCGGATTCCTTGTAGGTATAAGCGGCAAATAGCTCCTTATTCACCCTGGGAATTGCCGATACTCGAATATCAATGCGCTGGTAGTCGCCCTCATTGAATGGGTTGCCGCGCAACCGCTCAATAATTCCTGCCATAACAGGCGTTGTAAGCGAATAGCAGTTGGGTATATCGATGTTCTTGGTGTTGAGCCATACAACAATGCGCAGCCGGCTTTCATACCGCTGTAGCGATCCTATTGAACCCACAGCCGTAACGCCACCGTCTTCTATATACATAATTCCCTTTTTGCTGCTGTTGGGAGTAAGAGCCTGTAACCCCTGGTCATCACAATTGGTATTGCCGATCACATCGCAGCTCACCGGGTAGCGATATTCAACCCTGGTGCCAATCTCATCTTCATCATCTTTGAATATTTTATCCGCCTGCGTTTGTGTATACACTAAACCGGCTTTCAGATCGATGAAAGGGATATCAGCCAGTTTCATGAGAATGATATGAGCTAAACCTTTGTTCATTATGCTGCCAGTTTTTGAATGAAAGCCTCAATTCGTTTTGTAAACTGTTCTTGCAGGATGCGCTTTTCGTCATCGGTGGCGCGAATAAACCTGCCAAAGCGTTTTGTATTCCATTCCAGCTTTGCAATAGTTTCTGCCTGATCACCGCCGGCAACCGCCACCCAGGTATTCTGTACTTTCCTGATACCAATCAGTCCAAGGTTTTGAAACATTCTGCCGGAGAAGGTAAGGTCAACATGATCAACCTGCAGGCCATTTGCAATGCGCCATTCTTCGTATGATATGCCCTGTTCATCTTCGTCAAACACCTTGTTCTTCCTAACCTTAATGCCCGCTTTTCGTAATGCTTCACGCTGTTTTTTGCGTTGCTTTTTAGATATCAACTCACGACCGCCGGCATTTAATTCTCGATCAAAAAAGTAGAACTCCGGCAACTTGTTTTTACTATACTTTTTTCCTGGTAAACCCTTTTGCTGAATCCTATTTGTGATCATAGCAATAGCAGAAAGAGCCGATTCTTCAGCCGCTCTTTTGAATTCAGCATCTAATGCTTCAATAATGGCATTCAGCCGCGCTATGGCTTGCTCAACTGTCAAAATCTTATTCCTCCTATTGAAAAGGTTTTAGCCTGTGGTGCGCATGCAAAGCAGCCGCCTTGCGGCGCCTTCATGTTTTCTGCCATCCACTGCACACTTTGATTAAACTTATTGTGCAGAATTTTTCCATTAACGCCCATACGATCACGGTCGATCATTGTATCTCTGTTGATGGTTTTAGATGACATCAGATCAATTATCAAAAACTCCACGGCTTTACGTTGTATTGCAGCTTCAGCAGCTACCCGGAAGAAAGGATCATTATTGAACGCTTCACAAATCAGTTCATCACTGCCGCAGGAGATGTTGACAAAGAAGCTTAACCCATAAGCATAATTCGAAAGCGCGCCTTTATCGGCAAGGTTGCTTAACGTGACGCCTTTGCGGCTGAAATATTTATCCAGCTTCGCTTCACTACCACAACCGCAACCGATAGTATTGTCTTTCGGTGTGAGACCTGCAGTAGCATAAACGAACCTGTATTTATAAGGTTCGCCGAACTGATCGGTAAGCGGAAGGCTTACCGGAGTAGTCAGCACGTTCTGCTTTTTGGCATTTGCTGTTGATTGTACTGGTATAGTTTCAATCACATTGCCATCCAGGATAACAAGCACGTTGAGGGTTGCATCTTGCGCAAAGAAGGTATCAATCTGTTTAATTGTAAGCGTGGCGCCAGGCATGCGCTTTGCTTCCCATTCGCTACCGGCGTAGGCGTAACCGATAGGAAGATTTTTGGTGTAAGAATTACCACCTATCAGACCATTGTAAGGCTCAGCGGTTTGGCTGAACCTGGCAGACATTGCTTTGAATAAAGCTTCCTTAAACGTAGCGATAGCATTAGCGCGGGCGTTGATCATTTTCTGCTCAAGCCCTTCGCAGATACCGGTGCCCGCCTTTATCGTCGATAGTTTAATCGGGAATTCCGATAGTTCATCGATATACCTGCCGCTAGTGCTGATAGCAGCCTGATCACTGAACTCTCCCGAAAAGCATTCACATGTTGTTCGTGTAAGTCCTACTACATTTCCAAGACATTCCATCTTAATTGATTTAATAAAAATGGGAGTAGATAATAAAACCTACCCCCATCCCTAACCATATGAAAAAATACACGGAACTACGAGCTTGCTGTCGCTTCGTTGGCAAATTCAACTATGCCAGTAACTGCGTCTCCGTTGTCATCCGGGCAACCGGTTGGATTCAGGAGCCAATCATAGTTGAGAGTGAATTGCCAGATGTGTTTGTAACGGTCTTTTTTACCGTTTTCGCACACACGTTGTTTCAGCACGTCCAGGTAAATACCATACGCAGGAATCTCGATATAGTATTTCCATTTCTCCAAAGTGGGATCGTATACAGGTGTTTTACCTGTAAAGGAAACATGACCCTGGGTAGGCGTTTCTCTTTTACGGTACCACGATTTGTTGATGAACGCGTAAGCGTATGGAGCAACGATGAACGTGCTACCAGCAGCTTCAGGCACCTGGCCGCCGCCGAAAATGTCGTAATTGATATTGAAAGCTCTTGCCCTGGCGGCATTTCCTTTTCCTTCACCGTTTGCGCCGTCAAAGGCAGCATTGGTGTTCATCTCCCATAGATTCCCCATGTCGATGATGAAAGGATTCAGGATGCGGCTGCGCTGTGCTTCAAAAAGCATTTTGGTGTACAGCTTTGTATTTTCATTCTCAATCCATTCGGAAGGAATGATATACTGGTTCGCCCCATTAATGCCTCCAAACTTGTTACCGCGGCTAACGCCGGCGTTAGCCTGCAGGAACTGAATAGCAGATTTGTTAAGCCCGTTCACCAGCTGCAAAACAACCTGGTTTAAGTTATCAGTAACATACTGTTCCAGGTCTCTGAAAGAACCTGCAAAGGTTGTTTCGCTTACTGCGAATCTCTTTTGCAAACACTGGGTAACGGCGTATTCCTGCGAATCCAGTTCAGATTCGTCGGCTGTGAGGTCGCCGCAACCATTATCTACGCCGCAGGCTTCAGCTTCTTCGCCACAGAAGTCATTCCACCAGATTTTGTGAGTTTCATCCTTGTTGGGGTTTTCAAGGATTTCGGTTACCCGGGAACCGACAGATTTCTGCTTTGCCAGCAGCACATCGAGTGTGTCGGTGGTTTTTGCCCATTGGTCAATCTGGCGTTGATTGGTAGACCAGGCGTTTTCGATATCTAAGTTTATATCCTGGAGGCGGGTGCCTTCCAGTATAGGTTCTCTTGCCATTGTAAAAAAGGTGTGGTGTTTTTAATAGGTTTACTTCTTACGCCGGCTGCTTGCTTCTCCAATAATCGCGTACCTCAAGCTTTTGATCGATTGGGATGTTGCTTTCATAAAGAGCATCATATTCAGCCTGCGTTTTGGGCATTACACCGTTGTACTTCTTTTGCTTATTGCGATCAGAATCATCTTTTCCCTGATCGCCTGAATTATGAGGGCTATTTCGTTTGTCGGTCACTTTCTTCGCGTAAAACTTATCAGTAATACCGGAAACGAAATCTTTGAACTCAACCTTATGGCCAAACTCATTTTCAACAGGCTTTCCGTCCTTCATTGCGATGAACGTATCACCGTTTTTCTGCCATTCATAAGAGGCGAACTTTTCAACGAGATCCTGCTTTTTGTTAGCGGCTCTCTGTGGGTCATCGTCAAATTGGTAACCTTCCGACTCCCAGAGAGACATGAGCGATTTAGAGACTTCAGCAAAAGTTTCCTTTTTGGTGTAACCCGCTTTCAGATCGTTGATCTCCTTATCTTTTTCCTCCTGTGCCTTTTTCAGTTGAGCTTTGTAGGTGTTTTCCATTTGCAGGTAAGGTGCCGAAAGCTTAATTTTTTCTTCCGTCATTTCGCCTTTTCCTGCGTCAGCCGACTTTTTAGCAGCAGCAGTGTGAACTTCATCGATAAGCTCATCCCCGATCTTATCGGATGAGATATTGAATTTCGATTTCAAAGAATCTTCGAACTTTTTGGCGGTAGTGCGTTCAGCACTTTTAAACCCTTCATCCTTTTGAGTTTTTCCAAAAGCATTCAGGTTTTCGCGGTATTTGTCTTTAAGAATCTTTGCAATCGCATTTACATCAATATCATCCTCGGCTTTGTCAACGAGCGCCGTAAGCTCTCCAACGGGAATATTTAACGCCGTCCCGCCCAGCTCCATGAGTATTTGCTTAAACTTGGACATACTACTTTGTTTTCCGGGGTTTTGCTTTCTTCACAACCGGTGGCGTTTCTTCCGCCGGATTAACTGCCATCTTTTCCCTCAGTTCTTTTACCTCATCAGGCTCATAAACCCTGTCAATTTTATACAGATGCCTTAGCGTGCTCTGTTCAATCTTTACAGCATCTTCTTCAGATGCATGCCATGACTTTCCGTTACGCTTGTTCGTTATCGTTGGCATTTTCTTCTTTGTTTTCTTCCAGCAATGCCGCAAGCCTTTGTTCAGCTTCGTCCTTCTGCTTTTCCAGCTTCTTCACCACCATGTGATGCTGCTTTGGACGAGCTATTTCATCTGCATACCTGGCAATCAGGTTCTGCAAACTCTCAACCGTCTCCGGTTCAGCGTTTATGTCGATGTGTGCGTTGCTGTCTTGTTTGTTGGAAGATTGTTTGGCAGCGGTTTTTGCCTTGAGTTCTCTAACCTCGTCAGGT
>JBQCFW010000046.1:0-15110 GCA_051958655.1 Agriterribacter sp. | reverse complement strand
TTAATTTATGATTTGTGATTTATGATCTTGTTGATTTCCAAATCAGAAATCAGCACATCAAAAATCAGCAATTTCACTATACTCTTCTCTTTTTAGGAGGACGGCAACCATTGTGAGGTAAAGGAGTAACATCTTTGATCATGTTCACTTCAATACCGCTGGTAGCTATAGCACGGATAGCGCTTTCGCGACCGGCTCCGGGTCCTTTTACAAATACGTCTACTCTTTTCAGTCCGGCTTCTGCTGCTACTCTTGCGGCATCTGAAGCTGCCATTTGTGCTGCATAAGGAGTGTTCTTTTTAGAACCTTTGAAACCCATTTTACCGGCGCTGCTCCAGCTGATAACCTGACCGGTTTTATTGGTAAGGCTTACAATAATGTTGTTGAAGCTCGCTGTAACATGCGCATCGCCGTACGCATCTACTTTTACAATTCTTTTTTTGGCGGCGGTTTTAGCGCTGTTCTGTTGTGCTTTTGCCATAATAAGGAGGTGATCTTTAAATAATTAATAAAACAGCGAATTGCCCCTCCCCGTGTAGTAATACGGATCCGGCGGCAATTCTAATATTATACTACTTCTTGGTTGCTTTCTTTTTACCCGCAACTGTTTTGCGTTTTCCTTTACGGGTACGCGAGTTGGTACGGGTGCGCTGACCACGAACGGGCAAGCCTTTACGGTGACGTAAGCCGCGGTAGCAGGCAATATCAAGCAAACGCTTGATGCTCATCTGAGTCTCGGAACGCAGTTGTCCCTCTACCTTAAACTCAGTGGTGATGGTATTACGGATGGCGTTCAGCTCATCATCATTCCACTCGTGTACTTTCTTGTTAAAGTCGATGCCTGCTTTTTCCAGTATATACTGGGCAGTAGAACGACCGATACCATAGATATAGGTTAACCCTATTTCTCCTCTTTTGTTTTTAGGTAAATCAACACCGGTAATACGAGCCATATAAATCTTAAATTTTAAATTTCAAATTTCTAATTCCAATTATCCCTGTCTTTGTTTGAAGCGGGGATTTTTCTTGTTGATCACAAACAGCACACCTTTCCTTCTCACAATCTTGCAATCAGCGCTGCGTTTTTTAATAGATGCTCTTACTCTCATTTCATTGAGTTTTATGTGTAAATATTACTTATACCTGAAAATGATCCTTCCACGGCTCAAATCATAAGGACTCATCTCCACTCCCACTTTATCACCTGGTAAAATCCTTATGTAGTGCATCCTCATTTTTCCAGAGATGGTGGCCAGTATCTCATGACCATTTTCCAGCTTTACCTTGAACATTGCGTTGGACAAGGCTTCTAAAATTATTCCATCCTGTTTAATGAGTGTTTGTTTTGCCATACCGTTTTTGGGTGCGCAAAGATACGATTATAATGTTGATTATAAAAAATATATACCTGTTTTTTCCACAGTTGTGGAAAAAACAAATTAAATTAATATGCATATGAGCTTTTACGCCAGGCCCAGGTGCATATTCGTCATCGATTGATAATGATTTTGAAGCTGGTGCAAATATAGTTCACCATTTAAATTGCGATGCTCATCGCGGTAAATAAGATGAACTTTTTGCAGATTATCGGTTTCGGGAAACTGGATAATAAAAGGACCTCTTACATAAGCCGCTCCCGAACCTTTGATTACAGGATCGTTGGTAGCATAAAAACCCAGTTTTTCGAGACTGTCCAAACTAAATGGTACCGGGGTAAGATGTTCCATATCATACCAAAACTCCTGGTCGCCATGAACAACCAGTGCTTTTTTGTCTTCCCGGTCTACCTGCACAACCTCGCCCGTATTCATTACATCTTCAAAACGGGCATTTACAATGTCGCCTTTTTTTACTTCCGAAAGTTTGATCATAGTATGAAGATTTGGTTTGTCATGGTAATGTAATGATTTTTTGGGAAATCACCGGTCGGCAGTCAGCCACCAGCATTCAGCCGTCAGCATTCAGCCGTCAGAAATTGGATATGAGGCGAAAGGCAGCAGTAAGCAGGCAGGTTTTCATCTTTTCCTTTCCCTTCTCACCTTTCACCTTTCATCTTTCACCTTTCACTTTTCCGGCTTCCATATATTTTTTAAAAAATGTAAAGCATACATTACATTTGGTAATCTAAAAATTACATTATGAAGCAAACTTCGTTTCCCTATTCCCATTGGGTCAAGCTTTTGGGGATAGCAGTAATCATAGCCGGCGCCATCAGCTTTTTCGCAAAGCATAACAAAACGGGCATTTTCGATTTTAATGAATTAGCAACCGGGCTTAGCTGGGGACTGCTGTTTATTTTCTTTTCGAAGGAGAAAACGGATGATGAAATGATACATAGCTTAAAGTTTAAGGCATTGGCCATGGCTGTCATCAGCGCATTTTCTATCACTCATTTATACAACTATTTTTTTTTAAACTGGAGACTGGCGCGGCCCAACGGCATTATAGGCTCTGTTTCTGCTTACCAGTTTCTGGCCCTTACATTAATTATTGCCACAGGATGTTTTTACTATATGAAGCACCAGGCAGCCTTAAGCCGGGAGAAATGAAGAATATCATTAAGATAGAGCGTGCAAGACTTAACCTGACGCAGGCTGAACTGGCAGAAAAAGTAAAAGTGGCGCGGCAAACAATTATTGCTATTGAAGCCAATAAGTTCGTGCCCTCTTCCATATTGGCTTTTAAAATTGCAAAAGTGCTCAACTGCCGGGTAGATGAGGTGTTTGAACTGGAAGAGGAGGATTGGCATTAAAACAGCGATCAGCAGTCAGCTATCAGGATATTGTTTCTTGTTTTTTGTTTCTTGGGTCTTGTACTTTTCACCTTTCTCCTCTGACCTTTGCCCCTTCCCTACGGCACCTTCACTGTTTTTGTTTGCAGGGTATGCGCGCTAAAGTAGCCCAGGGCTCCGCCGCTGATGTTGCTTACAGGATTGGCGGGCGAAGCATTGTTGCTGTCTCCCCCAGCCCCACCGGTTAAAAAGCTATACCAATATTTATAAACCTTTGCATCTACACAAAGCATGTCTACTTTTATAAGGTCACCCGATTCCAGTTCATCCTCGTCGTCATCGTCCGGCGAAAAAAGCTTTACCGTCGATTCATTTCCATCCGTATAATCGTCGTTCCTGATGAAAATGCGATTTTCCTTTGCACCATTCACATATTCAATAAACCGGTAACTCTGCCCCAGCCCCGCCGGGTCCTGGTATTGAACGTTGACAGTCTTTCGTACTTCACCAAAAAAATAATCTTCGGTTATATAAAGGCTGTCGAGGTTTACCTTAGCCGGCATGGCAGATGAAGCTGTAAAAGTAGTTCCCGCCAACTCAACGGTAAGCGTGTAGGTCTTTCCGCTTTCGCCCGTCAGGCTTCCCGATCCGTATACACCGGCGGCGGTTTCCTGCAACGTAGTGGTATTGCCTTCATTGTCTGCAATGGTCACGGTTGCGCCACTAACGCCTGCAAACTGGTTGTCGTCGCTAAAGTTTTTTGTTTGCGATATCTGCACCACTGCCGAGCCCTCCTCATCGGTAAGCACTCCTTCTATTACGTATTTCTTTTCCACATCATTCAAATCAATATCAATTACTTTTTCACAGGAGGTGAATGCAACCGCTGTAACTAACAATAAATACCAATGTAATTTCCGCTGCATAATAATCAGAATTTGAAATTATAGGATACTGATGGAATGAATTTGAACAGCGCCAGTCTTACCGCTTCTGTTTTATTTGGATCGTCTTCGCTTTCGCGGAACGAAATGGTATAAGCATTTTCTCTGCCGTAAGCGTTGTACAAGCTGAAAGTAAGTTCCGACGAAAACCGTTTGCGTTGCCTCAGCGTCCAGGTAGCTCCAAGGTCTAACCGGTGGTACGACGGCATACGGTACCCGTTCCTTTCCGTATAATAAAAAACAACCTGGTCGTCTACCCTGTATTTGCCCGCGGGGAAGGTAACCGCATTGCCTGTATAATAAATCCAGTTGCCGGATATAGACCATTTCTTACTAAGCTGATAGGATACTACGAGCGCCAGGTCATGTGTTCTGTCCTGCCGCGCATTGTACCATTTATTATTGTTGATACCGTTGATCCGCCGTTCTGTTTTCGACAAAGTGTAGCTCAGCCAGCCGGTGAATTTACCAGCCTTCTTTTTGAACTGCAATTCTAACCCGTAAGCACGTCCTTTACCAAACAGCAGTTGCGATTCAATGGCATCGGAGTTAGTAAAAATATCTGCCCCATCCCTGTAATCCACCTGGTTTTGCATGTCTTTGTAATACGCTTCGGCAGTAAGCTCGTAATCATTGTTCCACAAATTTTTGTAATACCCTACTGCCACCTGGTCCGAAATTTCGGGCTTGATAATGTTGGTACTGGCCACCCATTTGTCTGTAGGACTTGCAGTGGTAGAATTCGACAGCAGGTGCAGGTTTTGCACATTGCGTACATACGATGCCTTTACCGACGAAGAACTGTTTAGCTGGTAACTAACGGCAACTCTTGGTTCGGGATTGACGTATGTTTTGACAAATTCCCCTTTTTTATAGGTCATCGTATCGGTTACATTTCCTTCGGGATCTATTTCAAAAAAATCTCCTTCTCCCAATACGCTAAAGGTAGTGAGCCTTAACCCGTATGTAACATTTACCTTGTCCGACGCCTTCCAGGTATTGGTGGCGTAAATACCATTTTCCCACGAATAGCGACGTTGCAAAAATGCCAGGTTGATGCTCGACTTGTCATTTCCTGGTCTTACTTCTCCCGGGCGGATGATATGGTACACGGAATTGAATCCGAAACGAAGATTGTTTTTGGGCGTAAGATACCATTGGAACTCCTGTTTCAGATTCCAGTCCCTGATCTGCGAAAAAATATTAAAATCGTTCGCGCCGCTTCGTATAGAAATATTGTAATTGTAATTGCTGATGATGAAAGAAGTATTGGAGAAGAGCTTGTTGCTGAAGATGTGGTTCCAACGTATGGTTCCTGTTGCATTGCCCCAGTCAAGTCCAAAAGTGTCGCCTGCTTTCAGCACGTCTTTTCCAAAATATCCCGATACATACAGGCGATCTTTATCGCCGAAATTGTAGTTCAGCTTGGCATTCAGGTCGTAAAAATACAGTGTGTTCTGGTTGAGCGTTGAGTCGTTCGAAAGCTTCAGAAACATATCTGCATAGGTGCGTCTGCCGGTTACTAAGAAAGAGGATTTGTCTTTTTGAATAGGACCTTCCACATTCAGCTTTGCAGAAATCAGCCCTACGCCGCCGCTTACACTATAATCCTGGTTGTTGCCATCATTCATTTTTATGTCCAGCACCGACGACAACCTGCCTCCATACTGCGCCGGCATGCCCCCCTTGTATACAGTTACATCTTTAATGGCATCGGAGTTGAACGTGGAAAAGAAACCCAGCAGGTGCGAGGCATTGTAAACGGTGGCTTCATCCAGCAAAATAAGGTTCTGGTCGGCAGCACCTCCGCGTACAAAAAAACCACTGTTGCCATCGCCTGCCGATTTAATACCGGGCAACAATTGAACCGTTTTCAGGACATCGCGCTCACCCAGCAAAACAGGAATGTTTTTGATTTCTTTAGTCGTCAGCCGCTCTATACCCATTTGCGGACTGCTCAGGCTCCTGCTTTTGGAAGATGCCACAATGGTTACATTGTCGAGCGTTTTCGATTCATCTTCCAGCGATATGTTCAGTGTAACATCTTTATCCAACACAACTTCCTGGCTGTAAAATGCCATTCCTATGGCACTTACCTCCAGCAAATGACTTCCCTTTGTGAGTGTAAGCGAAAAAAAGCCATATTCATTACTGGTAGTTCCATTGCTTCCGCTTCTTACGCTGGCGCCTATAACCGTTTCGCCGGTCCGCTTCGATTTAACTGTTCCGCTGATCGTATACTTTTCCTGTGCATTGGCTGCTAAACACGCCAACATAACCAGGAAGGTAAGCAGTTGTTTCATCCGTATCTTTTTAGTTTTTTAATTTAGTCGGGCAGGAACCCCGGTGTGTGAAAACTTTACATGAGCCTTTCATTTTTTATTCAGCCTTTACATAAAGCAATGGCAATCATTGTGAAGCTGCAATATTAAATACCCAATTACACAGAGCGGTTAAATGCAGTCGCGAAGATAACTAACCCACTTTGAAAATTATAGGCAATAGCTGTCCGCTCATCACATTTAACGATTACAATTAAAAAGATGTTTTCGTTGCAAGAACGTTGCTTTAAATTTTCATAAAGTGTGTAAATAACATAACCCAAAACAATACACCGCCAATACCAGCCGAATGAGAAAGCGGTATTGTTTGCCTATTAAAAGGTTGGCTCATCGCAATTTTTACGTATATTTTTGTACGGTTATGCCGGTGCACCATATAGATATGCGTTTTATACTAAGGTTTGCCTGGTTGCTTTTTATCATCGTTTGGGAAACTTCGTTTGCCCAGCAGCAATATCAATTCGAAAATTATACAGCCGCCAACGGATTATCTGACGATCGCGTTACCTGCTTTTATAAAGACAAAGCTGGATTTATGTGGATTGGTACGGAAAACGGGTTAAACCGTTTTGATGGTCATCAGTTCCTGGTATTTAACACTACTGCATCTAACCGGAAACTGTCGAACGCCTTTATTAACGACATTGAGCAGGATGCCTTAGGAAGGTTATGGGTATCTACTCAAAACGGGTTGAACTTAATCGATTTTAAAAAAGACAGCATTTCATTTTTTGTCACCGGCAACGATGGCTATCGCCAAACAGCCGAAACCATTCCCAGCAATTTAATATGGGACACTTATATTGACAGCAGGGGCATGGTATGGATAGCGGCAGACGTAAGAGACCTTTGCTACTATGATACACTGAAAAAAACTTTTAACTACCTGCCCTGGAAGCAGTTTGTACTGGAAAACTTTCCGCACAGGGCCAACAGGTATAACAGCATCCGTAAGATATACCCAAAGTCCGGACATGAGTTGTGGTTGGGCACTTCGGTTGGCTTGTTCAGTTATGATATAGCAAGTGGAAAATTTGCGCACCACCCCAGCGATGAGTCGGATATTTTTATTTCACTCCAATCGCCGGGCAATGGAAACGTTTACTTTGTGCAGGAACCGGCAAAACACATCCAGATGCTGGATAAAAAAAACGCTTACCAAAAAGCATCTTTAACCTTTCAACCGGCTGCTACCCAAAATATAAGTTTGCCTCCGGCAGAAACGATGCTGTGGTTTCCGTGCGAAAAAAAATTGGCAGGCATCAACATGCAAACCGGCTCCATTCATTTTATCAGTCATATTACCGACAACAATTATTCTTTGCCCGCAGGCAATGTAAGATCGGTTTACAAAGATGATTATGGCATTGTTTGGGTTGCCACAGACCATGGCGTGGGAAAATTTAACCCGGCAATGAATTTCTTTTCGTTTATGCCGGTGGCGCCCGATACACTGGCGGCAAAAGATGAGCACGACTTGTTCAGGTTAAAACACAATGTGCATACCGTGTTTTACAGTTCGACAGATGAAAAATATTACATTAGTTCGCCACGCTTAAATTGCCTTTATATTATAGATGATAAAACCGGTAAAAAACAAACCATTACTCACGCGTTGGGTATAGCGCTGCAAAACTGCTCGGTGATACGTGAAAAGAACGAAACCGAACTGTTCATCCTGGCAAGCGTTAATGTTTTTATATACAACCGTATTGCAAAAACATTCCGGCTGCTGCCTTTTGCCAGCAACCGCACCAACCTGCTGTTTACCGATATGGTGCAGGATGCGGAAGGGCATTTGTGGATTGCCGCTTTTAACGACGGGCTTTACAGGTACGATACCGCCACACATGCCGCGTGGAAACCCTCTGCCACAGACAGTTTCCTATCTAATCTGCCAACAGCATTGCACTTTGATAAAGAACGAAACAAAGTTTGGATAGGCACTTTTGAATATGGTTTATACGATTTTGATTGCACAAACCATCGGTTTACCAACTACAGCCTGGGCAACGCCGCCAATGCCTACATACGATCGTCGCTGATAAATGATATTGTTGCAGACAAAAACAACAACCTCTGGATTGCCACCTATGCCGATGGTATTTCGCGCATGCGGTTTACCGGCCAGGAGCCAGCCTCATCAAAAAGAATTACTGCTTTTGACGGACTGCCGGAAAACAATATTTTTTCGCTGGCGGCAGATAAACAGGGAAATATTTGGGCAACCAGCTTTAAAGGCATCAGCAAATTAAATGCAGACGGGAAAATTGAAAAAAATTACGATCACACCACAGGGCTTCCGTTTGCCGATTTCTACAGCCCTATTTCCGTAACCAATAACGGTGCATTGATTACTGCTGTAGCCAATGGGTTCATCAGCTTTAAGCCCGATAGTCTTTTTTACCATCCCGCCCCTTTTACTATTGCCATCACTTCGTTTAAAGTAAAAACGAAAGGTCAATTCGTCCTGGCAGACACCGCCCGCCCTGTTAAGCTTTCCTATGCCAGCAATGAAGTACAGTTTAATTTTGCGGCACTCAACTATCATTTCCCCTTACAAACAAAGTATAGTTATATACTAAAGGGGCAAGATCAGAACTGGTCTGTAGGAGATCAATACAGTGTTACTTATAACAACCTCGCTCCCGGCAATTATACTTTTACGGTAAGGGCAGTCGATTTCAGCGGAAACGCTTCTCAAAACCAGGCATCGTTTTCTTTCAGCATTGCACCGCCGGTATGGCAAACCTGGTGGTTCCGTTTGCTTTCAATTGCATTTGCAGTGGGCGGTGTTTTTTTTGCGTTGAGGGCGCGCATAAAAAATATAAGAAACAAAGCCGCTGTTAAACAACAAATAGCTGAACTGAAAGAACATGCGCTGAGAGCGCAAATGAATCCTCATTTTATATTCAACAGCTTAAATGCTATACAGGAGTTGATTGTAACCGAAAACTATACGGCTTCTTATCAATACCTCTCCAAATTTTCGAAATTGCTGCGTTCTGTGCTGAATGTATCCGAAAAGAATTTTATTCCTTTAAGCCTTGAAACAGAGATGTGCCATCTTTATCTTGAATTGGAATCGCTTCGGTTCAAACATTCTTTTCATTATAAAATCGACACGGGTAATATTGAAACCGATGTTGTTCAGTTTCCCACATTATTGATACAGCCCTTTATTGAGAACGCTATCTGGCACGGGTTGCGACAAAAAGAAGGCGAAAAAAATGTAGCCGTATTGTTTACGGAAAAAGACGATTGGATTATTTGCACCATTCGCGACAATGGTATTGGTCGCGAACGTTCGGACGCCATTAAAGCTGGCAAAATAGGATCGGAACATTTTACCTCCAAAGGCATTTCGCTTGCCCGCCAAAGGCTGGATGGTTTAATTGCCGCCGGCGTGGGAAGGGGCAGTATTAAAATAACCGATTGTAAAGATGAGGCCGGCAACGCAACAGGAACAGAGGTAAAAATCAGTATTGCTCTTAAAGAAACAAAAATATGATCAGGATATTGATAGTAGACGATGAGCCTTCGGCAGCCAACATTCTTTATCTGCTCATTAAAAAAAATATTGCCGGCATTGGTGAGCTAAAAACCTGTACCGATCCTCAACAGGCACTGCAACTGATACGTGAATATAAACCCAGCCTGCTGATGCTGGATATTGAAATGCCGCACATGAACGGCTTTGATTTATTGAACCATGTGGGCACCTGGAATTTTGATGTGATTTTTACTACCGCTTATGATAAATATGCTATTAAAGCCATTCGCTTTAGCGCGCTGGATTATTTGCTGAAACCTATTGATCTGACGGATCTGAAAAATGCGGTAAACCGCCACATCATTAAAAAAGAACAACAACCCGTGTCGCAGGAATTATTGGTAAACAATCTTATCAATAACCTTCAGCAAAAAGATGCTGCCGCTTTTAAACTCGCATTAAGCACGCTGGAGGGATATTATTTTTACGAAGCAAAAGATATATTGCGCTGCGAGGGCGACAATAACTATACTCATTTTTATTTTGTAAACAACAAGCCGCTCATTGTATCGCGCACGTTAAAAGAATTTGAGGAAATATTATCTGATCACGGATTTATAAGAGTACACAAATCGCACCTGGTGAACGCAAGCCACATTACCAGGTTCGATAAAGACGGATTGCTGTGGTTTCCCGATGGCAGCAACGTTACCGTTTCAAGAAGAAAAAAAGAAGAAGTGCTAAAAATTCTGAAAGAAAATAAAGTGGTTTGATAGTAAGGAATTTTACCCTGTCATAAAAACATTTTAGCGTTATAACCGCTGCTGGTTATGAACAGGCTGCACAGCTTTAGGTGTTGCTCTAAAATGCACCGACATTTATTGTGAACACACGAATGCAACAACAAAACAGAAGCGGATATGGACGTACACTCCGGCGCAACGTTGCTAACATCCCGGCCCCGCTTTTAATGCTGCGCTTTGTATACTCATTATTTTAAAACTTTTTTTACCTTCATGTTACCGATCTGATACTGTACTTTAAGAAAGCCATCGCCGCTCAATCAGAATAAATTTCATTCCTTTTTGAGCTGTTTCCAATAACCAAAAAACAGCCAGTGCGCCTATTTTTCACCTGCATATTATTTTTTTGCGCTACCTATGCAACAGCACAGATAGACTCTCTTCTTGCTTTGCCCGACAAGGATGACCGGTTACGGGGATTCATTAATTGGTGTACCAAAAACATTTTGTGGCGGGGTCAGATAAACCAGCATAAAAAGATAGCGCTTCTTGAGGAAGCAATTGCCAAAATACCCAAAACAGGCGATCTCAAAATAATGAGGGAAGCGAAATTTTTCCTTGCGCTTGCCAGAATAGGGGGTCTTATGAAAGACTCAGACTCTTATATAAATCACATCCAGGAAATACTCACTTCGGCCGAGGAGGCGCATAACAAGGACTGGTATTATACGGAGGTAGAGTTTCGGATGGCAGCATCTGCTATTTATTTTAACGGTGGTAAATATCGCGAAGCGTTTGAACAGGCAGAAATTTCGCACGAGCTGATCAATAAAATTGGTTTGGACAAATACCCTGAAGCAAATCGCTTTCTGGCGGAAATTGCTGTGCAATATTATCAGTTCAATGATTACGAAACCGCTATCACCTATTTCAGGAAAGCTTTTTCGGTTGCGCCTCAATGGTTTTCTTTTTTCAGATCGTTCGATTACTTCAATACTTTCGCTTATTGCTTCCGAAGGCTGGAACAGTACGACTCTGCAATATATTATTTTGAAAAATCGAAGCAGGAAGCTGCGAAGGCAAACAATGTCTTCTGGACGGCATTTGCGGGAGGTAACCTGGGATACTTATATGCTGACATGGGCCTCTATAAAAAAGCATTACCATTAGTGCTCCGCGATTTTGAAGTTAGTAAAGCATATAAACAAACTGGCAGCGCAGGCATGTCGGCTATTGCATTGGCCACCATTTATATTCATGAAAAAGATTTTGAAAAAGCAACGAAGTATATACAGTATTCCCGTGAGTATGTTGACACCACAAATCTTGCAGGCAAAACAGAAGTGTATTTACGGCTCAGCCTGCTTCACAAGGCGCAGAAGAATTACCGGCTTGCTTTTACTTATTTAGACTCAGCCAATTATTTCAATAATGAGCATGCAAGAAAAGAAAATGCAAAAATCATTGGTCATATAAAACTGATGAACCGGGTAGAAAAGTACCATTCGGCGCTAAAGAAACTAGAGTCGCAGCGGGAAATAGCAAATCTGTTGCTTGGCAGTATTTTCGGCGCCACTGTGCTTGTTTGCATCATTGCATTGCTGGTTGTTAACCGCATAAAAAGCAAAAAGAACAATGCATTAAATACGACCATGCTTGAAAAAAAACTGATGGCAGACGAGCTTGAACACGCCAGATCGAAATTGCATTCGTTTATCACAGTTTTAAAAGAAAAGAATATTCTGATCGAAAATTTTAAAACCTCCTTACAACAATTAGCTCATCACAATGAAACGCAGGATGAATCTTCCGTTCTTTCGGCGCTGGAAGAAACCACATTGCTGACTGCAGAAGGCTGGAAAAAATTCAAAGAATTGTTTGATCAGGTTCACCCCGGATTTTTTATTCGCCTCAGAGAACGTATTCCCGATGTATCAGCAACAGATTTGCGAATAGCAGCACTAACAAAACTAAAACTTTCACATAAAGAGATGGCTTCCATTTTAGCAGTGGGCGACGACGCGATACGCAAAGCGAGACACAGGCTCAGCTTAAAGACCCATCTTGGTGCAGAAACCAGCCTGGAACAATTTGTAGAAACGATATAAATTTTTAATCGATGGAAAGGACATGCAGCTTCGGAATTTACTATTGCATACAATCAATACGATGAACTTGAGCAAACCCATTTTCTTACTGTTTTTTATTTTCTGTTGCAATGCTGCCAACGGGCAAATAGACTCGATCCTTGCCTTGCGGGGGAAAGACCATCAATTAAAGGCCTTTATTGATTGGGCTACCCGGCACGTATTGTGGAATAAAACAACAGACGAAAAGCGTAAGGCAGCAGTGATGAAGGAAGCAAAAGAAAAATTTGAAGAAAGAGGAAACGAAAAATTGGTGCGTGAAGCCTGGTTTTTTTCAGAAATTTTGAAAGTGGGTGGCCTTCTTAAACAACCGCCGGGTAAATGGGAAAAAACCGTAGCGCAACTAATTTCCGCAGCCGGAACAGCTCATGAAAAAGGGTGGTATTATAATGAAGCGGAATGCCGGATGGCTGTATCGACTATTTATTACTATAAGCTGAAGTACCTGGAATGTTATGAACAAATTCACCGGGTACTTAATATCGTAGAAGAAATTGGTCTCGTAAATTACCCTGAAGCCAACCGGTTCCTGTCGGAGATTGGCCAGTTTTATTTCAAATTCGCCGACTACGAAGCAGCCATTTCATTTTTTCAAAAAGCATTGAATGTGCCAAAGCCGTGGTCTGAAATTGATAATCTATATAACCCGCTGAACACATTGGCTCTTTGCTATTTTGAGCTTGGACAGAATAAGTTAGCTGAACAGTATTTTAAGCTTGCCTACTCGGCTGCCGCCGCAGCCGATAATTCTTTCTGGATGGGAACGATCAATGGCAACCTGGGTTTTCTGTATTATGAACTGGGGTGTTACGACGAAGCGCTCTTGCTTAAAAAAGATGATTTTGAACGAAGCATTGCCAACAAAGAGTACACCAGCGCGGCTTACGTGGCAAATGAAATTGCAATAATTTACCTTGAAAAAGGAGAATCGGACAAAGCAAAAAAATTTTCTGAATATGCAAATCATTATTATGATACAATAAGCCATCATTACGATACAACCAATTATGATTACGATGCCATACACACTGCGTTTGATAAAATGGGAAAATACAAACGGTTATACTTGTTAAACAAGGCAGGCGGTAATTATCGAAAGGGCTACCTGTATCTTGATTCATTCATCCGGGCCGAAAAAGCCATTGGCAAAAGCAGGGACATTAAAATTATTACCGATGCCAAAATACTGGTAGAAGCAGAAAAGAATGTGGCAAAAATAGACCTGTTGAAAGCAAAGCAAAAGAAGCAAGCATTATTACGAAGAGGCATGGTTGCAGCAGGACTGCTTATATGCGTTATTATTATTTTAGTAATTAATAAAGTGCAGACAAAAAAGAACAATCAGGTAGAAACTGCTTTGCTGGAGAAAAAGATTGTTGCTGAACAACTGGCGCATGCAGAATCAAGATTGTTAGCGTTTGCAGGTCTTTTGGCAGAGAAGAATGATCTCGTGGAAAAATTCAAGACGATTATTGATACAACGGCTACCAGCCATGCCAGAGCGGAGCGCATATCGGTGCTCGAGCAGTTGACTAAAACCAATATTTTTACCGAGAGCGACTGGGAAGAATTTAAAACCCTCTTTAACAAAGCCTACCCAGGTTTTTTTAGCCGGCTCAATAAAAAAATGCCCTTTTTGTCTGCTGCCGACACCCGGCTGGTGGCGCTGTCAAAACTAAAGCTGCCGCAAAAGGAAATGGCATCTATGCTGGGGATTAGTTACGATGCAGTTAGAAAAGCCCGCCAAAGACTGAAAACAAAGATTAATGTCGACAAAAAGCTTTCCCTGGAGGACTTCGTTGATGTAGTATAGCTTTGTACGAGCCAGTATTTTTTTGCCATTAATGTAACGACTGCAGCTTATCAAAGTTGAAGTTGCTTTAATCATATAACTCTGGAGATGTTGCGTGAGATTAGAGAAACGACTTCAGGAAACCTTCTCCGAAGGGCGATGAAATAACGGTTCTATTTATTTGCCGATCGGTAGCTTTTGTTGACAGATGCATGATTAAGGTAGAGCATAAAAAAAACCATCCCGATAAATCGGAATGGGTTCAATAAATATGCACCTGCTTACTCTCCCGTATTGTTTTGCAGTACCGTCGATCATGAGAGGCTTATCCGCCGCGGCGGATCGGAATGAAAAACGGTTAAACGAAACTTCATGTACAGGCAAAAAAAATCCCGATCATCTCTGATCGGGATCAATAAATATGGCACCTACCTACTCTCCCGCATTTTTTTGCAGTACCATCGGCCATGAGGGGCTTAACTTCTCTGTTCGGAATGGGAAGAGGTGAACACCCTCGGCAAAAGCACCATAAGAAGGTAACAAGTAGTATGTGGTTAGTAGTATATGGTAAGTATCGCAACTTACCTCTTATCACTTATCACTTACAACTTAAATAATGTACATATTGGGAAACAACGAGTAAAGGTTTTAATTAAAAATTAAAAAAATTAAAGCGTACGGGCAATTAGTACTACTTGGCTTTGATGTTACCACCTTTAGACCTATAGCCTATCAACGTCGTAGTCTTCGACGACCCTTAAAAGTAAACTCATCTTGTGGAAGGTTTCACGCTTAGATGCTTTCAGCGTTTATCCTGTCCGTACATAGCTACTCTGCATTGCACCTGGCGGCACAACAGATACACCAGCGGTACGTACGACCCGGTCCTCTCGTACTAAGGTCATGTCCACTCAATTT
>JBQCFW010000045.1:0-21168 GCA_051958655.1 Agriterribacter sp. | reverse complement strand
GTATTATGATAACATATAGCAATGAAAATAGGCTGCATTTAGCCCGGGTGGGAAAAGCTAATCTCCTGACGCGAAAAACAGGTGCGTCCTCATAACCGCGAAGCTACAACTGCAGGTCCTTTTGAATTCTTTACATCGGACAAAAACAATGTTTTACCAGAACTCCTTGGGGCGTGCCGGTGGAAACTGTGTCGCCGGCAACGTATAATAAAAAAACGCCATCGGATTTTATGCTGATGGCGTTTTACGTCTATTCAATTGAAGTTTTAAGAAACTGCTTTCTTATTCTTACCATTTTCCTTCACATCTGCGTGCTGCTCGTTCCTGAACACCACTGTATTGTCAAACACGTCTACCAGCACGGGCTTGGATTTATCAATATCCCCTGCCAGTATCTTTTTGCTTAAAGGATTTACAATTTCCTTTTGGATCAGTCTTTTCAAAGGTCGTGCACCGAACTGTGGGTCATAACCATTGTCAACCAAAAAGTCGATTGCATAATCCGTAAGCTCCAGTTGTATGCCATTGGTTGAAAGCAGTGCTTTCAGGTTGTTGATCTGTATTTGTATGATGCCTCTTATTTCATCTTTCAACAACGGCTGGAACATGATGATATCGTCTACCCGGTTTAAGAACTCAGGCCTTATGGTCTGCTTCAGCAGGTTCATTACTTCCTGCTTTGTGTTTTCTACCACTTCATCTTTGTTGGCCGCGGTAACATTTTCAAAGTTATCCTGTATAATCTGGCTGCCCATGTTACTGGTCATGATGATGATCGTATTTTTAAAATTCACTACACGACCTTTATTATCTGTCAGCCTTCCATCGTCGAGCACCTGCAGCAGTACATTGAAGACATCGGGGTGTGCTTTTTCAATTTCATCCAGCAGCACCACACTGTAGGGTTTGCGTCTAACCGCTTCCGTAAGTTGCCCGCCTTCGTCGTATCCTACATATCCCGGAGGCGCACCCACCAGCCTGCTAACGGTATGCTTTTCCTGGTATTCGCTCATGTCTATCCGCGTCATCATATTCTCATCATCAAACAGGTACGATGCCAATGCTTTTGCCAGTTCTGTTTTACCTACACCGGTTGTACCAAGAAATATAAAGGACCCGATCGGCTTTTTGGGATCGTGTAGTCCAGCCCTGCTTCTGCGAATGGCATCTGCTACGGCGCTGATCGCTTCATCCTGTCCAACCACCCGCTTGTGCAATTCATCTTCCAGATTCAGCAGCTTTTCTCTTTCGCTTTGCAACATTTTACTTACGGGTATACCGGTTGCTTTTGCAATGGCTTCGGCGATATCTTCCGCATCTACTTCTTCTTTCAGCAATCTTTTTTCCGGTGCCAGTTCATTCAGCTCGGCAGTAAGCGTTTCAATGTTTTTCTCTTCTTCTTTTATTTTTCCATAACGTATTTCGGCCACCTTTCCATAATCGCCGTTACGCTCTGCTTTTTCGGCTTCTGTTTTCAACGACTCAATACTGGCTTTCGATGCCTGAATTTTTTCTACCAGTTCTTTTTCCTGTTGCCACTTTGCCTTCAGTGTATCGCGTTCCACGCTCAGTAAAGAGATATCCTTTGCCAGTTCTTTCAGCTTAGCATCGTCATTTTCGCGTTTAATGGCTTCGCGCTCAATTTCCAGTTGACGTATTTGTCTTTCCAGTTGATCCAGTTCCTCGGGCATGGAGTTCATTTCAAGTCGAAGTTTGGCGGCGCTTTCATCAATCAGGTCAATTGCCTTATCGGGCAAAAACCTGTCGGATATATAGCGATGCGACAATTCAACCGCAGCTATAATAGCTTCATCTTTAATGCGCACGTGATGGTGCGTTTCATAACGGTCTTTAATACCCCGTAAAATAGAAACCGCATCTTCCACGCTGGGTTCGTCTATCAGCACCTTCTGAAACCTTCTTTCCAGCGCCTTGTCTTTTTCAAAATATTTCTGGTATTCATTTAAAGTGGTAGCGCCTATTGCTCTCAGTTCTCCTCTTGCCAAAGCGGGTTTTAAAATATTGGCTGCGTCCATCGCGCCTTCTCCGCCGCCTGCGCCTATAAGCGTGTGTATTTCATCAATAAACAATATGATGCTGCCATCGCTCTTCGCTACTTCGTTTACTACCCCTTTCAAACGCTCTTCAAACTCGCCTTTATATTTTGCGCCGGCTATTAACTGCCCCATGTCCAGCGCGTAAATGATCTTGGTTTTCAGATTTTCAGGCACATCTCCATTAACAATACGCATGGCTAACCCCTCGGCAATGGCGGTTTTACCAACACCGGGCTCACCCACCAGCATCGGGTTATTTTTGTTTCTGCGGGAAAGAATGTGCAGCGTTCTTCTTATCTCTTCATCGCGACCAATTACCGGGTCGAGCTTTCCCTGCCTTGCCAGTTCGTTGAGATTTTTTGCATACTTGTTCAGTATATTAAATTGCGTTTCCTGGGTTTGCGAAGAAATGGTTGACCCTTTGCGAAGATCTTTGATAGCGGCAATTAATCCTTTTTCGGTTAGTCCCGCGTCTTTCAGCAGTTTGGCGGTGTTGTCGCTGCCCTGCAAAATAGCCAGCAGTATATGTTCAACACTTACAAACTCATCGCCAAATGTTTTTAGCAGCGATCCGGCGCGCAATATCACATTATTGGCATCGCGGCTAATTGCCTGGGCCGGTTCACCGCTCTGCACTTTGGGAAGCTTTGCAATGCTTTCGTTGAGCTTTGTTTCAACAAAATTTACATTTACATTGTTCTTTTTCAACAGGAATTCAATAGGCGAATCATCGTCGGTCAATAACGATTTCAGCAAATGTTCAGTTTCAATACTGGCATTGCCATCATTGAAAGCCAGTTGCTGCGATTTGGCGATTGCCTCCTGTGCTTTTATAGTGAAGTTATTGAGGTTCATATTTTAAGTTTTCCTTTATTCGTTTTAAAATATCTTTATCTCACTTAACAAAACATAATCCAAAGCGCAAACACGGCAAATATGTCACATAAAGTTACTCTAAGCTGTCTGTATTTCAGTGTTTTAACAATTTTCATGCTAATCTTACAGCCCGTGCAATCGCAATACAATTTTGCTGCTGTGGATGATATGCTACAAAAAAACCAAAAAGCTTTGGGTGGGAAGGTAGTAGCGCTGGTATATAAAGATGACAAGATCGTTTACCGCAAAGAGATAGGTGAAGACTTTACAGGCAAAACGCAGGTAGCTGTTGGCGCCAGCGGACAATGGCTTACCGCAGCTTTGGCGATGGCTTATATTGATGAGGGAAAAATTACGCTTGATACCAAAGCCGCCAAGCTGATACCGATTTTGGGCAAATACATGAAAGGTTATATTACCCTGTTACATTGTTTAACGCATACAGATGGACTGGAAGGTGATAAGGACGGATTGGCGGGCCTTGCACCAAAGGCAAAGTTTGAATCGCTGGAAGAAGAGATGAATCATTTGGCTACAAAAAGGGAAATTGTTACTAATCCACAGACTGAATTTTTTTATACCAATGTGGGGATGAATATTGCGGGCAGGATGCTGGAGGTAGTCAGCAAAAAAACGTTTGACAGGATAGTAGTGGAAAAAATACTGCGCCCGTTAAAGATGCGCAACACTACTTTTTACAATTATGATAACATGACGATCAACCCTTCTGTGGGCGCCATGTCTACCGCCAACGACTACATTAACTTTCTTGCCATGATCTTAAACAATGGCATGTTTGAAGGGAAACAAATTATCAGCGAGAAATCGCTGGCTGAAATGAGCAAGGCCCAATTTACCGGACTGCCTGTAAAATTTACTCCTAAAGGCACCGAAGGTTTGCATTATGGTTTCGGCGCCTGGTTATTGGAAGAAGACGGCAATGGAAACGGAACGGTTATAAGCAGCCCTTCTTTAACAGGCACCTGGCCTTATGTTGACAAGAAGAATAAGTACGCCGCTATTTTATTAGCCCCCTCCTCCAAAGAAGAAGGGAAGGAACTTTTCACGCAATTCAAATCGGCAGTAGACGAAGCAGTGGGAAGTAAGTAACTGGTTAAGTGAGGTGAATGAGTTGATAAAGTTGATTGAGTGGGAAACAGCCAACTTACTCAACCACTAAACCTACTCAACTTATTTGACCATTTAACTCACTCAATCAACTCAATCCTGCTTTACAAATCTGAACGGCTGCTGATAGTTACTTAACCCAACAACTGCCCGATAAATATACCTTGCTACTTTTTCAATGCCTTTTACGTTGATGAGCGGAGCATCGTCTTCAGGAGTATGATATTGCGGGTGACCGCCGGTGTGAAAGCCAATGCACGAAATTCCTTTGCGGTAAAATGATACATGATCCGATCCTCCCACTCCGCCGGCATGTACCACCGGTTTTAATCCCGATCCCTGTTCCAGCGATTTCATGAAATCAACTCCTCCGGGAAATGTGCCTGCACCACCCATATACAATTGGTTTTCTGCGTTGAGCCTGCCCACCATATCCATATTCAGCATTACTTTAACGCTGCTGTCGGGCACCGGCAGATGCGCAGCAAAATATTGCGAGCCAAGCAATCCTTCTTCTTCGGCGGCAAAAGCAACTACTATTATACTGCGTTTCAGTTTCTTCCTGCTTCGCGAAGCTGCTTTTGCAATTTCGATCAATGCCGAAGTTCCCGAGGCATTGTCGTCGGCTCCGTTGTGTATGGCTGTTGTATCAGGCTTTAACGATCCTGTTCCATAACCGCCGTGTCCAAGGTGATCGTAATGCGCTCCCAGCACAATGTATTCCTTTTTAAGTTCAGGATCACTCCCTTCTATTACACCAACAATATTGGCAGCGGCAATTTTTATAGTTTCAACTTTTACGCTGGCCGTAAGCTTTTGAGCAGATACAAAAAAGCTGTCGCTGCCATGAACGATAAGCCTGCCGTTTCCAAGACCATTCAGCAGTTTACGGGATGCCTCTCTTTTTAGCTGAATTACCGGTGCTGTGAGTATTTCATCTTTTCGGGGACGAAGGCGGGTCAATACATCTTTTTTATCTATCGAATCGGGGGTAACAAATACCACACCCGCTGCCCCATTTTGTATTGCTTTTGCTGCCAGTGCATGATCTGATAAGCTGTCGGATGCCGGCGCCCCGCTTTTTTTACGCCATATCAATAACCAGCAGTTGGAAAATCTTTTCAAGGCATCCAAACCAACAACATAATTGTCGGCAATAATAACGGGCGCACTAACGGTGCCGCTACCCGAAAAAGGAAAAATTCCATATTCTTTATTAAAAACGAATGAACTATCGTTTGCGGTTTTCAAATAGTTGAGCGCTTCCGGTGCTTCCAATTTCACTGTTACGTCAAAAGTTTGTTCGTAGCCACTGCTTACAGGTTTTATTCCCGACTGTTCAAATTTATCAATAATGAATTTTCTTGCAGCACTGTCTCCCTTCGACCCCGGCCATCTTCCTCCTGATTCGTCCGACGCCAGGTATTCAATATTCCTGATAAGCGATCTGCCTTTAATGGATGACTGGGCGAACGAGGAAACAGATAGTATTAAAAGACAAAGAAGGAATGTGTGCTTCATATAAAAACAGAACTTTAACGCAAAAATGCATTAAAGTTCACATTTCACAAGTAAAGCCTGTGTATATAAAGGGATAGAAAGAAAATGATCAGGAGCACCACGAAACCAGACCTTCTCTTTCCCGTATCACACCATCACTACTTTTTCTTTAGCAGGTGCTTGCTGAGATCGTAGAACAATCCAACCTGGAATACCCTGTTCTTTTCTTTCTCATAATATTTGCTGATACCTATATTATAGCGAGCATTTATACCAATGCCATAACTTGATTGATAACCAACGCCAATGCCCCAGCTGAAATCGGCCTTCTTCACAGACTTCTTTACATTGTCTTTGTAGCCATCATCCCATATATCGTAAGCGCTCAACAGGATGCCAAGCTGAGGACCTGTTTCGGCAAAGAAGCCTGACGTATGTTTGTACTTCGCCAATACAGGAATGTTGATATAGCTCATTTTTGATTTGCCTGCATCTTCTCCTTTTTCTTTCCATATACCGCCCTGCATTGAAAAATATACTTCCGGCTGAACAGAAAATTTATCATTTACAGGAACGGATGCCTGTCCACCTATGTAAAGACCAGCCTTTGGTTTATAGCCACTCACTTCTCCTTGTCCGACAATGGTTGCGAAGTTAACACCAGCTTTGGGTCCAAATGAAATTTGTGCTTTTGCTGCTACAAAAAATGCTACACACACTACAGAAAATAATAACTTTTTCATGACTGTCTATTTCTATTTTTTTATTTGATGCCGCAAAGCTATCAGCGATCATAAAAAGATTATAACGGCTTTGTGTAACCGGAATATTTTGTTTGTAATTGCACCGAAATAAAATGTATCCTGTAAAAAAAATGGTTGCCACAATGGCAACCATTCTCTTTCAGGACAGGGTTTAACGGGGCAGGATTTTATTATTCACTTTGTCATTCTTCGGTTACTGCAGGAGGTTAGCTTTATACGCACTACTGCTTCGCGGTATTCAATACTGTTTTTCTTCGCCTGATGATACTCCACACTACAATTACAGCCACCCATAACGGCCATATTTTTATGATTGCCAGCGTTAGTATTTTAACAATTTCCCATCCATCTGCACATGCAAGGGCAACTTCTTTCCAAAACCCGGGCGGAGTTTCGGGTGGAGAAACGGCTGCAGGCAAGGGCTCAAAAAAACTGAGCACAATCGTGCTGAGGGCAGCCTGGTGTTTAATATAATTTACCCTTCCGGAAGCAGCTTCAATCTCTTCCTGCAAATCGCCAATCTCCGATTGCACCTTTAATACTTCATCAATGTTTTTTGCCTGCTTCAAAAAATCATAATACCGTTCTTTCGTTTTTTCCTTGGCTGTTATCCTGGCTTTTGTATCCACATATTCTTCCGTCACATCCTGGCTTGTTATATTCTTTTGCAACAGCGTATCTGCATAGCCGGATATTCTGTTCAGCAGCTCATCAAATTTTTCGCGCGGCACGCGTATCGTCATTTCATGTCTTATTTCGCCTGCGAGTTGCACTTCGTTTGCCGACGCAATGTAGCCGCCATTGAGCCTCACCGCTTCACTTACCGAAGCACTGACGCTTTGAGCGTTTTTGACTTCAAAACTGATTTTTGCATTGCGGATGATTTGTTTGCTGTAATCGGCTGGTACAGGTTGGGGGTCTTTTTGAGGTGGCGAAGATGGGGAAGGTGGCTCCAGCGTTCGGGAAGTTTTTAATTGTTCCTCCGGTGAGGAGATCTCCTGATGGATAGGTGCAATCGCTTTGATGTCAGCTATCTCAGTATTAGTAGTGGCAGCTATTTCTTTTCCAGAGTTCGCTCTGTGACAGGCAAACAGCATTCCTGTCGCCAATACGGCAACCATTATATAAATTTTCATCGTTAAATTATTTTGTCAGGTAAAAGATGCGGTAAATGGATTTTTACATAAAGGCTATAAGCTTATATTCTTTACAGGTAACACGACTTGATACCGCTGCTCAAAAAAAGGTAACCGTTGTGTGGAAAGAAAAATGAGTTAAATACGTTAAATGGTATCGGGGTAACTAGTTGGAGAAGTTAATTGGGTTGAGTAAGTTAAGTGAGTTAAGCAGGTTGAGCAATCCTTCGAACGTCATGTTGAACGCAGCGCAGCGAGTGAAACATCTCCTGCCCGGTTGTTAATTGCTGCTGTGCAAGGCGTTCTCTTTGCTATGCGAGGCGTTCCTGATTTGCCGCTATGCGAGGCGTCTTCGCCTCGCATGTTTTTGTTGTCGCCTCTGGCGACGCATAGATTTATAATAGTTAACTCAATCCACTATACCAGCAGCTTCTCTTTCTGCATCAAACAAAAAATTATCCCGGTTGGCGAGTATCAAATTTTTATAGCTATTTACTTTCCTCCAATATATAATCATTGCTACTATACTTAACAACGATATAAAGGTTCCTATGGCAGGGATAAGAGCAGCGAGCGACAAAACAGCCATGGTGATACCTGCACTATAAGTGGGCTTTGGCTCAGCCGGCGGAATATGTAACCGATCGCATTCGTTCTTAATGGATTCGGAAATCCGTGTAACCATAATAAATTGCCAGATAAGACTGAAAAGGGGTATGAGTGTTAACCAAACCAGGCCTGGACGCATGGTTCGACTCGATATGTCGATTGCTTCCAATGTTCTTTGGAGGGTTAACAGGAAAAATATAAAGAGCGCCAGCGCCCCAAGCACAAATACTACTATCAACGTTATAAACAAGGGATTTTCGAATACTTCCATAATATTTTCTTATTTAAATGTAACGTATGAACTTTGTTTTTCTGTTATTAATAAACAATTAACCAGCTTATATCAACTGTGCTCTGCTATTCCCGCAGCTTCCCGTTCTGCATCAAACAAAAAATTGTCCTGGTTGGCCACCATCAAATTATTATACTTAGAAATTTTTATCCAGTAAAGTATCCATACAATAAACCCTCCTAAATGTAACAAGGGTACCAGTAACGGAATCAGTTGGGTTATATTCAGAACAATTGCAGCAAGATAAAAGCACATGCTACCAACGCCGAGGACATAAGCGGGGTCGGTTTCCTGCAATGGAATTTGCAGGCGTATACACTCATTTTTGATGGAGCTGGACAAACGGCTCACCATAATAAAGTGCCATACAATATTGAAAAGAGGAATGAGCATTAACCAAACCTGCTGCGGGCGCATCATCCTGCTGAGTGGCGATATAATATGCAATGTTTTCTGAAGTGTAAGCAGGTAAAAAATACCGGGCACAAGCACCACAATTATTGTAGTAAAAAGTATAGTTAGCTGCAACAGCATATTTTGAAGTTTTAGGGTTGAAAGAAGCATAAATATCCGCATTTCTTTTATAAACGGTAGCATCGTTTGCCAATCTTCCTATAATTTTATTATTCGAAAATTTACAATTATGCAAACAGCACATGAAATTGACTATCGCATTTATGGAGAGGAAATGCAGTATGTAGACATTGAGCTTGACCCTAATGAAACCGCCATGGCAGAAAGTGGATCGTTTATGATGATGGATGATGGCATACAAATGCAAACGGTTTTTGGCGATGGCAGCCAGAAATCATCGGGAGGATTTATGAATAAACTTTTTAGTGCGGGCAAGAGGTTGCTTACCGGTGAAAGCCTTTTTATGACGGCATTTACCAACGTGGGACAGGGGAAAAAGAGAGTAGCCTTTGCATCGCCTTATCCCGGCAAAATAATTCCGCTCGACCTGTATGAACTGGGAGGCAAAGTAGTATGTCAGAAAGATTCTTTTTTGTGCGCAGCACGGGGTGTAAGCATTGGCATTGAGTTTCAGCGTCGCCTGGGTACAGGACTTTTTGGTGGTGAAGGATTTATAATGCAGAAGCTGGAAGGTGATGGAATGGCATTTGTACATGCAGGCGGTCATGTGTTTCAACGGGTGTTAACGGCGGGCGAAACGCTGCGGATTGATACAGGCTGTTTGGTAGCTTACACCAAAGATGTGGATTATGACATACAGTTTGTAGGCGGTATCCGCAATACCATCTTCGGTGGCGAGGGCCTCTTTTTTGCTACACTCCGCGGTCCGGGTAAAGTGTGGATCCAAACCTTACCCGTAAGCCGGTTGGCAAGCCGCATCCTTTCGTATGGCACTGTTAACCGTAAGGAGGAAGGCAGCATATTGGGCGGATTAGGTAATTTGCTCGATGGCGATGGACGGTGATGAAATAAGATTATAACAAACGTAAAAGTGCAGTTACAACAACTGCACTTTTTTTATTTAACCAGCGAGGCAATCATTACATTACATAAAAACCATTACAAGTGTTTCTTAAATACCCCACACGTTATCCAACAAGTGCCTGCGCAACGCTGACATTACGATATTTTGGCATAAAGAAAAATGATTGGTCGAAAATATACGCTTAATTTCCAACGCCTTTGATTGTTTACTCGTATACAAGTAATATCTTGGCATAGCCATTGCTGATTCATAACCTTTAATATTCACCTGTGAACACCGGCAATCGCTTTTTAGTCTTAAAATAGTTTATGGGAAACCTGTCTCGCCAAACGATTACCCTGGTTTGTTTTATTGGATGTATCTATTCTTTCTCCTGTAAAAAAGGAGATACAAATGAGTTAGTGCCCAATCCTCCAACCGATACACTGGAGGTACTACAACCAGGCCCGCCTCCTTCATCTATCAGCTTTGAACCCGCCAATCTGCAAAACGCTTTCACGCTTAGCTTCGACTACAGTGAGATGCCCGGTAAAGTCAGCGTATATCTCGATGATACAACCAATACAGATCCGCACGATCAGTTGCTCGTAGCATATTTTCTGAACGATGGCTATCTCGAAAAAACCGAGTATTATACCGTAGGCGGAGCGCCGGCTGGTGGCTTTACCGTTCAACGCTCAGGTTCCAATATTACCCGTATGATCATGGAACATGAAGACGAATACGAAGGCGGATTGAAGAAGGACACCATGAACATTTCTTTTTCCGATTCGTCGGGCTACACGAATATGAAAGTGGCTTATGGCAATTATTTCGACGAAACGGTACCGGTAACCATTGATTATGTGTTCAACAAACATAAACTGGTAGAAACAAAAGCTGGTTCGTTTACGTCAGGCCCCAATTCTGTTTTCTTTCCTTCTTTCAGGTTTCAATACAAAAGCAACGGTTGCATCTGGCTGAAAGAATCAGACAACTATTATGGAACCTCGTTCGTTTATGGCGATGCAGGAAGAGGACTTGACAGCTTGTTTATGATATTAGGGGGAAAGGATGCTCATTTGCTGGAAGCGGTGTTGTATTACGACCAATACATGGGTTTGTTTTTTTCGCCACTGGAGCTGATGCTGTCTGACAATTCGGTGGAGCTGAATGCGCTGGTACACCGGTACGGCGCATTGCAGGAAGTAAAATCAATACCATCGGGCGCTGAATATCCCACAGTGCAAACTTTTACTTTTCAGAATATTTTTGATGAAGAGAAAAGACTTGTGAGCAGCCGGATAGCGAGCAACGCCGATCTGTACGCCACGTATTCGGTGAAATATAAATAGGCTTTCAGCGAAAGAACAAGAAACAAAAAAAGCAAAGGAGATTTCTCCTGCGTCGAAATGGCGGAACCAAAAAACAACAAACAACACGCGAAGGCAACGGCGGCTGACAGCTGACAGCTAATCGCCGGCTAAACAAAAAGCCCAGGAAAGCGCACGAACGCTTTCCCAGGCCTTCAATCAATCCTTTATCAATACAATTGTAAGAAAATAATGAACGATAGCTGACAAACCGCTTACCATTAACAATCAGCTAAATAGTACGCCTTACAAAACAATAATACTTTACCGATACCTATTGCAAAAAACCAATATTCGCTTATTGCTTTTTGGTGGTATCCTTCTTCTTTTTAAACAAGTTGTTCAAAGTGTTTTTAACCGCCTCTTCCGCATTCTTTTTAGTATTGTCCAATGGCTTTCCACTGTTGGCCGAATCTTTTTTGCCACCCAATATCTGCTTGGCCAGTTCGTCTTTCAAATCTTTTACTGCCTGATTTTTGATGGCATTGGCCGAATCTTTCAACTGCTGTTTGGCGCTATCAAGCTTTTGCTTTGCAAAATCTGCAGCCTGCTGCTTAATATCTGCAGCCAGATCGCCTGTAGCTTCTTTCAGATCTGTTTTTATTTGCGGGCTGGTAATAGTGCCTCCCATTTTAAGATTGAGGTTAATATAATCGCTCAGTTTAACCGGAATGCCTTTGTTGTTGGCCTGTTGGGCCAGGTTATTAATTAAAGCGTTGCCCTGGTTGCCGATCATGCTTCTTGGCAGCTTCATGCCTATCATGTAATCAAGCGACTGATCAAATCCGTGCATACCACCAACTTCCATATCAATATCTTTCACCTTTACCTTAAAAGGTTTTACCAGCACTTTTCCGTTGGCAAATTCAAAATATGTTTTCACATCCTTTAATGTAAATCCATTCAGGTCGGCTACATTCAGCGTTTGCGCTATTTTTTCCACCGGTGCAAATTTTTTAAGTACGCCCTCCAGCAAAAGCAGGTTACCACTGCCCGTTAGTGAACTCAGCACCGGTGTCATATCGCCGCCCAGTTTTCCATTCAGTGTTAATTTTGAATTGATTTTACCGGAAATGAATTTTCCAACCGGCATCAGCTTTTGCACCGTATTAAACGCATAAAAAGTTTTTTCAGCACTCAATCCGCTCACGTCGTAAGTAAGTGCAATGTCCGGTTTCTTCTTATCATTTTTGGTAGAATACAAACCGCTCAGCATAATTTTTCCATCAAGCGCATCCATCTGCACATCTTTAAACGTTACCGTTTCATCTTTCAATGCTACGGTTCCTTTCAGGTTGTTGTATTCTGTTTTGTCGTACACCAGTTTGTTTACGCCCGCATTCAGGGTAAATGCTATATTTTTCGGCACTGCAAACGGATCTCCCGATGCAGCTGCTGAGCTGTCTGCCGTATTGGTTGCTTCGCTGGTTCCCATAAAATCGTTCAGGTTCACCCTGTCGGCCAATACGTTCAAAGTGCCGGCAACAGGTTCATCTTTCAACGCATATCCAATGGCGTTATTTATAGAACCGTTGGCTGTAAGTACAGTTTTCATATACTCAGCCTTGAGCGTATTGAGCGTAATGTTTTTAGGATTGAACGTAAATGCTGCCTGTGCTACCTTAATACCTTGCGGATAATCTTTACTTACGTATTGAACATTGTTCAGGTCAAGCGTACCTGCCAGGTTAATTTTATCATATTCCTTTTTGTCGATTGCAGCCTTGTTGCCTTTAAAGCTAATGTATGCAGACAATAAGCCAGCCAACGTTGTACCAGGCTCCAGCGTTGTGAACTGCGCCACATTGGCAAGATTGAACTTTCCCGCCGCACGACCATCGAAAGCCAGATTGGTTGCCGGGTTTTTGATAAGCACATTAAAGTCTATCGGGTCTGCTCCTATTTCTACATGCGCTTTAGAAACGTTGATCACTGTATTGTCCGCAATGCCATCCGGGTTTTGAAAACTCACCTGTATATCACTGTTTTTGATAGGTTGCGGCAAATCTTTAGAGGAGTAGTTAAGATTGGTAATATTTACAAACCCGTTTGCTGTAAAGGGACCCGGCTTTTGCTGCGTTACAACTGCCACGTTTCCTTTAGCCGTTACGTCTGCATCTACCTGCCCCGAAAGCCTGGTATCGCCGCTTAGCTTTACAAACTGGGTTACCTGCGCCAGGTTTAATTTGCCTTTTACCGTAGCATCAATGTATTGATCGGTCATAGGCTTTTTAAGCAGCAGCCTGAAGTCGAAAGGATCGTTGCCAAATTCTATATGCCCTTTTGAAATGTCAACCACGGTATTATCGGTAACGCCATCGGGGTTATCAACCTTTAATGCAATAGCGATGTTCTTTACCGGCTGTGGCAGATCGGGATACTGAAAAAATCCGTTTTCAACGTTGAGGTTGATGTTATATGCCGGGATTTTAACCGAATTGTATTCGCCCTTCACAAACCCGTTAAACACAGCCTTGCCACTTGTTTTGATTTTATTGAAATCGTTTTTATACACGGCAGGTATCAACGACAGCAGGGTTTTAAATTCTGTTGATGGCGCATTGAATTTAATGTCCATTCCATACGTGGTATCGTTTACAAACTGAAAATAACCCTCGGTGGCCAGCTTCAGATCGTTCAATGCAACATCATCGGTTTTAAAAGTATACTTACTCACCCTATTATCCACCTCAATATCTGCGTCCAGCGCGGCTTTTGCATTTACGAGGTAAGGAATTTTTGTGTAGGTGAATGAAACCGATTGTGCTGCGGTTTTAGTGCTTAACGTAAAAAGGTCTGAAGTAAAATCGCCGCTGCCCGAATGATCAAGATCCACAATTTCAGCACTCATATCGCCGGGAATATCAACATAGCTGATATAGCCGTTGTTGATCTCATAATGCTTTAGGTTCATCTTAAATGTTGATGGCTCTTCGGCGGTAACTGTAGTTGTATCAGGTTTGGTAATATCCCAGTTTGCCTTGCCGTCTTTATTTACAATAGCGTGTATGCGGGGATCATCGATCGTTACTGAATATATCTTCATTTCCGAACCGCTGATCACGCTCATCAGGTTCAATGCCACATCAATTTGTTTGGCCGCTATAAGCGTATCTTTCGAAAAATCGTCGATGCCAATTACCTGGAGGTCTTCGAGCCCAACAGCCAGGCGGGGAAAATGCCTGAAAAGCGAAATATCGATATCACTGAAATCAACCCTGGCATTAACGTTTTTATTGATTTCAGTTTTGGCTACAGACATGATCTTTCCTTTGAACAGGAAAGGAAGTGCAAATGCAAGCACGATCAGTACAAGAAGAACAATAGCGGTGATTTTTAAGATTTTTTTTAGCATAATTGATATCCGGATTTTTTAGATATAGACCCGGCAAAAATAGCTTTTTGTATTTTAGCCCCCTATAATTTTACAAATATGACGCCAGAAAGACAGGAACGGTTGGTACAGGTTTTAAATAAACGACAAAACGACCTCGCTGTTGTGTTGGAAAATGTTTTTGACCCGCATAATATATCTGCCGTAATGAGAAGTTGCGATGCGGTAGGCATTCAGGATGTTTATGTACTGAATACTAAAATACCCAGGCATAAGAAATGGGGTGCTAAAAGCTCGTCCAGCGCAGCTAAATGGCTCACGGTTCATCAATATACCGACGCTGCAGAATGCTTTGCTGTTTTGCGGACCAGGTACAACAAAATATTTACAACCCATTTAAGCAGCGATGCGGTTACTTTGCATGATATTGATTTCACCAATTCGGTGGCATTGGTTTTTGGCAATGAACATGCAGGCGTAAGTGAAGAAATAAGGCAATTGGCTGATGGTAATTTTATTATTCCGCAGGTGGGCATTATTAAATCGCTCAACATTTCAGTTGCCTGCGCTGTTACCATATACGAAGCATACAGGCAAAAAAAACTGGCCGGACAGTACGATCAACGCAATCTGCCACCAAAACGGTTTGATAATTTATTGGAGGAATGGGGATTTATGCCCGATGAGGCTGAAACCGCTAAAAGCAGGCAGATTTGAAATTTGAGATTGAAATTTAAGATTTGAGATTGCGGTTGCGAATGCATCCGGTTTTCAGTTTGGATCTTGTGATTTGATTCTTGGTTCTTCTGATAGCTCATTGCTGATAGCAGAAAGCCCACTGCTGATGGCTTAAACCAATTAACATGAAAAGATTGATTTTAATTGTTGCAAGTCTGCTGATCATCAACGCAGGCTTTTCGCAAACCATTCCCAAATGGAAGATTACCGATCTTGAAAAATACATTCAGCAATCCAACACCAGCATTGTGGTTAATTTTTGGGCAACCTGGTGCGAGCCTTGTGTGGAAGAATTGCCCTGGTTGCTGGACGCTGCGGAAAAAAATGCAGGAAGATTTAAGCTCCTGCTGGTAAGCATGGATATGAAACGGGACTACCCCGCCAAAATAGCGCGATTTATAAAAGAAAAAGGCATTAATACACAGGTAGTTTGGCTGGATGAAACGAATGCAGACTATTTTTGCCCCCGGATTGATAAATCGTGGAGCGGATCTTTGCCAGCTACTTACATCGTTGATAAAAACAATGGCAAAACATGTTTTTACGAAAAAGCCTTTAAAAAACACGAAATAGAAAAACTATTGGGGGAATTGGGGGAAACAAAAGTCAAAGATGAAAAGTGAAAGATTGGTCCTTGATTTTTGGTTCTTGCTTTTTCACCTTTGACTTTTCACCTTTGACCTTTCACCTTTTTAAAACTACGCTCACTTGTTCAAACTCTGGTATACCATTATTAAGGATTTCAGGATTTTAACCCGCGACAAAATAGGGCTTACACTGATGTTTGTAATGCCTATTGTATTAGCAATTGTCATTGCATCGGTTCAAAACAGCACTTTCGAACTGGTAAACGAAAACAAAATTCCTGTACTGCTGTATAGCAAAGACACGGGATTTGTGGCCAGGCAACTGGACTCTGCGCTGGAAAAAGTAGGAATGTTTACCATTAAGCGACCAGGCGGCTCGTTCAGTGACGACGCGATCCGGCAAATGGTAAATACCAAAGATGCGCTGGTTGCCATTGTCATTCCCCCCTCCTATTCAGAAAGTGTATTGAACAAATCAAAGGCAGTTTCGAGGCAGGCTTTAAAGGACCTGGATGTTGGTGCCGACAGTGCAAAAAGCAGCTCAGGTGCAGACATGCCGGTGGTTATGTATTATCATCCCGTATTGCAGCAATCTTTCCGCAAAAGCATTGATGGCGGATTGCAAAGCGCATTGCAGGTGGTGCAAAGCAAGTATATAGTGCAAAGCCTGTACTACTATGTAAACAACGAAGCGATTCCCGATTCGCTCGAATCGCAGATTGTTGCAAATCAAACACCCGTAATGCAGGAACCCGTTTCGAAATATGGCAGCAGGCAAATACCCAATGCCACGCAGCATAATATTCCTGCCTGGACCATATTTGCTATGTTCTTTATTGTTATATCGCTGGGCAGCAGCGTGGTGCGCGAAAAAGTAAGCGGCAGCATTATCAGGTTGCGCACCCTGCCCACCCATTTTGTTATTGCGCTGGTGTCGAAGCAGGTAACTTATATAACAGTAACCATTTTGCAGGCGGCAGTGATATTCTGCCTCGGCATGTGGCTTTTCCCGGCGCTGGGATTGCCTGCGCTGAACCTGCCGCGGGATATTGGTGCGCTCTTTCTCGTTACTTTTATTTGTGGCTGGTGCGCCGCCAGTTTTGCCATTTGCGTGGGAGTATATGCCAATACCCAGGAGCAGGCCAATGGCTTTGGTGCCGTTTCCATTGTTTTGCTGGCAGCAATAGGCGGTTTGCTTGTTCCCTCCTTTGCCATGCCGGGCTCTTTTCAGCTCATTATGCGGCTTTCACCCCTGCATTGGTGCCTCGAAGCCTTTTATGGCCTGTTTCTTGAAGGGGGTAATCTGAAGGATATTTTAATGAATGTTATACCTTTAATCGTTATTACGCTATTATTGCAGTTTCTTGCATTTTATGGCTTAAAAAGCAAAAAATTACTCTAGAAAAGTTCAACAATGGAAATTACAATAGAAAGAGAGCAATTAAAGCAACAGCTAAAGCAACAAATCATACAATTTTTAAACCTTACCAATGTAAAACCGGAAGATATAAAGGACGATCAGCCTTTGTTTGGTGAAGGATTGGGACTGGATTCTATCGATTCGATAGAACTGATTGTATTACTCTCCCGCGAATATGGCATTACCATACAAGACCCCAAGGAAGGACGTAAGGTTTTGGTAGATATTAATACAATGGTTGATTATATTATTCAACACAGAACCAAATAGTTTCCGTTGTCAAGAATACTTGTAACAGGTATAGGTATTATAAGCGCAATAGGCAAGGATGCTAACGAAAACCGCACATCACTTATCAATAAGGTATGCGGCATTTCTACTTTATCGTTGTTCAATACCCATTATGCCGGCTTACGCCCCTGTGGCGAAATAAAAATTGAAACGGAACGGCTAAAAAATCAACTGAATGCTTTTGAAAGAGGAGTAACGCGCAGCTCGTTGCTGGCTTTATATGCATTTAACGAAGCCATTGGCGATGCAGGATTATCACTTCAGCAATTGCAGGAACCACACACGGCCCTGGTGGGCGCCAGCACCGTGGGCGGCATGTGCCTTACCGATGAGTTGTACCACGATGCGAACACGAAAGAAGGTGGTTCGGAATACCTGGCGTCGTACGACAATGCTTCTGTAAACCTTTACCTGCAGGAAAGATACAGTATAGGCGGCGTGGTAAACACCATCAATACGGCCTGCTCGTCTTCTGCCAATGCCATTATGTATGGAGCACGACTAATTAAACAGGGCTATGCCAAAAGAGCCATTGTTGGGGGAACCGACAGCCTGGCGAAATTTACCATTAACGGGTTCAATGCACTGCACATCCTGTCGCCCGATCATTGCGCGCCCTTCGACCGCGACAGGAAGGGACTTAACCTGGGCGAAGCTGCGGCATTTTTGGTGTTGGAAAAGGAAGAAGATGTAAAGGGGCGAAAAGTATATGCAGCATTAACCGGTTACGGCAACAGCAACGATGCCTATCATCCATCCTCCCTTTCCGATGCAGGAGATGGTCCCTACCTGGCTATGCAACAGGCGCTTTCGGTGGCTGGTCTTGATGCCTCCTCCATCAGCTTTATTAATGCTCACGGAACGGCTACAGAAAACAACGATATGGTTGAAAGCGAAGCCATGCTGCGTTTGTTTAAAGAAGTGCCGCCTTTTGCCTCTACCAAAGGAAATACGGGACATACGCTGGGCGCGGCGGGAGCTGTTGAAGCAGTATACAGCCTGCTGAACCTCTATCACCAGGAAGTATACCCTGCCCTGAATTTTAATAACCCTATTGAAGAAAAAGGTTTATCGCCCGTTGCAGCCTACCAAAAAAACAACTTACAACATGTAATGTCAAACTCGTTTGGCTTTGGAGGCAATTGCAGTTCGCTGGTATTTTCGGCGGTGTGAAGAAAGTTACAAGATCCAGGATACAAGAACCAAAAAGACAAAGGAGATTTCTCCTTCGTCGAAATGGGGAACCAAGAAAACAAAAAGATAAGAAACAAAAAACAAAAAACGACAAAGCCAAAACGTCAAACCTCAAACCACAAATCTCAAATCAAAAATCAGCAATCATAAATCACATTATGTTTATCCACCACTATAACTGCATCTCTCCTCAACAAACATTCGGACAGGTAGATGTTGAGACTTTGCAGGAAAGCGTGGACAACAAAATGAAGGCAATAGAACCGGGCTACGAAGGCATTCCACCCGGTATTTTACGTCGTATGGGTAAAGCCGTTAGGATGGGAGTAGGTTGTGCATTGCCTGTTTTAAAAATAGTTGCTGAAACAGACGGCATTATAATAGGTACCGCTAACGGTGGCATGGAAGATTGCATCAAGTTTTTAAACCAGATCATCGATTACGAAGAGGGAATGCTTACTCCCGGCAATTTTGTACAAAGCACGCCCAATGCCATTGCTGCACAAGTTGGTTTGATGAGCCGAAACAAACAGTACAATGTTACGCATGTACACAGAGGACTTGCCTTTGAAAATGCAATGCTCGACGCCGCGATGATGCTTCACGAAAATCCACAGGCCACTTACCTGCTGGGAGCGGTAGATGAAATATCGGCTTATAACTATAATATAGATTACCTCGGAGGCTGGTTTAAAAAAGAGTCGATGCAGGACAAAAGCCTTTACGATACTTATACCGAGGGCAGTTTGGCCGGCGAAGGGGCTGTAATGTTTATTGTGAACAACCGTGCGGAGGGTGCGGTGGCACAGGTAAAAGCGTTTCGTACCCTGCACAGTACCAATGAAAGGGAAGTGAAAGATTCATTGTCTGCTTTCCTTGAAAAACAGTTGGGCGCCGGTAAAAGCCCCGACCTGTTTTTTTCGGGCGAAAACGGAGACAGCCGGCTGCTACCCTATTACCTGGCTGCAGAATCGTTGTTCAATGCCAGCACTACCATTGCCCGCTTTAAGCACATGACGGGCGAGTTTGAAACGGCTTCCGGTATAGCATTTTGGCTGGCCTGCCATATGCAACACACATTGCCCGCGCATTGCATCAAGAAAGAAGGAACCGCCGCGCAGCTACGAAACATTCTTATCTACAACAACTACAAAGGCAAACAGCATAGCTTTATACTGTTACAAAAGGCAATATAGATTTACTGCCGGCGTCAACTGTTAAAACCGTCATCAAAGCATTTTTTTTGAAACGTTTGATGGGTAACATTTGTCATTTGCCAGGTTTTTAAATCACACATTTTTCTGTATCTTTTAAAAAAATTAAACTAATGAAACATCTCAGGATTTCAACACTACTGCTTTTCATGGCTTTTTTAACTGTAAACGTTTTTGCACAACGCGTGAAAGTAATTGAGGGCAAAGTACCCGACTTTGGCAGTGAAAAATCGATCAACACAGAATTTACGTACGATAATATCAGCGTAGGTAAGTTTGATAAGGAAGAAGACTATATTAAGACTAAAACGGAGGAGTACAACAAAAAAGAAGCCGGCCGTGGCGACAACTGGGCTAAAGGCTGGATAGCAGATCGTAAAAACAGGTTTGAACCAAAGTTTGACGAACTGCTTACAAAGTATTCCGATCTTACCATTGATGCCAATGCAAAATACACCATCATATTCAACACCAAATTCATTGAACCGGGCTTCAACATTGGCATCACACGCAAAAACGCCTATATCAATGGCGAAGCTGTAATTGTTGAAACAGCCAACAAAAGCAAGGTGCTTGCCAGGATATCTATAGACAAAGCGCCCGGCAACTCTTTCTGGGGCAACGATTACGACACAGGCGAAAGACTTTCTGAAACCTATGCCACTGCTGGTAAAGCATTGGGCAAATTTTTGAAGAAATAGGAAGAAAAAATTCCAAATAACAAGCAACAAGATCCAAGGAAGAGGGTGAAGGCAAAAGGTGAAGGGCGAAAGGCCGGAAGCTGAAGTTTACTGTTTTCCTATTTGTTTCCCGGATATTGTTGCTTGGTTCCGTCATTTTACGAAGGAGAAATCTCCTTTATCTTTTTGGATCTTGGTTCTTGGATCTTGGTTCTTGTACTTTGCTTCTTCTTAGTTAATTTTGATTCATGCTTAAAACACTCCAGATACTTGCCGCCACCTTCAGGCTGGCGTGGCAGGAACTGCGGAACAACAAGCTCCGTACTTTTCTTTCGCTTTTTGGAGTGACCATTGGTATATTTTGTATTATAGGCGTGTTGACTACGGTAGACAGTCTGGAAAAAAATATCCAGGAGGGAGTAAAAAGCCTCGGCACCAATACTATTTACATCGACAAATGGCGGTATGGCGGCGATGAAGAAGACGAAGGCGAATATCCCTGGTGGATGTATATCAAACGCCCGGAACCCAAGTATG
>JBQCFW010000044.1:0-8839 GCA_051958655.1 Agriterribacter sp. | reverse complement strand
CTGACCCATGGAAGTAGCGATAGGTTCTGCAAACACAGAGTTTACAGTCTTTTTATCGTAGAAGTCGATGGCGCCATTGATCCGGCCGTTCCACATAGAAAAGTCTATACCTGCATCAAACGTATGTGTATTTTCCCAAGTTAAAGGAACAACAGCTCCGCCTTGGCTTAAAGTAAATCCAGACGGAGTACCTGTGCCGTTGTTTACGGTAGTGTAGGTAGCACCAAAGCTCCACAATTGGTAACCAGAATAGTAGGGTACGCCGCTTTGGTTACCGATTACACCATAGCTAGCTCTTACTTTCAAATCATTCAACCAGCTTTTGGTATTTGCCATGAAATTTTCAGCACTCAAACGCCAGCCGGCTCCTATGGACCAGAAGGTTCCCCAACGGTCTTCTACATAACGGAACCTGGACGACCCATCTCTTCTGGCAGATCCTTCCAGGAAATACTTTTCATTGTAATTATAGCTTAACCTTCCGAAATAGCTTTCGAGCGCGTTAATATCGCCACCGCCACCAGGGCCTCCAAAGGGCGCACCGGCAGTGGTATAGCGCGATACAAAGTTGCCATAACCAGTAAAGCCGTTAATAATGGAATAAGCTGACGCATAGTTCAGCAGGTCGCTTTTATACTGGTAGTACTCGTGTCCCAACAATGCAGTTAAGGAGTGGCTACCAAAGCCTTTGTTCCAGTTCAACAATTGCTGTGCGTTGAACACATTTGTATTAGAATAGTATTCACCCAGCGCCCCAATTCCCTGCACAGCGCCGGTTTCGGCATTACCATACCTCATACGAACTTCAGAGAACCTGTCGTAAGAAAGGTTGGCTGTAAAGCTGAAATCTTTCAAGAAGGTTACAGTAGCATAACCTTTCATGTTCAGATCGTGCGATTCTCTTCTGTCGATATCATTATCGAGCAGCTTGATAAGATTAACCGTGTAAAGGGGCTGGCTGGTAGGTCCCAGCGGTGAGTAGCTCACATTGGCATTGTCGTTTACCCTGTCTGTGCCATCCGGATTTTTCATGATATTGCCCTGTGCATCGCGGGCAAACAACGGAATCAAGGGATTCTGGCCATTCGTCCAACGGAAAACGTTTTGCTGAACAGTGCCAGGGTTACGACCGAACCTGGTGGCCGGAGATTGCGTGTTACGGTAAGAATAACCCATATTGGCTCCTACTTTCAACCAGTTGGTAAGCTGTGCGTTTACATTACTCCTTACGTTGTAACGTTTGAATTTTGAACCGCGGATGTAGGAAGGATCTTCCAGCATACCAAGCGATACAAAATAATCCATTTTTTCAGTGCCACCGCTGGCAGATAGGGTGTGCTCCTGGCGGAACATTCTTTCGAAGAAATAGTTTTCGTACGACCCCGACTCGAATAACTGTCTTGCATTGGGATTTAACTTGCCATCTGTGTTTACCAGGTACGCGCCAGACATGGTAGAACTGGCAGTAGTACCCGTACCAGTAGGCGTATACACTGCACCCGGTACTTCGTACAACATCCAGTTGCCGAGCATATTCCGCGAAAAGTTGGTAGTCGACCCTACATAGTCAAACAAATGCTGACTGGCAAATTCTGCTGCTGCTTCGTGTGACATATTGGGGTTTTGAACATTGGTGCTGTATGTATTATTAGTAGAGCCTGTTCCGTTTACACCAAAGCGTGCAGAATTGTAAATTACTCTCCACGCATGCTCGTAATAGTCTTTAGCATTGTCTATCCTGTCATAGCGCAATGTACCCAGGTAGTTATAGCCCATGCGGGTTTCCACCGAGATGTTCGCTTTTCCTCTCGATCCCCTTTTAGTAGTAACAAGCAACACGCCGTTTGCACCGCGTGCTCCGTACACCGCTGTTGAAGCAGCATCTTTCAACACACTGATGCTTTGAATGTCTTTAGGATTAATCGACGAAAGCGCATTGGGGTATTCTGTAGGAACACCATCAATTACAATCAACGCGTTAGAATTGTTTTGTACGGCAGAGCTTGATCCACGCAAACGGATGCCCATATCCAAACCAGGTTGACCATCGATAGATGAAACCTGTATGCCCGGCACCACACCTTCTAAAGCGCGGGTAACGGTTGAGTTGGCCTGCGCAGAAATAATTTTGGAATTTACAGATGTTACCGAGCCGGTATAGTCTCTTTTACGAGCGGTACCATAGCCAATTACCACAAGGGTGTCCATGGCAGACCGTGCTTCGGACAAAGTGATATTAAAATTGGTTCTGTTACCTACTGCGATCTCCTGGGTAGCATAACCTACAAAAGTAAATACCAGCACAGAGCTGGTAGAAGGTACGTTGAGCGAAAACATACCATTTTCTGACGTGGTTGTACTAGTGGTCGTTCCTCTAACGGACACGGTTACCCCTTCCATGCCACTTCCGGCAGCATCGGTAACCTTACCCGAAACAGAAACCTGTGCCATTGCGCCAAGGCAAATGCACAAAAAGCAGGAGAGCATGAAAAGCAGCTTCTTCTTCATTTTGGTTGTTGTTTAAGTGATCAAAAGGTAAATGTTTAATAATCGATACAGTTTTATCGGCATCATTCATATGCAGCTACAAACCGGGAAGCGCCCGGTATTATGTGTTTAACGAATTACTATAAGTATGATGTGGAGCAATGATATGGGCAATAGAACTATAAAGGGAGCGCCCGGATATGCACAAACCAGCATAGGGTTTGGGGAGAGAACAACTCATTGGCATATTAGTTTAATTAACACAATCGCTATTAGTTATTGCTCAGGCAACAACTAAAGTGAAATTATAATGAATAATGCATGAAAAATTATGGTTAGATAGCTAAAAAATATGCTTTTATGACATTCGCATATGCTTGCCCAACGCGTATGATCTTCACTTTTAAACTTCATCAAACCAAATTATTCTGCTCATTCACTGAGACATGATTGCAATTAGAAATGCTGCACAATTCAAAAAGTAAACTTAGCTTCTGGTAGCAGATAGCCGCTAACCAAAAACAGTCTGAATCAAAAAAGGAGCTATCAAGACAAATTGATTGTCAAAATGACAGCAGTACGTTTATAGTTTGTTGTCAGATTGTTTACTGTTGAAAATCCATAAACCGGAAAGCGGTTGTGCGATCCTGAAATCAGAAACCCAAAACCAGAAATCAGAAATCCTTACTCGTTTCCATTCCAGATATCGTGCGTCGTCTTCCAGGTACCGTCACTTTGCTTCTCCAGAATATTCAGATATTTAGCAGTAGAAACCAATGAGTCTCCGCCCTTTTTAGGAAACAAGATAACTTTTGCAAAGCCTCTTCCATAGGCCATGTTGCCCGATACTTCCACTTCTTCATAATGGCTTTCGAGCCTGGTTGTATATTCATCAAATATCGACTGATAATATTGCTGCACTGCAGCTTTACCGGTAGTTGCAGGTTTACCGGGCGCCATTAATTTGGCATTGTCAGTAAAATGTACAGCAACTCCACCGGCATTGCCATCGTTAAACGCTTTAGCTCTTGCCGCGCTCACAGCGGTAATGGCTTCCTTCTCTTTTTCTGTTGAAGCAGTTTCTTTTTCTTTACAAGACACCGCAATAACCGCAATGCTTAGCAGGAAGGAACGATACAACTGACGTACAAGCATACCTTAAAGTTTGCAACAAATTTAGGTAAGATTGGGTTTAGGGCATAGGCTGTAAGGCATCGGGCAAACAATTCAAAAATCACCATTCAGAACATTTCTTTTTCCTGATGTGATAAAACTCATTTTGGTTCTTGTGTGCTTGGTTCATGGATTTTCTAGAGCATGGGCTTGAAGCCCAGCAAAAGTTATATTTGTTGTATGCAAATTTTATGGACATACCTGAAACCGCACCGATGGCTTATTATGTGGTCGCTGGTGCTGGCAGGGGTAGCGCAGTTACTCACGCTTATTGACCCGCTCATCTTCGGAAAAATAATTGACGATTATGCTACCAACCCGGGTGGCAAAACCGAAACGGAACTGGTAAACGGAGTATTGTTCTGGCTGATTGTAGCAGTGGCTGTTGCATTGGCCGCAAGACTTGCAAAAACTTTCCAGGATTATGTAATGCGGCTGGTGGTGCAGCAGTTTGGCATGCAGATTTTTAACGATGGACTCAAGCAAACCCTGCGCCTTTCGTACCAGGAGTTTGAAGGACAGCGGAGTGGCGAAACCCTATCTACCCTGCAAAAAGTAAGAACCGACACCGAAAGATTCATCAATGCTTTTATCAATATCCTTTTTTCGTCGCTCATTGGTATCGGGTTCCTCATTTGGTATGCCATTACGAAACACTGGCTGCTCATTCCGGTTTTTATTATCGGAGTGGTAGTGTTGGGCGGATTGACAGGATTGCTGAGCAAAAAAATAAAAACACTGCAACGTTCCATCAACCGCGAAACCAACCAGATGTCGGGCGCCATTACCGAGTCGCTGCGGAATATTGAACTGGTAAAAAGCCTGGGGCTCACCTATCCTGAAATAAAACGATTGAGAGAACACACTAAAAAGATATTCGATCTTGAACTGCAAAAAGTAAGGAAGGTGCGGATGCTTTCATTCCTGCAAAGTTCAGCACTTACCCTGCTGAAGCAATCCATTCTTTTTATTTTATTGTGGCTCATTTTCAGGCACGTGTTATCGGCTGGCGAACTGATCAGCATGCAGTTTATATCCACCACCATATTTGGACCGTTGCAGGATTTAGGAAACATCATTTTGTTTTACAGGGAAGCGGAAGCCTCTATCATCAACTTTGATAAGCTGATGCAAAAGCCCATCGAAAAACGTCCGGAGGAACCGGTGGCCATTGGTCCATTGGAATCAATGGAATTTGAAAATGTGGTATTCAGGCATGCTACCGCACCGGTTAATGCTATAGACAATATCAGCTTTCGTTTTAAAAGTGGCGACACAGTAGCATTTGTGGGTCCTTCAGGCTCCGGCAAATCCACCCTGGTAAAATTACTCGTGGGATTATACCGGCCGGTTGAAGGCAAAATATATTTCAACGATATACCGGCTACGGACATACGCTACAATGAAATGCGCCGGCAAATAGGATTTGTAACGCAGGAAACGCAGTTGTTCTTTGGCACCATCCGCGATAACCTGCTGTTTGTAAAACCCGATGCAACCGAAGCAGAAATGTTGCAGGCGCTGCACCAAGCCTCCTGCGACGGTATGCTCTCACGGTCGGGCAGAGGATTGGATACTGTTTTGGGTGAAGGTGGCATGAAGTTATCGGGCGGTGAAAAACAACGGCTGGCAATTGCAAGAGCACTGTTAAGACATCCGAGGCTACTGATCTTCGACGAAGCAACATCGGCGCTTGACTCTTTAACGGAAGAAGCCATTACGGAAACCATTAAAGAAATATCACGACAAAAAGACCCGATCACTATTTTGATTGCGCACCGGCTTTCTACCATTATGCATGCCGATGTTATTTATGTATTGGAAAAGGGGAAGATCGTTGAATCGGGTTCGCACGATTTTTTGGTAGAAAAACGCGGACTGTATTATGCCATGTGGCGCCAGCAGGTAGGCGAAAGAAGAACTGCCGTTATACCGGCTGTTGAACCTGACGGGGCAGACGAAGATTCTGCTGCACTTATGCCTTAGCATTTGGTTTAATTTATGCAATACATTTGTACGCGAACAAACTTTACCCATGTTAACGTGGAATGAAATTCTGTTGAGGCTGGCAATTGCTTCCATCCTGGGTGGTATTATAGGATTGGAAAGAGAACGCAAGAACTGGTCGGCGGGTATGCGCACGCATATGATGGTATGCCTGGGCTCGAGTCTTGCCATGCTGGTATCTGCCCATGGATTTTACGATGTATTGTACCTTGAGCATGTAAGTCTTGATCCTTCGCGGGTTGCGGCGCAGGTAATCAGTGGCATTGGCTTCCTGGGTGCGGGAACCATTATTTTACTGAAACAAGGAATTATAAAAGGACTTACCACGGCGGCGGGACTGTGGACCGTTGCTGCCATTGGTTTGGCAACAGGTGCCGGGATGTATTTTGCTGCATCGGTTGCCACCGTTATTTCGCTTATTATTTTATGGGTATTGCAATATATTGAAAGGAAAATCACCCAAAAGTCAGATCCTGCTGAACTGTATATTACCACCGACGCAGACGCGGATATTGGAGAATTGATAAAAGAATTAATTGGTTTAACACACGCTCATCAGTTGCACCTGCATTGGGAGCGAAAAGGGAATGACAGAATATTTACTGTGGAATTGGGAAACGATAAAGCTGCTCATCGGAAAGCTGAAACGTTGATAACAGCAGCACAGCATAGCAAACTGATTAGAAAAATATCGTGGGGAAAGGCTTATCGTGCAACAAAAAGCAATGAATAACCCGCAAACAGCTGCCGGATGTGGAAATATCTTTCCTCCTGGGAAAATACTTCCCCTTTTGGTTAAGCAAATTGAATTGTTAAGTGAGTTAAGTAAGTGGTGCGCTACCTATACCCTACCCCTTACACCTTACACCTTTCACCTTACTCCCCCTCCAACAACAGCTTCACAAAAGATTTCATCACTTCCGCCGCATATTCAAACTGCACATCTTTTGGATCTTTATTATTATCAGAGGTTAGCTTGCTCATTACCTTGCATTTACCATTATGCGCAATGGCATAATAAGCAAACAATTTATGATGCGACTCAGGCACCGGCGATGCATAGCCCGTTACCCCAATACCCCAATTGCTATTAAATAAGGTACATACGTTAATAGCCATTTCATTGGCTATTTTTTGCGAAACACAATTAACCTCTATGGCATGATCAGGATCTACCGCCAGGTGTTTGAGCTTCTGCTGCAGGTTGTACGCAGTAATACCGCCGTTGAAAAACTGGGCCGCATCGGGAACATTGGAGAAACCCCACTGCAACAATCCGGCAGTAACACTTTCTGCCATAGCCATCGTTTCTTTATTCAGCAACATGTATTGCCTGATGGTTTCCAGGCTGTTTTCATCAATCAAAGAATGCATGCTGTAGAAACTTCAAAAGATGTACCAAGAGAGAGCGGGCAGTGGTGAGCTATCAGCCGTCAGCCTTCAGCTGGTTATAGTTTTTAGTTTATTGTTATTGATTTGAGATACAAAAAATTACGTGCTAAGTGATGCTTTGACCGACAATAAAAAAAGCCAGCACCTTAACAGTACTGGCTTATGAATAAATAAAATTTTATTGGTTGATAACTCCGCTGATTGCTGAAAGCTGATAGCTTATAGCTAAAGTGCCGACACTGCTGCAATGCCCGGCAATGTTTTGCCTTCAAAATATTCAAGCATAGCGCCACCACCGGTAGAAACATAACTTACTTTATCGGCAAAACCGAACTGGTTTACCGCGGCAACCGAATCTCCCCCGCCTACCAGCGAAAAAGCGCCGGCTTGTGTGGCAGCAGCTACTGCAACAGCAATGGCTTTGGTACCGTTCTGGAATTTTTCCATTTCAAAAACTCCCATCGGTCCGTTCCACAAAATGGTTTTCGATTTCTTAATAACGTTGGTAAATTGTTCCCGTGCATTCTCGCCAATATCCAATCCTAACCAGCCATCGGGAATTTCGTTGCTGGGCGCAGTAGATACGTCGGCATTGGCATCGAATTTATCGGCAATGATAGAATCGGAAGGAAGGTGAATATTTACACCGTTTTCTTCTGCTTTCTTCATCAGCATGCGGGCAACATCCAGGCGATCTTCTTCGCAAAGAGACTTACCAATTTTGCCGCCCTGCGCCTTCATAAAAGTATAGGCCATGCCGCCGCCAATAATAATATCGGTGGCTTTTTTGAGGAGATTTTCAATGATGAGTATTTTGTCCGACACTTTAGCACCGCCAATAATAGCAGTAAAAGGTCTTTCCGACTGATGCAATACTTTTTCCGCGCTGTTTACCTCTCCCTCCATCAGCAAGCCAAACATTCTTTTCTCAACCGGAAAAAATTTAGCAATCACAGCGGTTGAAGCATGCGCTCTGTGTGCGGTGCCAAACGCATCGTTCACATATATATCACCGAGCCTTGATAATTTTTTTGCAAAATCTTCGTCACCCGCTTCCTCTTCCTTATAAAACCTCAGGTTTTCCAGCAACAGCACTTCGCCCGGCTTCATCATATCGGCGGTGGTATATGCCTGTTCTCCTATACAATCGCTGGCAAACAAAACAGTGGTTCCACCCAACAGATCGCTCAAATGTTTTACCAATGGCTTCAGCGAAAATTTTTCTTCAGGTCCTTTTTTCGGGCGACCAAAATGACTCATCAGGATCACTTTACCGCCATCGTTCAATATTTTTTTAATGGTAGGTACGGCCGCACGCATGCGGGTATCGTCGGTAATCTCAAACTTATCATTCAAGGGAACATTAAAGTCTACTCTTACAAGTGCTTTCTGACCTTTGAAATTGCAGGAAGAGAATTTTGACATAGTTAATGCGGATTTAGATTATGATAACAGCAAAGAGAATGTTTACTGAGCTTTGATACTCTTTTTACCACATGAATGGTATAACAATCTCTTTGCTGCGTTAATAAAAAACATTGCTGATGTTTCCCGTTCCGGAAAATCAACAGTATTTATTTGCTGATGAGCTTAGCGAAATAGTTTACGCTGCGTACCAGTTGGCTTACGTAGCTCATTTCGTTGTCGTACCAGCTTACAGTTTTTACCAGTTGAGTGTCTCCCACTGTTTGCACTTTGGTTTGTGTTGCATCAAACAACGAGCCATAAGTAGTGCCGATGATGTCGCTGCTCACAATTTCGTCTTCGGTATAACCGAACG
>JBQCFW010000043.1:0-18733 GCA_051958655.1 Agriterribacter sp. | reverse complement strand
TGTCATGTCCTGAAAAAAGTAGACACTATTATTACTATTAACTTTTTTCTTTTTTTGTTACTTTTTTTCTTTTTAAAATCCACATTTCAATTGTGGATATCCTTCAAATTCATTGATTTTACTGGTATTACGCTGCCTCATGTACTTGTTGGGGAGTGCGTAAACCTAAAGACCAATGTGGGCGGTTGTTATTATAACATGCTATTGCCTGTTTCACCGCCTTGATGGCTAGCTGTTTATTGGCAAATGTTTCATCCAGCATAAATTCGTCTTTTAATATCCCGTTTATCCTTTCTGCTATTGCATTCTCATAGCAGTGATTTTCTTCGGTCATACTTATCTGCATTTTATGCTTCTTTACTATTTTGACATACTCTTTGCTGCAATACTGGATGCCCCTGTCTGAATGATGAATGATATCCTTTGCAGTTTTACATCCCCGCAAACTCATGCGTAAAGCCTTTATAGCGCCCTCTATTGAAAGGCTTTCTGAAAGCGACCAGCCTGTTATCTTGCGGGAATAAGCATCGGTTTGCAAAAACAGGTATATAAAGCCTGGCCTGGTTCGTAAATAGGTAATATCGCTTACGTAGGCTTGGTTGGGAGCAGTTAACGCTTTGTCTTTAAGTTTGTTTCCATACTTACGGAACCGGTGCCAGGAGTCCGTTGTTCGAACGTATTTCTTCCTCCTTTTTACCAGTAAGCCTCGCTTGCGTAAAATATCAAAGAACTTATCTCTGCCTATGCAATCCGGAAGCTGTTGCAGATCCTTCTTTAGTCGCCAGTACAGCTTTTTGCCGCCTATTTTGGGCTGATTCCTTCTTATTGACTGTACCAGCTTCACTATTATATCTTCCTGTAAAACTGTCTGCCTTCGGGCTTGCAGCGATTTATAATATCCTGAACGGCTATACCCCGCATGAGTACATAACTTATCTATGGGGTATCCTTTTTGCCTGTTGCTTTTTTGGACGGCTGTGATCCTAAATTTTTTTTTATATCCGAACCATAATGCTCACTCGCCAGGTCTATTATGTTTTCTAACAGATGGTTGTGCATGGTGGTATCGGCAAGGGCTATTTTCAGCTTCTTTATCTCAGCTTCCAGCTCCTTTACCCTGTCTTTCTCGCCTTTCATTTCTACTCTTACAATTTTGTTTAATAAATGATTTTTACCAAATTTTCTGAGCCAGGTTTGTATCGTCTGACCTCCTTTAATGCCATACAGGCGGGCAGCAGATGAGATGCTCAGACCTTCTTCGACCTCTTTGACTACTTTTTGCTTAAAGCTAATACTATACCGGATAACTTCTTTGGGAACTGTTGTCATGTTTTCTACTGATTTTTGGTGAATTATTTTGTCCACCTATTTCAGGACAAGACAGTGGGGATGATCTGCTGAAAGCTGATGGCTGATAGCTCATTGCCGACCGCTAACGCAATAAAATAATCTTAAAATTCCAATCGCAAACAGGAGTTACGACAGTATTACTATAATTTGAACAGCATTATATCATTTCAATACTACCTGCATGAAGCATTCCTACTCCGTTGTTTTATTAATTGTATCGCTGTTCTTATTTGCCTGTTCCGCTAAACAACCAATCGCATCTGTTGCGCCAACGAATGATACAATACTGTATTCATCGGCGGTAAAAGACTCCTTTTACATTTCTGTACAATTGCCGGAAGCCTATCTAACGGAACCGGACAAACGTTTTCCCGTTGTATATACGCTCGACGGAAATTTTCACTTCCCCATGCTTGCAGCAACGATGGCGCAATATGAAAAGGGTGGATTGTTGCCACCGCTTATTCTCGTGGGAATTGGCTATGGTTCGTTTCAACTGATGGATTCTTTGCGGGTAAGAGATTACCTTTATCCCGAAGCACTTCCCTCCGATGAATTAACTACCGCAGCCGGCGCCAACAAATTCGATGATTTTATCAAGCAGCAATTAATAGCGTATATAGATCAGCGTTATCGCACCGACACAACGCAACGAACGCTTTCGGGGCATTCCTTTGGCGGATATTTTACCCTGCATTCCCTCTCGAACCAGGTGAAAAACCAGCAGAACTTTTTCAGGAATTTCATTGCTGCCAGTCCTTCGTTGTGGTACCACAACTTTTTATTGAATGGCCTTCCGGGCGAAATTAAAAACGCCGGCAACAAAAATCAATGGCAGGTTTTTCTTTCTGTTGGCGGGCAGGAGGATTCAACATGGAATGTTAAGCCCTTGCAGCAATTTGGACAAACGCTAACGTCTGTGCCGGGTATTAAAACGAATTACAAAGTGTACAATAACCTTGGGCATATGGACGTTGCCACGCTCACTTTTATAAAAGGCTTACAGGAATTTTACCCGATGGAATAACACAGATAACACACATTTTCATTTCATCACAGTAATACACCGTTTTATCACATTTGTTTCAAACAATGCCAGGCTTGTAATATTCTTGCAGAAATTATTACCTGCATGAAGATCAAGTGGCGGCAGCACGAAATTATTTTTGTTACCCTCAGCGGTATTTTCTTTGCCATCCAGTTCTTCTTTGACAAGATGGGCGATTCGCAGCATCATTTGCATACACGTGGTGTTGAAGATGCAGGCTGGGGTATTGTGTTCACCTATTTCATCAAACACTATTTTATTCCCAGGGTAACCCCATTGATTGCTATTTATATTTTATTTCTTTTTATAAATCTCTACATCGTACCGGTGCTTATATTGCGCAAAAGGTTTGTTATCCTTACCATCCTGCTCAGTATTGGTATCTGGTTCCTGTTGTTACTGATTTTTGCGGCAGCTTATTACCAGGAAGATTTTTACGCTGTTATCAGCAACTCGGCACAATCGCTTCACATGCGGTCTATACAGTACGGCACCACGTTGTCGGCAGCTACTTTTATTTTTTATGGTATTTATGTTTATCTGCGCGAACTGGTCATTAAAATGATCAGTAAAGAAGGAGGCAACCAGCCCTTCCGGGTATTGCTTACCAACCACGCCACTAATGTGTTGTTCATTTATTTAACTGTATTTGCCTTCTTCCATATTTTCCGGTTGGCAACGGGTGATGGATTCGACATTTTTTATTTCTTCTTCCTGCTGCCGTCCATTTTGCTGTGTTTTATCAATGTATACTGGTTGTTTCCCTGGCAGCAACGCAATAAAATTCCCTTTAAAAAGCTGATAGGATGGCTAATGATTGCGCCGGTTTCTCTCAGTATCGCTTTCTGGCTGGTGTTTGTAATTGGCGGAGCACGTTCAGGTCCCGAATTTGCCATAGCAGTGTGGTCTATACTTACATTTGTAACCACCCCCCTGTCGTGGCTCATCTTCAACCAGCAACGGCAAAAGCTGCAATCCATTTTAAGCCTGCAAAAAAGCCTGGGCAAAACTTCTGCCGATCTGCAATTCCTCCGGTCTCAGATCAATCCACATTTTTTGTTCAATGCCCTTAATACCATTTATGGCACTGCTTTGCAGGAAAGCGCAGAGCGCACCGCCGAGGGTGTGCAGCGGCTGGGTGATATGATGCGCTTTATGTTGCAGGATAACCAGCAGGACAGGATCTCCATCAGTAAAGAAATCGAATATTTAACAAACTATATAGTGCTGCAAAAGCTGCGCACGGAAGTATCTAAGGATATAGACATTTCTTTCATTGAAAAGACGGCCAACTGTCATCAGCAGATAGCGCCGATGCTGCTGATACCTTTTGTTGAAAATGCTTTTAAGCACGGTATCAGCCTGCAGGAAAAATCCTGGATAAAGATTAACATTTCGTGTGATACTGAGCACCTGTATTTTGATGTTTATAACAGCGTTCACCCCAAAAAAGAAGGCGACCCTGAGCGGGACCGGTCTGGCATAGGACTGGAAAATGTTAAACAACGTTTACAATTAATTTATCCTGATCAACATGAATTACATATCAGATCAACGAACAGTGAATTCTTCGTCCACCTCACCATCAGACTCTGAGGAACAGCCGTCGGCATGGGACAGATTTTTATGGTGGATGGCTGCTGCCGACCCGCAACTGATGAAGGACTGCGGACCGGATAAGTTCCGCTACTCTGTGATAGGCTATACGGTAATGGCTACCTGGATATTTGCAACGCTGGCATGGGGATACTTTTTTTCCACGCTTTTTAACGATATTTTGATTGTGTTGCCGGCAGCTTTGTTCTTTGGATTTGTTATCCTTACCATCGACAGGGGATTGATTGCCGGGCTGAACAGTACGGGTGGAAAAAACAAATGGCTGTCACTTTCGCTCAGGCTGGTGCTGGCGCTTACCATCGGCTTTTTTATTTCGCAGCCGGTTGTATTAATGTTGTTTGAAAAAGATATCAATGCCCATTTGCCCGTGGTAAAAGAAAAAAAGATCATTGCCTACACCAAACAAATAAGAGATGAAAATGAAGTGGAGCTGCAAAATGCCAGGGCCGAAATAAATCGCATACGAAATGAACAGAAGGCAAAAGAACAGGAGATACAGGACCTGAAAAACGCCTATATACGAGAAACGGATGGTACCGGTGGCTCTGGCAAAATTGGCGAATATACCATTGCCCGGGTTAAAAAGATGGCTTACCTCAAAGCCGAAGAAGATATGACGACGTGGAAAAGAAATACGCAACCGGCCTTAGATTCTGCCCTGTTACGGGAAAAAAGAACAGAAGCTTCCATACAGTCAGGCATAGCCGAATTTGGAAAAGGTTTGTCCGACGGGTTTTTAACACGCATAGAAACGCTGGATGACCTGATGCTTACGCATCCTCCCGTAAAATACCGGTACAGGCTGGTGATTATGCTGATCATGATGATTGAACTGATGCCATTGCTCACCAAGCTCATGATGCCTTCGGGATTGTACGAAGAAAAAGTGCAGGATGCCGTGCTGGAAAAAAAACTGGCCTGGCTCAACGAAAAAGCCGCTTTGAAGGAAGTAGAAAAAGAATTTTTTGAAAAAGCCGCCGCTACCGACTTGCTTCTGCAACAGGAGATAATGGCAGAAATGGACGCATGGCGAAGGAAAGAAGCAGCGCAGGCATTTAACCAATGGAAACAAAACCCCGGCAAAGTCCGCCAGTTCTGGGAAGGGATAAAGTCGAGACTGCTGTACTTCAGCAGGAATTAACGGGATGATCCCCGGAGGATCACCTTACGCTCCATCAAAAAAATCAAACACAGAGAACTACCATTTACAGGTATAGCTACGCTATTGCCCTGAAGGCATTGGTTAATTCAGTTAATTCAGTGAAGTGGGTTAGTTGAGTGAAGCGCTGGCCCGGACGATTGTTATAGGGAAACAAAGTTCACTTAATATAATTCTCTGCCCGCCGGAATGAATTTTTTTGGGCTGGCTATGTGACAAAAAATAAATAAAGAATAACACATGAAACAACTTGCTTTTGTATTGCTGTTTTTTGTTTGCGTCGGCAGCGCATCGGCGCAATCTCTTGTATTTTCAGGCACTGTAAAAAACCTGAAAGATTCTGTCATTACACTCTATCTTTTAAATGGCAGTGCGCATTTTCGAAATCAGCCCCTATACGTTGCCGTAAGCAGTAACGGCAGCTTTAGCAGGAAGATTGATATTCCATACCCTTTGTTTGTACTGATGAAGTTCGACTCGGCAGAGAAACGACTTTTATTAAGTCCGGGCAGGGATCTGCAATTGAGCTTTGATGCTACCGACAATATCGACCGTATAAAGCTCACGGGCGAGGCCGCCGCCGAAAATAACCTGCTGCACAAGCTGCAAATAGGTAACATGCCCTTTTTCGCCGCAGGCGAATGGAACGAAAACAAATATGCCAGGCTGCCACTGGATTCGCTCAAAACGCAGGTGCTGGATGTATTGGAAGAGGATATAAATGCTGCCACGCAAAGGATCGCATTTTCCGGACTTCCCGAACGGCAGCAGTTCATTTTGCTGCAGGAAATGAGGTATGGTTATCAATGTTACTTATACGATTTCTGCAATACCATGCGCTGGAATAAAAATAAAGATTGGGAAAAATTCCAGGAAAAAGTATTAGACTTTGCACCACTGCCCGGAAGCGCTACATTGATAAGCTCCCTGTTTGCCAATATGATGCTGGACAATTATTCGAGAATAAAACTGAACGAGCTTGGGAAAAATTTCCGGTCCGATTCTGCCGCAGCAGTAGCCGGCATTGAGCAGGCGCTCCACACACCTTTTGCCACGCTCACCACACAGATTGAAAAGTATGGAGAAAAATATGTGCTGCCCTGGCTATACGCCAGGTACAACCTGCCACCAGGCATACACGATAAGCTTTTATTCAACAAAATAATGGAAGCATCAGACAATCATAATCTTGCCGTTGCCAATATGATGCTGGACACGCTGCAGCAATATTATCCCTACAGCCAATATATGGTAACCGCACCACAGGAGGTAAAAAAATTGCAGGCACAGCTGAATAAACAAAAAGAAAATCCATTGATTGTATTAAATGCTGCTAAAAAAGTAACATCGCTGAAGGAACTGGTGGCGCCATATGCCGGCAAAGTCGTTTTGCTGGATATCTGGGGAACCTGGTGCGGTCCCTGCAAAAGCGAAATGGAATATATGCCGGCGCTGAAAAAGAAATATGCGGGCAAAAACATCGTATTTCTTTACCTGGATATGGACGATGATAAAAAGGAACAAACCTGGAAGGAATATGTATACCTGAAACAGTTGGAAGGAGAGCACTACCGCCTGAACAACGAACAGATACAAAGCTGCTGGAAGGACATTGAGCAGGCTGGCGGAGCTACCAACCGCTACCCTACTTTTGTATTGTTCGATACCAGGGGAAATATTGTTAAACCTAACGCTGAATATCCGAGCAGCCAGGAGAAGCTGCATGAGCAACTGGATGAGGCTTTTGCAAAATGATCACCGTTGCTGTGGGATGAACAGTGTATGAAAGACGATGCTTGCCTTGTAGTTCAGCAAAACAAAATATACAAATTCAAAAAAAACTTAGAATCATTAACTTACCGCCTAATTTTGGTTTGTAGTAAAACATGCTTCGTACTATTGCCATCGACGACGAGCCTATTGCACTGGAAGTGGTAAAATCGCTTTCGGCAAAAGTGCCGTTTATAGACCTGATTGCCTGCTTTACCAATGCTTTTGATGCACTGGCGTTTGTAAAAAATGAAAAGATAGACCTGATTTTTCTTGATATTAAAATGCCGGATATAACAGGGATAGACTGGCTGAAATCGGTATCGCGGCCGCCAATGGTAATTTTTACCACTGCCTATAGCGAACATGCGGTGGAAAGCTTTGAGCTGGATGCAGTGGATTATCTGTTAAAACCTTTTTCGCTGGCACGTTTTTTAAAAGCGGCGAACAAAGCATATGAGCTGCACAGATTGAAAAGTCATCAACCAGAAACGGGCAACCCGCAAACTGTTTTTATTAAAAGCGGCTATGAGCAGATTAAAGTGGACATGAACGATATATTGTATGTACAGAGTGCGGGCAACTACCTTCACTTCATTCTCACAAATCAAAAAATATTATCGCGGTTAACCATGAACGAAGCAGAGGAAATGCTTTCGCCAGACAAGTTTACGCGCATCCACAGATCGTATATTGTGGCCAACGAAAAGGTAACGCGGATAGACAAGAGCTTTGTTTGGATCAACGACATCAGCTTACCGATTGGAGCAGGATACAGCTCCGGCACAGAACAAATCTTGAGAATTTGAGGTAAAAACTTCAAATTTCAAATCTCAAATTTCAAATTTCAAATCTTTGCCTAATTCATATTTCCGTTTTAAGCAGTTTACCATACACCACGATCGTTGTGCCATGAAGGTAACCACGGATGCATGCATATGCGGAGCCTGGTTTGCCGCAAAAAATCTGCAGGCGGGTATGATACTGGATATCGGTGCGGGATCAGGTTTGCTTTCTTTAATGCTGGCGCAAAAAAATACGGCAGTATTTCATGCTATTGAAAAGGAAGCCGGTTCTTTTGAACAGTTGCAACAGAATATACGGGAAAGTCCGTGGAGTGACCGTATCACAGCTTTTCATGCCGATGCTATCGGTTTCGGGTACCCGACCCGTTACGATTTCATCATTACCAATCCACCGTTTTATGAAAACGAGCTGAAGTCGCCCGACGATAAAAAAAATATGGCGATGCACGACAGGTCGTTAACCCTCGCCATTCTGATTGAGATTATACATAACCAGCTTACCGCACAGGGCAGCTTTGGAATCCTGCTTCCTTATTATCGCAAAGATTATTTTGTACAATTGGCTGAGAAAATGAACTTCACACTCATCGACTCCCTGCACATCAGGCAAACTCCCACACATCCATATTTCAGGTGTTTATTGCATTTTTCGAGGAAGGGAGAAAATGAAAGGCAGTCAACCGAATTGGTTATTAAAAACAACAATCAACAATACACGCCGGAGTTTGTAAAGCTTTTGAGGGATTATTATCTGATTTTTTAGCGATCAGCCTTCAGCGGTCAGCTCTTAGATCAAAAACGATGAACAACAAACATAAAATCTCCGTGCACCTCCGTGCCTTAGTGCCTCCGTGCCCGCCTGACCGGACGGGCAGGGTTCAAAACCAAGATCAGAGGTCAGCAATTCCACCATATTCGCTGAGATACTCATACAGCGGCATAAGCTTTCCCTGCTTTACCATGGTGGCTCTTTCTATAAGGGGCGAGCCGCCTTTTACCAGGTCTTCCAGGATATATTTAATGAGTTGTTCGCCAAAGTACCGCGAAGCATCGCGGGGAAGTTCGTTGGGCAGGTTGCCTACAGCCATCACATCAATAGAACCCGGTAAATATGGCGGTGTTTTATGAAAGTGCTGCCGGTCCACGCCATATACCGGATCTTCAATGGTTTGGTCGCCCAGGTTTATTGGCACCGATCCTCCTTTATCGTCGGTTATATCTGCTATTGTTTGTATAATAAAACGATCTGCCGAAATATCTTCCTTCCTGAAAAGCCGGGGCACTGCCTGATCCCAGAATACTCCGTTCAGCAAAATATCCGTTTGCTCAGCGTAAGGAAGAAAGATGCATTCGTATTGATGGGCATGTTCATGGAAATCAATACGGCTATACTTACCTGTTAGTTTGTGTTTGTAGAGATCTGCGCCTTTCAACTGTGTATATACAGGATAAGCAAATCTTCTGTGCAGGTATTCATCGGGTTCTACTTCGTGAATGCCCACCAGGTTCATAATTTCCAGTATACCATGCGCTACGCGTCCCGATCCTGTAACGGCTATCTTTACATTGGGCAGACGCAGCCCAAAATAAGTGTGTATCAACTCCCGGAAGCTCCTTTGCTTATATACCCGCTCGAGACTGTACAACCCCGTTCGGTTGCCGTATGCCATTAGTCCATTGTGCGCACCCACTACGCCTGCAAAAAAACCAAACCCTATAATGCGTTGCCCATCTTCATGCTCCAGGCATTCGTAATCGATCAGCGTTATACCGTTCTGTATGATATGCCGGAACATCGCCTGGTTATAAGCTTGTTTTTTCTTGGTGTGAGAAAAAAACAGGTAAGTCTTGTTGGGAATCAGCATATCAACAGGTACCTCTTTAATGCCCAGCAGTATGTCGCATGCTGTTACATCGTCTTTTACCTCTACCCCGGCAGAAGTATATTCTTTGTCTGTGAAGCAACGGCTGGAGGAAGACTGCGCTATGATGCGCACGCCGGCATTCTGCATATGTATCCATTTGCATTGCGATGGTGTTAGTGCAACACGGTTGTCGGCGGGTGTCTTTCCTTCTTTAATAAGTCCTATCCTGATCATTTGAGTTAGTTGATGAATTAACAGGTTAAATGCCCGTACGACCGGAGCCATCCGGGCGGGAGTTGAGTAGGTTAAGTATGTTCTTCATTAGCACTACTCAACTTAATCAACTTACTTAACCTTTTTAACCTGCTTAACTAAATTAACTCAATTATCCTTATCATTCTACATGTCCACGACCGTCAACTTAAGAAAAGAGTAATGGTTATGCACCATAGGTGCTATTTGTTTGTAATCATCGTCAACAGCCTTTTTAACTGCGCCGCAGGTGCAGCCCTTGTATTAGGGTAGCACCTATGGTGCAACGCGTTAAGGGGCTGGCTTTTTACAAACAGGTTGCCTCTCCGAGACAATATAACCCATGTGGCTCGTGAGACACGAGCCATGGCGAGGCAGATGAAGGCGTCAACCATTAGAATACACAAAAAACAAGAAGGCTATTTATACGAACAATGCCCTGTGTAACTTAAAAAATTCCTTTGCCGTGGATCGTGTCTCACGATCCTCCAATTTTGTTCCACTGGATGGAGACACCCTTACCGCTAGTGTCTTCACTTGCCGAAATTTCACCAAGCATATGCTGACGGATAAAGACACCATAGGCGTCTTACACGTGGCTCGTGAGACACGAGCCACGGCGAGGGAACGCAACAATTTATTTTATACGAACGATGCCTTGCGCCACCAAAGGAAATCTTTTAAAAACCTGGTCGTCGTGCCCCGGAAGTATATACGACGGTTTTGAAGCCAGCGTTTTCATGCGTTGCATAGCCGCTACATAACCTTTGGCATCAAAAGTTCCGTAAGAAGGAGGCGGAAGCATTTTGTCGATATTGTGGTATATCCATACATTATCGGAAGCAATCACTATTTTTTCACCGCCCGATTGCACCACCACATACTGTGAATTAAAAGTATGGCGCGAGCCGGTATATACTCTTACTCCCGGAATGATCTCTTTATTGTCGCCATTCACCAAAGTAACCTTGCCCGATATATTGCGTTCCACCAATTGCAGTATATCTCTTTTAGCAAAGCCACCGTGGTTGGCATCCTTCTGCCAGGCTTGTCCCACATAATAATCGTAGTCTTCTTTCTGAATCCAAACCTGCGCGTTGGGAAATAAGCTGATGCCATCGATATGATCCCAATGCGGGTGCGAAATGATGATATCGCTAATACTTGATGGATCAACTCCAAGCTTTTGCAGCATAGAATCCGGGCGGGTAAATTTTGCTACTCCAAAATCAATGGCTGCCTGCAGGTCGCTGGCGCATCCTGCGTCGACAAGAATATTTTTTCCTTTTCCATCTTTTATAAGCCAGAACATAAAAGCTATATCAACACTGTCGTGGTCTGAGCCACCGCTTGCCCAGCCCGATACAGGCGTAGGCTTTTCCAGCATCGCATATTTAATGGCATATACCTCGTATGAGGGTGATTGTGCTAATGCCGGCCGGCAATAACAAAGGCATGCTATAGTTGCGAGCAGGATTTTATTCATAAACAGCGTTTAGCAGCCTAAATGTAAGCGGGTTTTTACGAACAGTATAATCAAAAAAGCCGTCCGAAGACGGCTGGTATGATGCACTATTGTAGCGACCCGATAGCATTAGCCCTTCATGGAATAACTAACACTCCTCCGGGAATAAGTTCCAATAAACCACTTTTTCACTATGCTTTTTTCGGTTTGGTTATTTATTCCACCACACAGGAAATCTGTAATCATTGCCGTCTGTTAACCGAACAGCGGAATCGTAATTGGTTTTATTGGTTATTTCTTCCGGGGTGCCTGTGGGGTAAGGAACTCTTATGGGGTAAACTTTGTTTAACTGCTCGCCATCGTAAATATCTGGTTTCAATTCCGGCAATTTCAGCCTTCTGAATTCAGCGTAGGTTTCATCAATCTGCAATATATTGGTGTGCATCCATTTTTGCAAAGCTATCTGAGCAATTGCTTTGGTTGGATTGTAGGCATATTGCGAAGTATCAATCCACGCAGCCAGGTTTGCTTCAGAAGGAGCAGTTGCCAATGAAGCATCTTTTGTGAACGTGTAGGCAGATGAACCGGAGCCTGTATTTTGCGTGGCAGGCACGGTGCTGTAGTATTTATAGAACTGTAATACCGACTTAGCAATACCATCCATGTAATATTGTTTAGCTTTAGCATCGCCTCCGCCTATCATTCCTTTTTTGGCCGCTTCTGCTAACAAAAAGTGAACACTCGGAGCGTCGATTATAAAGCCTACAGGCATAGCATAATTGTATCCATAAAATAACGGGTTCAGGTAAGCGTAGCTCCCTCTATACGTAAGATTGGAGGTATTCCGGGCTTGGTATTCAACAGGCATGCCGGTGTAAGTTCCGTGATTGGCAGTATCCGTATAAAAAAATATTTTCTTCCTGGGATCGTTGCTTTCATTCATCGTATTCACCATCAGTTCAGGTGCAAAAGTTCCCCGTGGGCTGTACTCCCTTACTCCTCTAAACAGGTATTCACTGCTAAGCGCTTCATTGTATAAAACAGCATTATCGCCAATATCAAGAATAAGTGGTCTGTTGTTATTCACAATATCAGATATTTCCTCGGCGGCGCGTGCGTTATCGGCTCCGGAAATACGCATCGCCATTCGCAGGCGCAATGAATTGGCAAGCTTTTCCCATTTGGCAAGATCGCCTTTAAATAAAACATCCTGCGCCTGAAGCAATGAATGAACATTATAAACAGACGGATACAGTTGAGCTGTATCCAGATAGCCGGATGCTTCTTTCAGATCGGTCAGAATAGTATAATAGATCTCCTGTTGCGTATCAAACTTCGGTGTTAAATTTACAGATTGGTTGTATATGCTGTTACGTGCCGTAAATGCTTCACTATAGGGCATATCGCCAAACAAGTCGGTTGTTACGCTTGTATTAAATGCAGCTATAATTTTTGCTAATTGGAAGTAAACCTTATACCCTTCTTTTTCCTGTTCGGTTAAGGTCCAGGTATAAATTTTTTCAATTTCTTTAAGAATCGGCATTTTCCCATTGTAATAATTTGCCCACCTGCCAAAATCAATAGCGCCGCCCGAGCCTGCGCTGGCAGCCGAATTAAACCTGTATAAATTAAGAACGGCCGGTTCGGCCACGTGATTGGCCGTTAATTGCATCATAGGTGCCAGCTTGGGAACGATTCTGTTATACGCATCTGCATAATCTGTAGGCACTGAATTAACAATACCCTGGGGAAATAGTAACTCGATGTTGGTGCTGGTAAAAGCATTGGGATTTTGATACAGATCATTCAACGACTTTTTGCAGGACGCTGTAAACAGTATTGCCACCAGGCACACGCAGGTCAGTAAATATTTTTGTTGTTTCATGTTAGGTTGATTTAGCAGTTTTTTAAAAGGTCACGCTGAGTGCAATCCCTAAATCTCTTGTAGAAGGGTGTGCAGAATACAATACTCCCGTGGTTACTCCGCTGGTACCATAAGTATTATCAGGAGATTCGTTGGGTACTGTATTGTATAAAAAGAAAAGATTTCGGGCAATGAATGATACAGACATGCTCTGTGCTTTTATTTTGTGGCTTAACGACACTGGAAGTGTATAAGCCAACGACAGCTCCCGCAACCGTATGTAGCTATTGTCGTATACTGCATCTTCTGTTCCAAACGCGTAATACCTTCCGCGGTAGTAATTATAAGCCGGTAAAATAGTTGCATTAGGGGTTTTATTTCCTGCATCGTCTACAACAAAACCATCTAACACAATACCATCGTTATATACTGCGGCTCCGGCAGGTGGCGCTCCCGAACCTACAGCAATCCTCTTTCCGTTTTCGACATAATATGCTATTCCTCCTGTGGCAGCATCACGACCAAACAACGAAGACTTTGTTAACCCTACAGCTGTATAAAACTGGTTGTCGTAAGCCACTACCTGGCCACCCAACCTATATTCTAAAAGCACATTTAGTGTAAATGCTTTATAAGATATGGTATTGATGTAACCACCAAATATTTTAGGCAACGAATTACCAAGTATTGTTTTAGACTTTTCCGGAACGGGAAAGCCGTCTTTACCAACTATAAGTTTACCTGTGGCTTCATCTTTTTCCCATTTTGTCATATATATATCGAACGGTGAAGCGCCTACTTCGGCAATAAAGGTTGCATTAAAAAGCGCGCCCAATTGCCTCTGTTTAAGGTCGGCCGGTAACGACAACACTTTTCTTTTAATGCTGGTACCGTTTAAAAGCATTTGCCAGTTAAAGTTTTTGTTTCGTACAATAACTCCCGTCAGTTTCAGATCAAAGCCCTTGTTTTGCATGGTTCCGGCATTAATGTTAGGGTTGGCAGCTCCTGTTGAGGGAGGAATTGCCACACTGTTAATCATATTTGTCGTTTTGTTGTTGTAATAAGTAAAATCAACTTTAAACCGGTCATTAAACAGGGCTATATCCAATCCTAATTCTTTCGATTTATTTCTTTCTGCAACAATATCTACGGGGGGCACATTGTTGTTAAACGATGACAGTATGGCGCCGTTGAAAGTGGAGCCCTGGCTATAGCTGGTGTTTGAAAAATACCTGCTGCCCGGAATGCCCACTTCGCCATAGCTAAGCCTGAGCTTGGCAAAGCTTATAAATTTAGGAAGTTGAAATGCGTCGGAAAAAATAAAACTCGCTCCAACAGAAGGATAGCTAAAGCTGTTCCTGCCTTTCGGCAGAAAGGAAGACCAGTCATTTCTTAATGTTCCATTAAGATACAGCCAACGTTTAAAACCAAGGGTAACGCTTCCCAAAAGCGCATTGATCCTGCTGCCTGCATTAGAAGCACTGGCGTTGGATGCAGGACCGGTGGTAGTTTGTCCCCCCACAGCAATTCTTTGTGGTTTCATATTGGAGGGTGAGAACAGGTTATTATACAATAATCCATTGGCATCGCTTAGCCCGGCACTTTGTTCGTAATAATCATCCATGGAGTATAGGGCAAAAGCGTTGAGGCTGACATCGGAGTGGAGATTTCCATCGTAATTTATAAGGATGTCGCCATGGTTTACATAATCATTACTCTGCGTTTTGCTGTACCCTCCCGATCTTTGAGTAAGATTAGTGGGTGCAACATAACTTCTGAAAGGCTGTTTTGCTTCGATCAATTCGTAAACACGCTGGGTTCCTCCTTTTAAGCGTATGGACAACTGTTTGATAGGAGTTATTGTAATAGTGGCATTTCCAAGGAAATTACTTTTCGTGCTTTCCCATCTGTTTTGAACGGGGCTCCATACAAGAGGATCTAAAATCCAGTTTACGAGATTAGATCCTCGCAGATTATTATACGCCGAATCGCTGAGATAATAACCGGAAGGGTTTACCACGTGCTCTTTCAATACAGAAGGAATATCAGAAGTAGTTAACGAATAGTTTCCACGATCCAGCCTTTCTGGCGGATTTGCCTTAAAAGCATGAATGTAGTTTACATACACTTCTGCAGTTATTATATCAGAGATTTTGCGCCTGCCCGAAAACAATAAAGACCGGCGGCTCATTTCCGAATTAGGTAAAATGCCCCCATACTTATAATATGTTCCTGAAAGCCGGAAAGAAGATTTGTCATCGCCCCCGCTTACCCCTATAGAATGGTTCGTAGTATAGCCATCGTTGTAAAAATCCATCAGATTAGCAGGCTGTGCTACCCATGGTCTTATCTGACCATCGAACCGCATTACAGGTTGCCCATTAAACCTGGGTCCAAAGCTTCCATTGGAAAATCCATAATAAGGAACGCTGTCGTTGCCATTTCCAGTCCGGCGATAAATCTCGAAAGAAGAAGGTGTGGTGCCGCCGCCAAATTCTGTTTGAAAGTCGGTTAAATTGAGAATGCTGTTTTTGGTATAGTTGAAGGCATAATCAACGCCAATGCCTTTTTGTTTCTTTCCGCCCGATTTTGTTTGTATAACAATCGCTCCGTTAAAGCCCTGAGATCCGTAAAGTGCGGCAGCGTTGGCGCCGCTTAATACCGAAATGCTTTCTATGTCGTTGGGATCGATATCGTTTATGGCAGATCCCCTTTGATTGCCTCCAAAACCGCGCCCTCCAAAATTATCGTCGTTATCGTATATCGGCATGCCGTTGAGCACAATCAGGGGACGTTGGTTTCCACTCAATGAATTTACTCCCCTGATATTAATTCTATTGCCTCCCATTGGGCCTGAGGCTGTGCTGGCAAAATCAACGCCGGGAAGTTTTCCGGCCAACGCTGTAGCTATGTTGTTAGTACCTGCGGCTGTAATTTCGCTGGCACTTACCGTGGGAACCGAATAAGTAAGAGGTTTTGTCCTGCTCTTCATACCAAAGGCAGTAACAATTACTTCCTCCATTCCGGTATCATCCATCTCCAAAATTATATTCAGCGCATTGCTGGTGCCAACCCGCACTGTTTTGGTTTTATAACCAACGGAACTTAATTCCAAAATAGCATTATCACCAGTTACATTCAGGGAAAATACGCCGTCTTGATTTGTAAATCCTCCGGTGGAAGTATTTTTAACAACGAGGGAAACGTGGGCGAGTGGTTCGCCTTGAGTGTTTTTAACTGTGCCCGTTATTGTTCTTTGTTGCGCAAGAACAAACAAAGCAGCAAAACTCATAAGGAAAGCAAGCAGTGTTTTGTGCATGGTGTTTTGTTTTATTAAAAAAAGGTTGCCTAATTACTATAAATGGACAGAAAATTACCAATGAGGGGTGCGGATTACAGGTCAGGATTTTTGGATTGTAGCTGAAATAAATATAGAAACTTAATGGAGATGCAGCTGATCTTCTACATATAAAACTATATCTTTTTCCATGAATAACAATAATCGGTCAAAAAAAATATCCATCATTAGGCTATCTGTGCTGCGTATAACTGAATGTTAGGCATGCAAGTGAATGAGCAAGTGAAGTTGCCAACCGTGTACTTCTTTTGCACAACGTCCATAACAATCAAAACCCTGCCGCAAAGCAGGGTTTTCGTCTATCACTTTTACTATGGTTAATTTTCTAAAAACTATTTAGCAGGAGTAATTACAATATTCCTGTATTCAATAGGACCGTGATCGCCCTGGATGTACAATGGACCGGGTTCGCCCTCTTTGCTATCGAGCGCACCACCGGTAATGCCGGGAATGGACTGGTTGCAGATGATCTGTTTGCCATTCAATACTACGGTGATCATCCTTCCAACTAAAGTGATATAATATGCCTGCCACACTCCTGCCGGTTTTGCCGCCATTTCGCTTGGAATGATAAATCCGTATACGGCGCCCAGCAATCCTCTTTCGGGCAGTTTACCATAGCTGTCTTCAATCTGCACTTCATAAAGTCCGCGCAGGTATAATCCACTGTTACTTCCTTTAGGGCAACGGAATTCTACATGCAGCTTAAAATCAGTGAACTTCTGATCGGTAACCAGGTTGGCTCCCGATTTTGGACTTGTCAATACGCCCGATACTACCTTCCACTGGTTTTCACCCATCGCATGCCAGCCGCTCAGGTCTTTGCCGTTAAAAAGTTTAACAGGCGAACCCCATACCGGGGCTTTGTCGCGGGCAAGCAGCGGGGCGCGTACGCCTTTCCAGTTGTAGGTTTGGCCATTGGCAGCCACCATGGTGCCGGTCAATACATCATTTTGAAGCGTGGCTTCGAACGACAAATCGTTCTCTTCTTCTTCCCATTGCGGAGGAATGGTGAAAGTGATTTTGCCGTCTTTAAAATTTACTTTTGAAATAGGTCTTGCGCTGCCGGTAATACCAACATATTGTCCTACCAGCCATTTATTTCCCGAATGGTATATTTCAAGCCAGGACGGAAATTCCTTTCCATCCACCACTACTGTAATATCCCACTTTCCTTCAACAGCAGGCTCTGCATATTGAGGAACCGGAGAATTACCCGCTACCAGGCGGGTAGAGTGAAGCGTACCAAAAATTACCAAACAGGAAAAAAAGAATGGGACGAATATTTTTTTCATTTGTTTATCATTTTGCTGATGCACGAATGTACTAACAAATGGTTGAAAGCGAACGCAACCAAAAAACAGATGGTGATATGCACTATTGTAGTTTGAAAGTTTTTAAAGTCAAACGTCCTCCATCAGACCGCCGTTCCGGCGGGCCGATGGGGAAACCGGTCGGCCCGCCGGAATGGGTATTGGGCGCGGCTGGCGGTCTGACCGATAAAAGGCGAACGTTCTTATTTACTGGACAAGGCGCGGCAATTCTGAAATGTAGAAACCTGAACTGTAGTAATCCTTTCGCCGTGACTCGTGTCTCACGAGCTATGTGTAAGGGTACTACCTTGCTGAAGGCTCGTGAGACACTAACCTGGGCGGGAAGCACGTGTGTGCATTCATCAGCAACAATTTGAGCTTTTTCACCAGGGCAAATGCGCCAATTTTAAATCATGATTATGCGCATAAAAAAGTTTTACATACTTTTATGCAGATCAAATGCTCATTACCGTTAGATGCATACTGAAGCGATTGCCTGCGATTCTGAAAAAGCATTAATGCTTTTATCTTCTAAAGGAGATACGCTCGCTTTTACCCGTCTTTTTCACTTATACAAACACAAGCTTTACGGATTTTTATTGCGGCTAACAGGGTCATCGCAAATGGCGGAAGATATTATACAGGATATTTTTGCAAAAATCTGGGCAAGAAAAGAGCAGCTGACCGATATAGAAAAGTTTGGCAGCTACCTGTTCCGGATGGCGCAGAACCAATCCATCAACGCTTTTAGAAAAATGGCAGTGGAAGCGCTGGCACTGTCTAACCTGCAATCTGCTCCCCATCACAATTCAATAGAAAATTACATCAACGAAAAAGAAACGGCCGATCTGTTGCACAAGGCTCTC
>JBQCFW010000042.1:0-9422 GCA_051958655.1 Agriterribacter sp. | reverse complement strand
TTTAGCAATTGATTCCACAAGTTTAAGGAATCTGCAGCTCAAGCTGCGGAGAGTAATTATAATAAGCGCCGGAATTGTTGGTGCGGCCGTATGCTCGGATATAATATGTTTTGCCAGATACCAGTTCGGTAAGCTCATACTCTTTCTCGCCTGCTTCGAGGTTTTGAGACGATACATCTTCCAAAATGGTTTTTCCTCCCTTATATACCAGCCGGTTGGGATTTTTATAATCTGCCCATGAAATTCCGAGCTCTACAAAAGCCTGGTCGGCTGCAAGTTTTTCGTAACTCACTTTGTAGGTTGCGGTACTACCGGAAACGGCTACCTGTGTAAGACTCAACCGGATGTTGGGAACAACAGGAATTTCAACCTGCGTTTGTGTTGTAACGGTAATGGGTTGCGGATCACTATTTACCAGCTTAAATGCGCCTTCGGCTGTGTAAGTATAAGAGCCTGTAAACACCGCTTTATTAAAGAATGTGCCATCTGGAAAAGTAGTATAGTTGAGCGGCTGCGAAGCATTGTTCTGGTAGAAGCGAACGAGGGTTCCTGCCACCGGTCCACCGGAGGGAACAAGCGCTCCCGTTTCACTGTCTACAATTTTACCGTTGATTTCTGCATTGGGGCCGGCATAATTATCGGCCTTGCAGCCGGCGAACGCAATAGCAATGCAACAACATATATACAAAAGCTTTTTCATCGTACTTGTTTTTAAGTTTACCAACCGGGATTGTTTTCAATTTTAGGATTTGTGGCAATATAACCGGCGAGGTTACTATAATAATCTCTCTCCAGGAATACCCGCGACTGACCGTTATCGAGCGGTGCGCCACTTTTTTTAACGAAGGTCCATTTGTAACCTGATCCTGTATATTTCAGGTAAGGCCACAATGCATGTATGTTGGTATTCTGAAACAAAGTAGTTCCAATGCGCCAGCGCCTGATGTCCCAGAAACGTTTGTCTTCGTATGCCAGCTCCACTTTCCTTTCGTTGCGGATGCGGGCACGGGTAAACGCAGCAGCGTCTAACTCAGGCATTCCTGCTCTTTTTCTTATTTCATTGATAGCCGCCAGTCCTGCAGCCTGATCGAGGTCTCCTTCAAACGAAGCTTCTGCCAATGTGAGGTACATTTCTGCCAACCGGATGTCGATATAATTCTGATAGGATTGATTTTCGGGAGTCACTTCTGTAGTAGTCAGGTATTTCTTCACATAAAACCCGGTCTTTCCTACATCGCCCAGGGTATAGGGGCCGTCGCGTCCAACCTGCATCATGCTCGGATCTGCCGGAAACGGCGTATTGGCCACTTCGTACAACGTTCCGCCCTGATCGTAAATGCCGCGGTATACCTGAACCGTTCTTCCAAGCAGGGGTGTTTCAGACCGCATGATGGTGCCGGTAAAGCGGGGATCTTTATTGGCAAAGAGCTCATCGGGGCTGTTAAATTCTTTGCCCGCTACATCCAGCGTACCGTTGGTATTGTCAATGAACTCAAACGACTCTACCATTTCGAGTGTGGGTGCCTGTGAGTTGCCGCAACAACCGGGCTTAAAGCTTTGCGGATAGTTGTAAGTATCGTAGGAGTGCATTTTATCCGGCTTGCTGTAACTCTTTTGAAAAATGATCTCGGCATTGTCCCTGTCGGTAAAAATAGCGGTGAAGTTCGCTGCCGCATCGCCACTCCCCGATTCGGGATCATAGCTGCGCGTATACAAACTATACTTTCCACTTTCAATCACCGCTTTTGATGCATTGAATGCTTCTGTATAATAAAACGCCGCTCTGTCTTGCGGTATACCAATAAGACCATTCAATTGCACAGCTCCAAACTTGGCTATGGAGGCTGCATATAAAGCCGCTCTTGCTTTCAGCGCTAATGCAGTTGTTTTTACAGCACGGTTACGGTTAGCCGCATCCCTGGTTTCCGGCAAATCGGCCGCTGCAGCATCCAGTTCGGATAGTACAAAACTATATACTTCATCTTCCTTGTTTCTTATTACCTGCAGGGTTTCAAGTCCGTCATTTGCATTCTGCGCCTCTGTAATAATAGGCATACCGCCGTATTTTTTTGCCAGGTCAAAATAAAAATACGCTCTTAAAAACCGTGCTTCTGCTGTTTGCGCTTTTACCTGGTCGGCCGTTAAACTACCGGTGCCGATCATTTGCAGATAGTAGTTGATTCTTCTTATAGACGTATAGGCATCTGTATTTAACGCCAATCCTATATTGCCATAATTGTTCACCACAGTAACGCCTGCATAGGGATGAGACGCTTCGTCTGTCATATTCGATTCATGCGTGGCGCCGCCCCGGCTGAACCCAATGGGCAAAGCATCGTAAACCGGCACGAGGTACAGTTCAGCCAGAGTAATGGAATACCATACATCTGCATCTGATATCCTGTTGAGCGGCTTTCTGTCGAGCACATTTTTTAAACATCCAGAAAGACCGAAAGCTATTATTGTTATTATTAAGATTTTGTGTCGCATAATCAATTGGTTTTAGAAGGTTACGCTCAAGCCTGCATTGTAGGTTGCCATGAGTGGGTATACGGATAACCTGCCTGATGGTGTTTCAGGATCCATATAGTCGAGCCCGGTGAAAGTGAGCAGGTTTTGACCGCTCACGAAAATGTTTACGTTCTTAATACCTGCTTTCCCCAGCCAGGGATAGTCAATGGTATAACCAATATTCAGTGCTTTCAACCGCAGATAAGTAGCATTCTTCAGCCAGAAAGTGGAAGCAGTATTATTATTCGGCGTTCCATCGTTCCGAGTTGCCGGGTATTTACCGGGTATCCACTCCGAATTAGGATCTTTGGGATTCGCACGACGCCACCTGTCTAAGAAATACGCATAAGTATTCATGTCGTTGGCAAAGGGCTGAATGAGGAAATGCTGCAGATGTACCTGGAAATTAGCAGCACCCTGCCAGTTCATCGTTACATTGAACTTCTTCCATGAAACATTCAGGTTCAGTCCATACATAATTTCGGGCGTTGTGCCCAACCCTGTGGGTTGTATGTCTTGCGTATTGATAACCCCGTCGCCATTGAAATCATCGAACTTGATGTCGCCCGGTAACAACGTCCTGTTGCCATTTCCATCCTGTATGGGTGAGTTATCAATTTCTTCCTGGCTTTTGAACTGACCAACGGCTTTCAGGAAACCGGTTGCCCGGTTGGTATAACGACCATTCACATCATTCATCCATTTATCGTAGTCGGAGGTAAAATTCCTTGTTTCAAAATGATCCCATTTTCTTTTGCTGAACGATACGTTGGCAGATACGTTGTAATTAACCTGGTTGATGCGGTGATTGTGTCTTACCACTACTTCAAACCCTTTCACAATATCGGAGTTGATATTTTCCTGCGGCAGCAGTGCGCCGAATGTGCTGGGAATTTGTGTTGACCGGTTACCGAACAACCCCTTCTGGTTACGTTGAAATACGTCGATCTCCAGTTCCAGCAGGCGCTTCCAAAAGCCCAGCTCCACTCCTATGTTGGCGGTTTTAATGCGCTGCCAGGTTACAGCCGGGTTGGGAATACCTGCATCGGTAAAGCCTTGAGATACGGTTGTGCCGCCGTATACATACGTGCCCGACGGATAATTATATCCTGCCAGGTACTGGAATTGGGGAATGGCATCGTTCCCTGCAGTGCCGTAAGAGGCTCTCAGTTTTAAAAAGTCCAATACCGTTACGTTGTCTTTAAAAAAGCTTTCATCAGACACCCGCCAGCCGGCAGAATATCCGGAAAAATAGCCCCAGCGCCCCAGTTCGGGAAACAAAGGAGTACCGTCGTAACGGAAACTGTATTCGAGCAAATACTTGCCGAGATAATCGTAGGTAGCGCGCCCTACAAAACTTCTTCTTCCGGCATCGCTGGCTGTGCCACCGGTAGTTTGATTGAGTGCAGGACCGGCAAATATCTGGTCTATCGGCACCACGTAGCCAATGCGCTGACCGATAAGTGAAGTGGAGCGGTCTTCCATTTCTTCATACAACAACAACCCGGTAACGTTGTGCTTGTCGGCAAACCTGCGTGTATAATTCAGAGAAGCCTGCAGGCGGGTGTAAATGATTTTCGTATTGCTTAAATTCAGAAAATTAGATTCTCTTGAACCGGTTTTTGTTGATGTGCCAGCCACAGGGTCCCAGGTATACAATCCGTATTCCTTGCTCCATTGCTTCCGGTCTTCAATATACATGTCGTGCGCTGCCGTTACTTTAGCGCTTAAACCCGGCACAAAGGGAATTTTGTAGTCTACGGTTAGGTTAGCCTGGTAGGCGTTGATCCTGTTTTGAATATACCCCGTCAAATCCCTGTTCAGGTAAGCGATCAGACCATAATTGGTATTCTGGATCTTCCCGTCGGGCGTGTAGGGGTTGTTGATAGGCCATTGGTATTGCATCCACGACGACATCAGGTAAGCATCCTGAACAAGATTGTTCCTGTCTTCGGTTCTTCCTCCAAGGTCAACGGTTACCGTAATACTATTGCCGATCTTAGCCTCCATATTAGAGCGTACATTGTATCTTCCATAGCTTTGGTTGCCACCTTTCCACATGGCTTCCTGGTCGAACTTGCTCACCATAAAGAAGTAGCGTATATTTTCGCCGCCGCCTCTCACGGAAAGATTATGTTGTATCTGGGGAGTATAGTCACGAACAAAAAGATTGTAATAATCTATATTGGGATAATTCAACGGATCACTTCCATCTTTGAATTTCTGAATTTCCTCGTCCGAATAAATGCCGTTTCCGCCAATGTTATAAGATGCGTCATTTTTCAGTTCTGCAAATTCGGCTGCATTCACCAGGCGTGGGTATTTGGTAACATGCTGCACGCCGTAGTTCAAGGTATAGTTCACTTCTGGTTTGCCGCGCGTTCCTTTTTTGGTGGTAACCAGTATTACACCGTTGCCTCCATTTACACCATATACCGCTGTAGAAGCAGCATCTTTCAAGATGGTAATGGTTTCAATTTCATTAGGGTCCAGGCGTGCAAATGACCTGCCTACGATCCCATCCACCACCACCAATGCATTTCCAAATCCGCGGATCGATAATTCGGGTTGATCGTTGCCTGGCTCGCTGCTTCGTTGAACAGCAATTAAACCGGGCAACTGACCGGCGAGTAAGTTAGCAGTGTTGCCGGCTGGTACAACAGAAAGTTGCTTGGCACCCATGGTGGAAATAGCACCCGTAACATTCGCCTTTTTTTGAGTGCCGTAACCCACCACCACCACTTCGTTCATTTTTTTGGTTTCGACATCGCCCTGTAATACAATGTTGAACGTTTTACGTTTACCCACCTTCACTACCTGTGTGGCATAGCCCAATGAAGAAAAAGAAAGCGAATCAGGCTCGTTGTTTACATGAATGCTGAAGGTGCCATCATCATCTGTTACCGTGCCTGTTGTGGAACCCACCACCTGCACAGAAGCTCCAGCCAAAGCGTTACCGGCTTCATCTGTTACCTTACCGGTTATGGTAATGTCTTGTTGCTGGAGTTTGTAATGTGCGTGATTGGCGAAGGTTTTACCTGCCCGTTCGTGCATTTCAGGCATATTTGCTGCAAAAGCTGGCAATAAAAAGAGCAGAAAAAGCGTGGTGATCCAGCAGCAGGTAATGGATTTACGCCTGAGGCTTTTCCGAAAACTCATTACTCGTAAAGTTTTGGTGATTGGAATATTGTTTAAAAAGCGGTTGCATGAAAATGCATATTTGCTGTTTTATGCATTTTATTGGTAAATATAACCGCATATATCATTAAATCAAAAAATAATTTTACTTTGGTGGGTATAAACAGCAAAAACATTCATCCTGTTTATGGTGGCAGATGCCCGAAAAGCGTTTACAAGTAAGGGATAAAAGGCGTTGCAGGATTAGAAAGAAAATAAACAGGGTGGCGGAGCGAAGCTTTGTAACGGTGTTTGAAGCTGCAAATACATGCATTATAAGCTATTGGGATTTTTAAACTAACATTGCTGCTATGTTAAAAGAAGAACGTCAGAAACTGATCATGCGGGAAATTAACCTGCACAACAAAGTATTATCTAACGACTTAAGCTCGCTTTTAAATGTTTCGGTTGATACCGTGCGCAGAGACCTTAAGGAACTGGTGGACGAGGGTAAAATTTTAAAGGTACACAGCGGAGCTATCAGCAAATCGCTGGTGGCGCCTTTCAGGGGCAAAAACGATGTATATGCACAGGATGCGAAACAGCGGATCGCTCAAAAAACACTTTCTCTTTTAAAGAACGATATGGTGGTATTAACAGAGGGAGGAACAACCCTGCTTGAGTTGGCTAAAACCATTCCTGAAAGCCTGCAATGTACCATACTCACCATCAGTCCGCATGTGGCAATCACGCTTTCGGAACATACCAACCTGAATGTGATTACTATCGGCGGAAAACTCAATAAAAACGCCTATCTGCATATTGGCGCCAGCGTGGTAAACGCCTTGTCTGAATTCAAGGTTGACCTCTGCCTCCTGGGAGCCAATGCATTTTCCGTACAGGATGGACTGACTGATATTGACTGGGAAGTGGTGCAGGTGAAAAAAGCCATCATCCGGTCTTCAAAAAAAGTAGCCATTCTTACTATTTCAGAAAAGCTCAATACCGTACAGCGGATGAAGATTTGTGACTTTAACCAGGTAAACTACCTGGTTACCGAACTGCAGCCCGACGATAAAACGCTGGCTCCGTTCTGGAACAACAATCTTTCCATTATTTAGCGGGTAGCCGTTACTGTCAGGCGATGGAATCGAGTGCGGCTTTTACACTGCCTTTTTCAACCAGCAGTTCCTTTGCTTTGTGATAGTCGGATATTGCAGCCGTTTCCATGAGCATTTTAACCGCACGGTCAATGATCTTGTTATTGATCAGTTTTACATTTACCATGCGGTTATCGAGTACCCTGCCCAGCTGTATCATGGTGGTGGTGCTGATCATATCGAACAGCATTTTTTGAGCGCTGCCGCATTTCATACGGGTACTTCCACTCACGAACTCAGGACCTGTAATTACCTCTACCGGGTAATCGGCAAATTCAGCTATCATACTTTGAGGATTGCTTACAATGCAGCCGGTAGCAATGCCTGCAGCCCGGCATTGCTGCAAAGCACCTAATACAAAGGGCGTGGTGCCACTTGCCGAAATACCAATTACTATATCTTTTTTCCTAACCTGGCTTTGCTGCAACTGCTCCCAGCCGGCATGCAGTTCGTCTTCCTTTTCTTCAGGGGCTTCTGCCAAACGATCGACGCCACCGGCCAAAACAACGTTGATCAATCCTTTTTCAATGCCATAGGTTGTGGGCAGTTCAATTACATCCAGCACCGATAATCGGCCACCACTGCCGGCGCCTACATAAAACATCCGCCCCCCGTTTTTTAGCCGGGCCACAATGGCCTCGATGAGTTTGTTCACTTGCGGAAGCGCTTTGGCTATTGCCTGCGGTACCCGCAGGTCTTCGTTGTTAATGCTGGCGGTAATTTCGCTGATGCTCATCTTTTCAAGGTGTCTGTACGGTGAGGGCTGCTCGGTTATTTTATTCATATTAAAGTTCGCTTTTGCAGTTTTGTGCATTTATTTTGCAAATATAACAGCAAAAAGTAGAATCCAGTGATTAAATTATCGGAATGGGCGACTGTACGGTCTTAACGCTAATTGTCGATCCGCCACTTCTGACTTTCCGACCAAACAACAGCGCAGCAAAGTACATTTCCCTCCGGGAAGCCTTTGCAGTATCGTAGTTTTCCGATCGTGTCATTAAGACACTTACAAAACAATCATAGGTGCAACTATTTTACAGGCTTTGCACCGGTGCTATCTTTGTGTAACAAATCCAATAAATCCTAACCTAAAAAATCCTGATCCTGTGAAACGCTAGTCCCGATCCTAAATGAAAATCCGATCCTGATCCCTTGAAAAATCCCAAACCTGAATCCAATGAAACCGATCCTTTGAAAACCAATCAACCAGAAAGACACTGTATAATCCATACCCTGAAGAAGCAATTGTCCTAAAACCGTCCACAAAGACATTGCAGCAGCACCGCCCGGTTCAAACCGGAGCGGTGTTGTTTTTTTTGGCCCCTCTTCCGACAATAACTGCTTAATTAGATTGAGGGAAGAAGTTCAATCCACCCCCATTCGAACAGGCTTTAAGGTTGAGCGCGTCCCCCCGCCTGCGGGGTATAGTGAACAGCTCGCCGGTGTAACGTTTTTGAAATTGCAAATTATCAAATCACCAGTCGCACCAGCAACAGCTTTAATATCCCCCTCTTGAGGGGGTAGCTCTTAGAAGTAAATGACTTTTACGTTGGGGGAGGAAGTTCAATCCACCCCCATTCGAACAGGCTTTAAGGTTGAAGCGCTTCCCCCGCCTGCGGGGGATACTAAACAGCTCGCTTGCGTAACTTTTTTGAATTTGCAAATTATAAATCTACCAGTTGCACCAGCAACAGCTTTAATATCCCCCTCTTGAGGGGGTAGCTCTTAGAAGTAAATGACTTTTACGTTGGGGGAGGAAAAACCTCCGCCCCACTCGAACTTTGCTTTAGGCGCAGGCGTTTACTCCCCCCCCCGTTCGAACTTTGTTTCAGGTGCTACCAGTTCCCCCGCCTGCGGGGGACATTGACCAGCCTGATGAGGTAAATTTTCCTGCACTTCAGATTAACAGAAGCACCAGCCGCACCAGCAACAGCTTTAATCCCCCTCGGGAGGGGTAGCTCTTAGAACTAAAGACTTTTACGTTGGGGGAGGGATAAACTCTCCTTGCTTGAGGTGCTGCTACTCTTCCGTCTGCGGGGATAATGACCAGTTCGGTGATGTAAGGCTTTTTGGTGGACTTTGGGAGGAATCAAATAAATTTCTCGATTTTTTCAAACAAATGTTTTTGTTCAAACGGCTTGGCTAAAAAATCGTTTGCACCGGCATCTTTGGCGCTTTGCTCAATGTCTCGGCCAGCCGAAAAGAGAATGACGGGAAGACTGCTGGTTGCCGGGTCGTTTTTAAGCTGCTGGCAAATTTCTCTTCCGTCAAAATTGCCCATCCATATATCCAATATCAGCAGGTCGGGCATGGGAGTGCCGGGGAGCAGTATCTTATCTGCCTCTGAACTAAGTTCTACTGCATACCCTTTTCTTTCAAGCATTATCTTGATTACAAAGAGTATCTCGATATCATCATCTACTATTAAAATTTTCTTTTTCATGTGTGTGGATGTCTTCTTTATGATTTCCGGCGGCTTTGGTAAGGGGGAGCGCAACATAAAAAGTAGACCCTACGCCTTCCGTACTATCCACCCATATTTTTCCACCACTCCGCTGCACTATTTCGGCAGATATATACAAACCAATGCCCATACCGGAAATGACCTGCCGGTAATTATTGGCACGGTAAAAT
>JBQCFW010000041.1:0-29021 GCA_051958655.1 Agriterribacter sp. | reverse complement strand
CCATTGACCAATATTCCTTACTGCTGCCTCCCGTAGGAGTCGGGCCCGTGTCTCAGTGCCCGTGTGGCTGATCATGCTCTCACATCAGCTACTGATCGTAGGCTTGGTGGGCCGTTACCCCGCCAACTACCTAATCAGCCGTACGCCCATCTTTAAGTGCCGGAGCTTTAATAATAAAAGGATGCCCTTTCATCATATTATGGGGTATTAATCCAAGTTTCCCTGGGCTATTCCCCGCTTAAAGGAAGGTTGCGTACGTATTGCGCACCCGTTTGCCGGTCGCCAGCGGGTATTGCTACCCCTGCTGCCCCACGACTTGCATGTATTAAGCCTGCCGCTAGCGTTCATCCTGAGCCAGGATCAAACTCTCCATTGTAAATAATGTGAGATTTGAAGATTGCTCTTGAAATCAAATTTTGTGGCTGGTTTACCTTACCTTAGTTTCTTTAAAGAAATTAAGTGCTGTTGCTTCCAAACTTTCAAAGATCTTTATCTCGTATTTTTACTACCGTTTTGAATCGGGTTGCAAAGGTAAGAGACTTTTTATTTCTACCAAATTTTTTATCCGATTTTTTCAGATTTTTTTTGGAGATAATCACTTGTAAATCACAGAACTACGTTCGTTTTTTGAACAGGGTTGCAAAGTTACATTCACTTTTCATTCAAGCAAAATTTTTCTTGCTTTTTTATTTCACATTTTCTGGTAAACTTTAGCGAAAGAACTGGTTCGTTTTGAACGGGGTGCAAAGGTAAGTGGATTTATTAAACCACCAAATCTTTTTCCCTTTTTTTGTTCTGCAATCGTCTTTTGTTTTTTAAGAGCTACTGCTTTTTTTGAAAGCGGGTCGCAAAGATAGGCAGGTTTTGTTCGCCGCCAAATCTTTTTTGAAAATAACTTTCCTCTAAACGCCCAAATGCCCGCTTATACTGCAATAGAAGCCATAATTTTTTTTACAGCCTGCTCCCTTTTTACCCAAAACGATGATCAAACATCGAAATTTTCCGGCAATACCTACCCAACCAGGTCGGGTTCAAAACCAGTATAAACAAAAAAAGCAACTATGAAATATTGTTACCTTATCCTTTTTGCCCTGTATTTTTCAAAACCGGCATCTGCCCAATGCGACGCAGGTTTTACTTACACCGTTTCTGAACCGTTTGTTTTTTTCTATCCTTCCGATTCCTCAGCCGACAAAAACCATTTTTGGTACATGGGCGACGGAACAGAGCAAACCACACTATCTCCCCGGCAATCATATTCTCCCGGAACATACCAGGTAAAACATGTGATATCGGATACCATTCTTCACTGCAAAGACTCTGTTACACAAGAAGTTACAATAAACTACCAGCCTCAGTGCTATAGCAGTTTCTATTATATTCGAAGCCCGGCCGATCCCAATCATATTACTTTCTACCCTTCTGCATATGCCTACGGCACCAACATTACCCAATTAACCTGGAGTGTAAATGGAGTTGCGGTTTCTGGCAGCAGTAATGAATGGGAGTATAGTTTTTCACCACCCTCGCAATATGTTATCGCTCTAACAGTAAGCACTGCGGGTGGCTGCTCTTCGATCTATACCGATACGATCACTACGTTCAGGCAATGCGAGTTTGATTTCGATTATGAAACAAGGGTGCTCCCCACTAACGCCAGGGCAATTATGTTCGAGCCGGTTCCCCGTGCCCCGTCGCTCCGTTACAGCCTTACCACAATGGGAGCCGTTTTCCCTTGCTGTCAGTACAACACATTTTCTGACCCTGGCAGTTATACCGTTACGATGGTGGCTACCGACTCCATTACCGGTTGTTTTGATACCATCACCCATGTAATTGCAGTGAAAGGAAATGCATACGATAGTTGCACAGCAACCTTGAAGGCAACGGAAAAGACAAACGGGCAATACCAGCTAGCGGCAATCAGCAACCAGCAGGTTACGGGGCAGCACTGGAAAATTTGCGATACCCGCGGTGTCTGCGATTCGATGCTGCTTTCCTCCGGAGCATCTGCTTCCTATAGTTTTAAGGATACGGGATATTATACCGTTCGTCTTGCAATCACTACGCAAACAGGCTGTACCCGTGAAGTAGCGGATATAGTGCATGTACAGAGTACTGTCGGTTCTACGGGCATGCGGTTGTCTTCGTATCCTAATCCGGCTCAAAATGAAACAACAGTATATGTTGGTCTGGATGAGGCTGCACCTGTTACGGTTACAGTTTACAACAATACAGGAAAGATTGTCCACAACAAATCTATCCCTGCATTGGCAGGAAAAAACAAAATTGCTATTCCGGTTCAGTCATTGCCCAAAGGACAATACTATGTCAACATTCAATCTGGTGGCCACAGCTGGAAGAGCGTGTTCCAGAAATTGTAGGTCGTAAACAAAAAGAGGAAAGTTTTGCCGGATTGTTTTTGGTTGAAGTAAGATCAGGTGTTTTCCCGCGCAGGATAATTGACCCTGCATAAATATAAACCGTGCCCCGGCACGGCGAAGTCGGCAACGGTGCAATCTCTCTTTTCAATAATGGCGCGAAATGCAGGTAAGTCTATCTTTCCTCTTCCTGCCTGCAACATGGTACCCGTTAGCCCTCGCACCATTCCCCGTAAGAAGCGGTTGGCTTTTACGTAGTAAACCAACCCATTCTCATCCTCCTGCCATTCGCTTTCCATAATGTTGCAATGGAAGTTTTTTACCTGGGTATTGCGTTTTGAAAAGCTGGTAAAGTCTGTGTATTCTTTGATCAGGGCAGCAGCTTCGTGCAGCTTTGTCAGATCGAGCGGATAGGGATAATAGTAAGCCCTGCCCTGGAGAAACGGATTTTTTTGATGGTATACAAAATACCTGTACTCCCTGCTCGCGGCATCGAAGCGGCAGTGGGCATCGGGCGATACGGCAACGATGTTTTTAACAGCTATATCGGGCGGCAGGATTGCATTGATATTATACACCACCCTTTCGGGTATATCGTGTTCAAAATCGAAATGAAAAAAATTCTGCAAGGCATGCACACCGGCATCGGTGCGCGATGAACCAGTTAAAAAAAAATCCTGCCTGAAAAAAGTTTGCAACGCTTTTTGAAGTTCCGATTGCACGGTAACGGCGTTCTCCTGCACCTGGAACCCGGCATAAGCCGCTCCGTGATATGTTACTTCAATAAAGTATCTCGGCATTATTACACATTCAATTGCCGCAAAAGTAGGGAAAAGGAGTAAGGTGAAGGGCGTAGCGTATAAGGTGTAGGGCATAGGGAATAGACAGCTTTAAAGCTGACCGCTGACTGCTATTAACTATCTCTTCACCTGGTCGCTGAGTATTTCGTCTCTTACTTTCCTGCCTTCAAGCAACCTTATATACCTCAATGCAAGTTTGTTGTTATACTGTTCGTATGCTTTTTGCGCCCAGGCTATCGCCTGGTCAAGCTCTCCATTTATTTCGCAGATGATGGCCATGTTATAACAAGCCCTGCCAGCCACTTTAGCTTTAGGATTGTTTGTTTCTTGTTGCCATATGTCGGCTGCTCCATCCCAATTGCCGGTTTGTGCTTTGCGACGCGCCGTTCTGAACTGGTCGGTTCCCCTAACGTAATAGTCGCGCGTTACCCGCGAACGGTAAGGCACTATCCGCAACGCATAGGCTTCGCCCGCCTTGGCGCCTGTTTCCTTAACGGCATCTTTACGCGCCAGCAGTGCCGCAGCAGCGGCCGCAGGGTTGATTCCTTTGCCATAAAAATTCAAATGACTTGTGATTGGGAATTCATCCAGGATAACCCTGTCAACGGGATCGTATATGCGCCAGCCGGTTTTTACCAGCGTATTCATGGTAGCCGTATGTTCAACGCCAGGTATTTTACCCAGTGGCGTTGGTATGGTTACAGGGCTTGCATTGTAGCTCACCTTTGAATCGGTATCAAATAACTCCAGTACAAAAAGTGCATCGGCCTGGTTTTCTTTACACAGTTGCTCCACTTCCTGCCAGCTTAAAGCAGGGGGAAAAATACCGGGAGCGCTGTTGTGAAGGTTTGCCGAAGGAACCGAAATCACATTGGTAAACCGTTCATTCCTCAAGAGTGTAGCTGTAAGTCCGTCCATACTGGACTTAGCGCCTTCTTTATCGAGCGCAGCTCCCTCCAGCGAAAATATTTTGTCTGCTACTTCTACTACTTTACTGCGGGGATTGGTTTCGCTGCGGTTTACTACAGCAACCTGCCTGATATGGGAGGGCAGGGTTACGGGAGCTGGTTCTACTACGCTGATATGCACCCATTCGGTGGATGCGCAGGACGAACATGCGGCAACAATAAGTACCAAAAGGTAAAGATTTTTCATACCGGGATTTTATAGGCGAAGAACTTCGCCTACCCTTAAACGAAGAACCCGTTTAGGATAGTATGCTGCTATTGCCGGCAGTTTCGCCCTCCAGTGGTAATATAACCTGTACAGTAGTGCCTTTGCCCGGCTCGCTTTGAATGTGATAGTCCCCTCCCATTCCCAACGCGCGCTCCTTCATCCCTAACAAACCGAGCGTTTTTAGAGATCGTTTGCCGGGGTCGAAACCTTTGCCATTATCGGTAATGGTCATCACTACCTTGTTATTTTCCCTTATCATACGAATCAGCACCTTTCGGGCTTCCGAATGCCTCGAAACATTGGTAAGCGACTCCTGGAGTATACGGTACAATGCAGTTTTGCGGTCATCGGTCAGCTTAAGCTCCTGTTCCGGCAACTGCACTTCGGTTTGTACGCCCGACCGGTTTTCGAATTCTTTAATGTGCCATAACATGGCGGCCTTTAGCCCCAGGTCGTCGAGCAGTGCCGGTCTTAATTCAGAAGCGATCCGGCGTACAGCCCTAACCGTATAGTCTACCATTCCAAGTGTCTCACTGATCTTTTTCTTAACAGGTGCATTACTATCTGGAATGCGTTTGTTGATCCATGAGATATCGATCTTCAGCACCGTGAGTAACTGCCCAAGTTCGTCATGTATTTCATGCGATATGCGCATCCGTTCCTCTTCTCTTACTTTTTGAAGATATTCGGTCAGTTCCCTGATCTCATCGTAAGATTTCTTCAATCTTTCTTCGGCCAGGTACTGCTCTGTTACTTCTTTTGCTAATACCAGGCGCGCAGGGGCATCTTTGTAATAAATATCATGCGTCATAATATCGGCATAAATAGTAAGGCCTTCTTTATTCTGGTGGTGCCACACGCCTGCATGATGCAACCCGCGGAAGTTAAGGTTGAGCTGCGCCTGCATTTTAGGAAGTTCCTGCGGAGAAAGCAGGTCTTTTATATCAAGCGCCAGAAACTCGCGCCGGTTATACCCGTACTGCTGCAGGCAGGCGCTGTTCACGTCCATCACCTTGTATTCCGGCAGGCTGAGTATCCACATGGGAAGCGGATTCTTTTCGAAAAGCAGCTTATAGTTCTGCTCGGACTGCTTCAATCTTTCCTCAGCCTTTTTACGCTCAGTAATATCAATACCACTGCCCAGCAGGCAGGGCATACTGTTGTATTCAATAAGAACGGCCTTAAAATAATAAGCAGTCCGCTCGCCGGTTTTGCTTAAAAAATCAGCTTCTGCATCGTTAGATCCTTTTTCAAAAACAGTTGCAATTCTGCCCGAAATATATTCTTTTTCATCATCGGGAAACAATTGAACCGGATGCATCACTGCAATTTCATCGGAACCGTAACCAGTTACTTCCTCCAGCTTTTTGTTCCAGCGGATAAATTTTCCGTTAACGTCGTAAAAATAAAACACGCCCGGAAGGCTGTCAATGAGCTTGTCTGCCAGGATGCGGGCTTCAACCACTTCCTGTTCTCTTTCTCTCTGCCGGGTAATGTCGCGCATAAAAACAGAAAGCCCATTGGCAGAAGGGTAGATACTACTTTCCAGCCACAAATTTAAAGGCTTATAATGGTCGATGTTTTGCACATGCTTTTGAGTGCGCATGGCAGTTTCAAAAGCTTCGTGAGTAGCCGAACCGACGGATTCCGGAAAAACATCCCACACGCATTTACCTATCAACTCAGCAGGATTCTTATGTATCATTTCTCCCGCTCTTTCATTTACATAAGTGTAGCAATAGTCTTTATCTAAAGCAATAAATCCATCGGTTACACGCTCAAACATGTCAGTCAACTCTTTTGTCTTATCCTTTACCTCTCTTTCCAACGACTCATTGAATGTTTGTAACTGCCGTTCGAGTTTTTTGCGTAATGTGATGTCGCGTACAAAGCCAACAAAAAATTGCTGGTTATTAATAACGAGTGAAGATACCCGCAGGGATACATCCAGTGTTCGACCGTCCTTTGTAAGCGCGGGCATATCAATGGTGTCTCCGATAATTGTACCTTTTCCGTTCAATGAAAAACGTTGCATTCCCTGGATATGCGCCTCCCTGTATTCAACGGGAATGATCATATCTGCAAGCAATTGGTCCATTGCTTCGTGCTTGGTCCACCCAAACAACAGCACTGCCTGCGAATTCCACCTGCGCACTTTTCCTTTTTCATCTATCATAATTATGGCCTCGGGCGCTTCTTCAAAGATAGTACGGGCCTGCACTTCGGCATCCAGCAGTGCCTGCTCGGTTTGTTGCTTTGCAATGTCTCTCTTGTTAAACAAAAAAGCATAGTATGCCACAAATGCCACAAGTATCACTACTATGGAAAGTACATAATATACAAATCCATGCTCAACATTGTACTGTCCGTCGCGGTAACCAGACAATGCGATGATGCCGAATACGGAAGGAATAATAATAGAAGCGGGAATGAGTACACGCGTTAAAATGCCGCCTGTTAGCGAACTGGAAAATAATGCCATTAACCCAACAGACGGACTAAAAAACAACACTGCCAAAGCGAATAATACAAAACACATTCCGCTGGGCAATGCCATTGGTGTGGAAAGTATGATGCCATACATTTTTTCTGCCTTGTATAAATAGCCCAGCAATGCCAATAACCCGAGCACAAATAACACAAGGGCCACAAATTGCGCAGGCAACAGGGTGCGCTGCCGCAACAAATGTGTAAACAGTAATGCAACGGAGGCAAGAATAAAACCTAACGATACACTGGGGGCCATGCGGGTAAAGGGCATGGCCTGCCCGATATTTTTATCGCCATAAAGAAATATGTCTATTGCATCGTTCCATTTAAAAAGACTGGCGCCGAGTTTAAAAGAAATAACCGTCAGCACCAACACGATGATTGTATACCCCCAGGTAACGTAATGTTTTCTTTGCGTAGCGAGTAAATAGAAAGCCGAAGATATGAGTACAAAACTCAATGCGGTTAGCGGATACATGGCAGTAACAGGTGCGCCGAGTGTTTTTAATGCAACCACATCAAAAAACCAGCCCGTAAGCACCAATGCTGCAATGGCACAAACAACTGCTACCAGCCAGTACGACCATTTATATAATTTTTCCTGTAATGTTATATTTGCGGGTAATGCCATAAGAAGTGTGCTCTCCCTGATCGCTCTCATCATAAGTGTTGACATATTAGCACACCGCAGAAATTATACCCGAACCGGCCTGAAACCTATAAGTAGCGTAATAGTATAAGGCAGGTACGAGCGAAACCAGAATATGACGAAATGAACTTTTTGTATCAAGGGCTAGTGAAGATCGGAAAACATCTTTTAAACAAAAAACATTTTCGAAAAAATTACGGCAATGTGTAATCGCAATTATATACTGATAATATGTTAGACCGAGAAGCAACACTTCACTATATTTGAAAACGCTCAATTGTTTTAATGGTTTCATCTTACTACATAGCACTCCTGATCATCGTACCTGGTATGGCGTTGAGTATATGGGCAAAAAAATTAACAACCGCAGCAGCTATCGCCGGCGGCTTAAGTGCCTTTGTTATATTTGCTGCTAACGGTATTGCTGGCATTGCATTGCTGGCAGCTTTTTTTATAATGGGTGTGGCAGCCACAATACATCATTGGAAAGAAAAGCAACGGTATGGACTTACCGACAACGAAAAAGGCGCCCGAACATCCGGACAGGTATTGGCCAATGCTGGCGTTGCAGTTATTGTTTCTGCACTGGTACTTTTTAACAGGATCGAACTGCAATCAGGGCTATTGATGGTAGCAGGCAGCTTTGCATCTGCCGCGGCAGACACCGTATCGTCGGAAATCGGCAATGTTTACGGTCGCAGGTTTTATAATATTCTTTCGTTCAAAAAATCAACCAGGGGCATTAATGGTGCTATTAGTCTGGAAGGAACCCTGGCAGGAATTGCCGCTTCTTTTTTGATAGCATTTATTTATTACATCGCGGGCAGGCAGGAGGCGGCTCATATTCCAATCATTGTGGTGGCGGGAACCATTGGCAATATTGCAGACTCAGTGTTGGGAACAACTTTGGAAAACCGAAAACTTTTATCCAACAACGCGGTAAACTTCCTCAACACTGGTGTTGGAGCCGGCATTGCTTTGCTGCTGCATTGGCTGTTTATGAATTAACTCCTCATTTACCGGGTTGCTTTTTGTACACCTTTACATAATCTATTACAAACACATCGGGAAATACTGTTCTGAACAGATCTTTTTTTTCATTGGGCAATTCCATGCTTAGTATAATGTATTCATTCGTTTTGGAAATGCCCTGGGTTACCTCATAAAATTTATACCCGTCTACATAAAAAATATATTTCTCCGGCGTCCACTCCAATGCAAAAAGGTGAAAACCCTCTCCCACCCCCTTCAAATAACTTTGCATGCCACGGGTAGTGTGTTGGTTGGCACCATAAGGACCCCAATGAACGTTGTGCGATACGATATCGGGTCCCAGTTTTCTGAAACATTCCATAATATCTATTTCCGCTCCGTTCACCGCCGGATTATCTCCGCCCGAAAGGCCCGGCGATTGAAGCCAGAAAGCGCCCCATACTCCGGGCGAGCGCTGCAATTGAGCGCGGCATTCAAAATATCCGTAAGTGGTCATGAATAAATCCTGCGATCCCACAGCACCTGTCATCATACTGTCGTTGCGTTTTATGGCATGCAGTTTCAGATAGCCGTTGCCGATAGTAACCGCCTCCTCCGATACAAATCCGGTTGCCCGTGCGCCAATACCTCTTACCCGCCATTTGGTTGTATCCAGTTGGGTGCCTGTAAAATCGTCCTGCCAGTACAATTGATAGCCCAGGATTTCCGGAGTGTATGGTATGTTTGAAACAGGTGCCTGAGGAGGACGTTGTGCAGCGGCGCTACATGACAGCCATACGAACCCGGCCAGTAAAAAAAAGAATTTCATGTTGAAGTGGTTACCACAGACAGAGCGCGGGCAGCTAACATGATACTATGCGGAAGCTGGAGGGCAATATTATTTTTTGAGATCGCTGTTAAACATCCAACGCTTGCCAAACTTGTCGGTCAGAGCTCCGAACAAAGCTCCCCAGGGTTTTTCGGTAAGATCTTCATATACTTTTCCGCCTTCGGACAAACTTTTGAAAATTGATTTTATTTCTGTTGCATTGTCGTTGTTGATGGAAAGCGTAATATCGGCGCCAATACCAAACCCATCTTTGCCAACCATATCCGAACCCATCAGCACCCAGTCTATACCCGCAAGCATGCTGTGCATTACCTGGTGCTGCATGCCTTCGGGGCATTGCGCAGCCAGCGGGGTTTCGGCAATCGTGTGAATACTCAGCTCTCCGCCGAGGCAATGCTGATAAAACAACATTGCTTCCCTGCAATTGCCATTAAAACTGAGATAAGCATTGATCTGTGTCATGAGCTACAATTAAATACCGGGTATTTGTAACAAAAATAGAACAATGCCAGTCCTTAAATAATGGCTGTTTGCGACAGAATAAGGGGGAGGAGCGACAGGGGAAGAGGTGTGGTAGGTGGTAAGTGATAGGTGGCAGGTGAGAAAGCAGGCAGGAGGCAAAAGGGAAGAGGCAGTGGTGAATTTTTGACGTATAAAGGTTTCCAACTTTTTGAAAGCTGGAAACCTTGTGCAACTGCAACATGAACATGAAACTTTTTATCACAACTCCTTCAGCCAGCCTTGTATAAACGTAGTTACCGAGGCGTTTACTTCTTTTCCGGCACGATAGATCGCCTTCCATTTGATCGATTGCTTTTCGTGCACAGGATTTATGAATTTTTTTCTTCCGTATTTGTCGGGAGGCGTAAGCTGTGCATTAAAATCTACCGTAGCAGCTATAGCCAGGTATTCCTTTAACCTGTTTTTAATAGCCGCTTTATGATCGGCAGGGTATTTTTTCTCCCACAAAGTTTTGTTCGGCGTCGGATCTTTTGAAGCATCCAGTTGTTTTTTTGCATCATTATAAGCCTTCTCCATTACATCCAGCGTGCCTGCAGGCATTTGCTTGTTCTTTTTTAGTTCAGCCAACTGCTTTCCCAATTCGTCTATACTTTGCTGTTGTTCTTTTATTTGCTCTGCATCCGGTCTCCAGGGTTCCTCTACCGGTTTGGCAGCTTCTCGTTTCTTCTGATACAACTCGGCAAATTCCGCACCGGAGCAATAAGCTTTAATATAGGCACAAAGCTCTTTTGCGGCGCCCACCCTGTCGCCCTGTATAATGCCTGGCAACTGTTTCGTGTATGGGAACCTGAAACTTTTCAATTGCTGGTATGCCTCATTGCCCTCTTGGGCATCGGCTTCGCTCACCGGCTTATTTTCAAAATCACCCACTATGTTGTAAAGAATATATTGCTGCGCTGTTTGAGGCTGCAACCCCAGCCTGGCAATAATATCATCCGCCAATGTAAAAGCGGTTAACAATAGTGTACCTGATAGTATCATTCCCATTTTTTTCATGTTATTGTTTTTTTGTGTGAAAAAATTCAGGAATAGCCCGGAGCTGTTCATTCAACCCGATGAATAAAAGCTCCGGACATTTTCTCCTGTAAAGACCCCGTCCTCTCATGATGTGTGTAAGCTGTTAACTAAATATTATTCCTTCATTACTTTAATTTGCTGAAGTGCCTCTTTATTGCTGTATTGCAGTATATATACACCTCCCGGCAAACCTCCCAGGTTGATTACAGTAATATTGCCATTTGCGCGCTGCATACGTGCGAGCTTTCCATCAAGTGCAAATACCTTCACCGTACCACCGGCATCCGTTCCGGTTACAGTAAGCATTTGCCTTGCTGGGTTTGGATATGCCTGAATTAATACCTCGCTGCTGAATCTCACCACCTGCACGCCGGAGTAGGTATATGTGCCATCCAGGTCTGCCATTTTCAGGCGATAATAATTCATACCACTGCTCACCGAACGGTGCGTATACTCATAGTTGTGAGTGCCGGCACTATTGTTTGCCCGTACAGACCCTATCGTTGTAAACCTTTGCCCGTTGGTACTGTGCTCAACTTCAAAACTGCTTGTATTTACTTCGTCGGTTGTTTGCCATTGCAACACAGATTGCCTGTTTCTTGCAGTGGCAGTAAACTTCAACAGTTGAAGTGGTAATGCCGCATTTACACTTGTAACTGTAAACGGAGAGAAACTTGTATATCCAGACTGCACCCTGGTGAACCTTCCCAGCGAATCTGTGAGCGCAGCACCAAGATCGCCCAACTGCCATGCATTGGTATAATGGGCGGTTCTGGAGTTTGCCCTGTCAAATGCAGGCTGCTCATCCTGTTCATTCCAAACAAAAGTAATTGTGGCATCGCTTCCGCCAGGTGTTTGTTCATCAATAAACCAGGTGCGGTTCACATTTCCTGTTTTCACAGTATCGCCGCTTCCTCCATCCTGTAATACATACGGAGCCACCCTTACAGAAAAATTATCAGCGGTTCCGTTGTTGCGGATCTTCACAAAATTGCCGTGGCTTGTATCCGCACCAACCGGGAAGATGTTTTCTGTATTGTTGTTTACCAGTTTCAGCTTTCCGGCACCGTTGGTTACAATAAAGTGAGCGGCGTCGAGGTTCAGTATGGCACCATTTACCGTAAGGTCATAATCGCCCAATAACAGTTTGCCACCAATCCATCCCGGTATATCATCCGGAATACCTTGCTTCATATCCAAATTGCCATTTACTGTAAGATTTTTGGGCATAGGTAACACCGTAGAGAAAGAAAGCGTATCGGTATTGTTTTCCATGTTGTATTCTACCGGTGTACAGCTTACAATTTGTGCAATCACTTTTCCTTTCAATACATCAAAGTACATTTTCCTGCTTACGATTGTGTTAGCGCCTGCGTTGAGTGTAAAGGATGCACTGTCTATGCCACGCAGTCCTCCATTCTGGTCAAGAATCATAAAGCGTACCCAGGCTGCGCCATCTACCGTTCCGTTATTGATGATGGAATAAGATATGGTCACGCTGTCGCCTGCAGAAAAGCCATTGGGGTTGAACTTAATGGAATGCTCAAACCTTTTTGCCATGTCCGGCGCTTCGCCTACAATCAGTGTTCTGGTAGCTTCATTGTTCAATTCATTTTCTTCCGTCATTGTCTTAGCCGGATCAACAACAATCTTCATCACTTTTACACCCTGCGCCAGCGAAGAGTAAGTGAGGGTAGCCTGCACCGTAGTGTCTTTGCCAGGCTGTATTGCATTGAAAGGAACGTCGTCACCCAGTTGCACATCGTCTACAAAAAACCTCATAACGTTGGGCGTTGTAATTTTTCCGCCGGCGTTACGCACCGTACCTACAATGGTAATGTTCTGCGCTGGCAGTGGATTAAGACTGCTGGGCGAAACAAACTGTGACAATACTTCCAGGTCGGGCTTACTATCGGTTACGCGTATATGGTAGAGCCCTGCATTGTTGCTTTCGTCTCCTTCACACACTGTATTCAGAGAGTCGGCCACCACCCGCACCACAAAATCTCCTGTAGTACCGAACATGTGCGAAAAGGCACCATGGGCAGCATAGGCAACGCCTGCCTTTACATTTGCAATTGTTTCTGCCGCTATTTCAACGCCATTCAATAAATAATGCACCTGCACATTCGCAGCATCTCTTATGCCCACATTGCGTATTGCCGGGAAGAAATTACCTGTATTGTTCACCCGTACAATAGCCGGGTTAACTGCCGAGCCAATTTCATTAGGCAGTTGGAAAGGCGTTAGGTCAGCGCTGAGCGGGATGCTTTTTTTGTTGTTGCTTTCAGACGATTCAGCAACAGTATTATCGCTGTCTACAAACACTTCCAGCACATCGCCGCAGGTATTGCTGTTGGTTGTTACCGTATAGGCATCGGAGGTAACGGTTGCTGCACCATTTTCACCAATGCCAGCTATGTTCTTTTTAGCACCCACTTGCACACCGTTTACTGCAAACCGCACATTAAAATTACCTGCAGCCATGCCTACATTTTTAATAGAGGCGGTAAAGCGGGTGCTGGTTCCGCTGTTCATCAACGAGGGCGATGCAGTAACCTCTGTTATAGAAAGATCCGGCGCTACCACCGTAATGGTGAATGTAAATGTATTATTGGTTTCATCCGTCTCCGCTATCTCCCCATCGGCATCAATTACGATGGTTATAGTGTGTATACCGGGCGACAATGCAGGATCAGAAAAACTGATTGTTTTAGCAGCGCCTCCGGCAAGAGAAGAAATGGTTTCTGTTTTGATCAGCGATCCGCCGTCGAATATTTTCACCACATGACTTCCAGCAGTTACACATTTCAGGTTCACTGCGTCAAACCTGAACGAAGTAAAGCTGGTTTGTGCAAAGTTGCGTATGGAAAGGTCTGGCAGACTCGGCTGAGGAGTCACTGTCCTGCTATCTTCAATATGATATGTAATGTAATGTGGACGCACCGTTGCAGTGTTAGGTACCTGCTCATATTCTGCATACGTATACACGAACTCTGCCCTGATGGTGAGCGGATCGGTGCTCTGCGGAAGCTCCCACGGAAAAATAACAACAATGTCTTGTCCCGGTGCCAAACCGCGGGCATAAGATCTTGTTTCTACCAGTTCGCCATTGATAAATACATTGAGCGTGGCGCCCAATACTTCATCAAAGGGACTCCACATATTGTTGATGTCTCTCTCCCTTATTTTAATTCTAAAATCAAAGTTGGACGTGCTGCCCGCTACATTGCTGCAAGGTTCTGAGTCTGCTGAAACCATAATACCTCCCATAGAAGGCTGCGGCACCGGAGGCTGACATGCGTTGGGCGCAGGACAAGGCATTGCAATACTGTTTGATACGGGAGCGCTGGTAAAGGTGAAATCGGTTACCGTTACAGCATAGGCGAAGTTTCCACTGCCACAGGTTACTCCGGTTACCAATGTACTGTAATTGCCATTGCCATCTGTTGTTGTTTTAAATATTTGCGAACCTGTATTGATGGTTACCTCTGCACCGGCAACAATGGTATTGGTACCTGTTCCAAAGTATGCCGCACTACCGGTGATCAGCACCTGCAGTTGCGGGCATTCCTGCCGTATGGCGTTGGTTTTGGCTGTAATGCCACCCGGCAGGTTAGGCGAACCTACCGTAACAGGCCTGATGGCGTAGTTATTAAGAATATTGGTTTCGCTCAAAGTATGGCTGCTGTCTATCCACACTTTGATGGGATAGAAGCCTTCATCTGCAAAATTCAAGGTATAGTTAATGGTATTGCTGCCGTTGGCTGGCACAGAAGGCAACACTGCGCTGCCTATCAGTATGGTATCCCTGTAAAACTTAACAGGAACATTGGTTGCAGGAATAGCCGTACTGTTGCTGATGCGCGCAGTAAGGGTAAACGTTGTGCCCGGCTGAGGATTATTGTTGCTGAAACTGATATCGTTAGCAAAAATCCTCAGGTCCAGCACATCATTGGTTACCACGGGACCCGCTTTGTATGCTGTGCCGGTTGTTGCTGCGTTGCCGTCAACATCGGTTACATCAAACTGGTAGCCCGCGGCATTTGTATTGCTGTTGTGCGTAAAGGTATAAGTATATGTCACCCCTGTTGCATAATCGGTGCTGTTGCCTTCCTTCACCATGGTAAACACACCTTCATTCAGATCGTTGAATGCATGATTACCGTTTAAGTCGATAGACAGTTTTGGATAGCCTGCCATGGGCGCTTTGTTGCCGGCAGACTTATATAGTATCTTATAAGTAAACGCACCTGTTGGGCCTGCAGCAGGGCTCACGCCTGCCATACCGCCATACACGCCGCCGGGCACATATTCTAACACCGGCGGAGTACCCGCCGTGTAGCCATTGCCGTAAATAGTAGTAGTGGCAGAGTCAATACCGGCTGTTGAAGAAAGTATTTTCAACTGTGCGGTGTGCTGCCCTGCGGTAGTGGGTGTAAATACAACCGGCAACGCCAGCGAACCATTAGCAGCGATAACGGTGCCCGCAGTAAAGCCAGGCGCAAAAGCGCTGTTGCTGGCAACCACATTGCTAAGGGTTACAGGCACATTACCTTTATTGTATATGGTGAACGTATAGTTTGCGCTGTTGTTCAACGGCACGTTGCCATAGTTATGCCCCGTAACCGGCGATATCATCCATGAAAACGTTTGGGCGATTCCGTTACCAGACAATACCGTTTTGTATTTACCCGAAGAAGTGGTTAACACGACAGAGTCAAGATATGCTGAAACACTTGTGGGTGTAAAGCTCACTTTAATGGTATCTGCTTTTCCCGCGTTGATGGTAACCGGCAAAGAAGCATTGGCAGTAAATCCTGTTCCAATTGCAATAGCAGTAATGGTTTGGCTGGCAGCACTGTTGTTTTTTATGATCAGCTCTCTCTCTACCATAACCGCAGTTGGCACATTACCAAACTCAATTGTATCGGGTGTTACCGAAAGCATGTCGGTAAAGAAGGTGGCATAATTAGTGATACTCCATTTACCCTCCTGGTTTTTTGTCCTGATAAAAAGGTTGTGGCTGCCATTGCTCAGCCCGGTTGTACTGATAGAAGCAGCCACATTGCTGAGGTCTGCGCCCGGCGTAACCGCAATGGGTGTACCGGCGCCTATGCCCGGATCGGTATCTACAAAATATTCAGCAGCTATAATGTTTTGGACGGCGGCAGGCGCATCCGGATAGGCAGGATCGGAATCCACATTAAAATCGCGCACATTGGTAATGCTCCAACTGCCTTCATTGTTTTTTGCACGTATATAAAGCCGGTGAACTCCGTTAGTTAAACCTGCGGTATTAACGGTTGCAGCAACGTCGACCAGGTTTACTCCAGGCGAAATGCTGATGGCTTGGCCGTTGCCAGTTCCGGGATCGGTATCTACAAAATATTCAGCCGCCACTATGTTTTGTGCAGCTACAGGCACCGACGGATAGGGGGGATCAGTGTCTACAATAAAATCTTCGATATTGGTAATGCTCCAGCGCCCTTCGTTGCTTTTTGTACGGATGTACAGCCTGTGAACGCCATTGCTCAATCCGGCAGTGTTAATGCTTGCCGTAGCATCGGTCACATTAACAGCGGCACTGATGCTGATCGGTTGTGCGTTACCGATACCAGGGTCGGCATCAATAAAATATTCAGCAGCAGTTATATTTTGCGGAGTAACAGGTATGGCGGGATAAGCGGGGTCGAAGTCTACCACAAATGTTTTTAATTCGGTGCTGCTCCATCTTCCTTCGGCGTTGCGCGTGCGTAGCCCTACCCGGTGCACTCCATTTGACAATCCTGCCGTATTAATGCCGGTTGCACTGATAGTGATGTTTACACCTGGAGTAACACTGATTGCTGTAGCACTGCCAATACCGGGATCGGTATCAATGAAATACTCGGCACCAACAATATTTTGCGGCGCAGCCGGTGCCGCCGGGTACGCGGGATCTTGCGCATAACCGGTTACAGCGCACACGAAGAACGAAAGAAAGAGTAGATACTTTTTCATTGTAAAAAGGTGAAAGGTGGAAAGTGGAGGGCGTAAGGTGTAAGGTGGAGGGTGTAAGGCCGGAGACGGGAAGTAAGGTATAAGATTGTATTCACCTTATCCCTTATACCCTACCCCTTCTGCCTTCTACCTTATCCCTAGTTGTTGTTCCTGGTACTGAAGCTGATATTCATACTGTTTGAACCTGAAGGAATGGATGCCGGTACCGTTAGGCTGTAAATGGTAGGTATATTGGCTATTCCGGAAAGTTTGTAAGGATCGGGACCACCAAAAGCGCCTGCATCGGGAGAGGTAACTGCTCCAACCGTAAGCCCCGCGTCGATGGCTGGTGAGCTTGCAGCCAATCTCCATTGACCGTCGGTACTATTACCACTCAGTCCCTGGAACATTTGTGCATCGGTATGCCCTGCTGTATTGTTATTGGTTCCCACATACGTTGCAAACCCAGAAGGATTGCTGATGGCAAGATTGTTCTTAACAACCACGTTGGTAAAGTTAACAGTGGTATATATAATGTTGTTGGCAAAATAGGCATTGTACAAAGTAATGCTTGCCCTGAAAACATTGTTCCTGATAGTATTGGCGGCATTGGCCTGGTTAGACATATCCAATCCACCAACAAATATATTGTTGCTTACATTCCAGTTTTGCATAATGGCAATATTGCCAACATTGCTTATATAAGATTTATTAATGTTCCAGTTGTTGGCAATGCAACCGATCTGTGGCGACCAGTAAATGCCGATATTGCCCACTTCGCAACGGCTGATCGTGATATTATCTGCACCGAAACCGGCAGCATTTACATTGTAAATACTCAAACCCGCCAAACCCAGAAATACAGAACCTGAAGCTGCTGAATCCAATCCCATACCGCCAATTTTTGCTTCATTGAGATTTGCCTGCAATCCTGCATTGCTGTTATTGCCACTTATAAAATAGCCGGTACCTATAAACGTGAGCTTTTTATTAACAGCCGATCCGCTATATGCTGTAGCGCTTCCTTCAATATAAATGGTATCGCCGGCTGCGGCTGCGGTTACCGCGGCGGCTACCGTGGCAAAGTCGGCTACCACACCTGCATTGTTGTTAACACGCCACACTTTAGCGTTGGCTGTTATAATTGAACTAACGGTTATAATCAGGGTGTAAACTATCTTCTTCATATATTTCTGTTTTGAAGTCAAATATTGCAACACTCATCAATTCTTCCTATCCCCTAAAAACAGGAGATTTTAGCAAACAAAGAAAATCATGGAAAACAGGGAGAAGCTCCTGGTTTTATATTTAGTTTATTTGTTGCCGAGCCTACATTCCATGCATGCATAAACTGGTAAGTCTGATATCATTGTTCTTCCTTTGCCACCATGCTACATGGGCTCAAACTGCTGTGCTCGATAGCATACAAACAAATATTGCAAAAGCCACCACCGACTCGGCAAAACTTTGGCATAAAATGCAGTACGCAATGCATTTTGCCAAAACAGATTTTGAAGGAGGCTTAAAAAAAATGCGCGAAGCAAGAGAAGGAGCTCAACAACTTGGGCTGCAATACCTGAGCGCACGCGCCATCCAGATGTTGAGCACTATTTATTATTACAAAGGAGATTATATCAATTCAATTGCGCACGATGAACAGGCCGAGAAAGCTTTTCTCAGCCTTCCCCAAACTACCAGTAATCAGTTTGGACTGGCAGCCGTGTACAATGGTCTTGGTGCAACTTATTCGCTGATCAACGAAACAGAAAAGGCGCAGGAATACTATATGCGCAGCGTGGCCATTTTTGAAAAAATAAAAGATTCAGGAGCGCTGTTAATTGCCTACTTCAATATTGCATTTATTTATATCGACATGCAGGAGTGGAAGGAGGCATTGTCGTATTTCTACAAGGCGATGCGCTATAAAAACTCAAAAAGCGATAAAGACATAATAGTACAGGTATATGCAAGAGCCGCGGCTATGCACTTTCGCCTGCAACAAATACAACAGGGCAAAAAGCTGCTTGACTCCTGCAAAAATTATTTTTCACAAAGCGCTCCATTGGATATTGCAAAGATCTATTATCACAATGCCGGGGGAGAATACAAATATGCGTTAGGAAAAGGACAAGATGCATTAATAGATTTTAGAGCTGCTGCTGATTATGGAAAAAGATGGAACGATCCCTATTTTACAACAGACAATAGCTGGGAAATAGGTCGTACTTTTTTATTATTGAATGAAACCGATTCGGCAGAAAAATATCTCCAGGAGGCACTGGATACGGCAAACAGGTACAGCTACCTGCCTAAAGTACGTTTTATTTTAAACGACTGGTGCAAATACTACGACCGCATTGGCAATTTTAAAAAAGCAAACGAATTGCGCAGCCTGCTGTTAAGCTTTACCGATTCGCTGGTAAACATTCAAAATCACAATCGCATTTTACTAAATGATGCGCGGTTCAGCACCCAGCAAAAAGAAGCGCTGATACAGCAGTTGGAAAAAGATAAAACCGTTAGCAATGCTGCCATCAAACAACGGGAAACGCTTAACTATGTTTTATTGGGCTGTGCGCTTATCACCATCATATTCAGCCTGCTGTTGTTTCGCAATTACAAGCAACAACAAAAATTACAGTTGCTGCGCATCAGCGAGCTGGAAGCACAGCAACAACTGGCTGCCACCGAAGCTGTGCTGAAAGGAGAGGAACAAGAGCGAACCCGCCTGGCAAAAGACCTTCATGACGGACTGGGAGGTTTATTGTCGGGCATTAAATACTCATTTCAAACTATGAAAGGAAACCTTATTATGACGCCCGAAAACCAACAGGCGTTTGAACGCAGCATGGACATGCTGGACAGCTCCATTAAAGAAATGCGGCGTGTAGCACACAATATGATGCCTGAAGCGCTGGTGAAGTTCGGGCTAGATACTGCACTGACAGATTTTTGCAGCGATATCAACCAAAGCGGAGTTATCCGGGTTCACTATCAATCTGCCGGTTTGCAAGATCAGCCAATAGAGCAGTCGGCTGCTATTACCATTTACCGGATTGTGCAGGAACTGATCAACAATATTATTAAGCACGCAGCGGCAAGCCAGGCAATAGTGCAGGTAAACAAAACCGGCGAAACGATTACTGTTACTGTAGAAGACGACGGAATTGGGTTTGACACGGCAACGCTGCAGGCTGGTAAGGGAGTGGGCTGGAGCAATATACAAAGCCGGGTAAACTTTTTAAAGGGCAGGCTCGATGTAAAGTCGGTACAGGGCAAAGGAACCTCGGTTTATATTACCTTCGGTGAAGAAGAGCAACCCGGGGAATAGCTCTTTCTTCGCCTAAACATACCCGTATGCATCAACTGGCTGTTTATTTAGTGCTGTTGATCGTCAGCCTGCAAGGTTTGGCGCAAAACAGGGACTCCCTGCGCCTGCGGCTATCTGTTATGAAGGAGGATTCAGCTAAGGTAGATGCATTGTACCAATATGGTGAAACTTTTGCCAGCGATAACTCCGACTCTGCTATCGAATATTATAATAAAGGAAGGGCGCTTGCTGAAAAACTGAATTTTAAAAAAGGTATAGCAGGCTATTCAAGTTATTATATAGTGCTGCTTAACAACAAGGGCGCTTATAAGGAGGCACTGGCTTTGGCAAAGGAGGCGCTGGCTATTTACCAAACATTGGGCAATAAAAAAGACCTGTCGATTGCTTACCTGAATGTTGGCAGCGAATGGCAATATTTATCCGACTTTCAACTGGCTGCTGAAAATTACCTGGAGGCAAAAAAACTATCGGAGCAAACGGGCGATCTGCGCACACAACGCATCGCTAACAACAACCTGGGAAGCATTTTCCTGGTTTTGCAGCAATACGAAAAAGGAAAAGAATATGCTCAAAGATCGCTGTTGATAGCGCGCGAACTGAAAAATGATTTCGCTATTACATCCAGCCTGTACAATATAGCTGCTGCCGAAACTTATTTGAAACAGTACGATTCGGCGCTGGTGCATTTTGCAGAGATTGAAAAGGTAGGCATGCGCACCGGCGACTACATTGCTAACCTGGATGCCTGGCTGGGCGCTGCAGGAGCCTATAGTGGCAAAAAGGAATATGCCGCAGCAGAGAAAAATTATAACAAGGTATTGACACTTGCCCGCCAGAAAGAAGCCATTGAATACGAGCTGTACGCCTATATGGGCATGGCAGACATGTATTTGAACGCGGGTAAATACATGCAGGCAGAAACGCCCATTCAGCAGGGTATAGCCATTGCGTTAAAAACCGGATCGCGCTACGAATTGAAAGATCTTTATCAAAAGGCGTCTGAGCTGGAAGAAAAAAAAGGCAACGCTGCTGTGGCGTTATCTTATCAAAAAAAATTTCAGGAACTCAATGATTCTATCATCAACGAAAAAAACAAATCGGATATCAACCTGATCGAAGCCAGGTATGAATCAGAAAAAAAAGAAAATCTGATAACGCGGCTTGAAAATGAAAAAAAACTACAGCATCTCACTATCCGGCAAAAAAATATCCTCAACTATATTCTTATAGGCGGAGCTGCCATACTGTTGATCATCTCCATTTTGTCTTACAGGAACTATCGTCAAAAACAAAAAATACAGCAGCAGCGCATCAGCGAGCTTGAAACAGAAAAACAACTGGCTGCTACAGAAGCGGTATTGCGCGGCGAAGAGCAGGAGCGAACACGCCTTGCCAAAGACCTTCACGATGGATTGGGTGGATTGCTGTCGGGCATTAAATATTCTTTTCAAACCATGAAGGGAAACCTTGTGATGACACCTGAAAACCAGCAGACGTTTGAACGAAGCATGGACATGCTGGACAGCTCCATCAAAGAAATGCGGCGTGTAGCGCACAACATGATGCCTGAAGCGCTGGTGAAGTTTGGGCTGGATACCGCGTTGCAAGATTTCTGCAATGATATCAATCAAAGCGGCATCTTATTGGTGAACTACCAGTCTACCGGGCTTGAGGAGGCAACGCTTGATCAAACAAGTGCCATTGCTGTTTATCGCATTGTGCAGGAAATGATCAACAATACGATTAAACATGCCGAAGCAAAAAACGCCATCGTGCAAATCAATAAAACCAACGGTGAAATTGCAATAACGATTGAAGATGACGGAAAAGGGTTTGATCCATTGGTTCTGCAACGATCGAAAGGTATTGGATGGAGCAATATTCAAAGCCGGATTGATTTTTTGAAAGGCAGGCTTGATATTAAATCCATACCCGGCAAGGGAACTTCTGTACTAATTGAATTCAGTATATAATGGCAACGAAATTATTTATAGTAGACGATCATTACATGGTGATTGAAGGCATACGTTCCCTGCTTCAAAATGAAGCGGGTATTGAATGGGCAGGACACGCCATGAGCGCCGCTTCGTGCCTGGCTTTTTTGAAGCAGCAATTGCCGGATGTTATTTTAATGGACATCAATCTGCCTGATAAAAATGGCATTGATTTATGCAAAGAAGTACAGAGCCTGTATCCATCTGTATTTATTATTGGACTAAGCACTTTTAACCAGCAAAGCTTTATTCAAAAAATGATGGACAACGGAGCGAGCGGTTACATTTTAAAAAACGCTACGCACGAAGAACTGATGGAGGCAATTGAAACAGTAATAAAAGGAAAAACTTTCTTAAGCAATGAATCGGCAGCCATTTTAAAGAAGCAAGACAATAGCATGCCCGTTATAACATTCAGGGAAAGAGAAGTGCTGGAACTGGTGGCCGAAGGAATGACAAACAACGAAATAGCACAACGGCTTTTTATAAGTTCCACCACCGTTGATACACATCGCAAAAGCTTATTAAACAAATTTGCTGCAAAAAATACAGCATCGCTCATTCGTATGGCAGCTCATATGAAGTTCATCTGAAGCATTTACGTACAGCTTCGATCAAACAGCTTTTTCTTTCGTTATTCCGCAATAATCGGAACATAGTTTAACTCTGCCGAAAAGCGATCTGAAAATTCGTTGCGGCACTAAATGCATTGTATTTTTGTTTCGGTTTTATAGGATATATAGATTATAAAAACGGGGAGCATTTCTATGCTGCCTTTTTTTGTGCCTAAATCATTCTTTCTCTTCAATAATACTTCGTTTATACAGGGAACTTCGGATGAAAAAAATATATAAACACTTATCAATTGTTTATTTAATCGAAAAGTCTTTGAAGGTATGTTTATCATACATATCTTGCCCTCCTCTCTAAGGGTTTAGGGTTTAGAACTAAAGGGGCTCATTTCTATGAGCCTCGTTTTTTTTATAGAAGATGTGAATTGAACTAAGGAGAAATCTTTCTTCGCTGGCGGGTGAAGACATCCCGCCATTATTACGCGCTACCGGTCGGTATCTGTTTGGACAAACGCGATTTTACTTTCAGCTATAAATCCTCTGTTTTTTTGTTACTTTTTTGCGGAAAAAAGTAACAAAAAAAGCCGCCCGAAATCCCCACCTGCCGGACGGGCAGGGATTACGGCCGATTTCGGGAGCGCCTTGATGTAGCTTTTGTGCTACTGTGAACTCAGCAACAGAATCTTGTAAAGTTCCTGCTAAATCGTTACCGACTTAATGGGTATCCACGCGAAGGTTAGGTAATATATACAGCTTGTCATTTTCAAAGAGCTTTTATTGTGCTAATTGTTTACTCGACATGACAAGCAGTAGTACAAGGCTGAACAACCTTTATTCTACTGTCTGTCACTCCGACGAAAGGAGGAGTGTAACTTACTGGAACAACCTACTTTGATTTAATTCTTAAGTTGACGGCTATAGTGTCTCACCGACCGGAAAATCAGAAGGCAGCAAAATTTAAAATGCTCCCGCTGAATTAAACTGCCTGGCCGCTGATGATATTGGAAGGAATATTTGCAGGCAACACAATTTTAACCGTGTTTGCATCCTGCTGGGAAGTGGTAAATTCTATCGATCCACCACAGGCATATAACTGATCGAATAATATGTATTGCAGTATATCCCGCTCACGCTCGTTTGCATCTGCCATCAGTTCATTGTCTTTAACCAATATGCACAACTCCTCATTTACAGTTACGGAAATATTTACAACGCTTACCTGTTTTTTATAAGCCAGGCATTTAAGCCATTGCTCTGCAACCCGAATAGCTGTAACCGTAATATCGGGGTGAGCGGTTGCGGAACAGGCTCCGCTTTCAAACTGTATAGGGAAGGGATATGAGGCTGAAGCTTTGCAAATGTATTCGGCTATCATTTCTTCTGTTGCCATCCATTTAATCATGAGTGGCGTTACTTTGTACGACAGGTTGCGTATGTTCCTGAGCGTATCAGACAACTGTTCCCTTACTGCTTTGATATTTTCTAATTGCACAGCAGGCTTTTCTTCGGCATGCTTAAGAAACATCACACAGGAAGCTATAGACTGGGCAAAATCTTCGTGCAGTTCAACAGCAATCTTTTCCTTTAATGCTTCCGTGTCGTGCAGAAAAGTTTTTATGGCACTGCTTTTTAACGTAATGATTTCTTTAGCGCGTTCGCGTATCTGAATATTCTTGCTTCGTATTTCCAATAACCTGGTTACCTGGTTTGATAGCAGCATCAGCGCCCGCTTTTGTTCGGAGGTAAGCGTTTTGGGCTTATGATCGAGGATACAAATTGTACCCAGCTTTTGCCCGCCGGGAGATACGATGGGCGCTCCGGCATAAAAGCGAATGTTGGGATCGCTTACCACAAGCGGATTATCAAAAAAACGCTCATCCTGCAATGCATTTTCCACCACCATTACTTCATCCTGCAATATTGCATGAGAGCAAAAGGCGGCATCTCTGGAGGTGCTTGTTCCGTCTATACCTTTTTTAGATTTGAACCATTGCAGGTCTTTGTCTAAAAGCGTAATCAGCGATACAGGGCATTCACAGATCTGGCTGGCGAGTTCAACCAGGTCGTCAAAGTCAGCTTCTGAAGCGGTGTCGAGTATATCGTAGGAATAAAGGTCTTTCAGCCGTTCGTTTTCATTTAAGGGTAATTCGGCAATGATCATACATGTAAGTTTAGGGTAGGCTACCAGTTATGTAAAAAGTCATTTTTAATTATGACAGATCAAAATAACGGCGTGCCGTACCCTAAAAAAATAGTGCAGTTTATCATTATTCTGTAATGCTTGTACTACAACCGAAGACAAATACCCGTAGAGCAGACGTTTACTGACACCCGCACGCTAAAAGATTCGCATATGAATTGAAAAAAGAAGAGATCATAGCGTAAAAATACTAATCCACCGCTTTTACCACCCTGCCATAATCCATCTCGGATTGTATGGTTTTAGCAGCATCCATGTAGGCAGTATTCAACTGGTCGGTCCTGGGCATTTTCTGTGCAATCAGCAGCAAAACACCTGCTTTTTCAAAATCGGCGTTTACTGCTTTTGTTTCCTGTATAATGCCGGTCCATTGCGCTTCTGTTTGAATATCTTTTTCAGCGATGGCTTTCAACAAATTTGCTTTTTCAAAATCCGCATCAATGTTTCGAACCGATACCATCAACTGGTCAAAAGGCCCGGCAGAGGAAGGTATTTTTTGCTGTATCAGTTCTTTGATCAGGTTTATCTGCTCGAACTCTGCGGTAATACCTCCCGCAGTAATCAATACCTCGCTGAATTGTTCGTTATTTAATGGCTGGCTTGTTACAACTTTCAGCGTATTCACTTTTTCAAAATCTGCATTGATGGTACGCACCGCCTCGAACCAGGCGGTGGACACAGGCAACTCATTCATTTTGCTAACCGGGAACTCTTTTAACACCTGTGATTTTTCAAAGTCAGCGTTGATTGTTTTAGCTACGTCCAGCCACTTGGCAGCTACTGCCAGGTCATCCAGCTCATTTAAAGGAAACTCTTTTAACACCTGCGCTCTTTCAAAATCTGCATCAATGGTGGCCGCGGCAGTAAGCCACTCCAGGGCAACCGCCTGATCCTGCAAACTTTGGGGAGGAAACTTTTTCAGCAACTGCGCTTTTTCAAAAGCTGTTTCCATTACTTTGGCTGTTATCTGCGCTGCACCCACCAGCTCTTCGCTGTCGGGATCTCCATGCGAAAGCATATAAGAAAGATACATGCCCTTCAAATAATCTCCCTGCACATTTAAGCTTGCCTTAAGCAAGGCTATATTGCCTCCTTTTTCATAAACGCTGCGCACACGCTCTTCGTCCATAAAGCCAACGTCTATCATTTTTTTGATCATCTCTGCCATTAATTTTCTGCCGCGCGGCTCCAGCGGATCAATTCTTTTTTCATCATCATACAGCTCATATTCCACTTCGCCATGATAATTGCTTTCGGCATACAGCTTTTGCCTGTTATTCCTGAACTTCAGAAAGGCATCTGACGACATGCTTTCAATGGCTGCTTCATCCTCGGTAAACTTAATTTTGCCTGTGTAGTTTATTTCAAGATAGTCTTTGCCGTTATTTACAATAATAGCATTGCCATGCCTGCATCCGGCATTTAACGTGTAAAGGCATATTGCTACAGCATAAAAAAGTATCTGTTTCATGGTGCTGACAGTTATGAGATTAAAGGTATTACCTGTCACCGTTTGGGTGTAAAAGATGTGACGAACTGCCAAATAAAGTTTTAAAAACTTATCTTGAGGGGCCAATCGATAAAACGGCACCAAAGTAGTATAACATTCAAAAACAATTACAATGGCTGCAGCTACCAGATATCCGTCGTTTACAACCCTGGCAAATTACGCTCATAAAAACTCGTATTTCGTAAGAGTAGCGCAATGGTACTGGCTAAAAGATAACATGATAGCGGTTATTGATCCCCATAACCCACGCATGTTAAGCATGGACCCTTGGCCGCAAAGTGTGTTCCTGGCGGCCGAAGGAAAAAAAACGGTATCTGAATACATACACGCTGTTGCAGACGACTATACAGGCGAGATACCTGCAAGCCTGGATCAAACCATTATTGAAGAAATAGAAAAGCTGGCAGGGTACAGGATCATTTTGCTGGTTGACGAACCACAGGATCTTAATGATTTGTTTAAACAACCTGTTTCCGGGAAGTGACAGCTGTCGGCAATTTGGATGAACATGAAAATTAAAGCTCCTTCGCCTATACTTCAACAGTGAATGACACACGAAAACAGCATTCATAAAAACACATTAAAATCCCTTTTAAAACGAGGCGGCTAACGGCTCGATTTTTGATATATTTGGGTGCCCGAAAAAATAATATATGGTTAGTGTTATTATCCCCGCATTGAATGAAGGCGCTACTATCCGCAAGGTGATACAACGTATACGGCAGGCTGAACCGGTTATGGAAATTATTGTGGTTGATGATAACTCATCGGACAATACAGTATCGGAAGCCCTGAAGGAAAACGCGCGGGTTATTACCAGTTCGAGAAAAGGAAAAGGTATCTCCATGCGCGAAGGCATGATAGCCGCTACTTACCAAACGATCGTTTATGTGGATGCGGATATTATTACCTATCCTAAAAACATTGTGGCGCTGCTTGCCGATCCTATTTTGAAGGGTGAGGCAGACTTCGTAAAATCGTATTTTGACAGGCAGGCGGGCAGAGTTACACAACTGGTAGCCAAGCCGCTATTGAGTATATTCTTTCCCGAGTTGGAAAAATATACACAGCCGTTGAGCGGAATGATTGCCGCACGCAAAGATTTCCTGGAACAAATTGAATTTGAAAATGACTACGGGGTTGACATTGCATTGCTGATTGATGCCTATAGCAGGCAAATGCGCATACAGGAAGTGAACATTGGTTATATAAAGAATGATATGCAGAGCCTGGAGTCGTTGGGAAAAATGTCGAGGCAGGTATCAAGAACCATTTTGCAACGGGCAGCCCTATTGTCCCGGAACAATCTTGAAACACTGTCGGATATTCACACCATCAGCGATGAAATGGATATTGCCATAAAGGAATCTATCCTGAAGCTGAAAAAAATGATGCTCATAGACATCAGCGTGGTGATGGAATATGATTTTAATGAAACCGCCGCCAGCTATTACGACCAGGGAGAGCATTATGAGTGGATTAAACAAACCTATGCAGATCCGGCCATAAGGTTGCAAAAAACAGCTTCGTTGCTTAAAGGAAAATCGCTGCCCGAGCTTCAGTCTATTGCAGACAGCATTCCCCTGGTAGATGATGCTGCAGCAGTGATCAGCAGGTTAAAAAAAGATGGTTATCTCTGTGTGCTCGTGTCCGACGGGTTTGATGTGGTGGCCAATCATATTAAAAACAGGCTGGGCTTTGACTATTGCCTTGCCAACCATTTACCGCTGGAAAAAAGCATTACATCGGGCGAATTGATTTTTCCGGAATATTTTAACCCCAATGGCGATGCTGACGGCTACGACAAGGCTAACGTGCTGGCATACGCTACCGAGAAATTCAACATTACTCAAAAGAATACCGTTTTTGTTGGCAACAGCATTGAGGATATCCCTATTTTAAAAGCAGCGGGACTGGGACTGGTAACTACATCAGCCGCAACCGAAGCAAGCATCTGGGCCGACAAAGTGTTGCCGGCAGGATCTTTAAAACCATTATTAGACCTGATGAGCGATGCGGGAAAAGAAAAATCATTGTTCCGGCGAAAATCTACCAGGTATACCGCGCTGGGCGTAGTAGCATTGGGAGCTGCATTTGCGGGATATTATCTGTATAATAAAAACAAGCGCAGGCTGACTGATAATTGTGAAGTGGAATAACCGTAGCCAGCGGTCAGCGGTCAGCTATCAGCTTTCAGCCATGAGCTGTCCGCGGGGAGCAATAATTGCTAAGAGAAATGTTTGGGAGCCCATCCTAACCTTCCCAAAGGGAAGGAACGCTGCACACAATGCCAGCTTATGCAGAAACTATTGTTATTTTAATTACGACTAATTGCTACGAGGAATGCTTTGGGAGCCCATCCTAACCTTCCCTAAGGGAAGGAACGCTGCGCACAATGCCAGCTTATGCAAAGACTATTATTATTTTAATTACGGGTAATGTACTGAAAAATAGTTGGTGATTATTTCGCCAATAAATCATAATATTCGGATGTTAGTCGGAAGAGGAAGCGAGCTCTGGTGGAGACCAACTCGCCAGCAATATGACTAATGCGTAAACGGTAATGGGCAGTTCC
>JBQCFW010000040.1:0-32769 GCA_051958655.1 Agriterribacter sp. | reverse complement strand
CCTGCAGCAAACAGGCATACAGGCTATACAGCACGCCGAAGAAGAGCTGATCGCTTATGCATATGAGCAATTATCAGCTGTTCCTTCGCTACGGTTTATTGGCGATGCTACTCATCGTGCAGGCGCTATTTCCTTCCTCGTAGGCAATATTCATCCTTTCGACCTGGGTGAACTGCTGGACAAATATTCCATTGCGGTAAGAACGGGGCATCACTGTACACAACCGTTGATGGAAATATTCAATATTCCGGGCACGGTGCGCGCTTCTTTCTCCTTTTACAATACCCGATCCGAAGTAGATGAACTGGTAAAAGGCATCGAAAAGGCCCGCCGTATGTTGGAATAATAAGCGCTTTATTATCACACGCCTCGTTTCGTGTCTCACGAAACAAAAACTCGACCGAACGCTGCCTTTTTAATCCGCTTCAAATTCCGGAACTTTGCTACCTGGTATGACTATTAAAGAACAACAGGACGCGATCATTGAAGAATTCAGCTTTTTTTCGGAATGGTCTGAGAAATACGAATATATCATTCAACTGGGCAAGGATCTGCCCCTGATTGATGAACAATACAAAACGGAAGAAAATTTAATAAAGGGCTGTCAATCAAGGGTATGGCTACACGCCGATTATAAAGATGGTAAAATTTACTTTACAGCCGACAGCGATGCCCTGATTACAAAAGGATTGGTGAGCATGGTGGTGAGGGTTCTATCTGGGCAAACACCCGAAGCCATTGCCAATGCAGGAATATACTTTATAGATGCCATTGGTTTGAAAAGCCATTTGTCGATGACGCGCTCCAACGGATTGCTTTCTATGTTAAAGCAGATGAAGATGTACGGAGTGGCGTTTCAGGCGAAAGGGTGAAAGATTTGAGATTTGAAATTTGATATTATACCACGAAGGCAAAATGGAGCACGGGAGGTTAGGTTTGTTGTTTTGTGTTTAGCGTTTATAGTGGAACTGTATATAGTATTCAACAATCTTTAAATAGCGAGGGCTGTGCTTAGATCTCCTCCCCTTAGGGGAGGCTGGGTGGGGCTGCATTTTATATGGAATTACGAGATAAAATTGAAGAAGTTTTAAAAACGGTACACGATCCGGAAATACCAGTCAACATCTGGGAATTAGGATTGGTATATGATGTAAAGATTGAAGGAGAGGGAAAAGTAAAAATTGTGATGACGCTTACAGCGCCGGCCTGCCCTGTAGCAGGCGATATTATTGCCGAAGTACAGCAAAAGGTGGAGGCGCTGGAAAATGTTACAGACGTTCATGTACACCTCACCTTTGACCCGCCCTGGAACCGCGAAATGATGAGCGAAGAAGCCAAGCTGGAGCTTGGTTTCCTATAATTTGCTGCTTACCCGCCCTAAAAATACATCTTCGGGTAGCGGTCAGCGTGGGTAAAACATGCCTTCTCTCCCATTACCACAGCGTAGCCTACCTGCAGTTTACACCGACATTCGGGAGGGTGGACTTTTGTTAATACAGATAAAATCCATCTTTTAACCTTAATTAACATACTCCAACAGGTACTTCCTCCTTAGTTAAACGTCTTTATATACGGATACTGATTGCATTATAATTGCTCATACGCAGTTAGTTTGGTTAGCAGCCTCTATGTCAATAGAGGCTCTTTTTAAAAACCCGCAGCAAATCCGGAGCTTTAAGAATTTATTAGCAAAAGAAATTAAACGATTGGTGCATTTGTTGCGTCTATTATAATGTAAGATTTAAAACAGTCAATTTTCTCATAAGCAGTTAGTTTTGGTTACAGCCCCTGTTTCTACAGGGGCTATTTTTTTGCTCATAACATTCACTGCAGCACGCATTTGTAGTAATAAACATTACAAAACAATTGGTGTAAGACCTACCGGTGCTTTATATCCGCATTTTTATCTTTGTATCGCAATTGCAAATATCCCCCGATCCAAAACCCTTTTCCTGGAAATATAGCCAGCCTGACATCTCTAAGACATTTATAACGATTACTGCCAAACTCTTTTGGTTTTCATAGGATATATTGGAAAAATCCGGGGAGCATTTCTATGCACCCTTTTTTCATTTTAAACTGTGAGCTATCAGCGGTCAGGCATGAGCCGCTGCCTATCAGGAATCAGCACCTAGCACTGGTAGCTGAAAGCTGATCGCTGAAGGCTTTCTTCACACCCGGTGAAAAATTAATCTTTGCTATTAAAAAGGTATTTATTAGATTGTATTAGTTCCCTTACCCAAACAAACCCGTATGTACCACCCTGCCGTTATTGCAAAATTGGGCCTTATTAAAATTGGCAAACTGAACCGGAAAACCGTAATGTACTCTTTGTACATGGACATTTACCTCTACGATTTTAATGAATCGGGCAGAACCTTGCCAAATAATATTTACCTCGTAAAACAAAAAGTTGATAACAAAACCATTGTTTCGTATACGAACAGTGTTCGTATTTTATCGGGGCTGGACCTCTGCGGTTATCTGAATTAAGCACTTTCGTGCCGCAATATATTTTACAGCAAAACCTGTAAACGCCTGTATTGCATTCATAACAATATTGCTCGTATGGACGCATGAGAGGCTCATTTTCAAATGGAGCTTTAACATTTTAGCAGGTAACAAAAGAGCAGCTTATATGATTTATTGCCACAAAATCATTTTAACCAATGTCGGCTGCAGTATTTTTTATTCTCTTTTTTTTCGTGCTCGTAAACTATATTACTTTATACTTTCTCGTTACAGGCGGGTATCACCGGTTCAGAAAAACAATCAGGTTTGGTTTCAGGCACAGACAGGATTGTTGATTTGTGAATTACGAATTATGAACTATGATTTGTGATTTTCTGATTGGTGATGTACATAAAAAAACAAGCCCGCACAGCCTGTTGAGCTGTCCGGGCTTATTTGCACGGGAATTTTTAAAGGAATACGATTTCTATCTCTTCGGTGTAAGGCAATAACAGGTCGGTGTCTTCAATACAGGTGTAATAATAAAACTCTTCATCGTACAGGCTTCTGGTTTCTTCAACATACAAGCCATCGATATTATACAGAACGTATTCAAATCCGTCTTCTCTTCTTTCTCCAAGAATTACGGAAGACTCAACGAGGAGTCTGAGCTGCTGCACTTCATGCAGTGCGTTAAATTGGGTTGCGGTTAAGCACATAGGATGTCGTTTTTTGGTTTTTGATAATTGGATAATACAAAGGAAGCATTGTTCCTCTTTTTAACAAATAGTAACTCTTGCTATTGTTTTGTAGTAGGAATTATGACGCCGGAGGAGGCAGGCGTTGGCGTTATTACCTGTCTTTGAACGTATAGCGCACTCCCGCAAATGCCCTTATGCCCTGCAACGGGGCATAGTTGTAAGAAGGGTCGAATGTGTATCCGTAAGGGTTAGTAACGGGGTCGTTCACGTTTTTGTCGAAGGGATCGAACGGGCGCATGATAGGATCTTTCGGCACAAAATTGAAAAGGTTTTTTACCCCGCCGTATAACTCTATACCGTTTTTGATTTTTTTTGTAAGCTGAACATTGGCTATGCAAAACCAGGGCGAATATTCAGGACGATAATCATGTGGTAAAACAGGCAACCGCATCGGGCCATCCCATTTTGCAGTAACATCAACAATAAACCTGCCCGGCAATGTATAAGTAATCACTGCATTGCCCGACCACTTGGGTGCATTTAACTGGATTGATTTTTCCATTACCCCGCGCCCGCTTTTGTCTTCTACCTGGTACACGTTCATGTACGTAACGCCCGCCAGTATTTTTAACGGGAAACTGAAGTTAGCTTCGGCGTTCAGTGATATGCCTTTTGATATGGCGTGGCCTTTGAGATTATCGTAGATGATCTTATTGGGGTCTGTATCGAAATCCCCTACAATTTTATTGGTAAAATATGAATAGAAGCCTGTTATATCCAACCCGATAAAAGCGTCGCGCAACGGAATTTTTACTACGTAATTCAAATTGCTGTTATACGATCTTTCCGGTTCAAGCGATTCTGCAATTACTACTTCCCTCGCACCTGTAAGCGCAGCATGGTCTTCGGTAAAAAGATTTACCACCCTGTAACCCGTTCCAAAACTTGCTCTCACGGTATGGTTATTAGCCGGCGACCATTTATAAGCCACTCTTGGCGAGTGAACGCTACCGTGATGCTGATCATAATCGTAACGGTAGCCAAGCAACAGCCGGTTCCTATCATTAAGCGTCCATTCATCCTGCACAAAAACGCCAGGCAAGGGTGTATGCGCGGGAGCGTTCTTTAAACCATTTGCCGATGCGGTACCAGGTGTGTTATCATCGTATATGGTATAGCGATATGATCCTCCCAGCAAAAAATTATGGTCGCTGCCAAACTGTTTGTCCCAGTACAACTGTGCAAATGCAACGTACTGTTCGGCCATATACGGTGTGGTGCCATACCAGCTATCCTGGCCGTGGCTATTAAATGAAAACTGCGAAATAATTTTTTCTTTCAATGGAAGCTGGTAAGTGCCAATCAGTTCCCAACGATTGGTGTATATGCTTTCTCCATACACAGTATTGCTGCCGCGAAGCGTTTTATTCCATTTCATTTCGCCTCCCCATCTGTCTTCATATACATATCTTACCGCCAAACCAGCAATCCGGTTTTGCTTTCTTTCAAAATTCCATTTGTTAAACAACGATACCCTGTGCTGAATGGTTACATCTGTAAAACCATCTTTATTCTTATCGAGCGGGTTGTTATAATTGAAATAATTGATGCCTAACAATCCTGTTGTTTTTCCGGCTTTGAATTTCACCGAGGCATCTGCACTGAATTCTTTCCACGAGGTAGCAAAAACATCGGCACTTACTACCGGTGCTTTTACAGGATTCTTTGTAATGATATTAATGATTCCACCCATTGCTTCTGATCCATATAATGAAGAACCAGGCCCTTTTACCACTTCTATCCGCTCAACAATGCTGTTGGGAATGCCGTTTAATCCATACACAGTAGATAAAGCGCTTACAATAGGCATACCATCAATCAGTATCATCGTATAGGGCCCTTCCATGCCATTAATGTGTATATCGCCTGTATTACAAACACTGCAGTTGAGCTGCGGTTGCACGCCGTTAACCATACCCAGCGCTTCAAACAAGCTGGGCACAGGATTTTTTTGAAAAAGTTTGGGCGTGATCACTTCTACCGGCACGGGACTTTCCATACGACTTACCTCTTTCATGGTGCCTGTAACTACAATTTCCGATAGGTCGCTGTTAAGTCTTTCGAGTTCAATTTGCAGAGGTTGTTCCGAAGCGAGGGGGAATACAATTTGCTTTGTAACCGATGCATACCCCACTGCCGTTACTCTTATGCTGTATTTTCCGACTGCAGGTAATGAAAGCTGAAATAAACCAGCACTGTCGCTTACCGCTCCTTTAGTACCACCCTGAATACTGATACTGGCATGAGCGATGGGTTTTCCGGCAGATGTTACGTTGCCGTGAAGCATTTGTGCCTGCGCGATTGCGTCATAATTTATAAACAACCATACAATCAAACAGGAAACATACTTCATGCATCAATATTTAGAAACAAAAGTAATAAGTTAGATTAATCTAACAAAATAATTTTCGCAATCTATCCGGTTCCCAGGCTGAAGCCCGTTCTGTATATTTGCCGGATGATCTCGCTTACGGAAGAAAACTACCTGAAAGTGCTGTACAGGCTTGCCCAGCAAAACCCGGAAATAACGGTAAAGGATATTGCTGAAAGCCTCAATATCAAGATGCCTACCGTAAACAGCATGGTAAAAAAACTGGATGAGAAAAAATTCATCCGCTATGAAAAATACAAAGCAATAGAACTTACAGAAAAGGGAAGAAAACAGGCGCTTTACATTTTGAGGAAGCACAGGCTTACCGAGTTGTTTTTATCGCAGGTAATGGGGCTAGGATGGGAAGAAGTGCATGATATAGCAGAGCAGATTGAACATATTCAATCGGACAGGTTTTTTAACCGGATCGATGAAATGCTCGGTTATCCGCAGTTCGATCCTCATGGCGACCCTATACCCGATATCAATGGAAAATTGCCGGTGTATAAATCCTTTCCCTTATCGGAAGGTGCGCTTAATAAAACGTATAAGCTTTCCGGCGTTGCCAACCACGATCCTTCTTTTCTGCAGTTCCTCGACTCTATAGGTCTTACCCTTGGATCAACCATTGAAATAAAAGAGGTGCAGGACTTCGATAAATCGATGACGGTTAAATTAAATAATAAAAACAAAACCATTTTCAGTCACACAGTTTGCAGAAACTTACTGGTGCTGTAGGCTTCTCCGTTCCACATCGTCATATTGAACCAGCGTAGTGGTTAGGTATCCCCTGCCAGTTGTGAAGCTGAGAAAACGCAACATTACTTTGTTTTGGGGGATTTACCTTTGGTGAGCAAGTTCTCACTTATAAAACTTCGTCATGCCTTCTCCGTTTTATTCGTTCGAAATAACGGAACACGCATCGTCATGTCGAACGCAGCGCAGCGAGTGAAGCATCCCGTTCGAAACGGCTCCGGAACAGTATACAAAAACAAAAGCGGCGCTACGCCGCTTCTGTTAAGATCCCTGTATATTAAACCGTCCCGATTTCGTTTTATGTGCAAGAGCGCTTAGCCCTCTGCGTTATCTGTTAAATTTCAACTTCCAATTCCTCAATTCTCTCTGTCATTCCCTGCTGTTATTCAACGATGCGAATATACTTCCGATCATTTTTGCTTTACAGGCACTTTGAGCATCTGGTAATTTTTTTGAGTATTTTGTTAAGTTACAAAGGCCTAAACGTTATCATTGCTCAAATAAACGTATGAGTACTTCGTACAAATACTATTGCTTGCTCATTTCCCAGGTGCCGCCGTCTGTAGCACTGTCGTTGTAACCCCAGTTGCCTAAAATTTTAGCCTGTCCTGCATTAAAAGCGCCAATTACAGTGTATACTTTAACGTTATCAGACAATGTTTCGTAAGTAGCAAACAACACGTTGTTGCTGTCAAGCTCCCACTCTCCTTCGCCTGTTACTTCGCCGTCCTGGTTTAGTTCCTGTATAACGCCCCCGGGCTTAATATTGAAACTGAAGAATGAGGAAGGCGGATTGCCTCCTGTGCCAAACTTTCCAACCCATTTTCCTTCGATAGAAACTGCAGGCTTTGCGTTATCTTTTTTACATGCCACAAAACTGATGGACACCAGCAATGCCAATAAAAACCTTTTCATGTCTTTTTCTTTTTAAATTGTTTGTTTGATTATTTTTTGTGGCGCAAATGTAGAATGCGATATTATAAGGAAGAAGCAACTATGAGCAACCCGTATTTTTTTTGAGCACAACAACAAATAATATTTGCGAAGAACATGATAGAAAAGTAGCGCATATTCGCTAGCGTTAGTATACAATTCAATGTCATGTAGCTAATACTTATTCAAGACCAACGTCATCCATCAGACCGCCCTTTGGGCAGCCGATGGGGAAAGCCGGTCGGCCCGCCTAAACGAGTATTGGGAGCGGCCGGCGGTCTGACCGACAAAAGGTGAACGTTTTTACTTACCAAACAAGGCCCGACAATGCTGAATAGGAACACTGGCAGGCAACCTGCTTAAAAGCAGAAAGCCCCTGCTTGCGCAGAGGCCTTTACTACACCCGTTTTTATTCATTTAAAATTTAGAGAACAGCTCCATAAACTCCTGTCTTCTGCTACGCGAAATATTGATAGTGGCATCATTGTCCATTACAATATATCCACCATCGCCACGCACAAATTTTTTAATGCGGTTAATGTTGATGAGGAATGAGCTATGTACCCTGTAAAAATCCGGACCGCTCAATGCTTCGTCAATGTCTTTTAATACCTTGGATACAAGAATTTTTTTACCGCCGGTAAGCACTACATGCGTATAGTTGCTTTCTGCCTCGCAATACAATATATCGCTGGTGGGCACAAATATCAACCCGTCGTTGGTAGTAAGCGCTATCCGCTGCGGAGTTGTTTTACCAGCATGCTGAATGTTTTGCAACAGCAAATCAAACTGCTCGCGCGTAGGAAGTGTTTTCCGGTCTTCGAGGCGTTTAATAGTCGCTTTCAGATCATCAGGATCAACCGGTTTCAGCAAATAATTGAGTGCACTGTAACGGAAGGCCTTAATGGCAAACTGATCGTACGCTGTACAGAATACTACGTCAAAAAACAGCTTGTCAAACTGCTCCAGCATATCAAAGCCGTTCATTTTCGGCATCTCAATATCCAGGAAAACAACATCGGGCTTGTAGCGGTTAATGGCTTCTATACCTTGTTCTGCCGAATTGCACATGGCCAGGATTTGTACCTGGGGGGCATAGGTTTTCAGCAACCACTCCATCATCTCGAGTGCATTCCGCTCATCATCAATCAAAATACATTTAATCATACACTTGTTTTTTATCAGGAATCAACAGGAATTTTTATGATCACTTTTGTTCCGGCAGCTCCGCCGTCGTTTGTTACAAGGTCTTCTACTTCAACCGACGCATCTATTTGCGCCTGTTTGCCTAGCAAGGCCAGCCGGTCTTCTGTCAGCTTCATGCCAAGCGATTTTTTGGTGGATGCCGATTTGCTTCTTAGCTCTTTTGCACGTTGCCTTCCAACGCCATTGTCTTCAATAATACAAAGTAACATGCTTTCTGATTGCATGCTTACTGTTATAGTGAGTTCGCCCGAAGACTCCTTATGCAGCAATCCATGCCAGATAGCATTTTCAACATAAGGTTGAATAATGAGCGGCGGCACATGCAAATGGTCGGTTTGTATATTATCTTCTACCGAAATGGTATAAGAAAACTGTTTTTCAAACCTGATGCTTTCCATTTCAATATACAGGCGCAATGCTTCCAATTCATTTGCAAGCGTAACCGATTTACTGTTAGAGTTATCGAGTATTAACATGATCAGCTTGGAAACCCGGTTTAAATACAGCGACGCTGTTGCCTGATCGCTCTTAACAATATACCTGTTTATTGAGTTAAGGCAATTGAATATGAAATGGGGATTCATCTGCGCCCGCAATGCCTGCATTTCAACATCCGCCATTTTTCTTTGTGTGTCCATCAAAATCTTTTCTGCCTGTTGTTTTTCCTTTTCCGCTCTCGCCTTAACAATTTTATTTGCGCACAAGGAAGCGATTGTTTTGAGTATGGACAAATGTTTTTGAGTAAAGAACCCCTTTTTTGAGTGTTCACAATCTATAATTCCCAGCACCTTTCCATCGTAAATAATGGGAACGGTTATTTCTGAATAGCGGAACTGGTCGTCAACAATGTAACGTGGGTCCTTGGTAGTATCTGCAATCAGCTCTGCTTTGCCACTTAGTGCCACATGACCGGTAATGCCTTTTCCAAACGGAATAACAATCGGCTCTTTAATTTCGTACGACACAGGACTTTTGGGTCCGTATGCCGCTTTTTGAATAAGTACTTTCCGTTTATGATCGGCAATGTATATAACGCAGTCTTCAAAGTGAAGCCTGCCAATACAGTTCTTGGCTACATCCCACAAAATATCTTTTACCGAGCTGGTTTCCTGCAGGCTGGCGGCAAAGTAATTGATAGCCTGCTCAGCTTCCAGCTCTTCTTTTTGCTCCATTATCTTTTTATTCCGCACTTTCAGTATTCTCCATATAAGGGCGCCCAGCACCAGCAATACGGAGCCCACGAACCACCAGTTCAGCCAAAAGGGCGGTTTTATGTAAAAGGAAAAACTATTTTTTGCAGATACCCAGTCTACCCCGTTTATGCTACCTTGTACCAGCAGCGTATATTGCCCCGGCGGCAGCGAAGTAAACTGCAACGTATTGGTATTACCCAGGTTTTTCCATTCGTAGTCAAATCCTTCCAGGCGGTACCTGTATTTAACTTTTTCCGGATTGTTGAAATAAGGAGATAAGAACTCTACTTCGAGGGAACGCTGAAACGAATAATCAAGCGCTACATGCTGTGCATACAGCAGAGAGTCGTTTTCGCCACTTTTGGCCCTGCTTATATACACCTGGAGCTTTTCGTCGGCAGCTTCAAAACTTTCGGGCTGAAAATAATTAACGCCATTTACGCCGCCCAGAAACACGATGCCATCTTTATTGCGGTAACTGCTGTTGTTGTTAAAGCCGTATCCCTGCACATTGTCGGAATGATCAAAGAGGTTCAGCTTATAACTTACGGGATCAAAACTATAGATCCCGTTCTCCGAAGCAGCCCATATAATTCCACGTTTATCCTGGAATATAGTAGTAAGAAAAATATTATCGAAAACAGTGCTGAATTTTTCAAGTATCACATCGCCGTTCTCATATTTGGCAGTATACAATCCGTCTGCGCAGTTAAAAAGCAACCGGTCGTCGGGCAAAACAAAACCACAGCTAATGTATTTGTTGCTAAAAGGCAGCGGCACATTCCTTACAGATTTGAACGATGCATCAAGATAGTGCAGTCCTTTATTGGTAGTAAGCCATATATGCCCGTCTTTTGCTTCGTACACATTATTGTTGTTTTCTTTGGCTGCATCAATGTTAACAGTATCGATCGTATAGCTTTTTCCATTCAGCAGGTACAATGCATCGCGCCCGGTTATAACATGATTGCCGCTGCTGAGCGTTACCAGGTCATCTATAAAATCTCTTTCACTTATTTTTTTTACGGCTTCACTTGCGTACAAGGGACGTTTGTATACATGCGTAACGGGGTCGAACAGCCATATTCCCAAGTCGGTAGGTCCTAAAATGAGGTATCGCCCGTCAAATACCATTCCTCTTATAGACGGGTGCTCTAATTTATTTTTTGTTCCCTGGGATGGCAGGAACATCATCCAGCTTTTTTTGCTGTTATCCCAGCACATAAAGCCATTACCGGTGGCCATCCACAGGTTGCCCCTGGCATCGTTGGTTATTTTACGCACATCGTCTACCGCTACCGGTAAGTCGTCGTTTAGCTGTCGGATGCGCATCAACCCTATCGAAGGACGATTGTACGAAAAACGTGCTATACCATCAATAGTGGCCATCCAGGCAAACCCTTCATTATCTACATATATATAGCTTGAATAATCGTTGGTTGCCACCATACGTCCATTCATGAAAAACTGCAGGCGTTTATACGTGCGCGTTTGGTTGTTGTATTCAAAAATGCCTTCCCGCGAAGCCATAAAAAAACGGTTAGGCGCAAACGCAGCCATGCTCTTTACATCGAACGAGCTTGTGCTGGGTTCTTTAAGCGCTGCAGGTGGATTGGCAGGCAAAGTGGTGCCGGCAGAAAAATTGTACCAATAACACCTGTTGGTCCAACAGCTTGCCAGTACACTGTCTTTATTTACGGGATGTAATTTGTATGTTTCAAGGTTGGGTAAACTGTCTACAGTTTGAGTATCAAGATTATAACGGTATACCTGTGTGTCACTTCGAAAAAAAACCACATTTCCGTAACTGCTCAGTATGCGGATACTGTATTTTGCCGATGGGAGTTTATTTTGCAGGGCAAGAAATCGTCGCTTTTCCTCGCTATACTCATACAAACCGGCGCTTGTTACCATCAGTATTTTTTTGCTCACCAATTGCACAATGGGTCCAAAACGGGAGGTGGTATCCTTCCGGTCTACAGGCACGGTTTGAAAATCGTTCATATCCGGAGTAAGACACAGCACTTTTTCCTGGGAAGTCAGCCATACGCCGGCGTTGCTGTCGCACATAAGATTTTCGAACGAGCCGGGCAGCTTGAAAGTTTTAATATGCCTGCCATCGAAACGTTGTATCTGCCGGGGATACAATATCCACAGGAATCCTTTCGTATCTTTTGCAACCGCCCGTATATTGCCCGGACGTATACCGGAAGTATAATCAAATAACTGAAGATGATAATCAGGCAGTTGGGCCTTGGTTGTCAGCAATAAACTGCATAAAACAAATATTGACAAAAGTTTTGCGATATGACTGAGGTTTAACAAGGCTTATCATTGGTAATGATGAAATGATACGGTACGGCACATCAAAGTCATGCACGCAAAATTGGCACATGCGCTTACCATATGAGTTAAAAAATTAGTAGTTGGCGATAATATTTAGTGATTAGCAGCGGGGAGCTAAGGCAGGGCTCGGAATTTGGCACTCAATCCAGGCACTTTTATAGCACCGTCCGTATATTTTCAGATCGTCTTGTAAAGTTCAGCCTCCAGAAAACCTAAATGCCTTTTTGCAGCTTGCGTTCGTGTAAATAGGCTTCAAACTGTGGCAATGTAAAGCTGCTGAGATTGTTTGAAGCCGTTGCTCCGCCCTTTTGGGCTGCCAGCACACCATATCTCGTATCTGCAAAGCCGCCCGTTGAATGCGCGTCGGGGTCAACAGATATCAAAGCCCCCCTATCAAGTGCATAATGAATCCAGCGCCAGTCAATATCCAGCCTGCGGGGATGCGCGTTCAGTTCAATTACTACATTGTTGGCAACGCAGGCATCTATTACTGCCTTGTGGTCTACAGGGTATCCCTCCCTGCTTAATAACAGTCTTCCGGTCATATGCCCCAATATGGTAGTGTATGGGTTGCCGATAGCCTGCAGCAGTCTTATCATAGCTTTGTCTTCCGTCATCTTTAAGTTGGAGTGAACAGATGCGATCACGAGGTCGAAAGTCGCCAGTATTTCGTTGCTGTAGTCGAGGTTACCATCGTTTAAAATATCAGCCTCAATGCTTTTAAATATTTTGAACGGTTTCAGCTTTTCGTTCAATGTGTCAATATAAAGATGCTGTTCGCGCAACCGTTCCTCCTGCAAACCGTTGGCATAAAAAGCCGATTTGCTGTGATCGCTGATCACCAGGTATTCATATCCCGCTTTAATAGCAGCATCAGCCATTTCTTCTATGGTATTGGCACCATCGCTCCAGTTGCTGTGGCTATGTATAATGCCCTTAATATCTGAAGGTTGTATGAGTTGTGGCAGCTTTTGATCGATGGACTGGCTTATAATATAATCTTCTTCCCGTAAGCAGGGAGCGATATAGGGAACTCCCACCGTATCAAAAACAAGCTGTTCGCTGGCGTGGGTATGCGCAGACGGATAACGTTTTTCCCATTCATTTAAAAAAACAGCTGAACAAGAAGTATGAAACAAGATGCTTCCTGCATTTTCCCTGGTGGCAAAATAAAATTTGAGCTTAATATTCTCCTCCGCCCTGAATTGTATGCTCAGCTCATTTTTTTCGGTGAGGTTAAAATGCTCTTTTTGCAGGAACTTCTCCAGGGAGCCTCCATCCAGCGATGTTACCCACTCCACCACATCAATAATCTCCATCTGGCGTCTGAATGCTCCCGTTAGTTCGAACACTTCGCCGGGAAATGCTTTTTTCAAAGCATCTGTAAGGGCCAACGCAATACTTTCTATTTGCGCATACAGGTAGCTGCCCTGGCTCCGAAGATAGAATTCGATATAGGATTTTACATTGAGTTGGGTTTTCTCGCCAAATCCTTTGTACAGCAGCAGGCGGTTTTCGTTGCAGGCGTACAATAGCTCGCCTATCGACTCCAAGGCCATTTCCTTCCAGATAACTGCAATTTTTTTAGGCCCCAATCCTTTAATGTGCAGCATTTCTATAACACCGGGAGGCGTTTTCTGTATATAATCCTCCAGCGCCTGTAATTTGCCGGTGTCGCGTATTTCAATAATCTTTTTTCCCAGGTTGTCTCCTATCCCTTTTAAGGCAAACAGCTTGTCTTCAGGCAATTCTGCCAGCTTTACGGGAAGTTTATCGATGTTAAAGGCGGCTACTGAATAGGACTTTGATTTAAAGCTGTTCTCGCCATGAATATCCATCAGCTTGGAGAGCAGCGAAAAAATATCTGCTACCTGGGAATTGTCCATTACTTGTTGGTTAAGTAAGCAAAGTAAGTGAATTGAGTTGATTGGACAACAGGTGGGTGCATACATACCTACGTGAGATTAAAATCTCATGCAACAATATTTGACCGAGCCTACGGCTCTGCCTCATCACAAACAACCAGAGCCGTAGGCTCGGTCGAATGTTGTAAGGATGGATTTCAATCCATCCGCATTCATGCCTAAAGTGTACATTCTGCCGGGCATAAAAAAAAGTCCCGTTTTGCGGGACTTTGTATTTTTTGCTCTATTAAAAATAGCGTAAGCTTATTTTTTCTTAGCAGCTTTCTTAGCGGCTTTTTTAGGAGCAGCTTTCTTTGCAGCTTTTTTAGGAGCAGCTTTCTTTGCAGCTTTTTTAGGAGCAGCTTTTTTAGCAGCTTTCTTTGCAGTTGCCATGTTTTTAGAATTTAATGGTTAGATAATAAATGGATTAACGCCATAAAAGTAAAAACATTTTTCTAACTGCAAAATTTTTTTTTAAGCAGAAGCTTCTGCAGCAGAGACAGATACAAATGTTTTATTGTTTTTACCCTTACGGAACTCAACAACACCATCTGTCAATGCGAACAAAGTAAAGTCTCTGCCAACACCTACGTTTTTACCAGGGTGATAACTGGTTCCACGTTGGCGCACCAGGATGTTACCAGCCAGTGCAGGCTGGCCTCCGAATATTTTAACACCGAGGCGTTTGCTCTGAGAATCACGGCCGTTTTTTACACTGCCTTCACCTTTTTTATGTGCCATGGTTTCTTGGTTTTATTATTTCAAAACAGGAAGCAACTGATGTATGTCAATTTCCTGAAGAAATTTTTTTTATGCGATATCAGTTACCTTAATCTGTGTGTATAAAGTGCGATGACCGTGTTTTTTACGGAAACCTTTTCTTCTTTTCATTTTAAAAGCGATTACTTTATCGCCCTGCACTTCTTTAACGATCTCGGCTTTTACGGTTAATTTTACATCGCCCCCAACAGATAAAGAGCCATCTTTGTCTGCCAGCAACACATCAGAAAATTCAACAGTGTCACCTGCTTTTCCCGAAATGTGAGGAACGTATAAATTTTGGCCCTGCTGAACTTTAAACTGCTGACCGGCTATTTTAACTACTGCGAACATGAGGTAAAATTTAAGGAGTGCAAAGGTAGGGGTAATTTTCGTTCTTGCAAACAATTGAATGAAAAATTCTTACCAGCTTTAACGTGCCCTTTTGCAGGGGTAAAGCTATCTTTGCGGCCATCAACTACACTTGCTGTAAAATCATGAAGATCAAATCGTTTTTTGCCAAGCCCTTTGCCGGATACGTTCATAAACAGGTTAAAAAATCGATGCTGACCGCTCTTGAAGATCAGGACCGCATTTTGAAAGAACTGCTTAAAACGGGACGAAAAACGGAATTCGGGAAAGAACATCATTATAATAATGTAAACAACCATACAGAATTCAGGCAGGCTGTGCCTTTACGCGATTACGAGGCCTTTAAACCCTATATTGAACTGGTTAAGCAAGGTAAGCATAATATATTATGGAAGGGCTTGCCTATGTATTTTGCCAAAACCTCGGGCACAACCAGTGGCACCAAGTATATTCCCATAACCAAAGAATCGGTTGATAATCACTTCGATACAGCCCGGAATGCCTTCTTTTGCTACATGTCCGAAACAGGCAATTATTCCAGTGCCGACGGCAAAATGATCTTTTTAAGCGGCAGCCCCGTGTTGGAAAGAGTGGGCGGCATTCCTACCGGGCGCCTCAGCGGCATATCCAACCACCTGATACCCAGATACTTACGAACAAACCAGCTTCCTTCGTACGAAACCAATTGCATTGAAGACTGGGAAACCAAGCTGGATAAAATAGTAGACGAAACCATTGACCAGGACATGCGGATGATCAGCGGTATACCGCCATGGGTTCAGATGTATTTTGACAGGCTGATAGAAAGGAGTGGTAAAAAGATCAAAGAGCTGTTTCCGCATTTTAACGTAATGGTGCATGGAGGCGTCAATTTTGAGCCCTATAAAGCAAAATTGATGGAAAGCATTGGAGGAAAGATCGATACCATTGAAACTTTTCCGGCATCGGAAGGATTTTTCGCCTTCCAGGATTCGCAGCAGCACGAGGGCTTGCTGCTCAATACCAATTTTGGCATTTTTTACGAATTTATACCTATTCAGCAAATGTTTGAGCCCAATCCAACGCGGCTTTCGCTCAGGGATGTTAAGGTAGGCGAAAACTATGCTATGATCATCAGCAACAATGCGGGCTTATGGGCTTACAATCTTGGCGATACCGTTAAGTTCGTTTCGGTTAACCCTTACCGTTTGGTGGTTACCGGTCGTATCAAACATTTCATATCTGCCTTTGGAGAGCATGTTATTGGCGAAGAAGTAGAATACAGCTTAATGAAAGCAGCAGAAAAGGAAGGTTTGAAAATAACCGAGTTCACCGTAGCGCCTATGGTAGAACAGGGTAAAGGAAAAAGTTACCACGAATGGTTTGTGGAATTTGAAAACGAACCGGCAAACCTCAGCCATTTTTCGCTGGAAGTGGACGAAAACCTGCGAAAAAAGAACATTTATTACGACGATCTTATAACAGGAAATATACTTCAAACCCTACGCATTCGCCCGGTGCGTAAAAACGGCTTTATCGACTATATGAAGAGTATTGGCAAACTGGGCGGTCAAAATAAAGTTCCCAGGTTAAGCAACGACCGTAAAATTGCCGATGAGCTTACAAAATATGTGCAGGACGTATAAACTTGTTGCAACCTGCACTATAATATAATTTTCAACATTGGTACTAACGCAGTATCTTGAACACGGGACAGCTTTAAGGTAATTGAATGAAACAGCGCATCAGAAAAATGTTCATTTCTAACCAGGCTACTGAACATTTTTTATGCGGAATTTTCTGACCCGCCGGAAAGCATCTTTCAGGCTGGCGTTTGGTCGGGCGGGCATCTTGCCACAAAAAGAAAAAGAACAAATGAAAAAAAGAATAGCAATATTTGGTTCCACCGGCTCCATTGGCACCCAGGCGCTGGATGTAATAGCCTCTAATCCGGATAAATTTGAAGTTGAAATACTCACCGCTTATTCTAATGAAACCCTGTTGATACAGCAGGCAAAAAAATTTAACCCTAATGCCGTTGTAATTGTTAACGACAACAAATACAATATTGTAAAAGACGCATTGGCTTCAACCAATGTTAAAGTATTTGCCGGGGAGCAGGCGTTGGAAGATGTAGCCGCCTTTGATACCTATGATATGATGCTGGCTGCTATTGTTGGATTTGCCGGACTGAAATCCACCCTGAAAGCGATTGAAACCGGTAAGGCTGTGGCGCTGGCTAATAAAGAAACACTGGTAGTAGCGGGCGACATCGTAATGCAAAAAGCCGTTGAAAACAGGGTGCCTGTCATACCGGTAGACTCTGAGCATTCTGCCATATTTCAATGCCTGATTGGCGAAACAAGAAATAAAATAGAAAAAGTAGTACTCACTGCTTCGGGCGGACCTTTTCTTGGCAAAAAGCCCAACTTCCTGGTCAATGTAAAAAAAGAACATGCGCTTCAGCATCCTAACTGGAACATGGGCGCGAAGATATCTGTTGATTCAGCTACGCTGATGAACAAAGGGCTGGAGATGATAGAAGCGAAATGGCTGTTTAACCTGCAACCATCGCAAATACAGGTAATCGTGCATCCGCAGAGCATTATTCATTCCATGGTGCAGTTTGAAGACGGAAGCATTAAGGCGCAGCTGGGCCTTCCCGATATGAAGCTGCCTATACAGTACGCGCTGGCTTTTCCGCAACGCATTCCCAACAGTTTTCCCCGGTACGATTTTACCCGCTCATCCTCCCTGCATTTTGAGCAGCCCGATATAAAAACATTCCGCAACCTGGCGCTTGCCGGCGAAGCCCTGCACAGGGGAGGCAATACCGCCTGCGTAATGAACGCTGCCAACGAAATTGCGGTATATGGCTTTTTGAGGAACAGGATAGGCTTTTTAGACATGACTGAACTGGTGGAAAGGGCCATGCACAAAATCCATTTTATTGAAAAACCCACGCTGGAAGAATATTTTGAGAGCGATGCCGAGGCACGTAATTTTGCCGCTTCGCTGATCAATCTGTAAAATGTCGGCGGGCGCAATTACAAAAGAGCTTTTAACGTTCGCTGTATTTGCCAATACTAAAAAAATCATTTAACCGAACCATGAATGACATCATGGATATACGATCATAAAATATGAGTTTATTAGCGATTAACTGGGGACAGGTTGGATTACAGGCAGCACAGCTAATTCTGTCTCTCTCCATTTTGGTTGTAATCCATGAGCTTGGGCATTATCTTACTGCAAAATGGTTTAAATGCCGCGTAGAAAAATTTTACCTGTTTTTCGATCCCTGGTTTTCGTTGTTTAAAAAGAAGGTGGGCGAAACCGAATATGGCGTTGGCTGGTTGCCGTTAGGCGGCTATGTAAAAATTTCGGGCATGATAGACGAGAGCATGGATAAAGAGCAGATGAACAAACCTCCGCAACCCTGGGAGTTCCGAAGCAAACCGGCCTGGCAACGTTTAATCATCATGATTGCAGGTGTTACCATGAACATCCTGCTGGCATTTGTAATATATGCAATGATATTGTTTGTGTGGGGCGATACCAAAACCCCCAATGCCTCTTTAAAAAACGGGTTGTGGATCACAGATTCGCTGATGCTTGACATTGGATTTCGCTCGGGCGATAAGATCGTTTCGGTGAATGGAGAACAGATTACTTATTTTGACGATGTTCCTAAAAAAATTCTCTTTAACAGCGGCAGCACGGTAAAGGTTTTGCGCAACGGAAAAGAAGAAACCATCAACGTTCCTGTTAAACTGATAGGCGACCTGGTTGAAAGACGAAAAGCAAGAGTGCCGCTGTTTATTGAGCGGGTGCCCGCCATTGTTGGGGAGTTCGGTCCGAACGACACGACCAACGCTCAAAAAGCCGGCTTACAGCATTGGGACAGGATTGTTGCAGTAGACAATGCGCCGATTGAATTTATGGACGAAGTGGTTGCTTATACCTCTACTCAAAAGAATAAACCGGTTACGGTAAAAGTGCTGCGCGGGCAAGACACTGTTTCGCTGGCAGCAAGGGTTCCCGAAAGCGGCAAGCTGGGTATAGCACTGCTTACGGAACCACAGTATGACAGCCTGGGCGTTTTTAAACTGGAAAAGCGCAGCTATACTTTCTTTCAGTCATTTCCTGCCGGTGTAAACCTGGCAATCACTTCGCTGAGCGATTATATAGATCAATTTAAGCTTATTCTAAAACCTTCTACCGGTGCCTATAAAGGTGTAGGTGGTTTTAAATCTATGGGATCCATTTTTCCTTCATATGGCTGGAACTGGGAAAGCTTTTGGAAGATCACTGCTTTCTTCAGCATCGTACTGGCATTTATGAACCTGCTGCCCATACCTGCATTGGATGGAGGACATGTGTTGTTCACTCTTTTTGAAATGATTACCGGGCGCAAACCCAGCGACAAGTTTTTGGAGTATGCGCAAATCGTGGGAATGGTCATCCTGTTCAGCCTGCTCATTTATGCCAACGGAAATGATTGGTTTGGTTGGGGAAGGGGGAAATAATTTGAAAATGGAAGAATGCCGACGAAATCATTTTCACATTTCCATATTCATCACATTTTCACATTTATAGTATATTTGCAGTCCATTTGAACTTGATGGCAGTTGTATTTTCCCTGTCTGCCGACAGGCAGGAAATTGCCACATTTTCAAATTTTCAAATTGTCTTCCGGGGCCGACCGGTTTTGACAGCAAAGTTCTTTGTACGTGTAAGCATGTCGTGCGTTGGATAATTAGCACGTAAATCTGAATACCCGAACTTTTAAATGGCAATACTCAGTATGCCATGGCTGCCTAATCAGTGATTAGATAGTCATTAGGGCCGCCGCGCAGGTTAGCCTGCTACCAAGCGCCGCCGCCGACATAAAAACAAAGCGGGATGCTGTTATGGAAGGCTGTGACCATAACAAAAGACCATACAGCTAAGGAACAGGTTGGTTTGCTGATGTCCTGCCTGCTCCCGACAAACAATCACCAGATAAACATGTAGAAGACGTATGGCGGATTTGTTTGGACCAGGGTTCGACTCCCTGCGGCTCCACCTGTAGGGCGTTGATTATCAACGCCTTTTGTTTTCCCCGTTTAAATTCTATCGAAAAGTGTTATTTAATGTTAAAAATCTTTAATGATTTTTATACTTTAAACCCTGTTTTGTTCCACAAAGTTCCACAAAAGATATGTACACAGTTTCTCTAATCCTACACACTTCCGAAGGAAAGGATGGTTTGAAATCCGTATTGATGCGCGTCATCTGGGATCGCAAGAAGTATTACCGGCGTACTGGTGTTCGGGTCAAAGATCACCAGTTGGAAGATGGACTGATTGTAAAACATCCCAGCGCCAGGTCTTTCAATTCATCCATATCACGAATAAGGCTTGAAATCGAAAACGGATTATCAGATCTGATCCGCGAGCGAAAGGATACCCCGGAGAATATCAAAAATGTTGTAACTGGTAAAAAGGTTTCATATGCCCTTTTGGATGTAGCTGAACGGGTAATCGCAGCCTACACTGGCCGGCATTCTGAAAACACGTTACATAACTACAGGGTATCAACGAAAAAGCTGGATGAATACCAGCCCGGGATAACAATTCATGAATGCACCTACACTACCCTATCAGCATTTGAGCAGTGGTTACGCATTGAGGGTATTGAAAAAAAGGAAAAGGATGCAGTTGTCAGGGTACCGATGGATGTCAACACGGTTTCAAAGTACATGCAGATGATAAAGTCCGTTCTCAACAAGGCGGCAGACATGGACCTGATTGATACGAAGGTTTTTGATAAGTACAAGCGTCCCCCATCAATTGTTAAGATACCGGTATGGTTGAGCGAAAGCGAGATAGAAGACTTCTTAAAAGTGATCCAAAAAGAAACCTCGGATGTAGTTAAACAAGCTGGCTATTATTTTCTGCTGTCATGCTATACTGGTTACCGAATGGGGGACGCGAAGGCGTTTGATTATTCACAACGGTGTACAAAGGACAGTATAGTCATCAGGGCAAAGAAAAATGGAACAATTGTATCAATGCCCATACACGATAAGCTGAAGCCGATACTGGAATATTGCAAGGATAATAAGTTGACCCTCTCCGAGCAGGGTATCAGAACCTATGTAAAAATACTTTGTGGAGCCGCCGGCATAAATAAGCATGTGAAGTTCCATTCCGGTAGGCACACTTTCGCCATGCTACTGATGGCCAAAGGCTTCACCATTGACGAAGCGGCGGAACTGTTGGGGGATACTCCCTTGGTAGCAAAAGTGTATGCCAGGATACATAACGACACGTTGAGAACTAAAATACTGGACCGGTTTAAATAAAATCAATATATTAGTAACCCATGAGCGATGACGATATCTTCCCGCCAGACTTTGGCGACCAGTTAATTTATACCCCCGACAACCGCCGGCGCCGCGTGCAGGCAAAAGCCGAATTATGGGAATATTGCCTTTCCGCCTTTGATGATTTCATTGCTATTCAGGATCCGACAGAAGCAACGGAGCTGATAATGTACGAAACAATCCGAAAGCTTCACCCCTGGTTTACATTCACTGAAATCATGAAGGAAATGGAAAGTATTTTCAAAACCTTCGAATTGAAATATCTGGATAATTGGAGCGATACGTATGTTCAACAGATCACAGACCGCGCAGATTCGATCATGAAAAACCGGCGCGATAATCAAAATCCATTCAACAGCTTTCTCGACGACCTTCCATCATAGGTTCCACGTGTAACATGTACGTATACTTTTGTATACAAATGTGTTATCTTTGATTTCATGAAAGACGCCAGCATTCCCACAAAAATGGTGAGGACATCCCGCCTTAAACTCAATATCGGGCAGGTGCCAGGCTTACCACGCAACCCCCGGTTCATCCGAACAGAAAAATTTGAGCGGCTGCAAAAGTCTATCCAGGATCATCCCGAAATGCTTCACCTGCGCGAAATCATAGCTTACGATAATAATGGCGAATTGATTGTAATTGCTGGCAACATGCGCCTGCGCGCCTGCATCGAACTGGGTATTAAACAGGTCCCGGTTAAAATTCTTCCATCAATAACCTCAGTTGAACAGCTGCAGGCCTACACGATAAAAGACAATGTCCGGTTCGGCGAAAACGACTGGGATGCCCTGGCAAACGAATGGGATGAAACAAAGCTCACCGATTGGGGAATGGATATTCCTGCTTTCAAAACGGAAGGAAAAGAGGATGAAAACGATCCTATCAACGTACCCATCCCTCATTTTACATTAAAAGTTCGCTTTGTTCGACAGAAAGACTGCCAGGATCTGTTTGAGGAATTAGCCGCAAAAGGCATGGACGTTAAAATAATCAAGTAATGGCGAAGTATACAAAGAAGCGAGTAGAGAAGATTGTAACCTTATTGGAATCAGGAGACTATACAATAAAGGAGATATGTGAAATTGTAAAAATCCACCAAGATACTTGGTATGACTGGAAGCATAATAAGCCCGAATTTTCCGAACTTTTAGAAAAAGCTGACGAAAAACGCATGGAAGTCTTTAAACAAGCTGCGCGTATTGGTCTACTTGCTTTGCTTCGTGGTAAGGAATATGAAGAAGTGACCAAAGAGTATGCTGAGGTTGATGTGCCCGATGGAAAGGGTAAAACTAAGAAAGAACCGCGCATGATTTCTCAAAAGATCGTCAAAAAGGTAATTCTACCCAATCCGGCGGCAGTGATCTTCACACTGAAGAACCAAGATCCAGATAATTTCAAGGATATAAATCGCACTGATATTACCACACTGGGCAAACAACTTCCCGCTCCAAAAAATGATCCGCTCGCTGTCACCGATAATAAACTTGTAATAAGTGTTGTCAACCATTCAAACACCGAGGTTATCGCTTCCACAATACAAAACCCTGACATGCCGTAAGCCGCTGCAATTGGCGATGGCTGGTCAGCGTGGCGGCAAATCCTTCGGTATTGGATACCGATCAGGAATGTATGTGAAGTACTTTCCCAAAATGATCGGTATGATTGCTGCCAACACTTATAAGCAACTTACCCAAAGTACAATGGTTGAGGTGCGCCGCGTTTGGAAAAACAATTATGGGTACCTAGAATATGATCGCAACCGGTTAGACGGGGTTTACACCATTAATAAAAAGCCGCCTGCGCATTTTAAAATCTTCCACGAGTTTGACGACTACAATGGCATTATTTGTTTTCGCAATGGGGCTGTGATCTTTACAGCTTCCCTTGATAATTACCTGGCGCACGATGGTAAAACATTGGGATGGGCTGAACTGGATGAAACGAAGGATACAAAAGAGCAGGCGGTAAAGCATGTTATCCTGGCGCGTTTATCGCAGGCTGGGTTATATTCTGACGAAGACGGCAACTTGCTCTACTGGGAACCTCCAACACCTGATGAAAATGGGCAACTCCCAAAAGCTCATCAACCTTTTAATTCCAATTGGGTGCCTTATAACCCATGCGTAATAAACACTTCTCCTGCCGAAGGTGTGGTGGATTGGCTAGTTGATCTTTTTGAGCTTAACACGTTCGAGGAAGATATCAATGATCATATTTTCGATCCTGGTAAATTCTTTTACAAAGAGTATGGCAACAAAGCTGCATGTATATATTCCACATATTGGAACGCACACAACCTGCCCTCGAACTATATACAGAAGCGCCTTGATGAATTAACCAAAGAAGAAGCTGATAAATTTGTTTTCGGTTATCCATTCAGCAAAACAGGAGGTGAATATTACGGCAGCTTCGACCGCCGGCAGCATGTTGTGCCTACACCTTTCCTTCGCCATAAACCGGTTCACCTGACTTATGACTTCAACGTGTTACCATACATGACGCTGGTTTGTGTTCAGATCAATGAAACGGATGATGAACTGCAGTTGCGTATATTCAAAGAGTACTGCCTAAAACCGCCGCGAAACACGACGGAAGACGTTACTGCGGAATTTCTTTCTGATCATATAGGAGATGTAAAAGACATTTTCTATTACGGTGATGCTATGGGTAACCGCAGAATTGAAGGATTTGGCGATGACTTCACTCGATTTGACCCAGTGCGCGACGTCTTGCGCTACATTGTTACTCGCAGCAGCGACCGAACAGCTACCTATAACCAGGGTGTGTTAAAGCGCCGTGTATTGGTAAATAAAATATTCTCAGGCAAAATGAAATTCAAAGGGAAAACTGTACGCATTATGATTGACCCTGGCTGCATAGAAATGATAAGAGATTTCCAGTATCTAAAGCTCGGTATGGATGGTAAATTGAAAGAAAAAGTGAAGGATGCAGCAACTGGGGCAACGTGGGAAAAATTGGGCCATACGAGCGACGCATTCGAATATATGCTCTGTTATTTATTCAGCGATTTCCTATAAACAAAAAAGCCGCGGTGGAAACCGCAGCTCCAGCATTTTGTTTTATGTGATAACAACACAGAAGTGCCCGACAAATATACATTTATAGTTTTTATTCCACAATTGTGTACTTTTGATAAACACCAGAAATCTATGAATGATATCGATAAAGGTCTTGACCTCCTGAAAGACACCATTCTTAACGATAAAACTCACCAGGATTACACACGTGTAAACGACCTGCGTAAAGAATACCTCCAAATATTTACAGGCGAAGATTTAAAGGAACTGCTGCGACCATATCACACGCGTACCGATGACGACCTGTTTGAGCAGGTTGTAGCCATGTATCAATCTACCATGCCCGAAGTCGCCAACCGCTTGGAAAAGACATTCTCCAAAATATTCCGTTCAAATCGTGTATATGCCTCTGTTGATACAAAGAATGAAAAGGCGAAAGAAGAAATACTGGATTATGCAGGCAAGTTTTGGGAAGGTGAAAGCGACAGCGGGTTGGATGCTTATATGCGTTCCCGATGGTTTCACTTGCAGATATTTGATCCCAATGCGTTTGTAGCGATAGAGTTTGAAGATGTGAATAAGGTCACCGAAAAGACCGCTAAAATATTCCCTGTTGAGTTCAGTAGCGATGAGGCTATTCGCTTCAGTTATGTAAATGGTACGCTTGATTGGCTGATGATAAAACAGCCGATCAAATACCAGATAGTTATTAACGATGGAACGAGGGAATGGCGCGACGGTAGCCGCTTCCTGCTTTACCTGGACAATCATATCGTGAGGCTGACACAGGTAGATGCAAAAAACAAAATAACGACCGCCGATGATCAGGACTGGAAAAATGAGGTGAAGAAAAGCAGAATAGCGGAAGTTGATAACCCTGTATACCTGTATCTGAATCGTGACCTCGGTGAACGTGCTACTGGTGATAGCAATGGCATTGTTTTCCTGTATAAAGAATTCGAGCACAAAGCAAATGCAGTACCTGCAAAACGTATCGGCTATGCCCTTGATGCAAGAACGAACCAGCGGACATGCGTTTCAATCTTCCACCCTGCCAGGGCGAGGTTCAAAAAAGAACTGAAAGCCGGTAGTGAGCTCGATCTATCCGTTGCTGCACACCTGCACCCGCAAAAGATACAGTTTGCTGATCCGTGCGACGATCCGGATTGCCGGGAAGGTAAAAAAATGGACGGTACAGGTCTATGCAGCACCTGCCACGGCACTGGAATGAAAAACGTAAGCACCAGTGCTGTTGATGTCATCCTTGTTCGCCGACCTCGACCTGATCAGGAATGGCCAGACCTCACAAAGTATGTGCACTATATCAAGCCCGACATTGAGGTAATTCAGTTTCTGAATGAGTACGTAGACAACATTGCTGAAAAGGCAATGCGAGCGGTATTCGGCGGTCAAGCTGTAGAAAAGAAAGTGGTTAATAAAACAGCCACAGAAATGGATTACAGCATGGATGATGTGTATGATACACTCGCGCCATTCGCTAAATCATACTCTGCTTTTTGGCGATTCAGCATGACGATGATTGCCATCTATTCCAGCAATAAAAGCGAAGATCTAAAGATATACCACTCCTACCCTAACGATTTCAAGATGAAGCCGATTTCCCTGCTGATGGAAGAGCGTAAGCAGGCACAGGATAGCGGGGCACCGCAACACATTATGGCTGCTCTTGATAAAGATATAGAGGACATCCTTTATGCCGATGATCAGGATACGCTTACAAAATTAAAAGTTCGTTCGCGGTTTAATCCCTTCCCAGGCAAAACCCAGCTTGAAATCACACAGATCATTTTACAGAATAAGACCACAAAATACAACGCTGTGCTTTACGCTCACTTTAATTCTATATTCCAAGAGATTGAGAGTGATTTTAAAGACAGCAAAAACGAAAAAGAAGATGAGGATACTTTCTACCTGCTACCTTATGCTAAACAGAAAGAAAAAGTTTCAGAGAAAGTTCAGGCTCTCATCGCTGAGATTGATAGTGAAGAAACGAAGCGAATAGCGATGGAGAGCAAGTTTCAAATCGAGGGAGAATGATAATCATTGATAACAAATTTGAAATGCGGCAGTTTGTCTCCTGAACCAGATACGGTAATGAAAACAACTTAAATAATTTAAAATGTTCAGCAGCGACGCTTTTGAAGCCATTGGTTGCTTTTTCATCAGCCTTATCATTGCTGTTTTGGCCTTAACGGTATGGGCGGGATATACAATATTCACTCCTACAAAGATCAAATCAAAAAGAAGAATACAGCCGACCATTGAGCTGGTACTTAAAGATAACAAAGTGGATACACTTTTCATATACAAGAAATGACATCCCGCGAACAACTGAAAATATTACGTGAGCTGGCTGAAGGTAAATCCGCTTTCATCGATGAGCAGCTTGCGAAGCTGGAAAAGCAGTTGGACAAGCTTGGTCCTGAGCTGGCTAATAAACTGGCAAAGGAGTTTCTCGATCAATTGGATGTAAAGGATGGCATTATTGAAATCACAACCACAAACCAGAGCCGGGTTGCGATTGTTGATCGTGTAGTGAACCTTTTCTGGCAGGAACGCGCCTATAAAGTTATTACGGCGATGATCACCGACCTGCAGAAGCTCAATACCCTCAATGAAAAATACTTTAATACGCTGGCTGCTGAGCGTATTGACAATAAAAAAATACTATCGGTGATCAACAACCGGCTGGGCATGAATGACGATGGCAGTATCAAGCGCAATGGCTTTATGAATGGACTGATCACCAACAGCGCGGTAAAAAATCAAATTCGCGATTTCGCTATGGAAAAAATTACTACCGGCACCGGCTTTGAAGATATGCGCCGAGGTATGCGTGAATTGATTACGGGCAATGAAAATAAGATGGGTGCCTTCAAACAGTTTTATCGCAATGCTGCCTATGACCTATATGCGAAAGTTGACGCACTCAATGGCAATCTGTACGGCGATAAGCTGGAACTGAGTTGCTTTATCTATGCTGGTACCAGGCGAAAGACATCTCGCCACTTCTGCATCCAGCGCAAAGGCAAAGTGTTTACGCGAGAAGAAGCTGCTGAATGGAAAGACCTGATCGGTACTTATACAGTCGGCGAAAATGGAAAGCGTGTACCTGCAGGGCCAATACTCATCAATGAAGATGCTGAAACCTACAATCCTTTTGTTGATCGCGGTGGCTATGGTTGCGTTGATGATATCATGTGGATAGGTGATACTGTGGCCTTGAGCATGCGTCCTGATTTGAAGGAATATTTTGATAAGAAGAAAACCAAAAAACAATAATCATATGCACCCACTATTGCTCACTCTGCTAATCGTCGATGTAGTTGTATCGTTTATTTATGCTTTTCTGCTTACCATTAGCTTTTACAAAGTTGAAATATCAGGATATGGCTATGATCGATCAACGATCATTTGGGTTTTAATCCTGGCATTCTGCCTTTTTTTCTTTACCTGGTATGTTACTGCATTCTACCAGATAAAAGACTGGCTAACCGGCAAAGGTTTCTTTAAGAAATAATTTCATTGCTGCCGTTAGTCCGTTGTCTCCTATCGAAAAACACCACCTCTTTCCAATAGTTGCCGGTATATCTTTTACCGGCTTACTTATTTTAAGGTCATCCGACCAAACGCCGGATATTCGATGTGTATTGAAATAGATGCTTTTGACTGCGAATCCATGCGACACTCGCCAGTCGTATTGTGATGCAGCAGCCAAGAATTTCTTTTTGTTAAAAACAATTGGCATATGCCCGTCGAAGTCTTTTTCAGGAAGCCCTTTCCGTAATAAAGCGTTCGAGGTATTCAGCAGTACCTTTCGATAATAAATATCCTCTATAACTGTCTTTGCCCGGTGCTGCAGCATGCCGATGTAAGTTTCCGGAATGGCGCTGCAAGCCATATCCCTGTTAAAATAAACATCATCATTCATAAATACGAAGTCATCGCTCACATCCGCATGCCGGCAGGCAACAGCAACCTTATCGCAGATGTCGGTATCCTTATCCAGCATTACTTTCGGCGAGTGGGGAATGTGAATGAAGTCGTATTCGTAGCCTGGATGTTCACCAATAACATATACTCTCCCGTGGTCTTTGAGATGCTTTTTCACGGAAGCGATGCTATATAATAGTTCGAGGTTAGTCCACCGGCTGCCTTTGCCGAGGGGGTAGATGATGTCCATAGGTTAGTTTATAATTATTCCCAAGGATAAGTTTTGCTTTGCCCTGGTAGCATGAGTAGTGCAATCATTACAACGACCATAAGCCCAAACAGGCAGGCCGCAATCAAGTTGACAATCAGGAACGCGCACCACTTCGTGCCATACCAAAATAAATTGTCCCCCATTCGTTTGGGCATGTTCTCTTTGTCATTAATGGCTGAGACGAAAAACAATACTGAAACAATGCAGAAAACCGCAGCAAAAATTATATTCTCCAACATGATTAATAGTTTTAGTGATGGACCGCGTTTGTTCTTAAGTTCTTCCAGTACCAAACAATTATGTTATCCCCAATCGGCTGCTTGCTTTCAGAAAGGTATCTAAAGTCGGTAGTGCCAATTAGGTAAAATCCTCTTATGAAATAAGCCTTCGTATCATAGAATCCCAAATCATCCTGCTTCCAGTGCATTACATATTCACCTTCCTTATGCCTTTCTGTGCAGCCAAATTGTTTACACGTTAAGAGATGTGCTACTGGGCTTGGCCGGTGGGATGTGTCGCTGATTAGCATGAGGCATGGAATGGTGTCAAGTGTTAAAAAGTTTGTATCAGAAATGATTCGCCTTCCATGATCTGAACCAACTATTCCAGGATCGAAATCTTTCGGTTGCAGCCCATGAAAACATCCACCTTTTGGAATATTGCCAACATTTTGTCCGAAAGCCTGAGTTAACGCCAGCAGGCAAATGGCGATGAGTGTGTATTTCATAACGAATCTTTACAAGTTGGTAACGCCGTCTTTGTTCTGAATTCCTGAAGCGTCGAGGGCTCCCATACAGAAACAGAAAGGATGATTGGTGCATCCGTAATCACCAGTCCCCTGCATTCGTTATCTGCACTTACAACCTCTTTAACCCGGTCTTCTGTTGGCATCTCGGTTTGATTCAAGAAACTGATAGAACCGTACCGTAATCCATCGTTGGTCATAAGAGCGTAGCCGAACAGAAATGATTTTATTTCTGGTTTTACTGGCTCTGCCTGTACTTTATAACATTCGTTGGAAGCGTTTAAAATGTTCATAACTATCAATGTAGCGATGACGGTGAGCGAGATAATAGCAAAGTATTTCATAGTTCAATGTTTAATCGTTCCCAATATTCTTTAATCGCCCTCTCATCCCTGGGAAACATCCAGCGCCAATCCTTCCCGTATTTCCTTTCCAGTGCCCGATTTGTTGGTTGATCAGCGGCGCGGCGTAAAGACTTCCGGATCCTGGTCGCCTCGTGAATGCTTTTCGAATTGCGGATGTAGGTATGGTTGACGGTTACACCGTGGTCTACCGCGGTAACAAAACCATCTTTCCAAAGCCTCACACCGTGATCGGGATCATGACCCCAGTAGGGCATTTCTTCGTCGAGCGGATAATCTTTGAAAACTTTTGTTCGGACTATTGCCGCGGTAAATTCAACAAAAGGCACGGCTTTTATTTGTCCGCTGCCATCGGGTCGCTCATGAATGTGATCGCTGTCGAATGAAGGATGTAACACAGCGACGCCGCTCATGTCCATAGATTCAATCAGCAGGTTAGCAACGGCTGGTTCAAATGTTATGTTGGTGACGATCCAGGCGTATTGGTAATCGGTTGCGCGGCTTTCTTTAAAGCCTCGGTTAATGGCTTCTGCAAGGCTTCCAACGCCTTTCGGATTGCGTTCGACGTAGTAAACTGGCAGTCTGGTCGCTTCAATGCAGCGCTTCGTTTGCATCCATTCTGCTTCATGATAAACGATTGATATGATTATGCATTTGTTCATTGCTTTATCGTTGAGGCGTGAATGTATAAAATGCCGTCTTTCGCTTCCTGCTTCAGCATGCACCAGGCTTTATCTGTGTAACCAAAATCATGAATGCCCTCCGGGCCAAAGTAGTTGTGCCAGGTGTAAGCGCGAAAGCAGCGGATGTGCGTAGGGTCGCAATGGGTAAGATCGAAATTGCTGCCCGCTTCGGGTGTTTCAATATAGACCGAACAGCCGGGTTTCAATATGCGCCAGCATTCATCCATGAAAGAAATGAGATCGTTTAAATGCTCAACCACATGCGAGGCGTTGATATGCATGAAGCTATTATCAGCGAACGGCCATGGCGTTACATTGAGATCGTGCACAACGTCTATGTTATGAAACGGGCGGATATCCAGGAAGATATCACCCGGCTTCTTATTCCAAAATTGTCCGGCGCCGAGGATTAAGCGGTTATTCATTTTGTTGTTCGTCTATCTTTAAAAATTATTGGATATTTATTTTCGTTATACCGCGCTATTACTCTTTGCGCAAATTCAAAACCAGCTTCATCGGGTGTGAAATCGGTACATAAATCAGAGCCAATCCAAAAAAGAAAAAATATTCTGAATTCGATATAAACCACTAAATCTTTATCATCCCACCAGATAACAACTCTCGCTTTAGGTCGCCTACTCATGACAACAATATTTTTTCGAGTTGTAAAATGATTGTATCCCAGTTGCAGTGTTGCTGCACGTATGAGCGAGCATTGTTTGCAAGCCGTTCCCTTAATTCATCTTCTGCAAATATGTTACTCGCAGCATAGAACAGATCATTGACGCCCGGCAAATAAGGTATTCGAATGCAATTGAAACCACCGGTTAAATCATCGTCTCCTTCTATGATTGACCTAACGGTTAAAGTTCCTTTCGTTGCGGCTTCCATTGGACTGAGAGCGCGCGCGTCGTACTTTGTAGCTTTTAACAGAATTGTAGCATCTTCATACATTACATTCATCTGAGAAAGGGAAGGTTTACAGGTGTACTCATCTAAAGCGAGTGTAACACCAGTTGGATTATCAAACCCGTAGCCGATTATTTTATAGCCACGGTTTTTCAGCATCAACGCAACCTGAAACGCTAAACCATCAACATCTTTCGCCGGATTTTTATTAAAACACCCTTCCAACAAAACCACCTTCCCATCCTTTGGCTTCTTGCTGATTGGGAAGTGATCGAAGTTTACACCATTGCCGACGTAATGCATTTCACCGGTCCTGCCGAGTTTCCGGCAATGTTCTTCACCCCACTTGCTGCCGTGTATAATTGGGAAGCGTGACAGATAGAATTGTTTGCACTGTCGTGCCCATAGCGCATCATTGGGGCGGAACTTCTCTTCCACCATCTGCATGAACAGGAAACACTTTTGACCTGGCTTAATATAATCCTGCATCCATATGCTGTGTGGGGAACCGATCACAATGATATCGTAATGTTTGTAGGATTTTCGGTCGAGAGTGATGGTAATGTTGTGATCATACCACGGGCAAACCGGCTTTCCCTTCTCAATAAACAATGCAACATCATGTCCAAGCTTTTGCAACCTGGTGAGATGCTCCATCACGATACGATATCCGCCATGTGGAGTTTCGATGCCGGGGAGTGTGTAGAGGATTTTCATATGCCCATGTATGTTTCATTCATTAGCAGTCCTTCAACTTCCTCAATAATACCCGATCCTCCACAAGTTCCCAATACCTCATGTTCACAAGCTGGCGAACAACCTCCGCCCCACATCTCATTCTTCAAAAGAATAGAAGCATCATTGGGCAGAATCGTTAGCCATGCCATCTTGCACAGCTCCAGATCATCATAATCATCACACACAGCAATGAATGGTTGACCTTTAAGTACACGCTTTGCCCATGCAGCTTTATCTTTCACGCCTGTAACATAATTGCAGCCGCAACGCTTAGCGAAATGCTTTAGCCCTTCCCAACTTGATTTACTGACAATGTAGATTGTGTTTCCGGCGGCAATGAGACGTTTGATTGAAGTAATGTCTCGGGAGTGGAATTGTTTCGACCTGCGACCGTTAGTATGATATTCCACCTTTCCATCAGTGAGCACGCCATCGCAATCGATGACAATAGTTTTGATTTCTGACATAAAAAATGGTTAGTAAAAAAATAATTTTGTACGAAAGTATACAAATGTATTAATTTTACTACGTTTGTATATCTTTAAAAACAAAACCTATGGTAATCGCCACCAGAAACGGTCGTCAAAGAACCTTCACTGACAGTCAGTGGAAGAGCATGCAAGGAGACAAATACGGATGGAAATTATCCGCTGACGAACCTG
>JBQCFW010000039.1:0-45871 GCA_051958655.1 Agriterribacter sp. | reverse complement strand
CTGCTGTTTTGGCCGGGTATTATTGGTAAGTTCATGATCTACCTTCCGGTGATGCTGATCTTTACACTAACGGCATCGCTGATTGTGGCGTTCATCATGAACCCTGTATTTGCGGTGGATTTCATGAACCATCCCGTAGATGAACACAAAAAAAGGAAATCGGATATTTTCAGAAAGCCGTTTTTCTGGATAGCCATAGCCGTTGGAGTGTTGTTAGACCTTATGGGTTATACCTTCCTCGGCAATATTATTCTGTTCCTCGTGTTGATGGTATTGTTGAATATCTATGTATTGGATGGAGTGATTCACAGCTTCCAGAATCGTGCACTTCCCTGGATCATGGGGCATTACGAATCTTTGCTCAAATGGTCGCTCAAAGGCTGGAGGCCTGTGCACCTGCTGATTGGTACGTTTGTGCTGCTGATATTCAGCTTTATGATATTCGGCGCCTCTGTGGGCAGCCAGCGGGTTAAAGTGGTGTTCTTTCCCAAGTCAGATCCCAACTTTATTTATGTATACCTGAAATTGCCGGTGGGAACAGATGTGGAGTATACCGATTCTATTACACGCACACTCGAAAATCGTGTGGTAAAAGTATTGGGTATGGAAAACGGAAAACAGAACCCAATGGTAGAAAGTGTGATCTCCAACGTGGCGGTAGGTGCAAGCGATCCCAACAGTGGCGACAGGAGTACAAGGCCTGAACTGGGCAGGGTGCAGGTATCGTTTGTGGAGTTTGAAAAAAGGCATGGCGCCTCTACGGCTGCTTTGCTCGACTCGATACGCGCTGCCATAAAAGGAATACCCGGTGCTGAAATTTCGGTTGACCAGGAGGCGAGTGGTCCTCCAACAGATCCCCCGATCAATATTGAAGTAGCCAGTGAAGATTTTGACAAGTTGATCAAGACCGGTGTTGCGTTAAAGAACTACCTCGATTCAATACAGGTGCCTGGTGTGGAAGAATTGAAAATGGACGTAGATCTTACCAATCCTGAAATCAGTTTAACGGTAGACAGGGAGCGGGCGTTGATGGAAGGTGTTTCTTCTGCCCAGATAGGCATGGAAATAAGAACAGCGTTGTTTGGCAGGGAAGTATCGAAAATAAAGGATGGTGATGATGAATATAAGATACAACTGCGCAACAACGAGGTGCAGCGTAAAAGCCTGAGTGATCTGCTGAACATGAACATCACGTTCAGGGATATGGCCAGCGGCGGTGCTATTAAAAATGTACCTATCAGCAGTTTGGTAAAAGTAGATTATACTACCACGTTGGGAAGTGTAAAACGCAAAGACCAGAAACGTATGATCACACTGCGTTCAAACGTGCTGGAATCGCAGGGATATACGCCTACAGCAGTAAATGCCCAGATCAAAAACCATATCGATGCATTTACCGGCAAAGCAGATGGCGTAACCATCAAACAAACAGGCGAAGGCGAGCAGCAGGCAGAAACGGGTCAATTCCTCTTAATGGCTATGGTGGTTGCCCTGATGATAATCCTGTTCATACTGGTACTCCAATTCAATTCCATCAGCAAGCCTGTCATCATTTTAATGGAAATTGTGTTTAGTGTAATAGGTGTGCTGCTTGGGTTTAGTTTAACAGGTATGGATGTATCGGTAGCATTTACCGGCTTGGGTATTGTGGGACTGGCAGGCATTGTGGTAAAGAATGGTATATTGGTAATTGAGTTTGCAGATGAGTTGAGAATGCGTGGCATGAAAACAAGAGAAGCGGTAATAGAAGCTGGTAAAACGCGTATCATCCCTGTATTGTTAACGGCGCTGGCAGCGATATTCGGTTTGATTCCGCTGGCGGTTGGATTTAATATTGACTTCGTAGGCTTGTTTGAGAGCTTTGAACCGCACATCTTCTTTGGTGGAGATAGTGCGAGCTTCTGGAAGCCGTTGGCATGGACGATCATATTCGGTTTGATCTTCGCCTTCTTCATGACGCTGATTATTGTACCGGCTATGTACCTGATTGCAGAAAGATTGAGGCGCCCAATGCGGAGGCACTATGGCGGCAAATGGATTTCTATGTTAGGCATTCCTCCTTTAACATTCGTATTCCTGCCATTGGTATTCGTAACTATGTTCAGGCATAGGCTCGAAGTTGCAAGAAGAAGAAGGAAGCTGGCCGGTAAGGCAAGTGAAACCTGGATACGAAGCTGGTTTTAGAAACAGTATATCATTATCGATAAAACGGTTTGATCATCTGATCAAACCGTTTTTTTGTAGGTCAATATATTTTCTCCGACAATCTTTAGTAACTTATTGCCTTTATCATATTCCGGTTAAATTTAAATCTTAAAAAGAAGGAATGATCAGACGGAATTTTCGTATCCTTATTATTTTAGCAATTGTTGCTGTAATGCTTGGTTATTGCTGGACAGTTATTATTGGCAGTGAAATTATAGCTACTTGGAGACATTATCTTGGCCTGTTACTGTTCGCTGGAATTTGTTTGGCTTTTTTTAAGGATTCCAGAATAACAATTATATCCACCGGCATTTATTTGTTACTGGCCTCCTTTAACATTATAGCGTTTACACCTTCAATAGTAACCAATTCACTTCAAATAGGGCCTGCATCTATACCCGGACTTCAAATAATTTCGTTAGGCCTGTTTATTTTATATTTTCTACTTAACATGGATAACATTATAAACATGTACCTTGATTATAAAGGTGTGAAGAAGCAGCATTAATTTTCACTGCTAATTCATCCATCAGACCGCCTGCGGCGGGCCGATGTGAACATCCGGTCGGCTCGTCAGGATTGAGCCATGCCGTGTGCCACCGAAGCAGCCTGACCAACAAAAATACACGTCCGGATTATTAAGAAAGTTAGTTTTGTGCGACGACTTTAAACAAGTTTTCGTCAATAAAAAAAGTGTGTTTTTACAGCCGCACTTTTTTTTGCAGATATTTTTACCACATAGGAACATAAGGAGCTTAGGATTGTATAAGTAAAAAACCAGGAACAAGAAACCAAATTCAACCCTGCGCCTTGTAACCAGTTCTTTGTAACTTTTGCTATTATTCCACCTATGTGCCTATATGGTAAAATAAACGTCATACACTATTAACACAATACGGAAACCAATCCCCCCGTTATAGCATTGATTTTTTAACGCGTTGACTTTAACTAACCCGTTTTAAAAACAATATTCCTAATCCCTCCGTACCCTCTGTCCCCTTTAGTACTTTTTTTGATCCGCGACCCTGTTGTATTATTTCATTAAAAAAACAGCGTCTATGCAAAAAAGTTCGCCAACCCGTTTTCAGGCCATTGCAGCATATGCTGCAGCCCATGCTTACTTCTCGGCTATTACTGTATTTGCATTGCTGTACGTTTAAGTGTGGCATGCCAACTGTTCAAAGGCGGAGCAGCAATGTTCCGCTTTAAACAGTATTTCAAACACAAGGTGCCTGCATTTTGTAGACCCTTTTTCGCCTTTGCAAAAATTAGCACCTGCATATTTTATACAGCTTATCTTCGCCGCCTTAAGATTTGTATATATGACCGGTATTGATAGTGTGCTGCTGGAGCAGGTAATCATTCACAAAATCGGCAACCCAAGCCGCGGTGAGGAATTAAAGCTTTCATCGGTACCCGTAGCATTGAACGATGATATAGTAAGCAAGCTGCTTACACGTTACCTGTTAGGCGCATTCAACGAAAACGAGCTTTATAAATTCACACATCTCAGCAACCTGAACCTGAACGAAGTATATACCTACGTAACACAGATTTTTGAAGCGCCGCAGAAGTTTGTAGAAGTATCGGCACAGTTAGCTTCCTTTCTTTACAGCAAATCCACGCATGTAAGAGTAAAAGAAGGCGAACTGTATATTGTGCTGTTTGATGAAGTTCCTTTTGAAAATGATTATGTAAAAGCGCTCGGCATCTTTAAATCAGAAACCAAAGAAACTTTTCTAAAAGTAAAACCGCTGACCGATCAGTGGGAGGTAACACAGGAGGAAGGAATAAACATTAACAAGCTTGACAAAGGTTGCCTGGTATTTAAAACGGCCGCCGCAGAGGGCTATAAAGTATGCGTGGCAGATGCTGTAAACAAACAACAGGACGCGCAATATTGGGTAAACGATTTTTTACAGGTAATGCCGTGGGCAGACAGTTACAACCACACCGACAAATATTTAAGCCTTTGTAAAAGCTTTGTGACCAACGAATACGCCGAAAAATTTGAAATATCCAAAGGCGACCAGATAGATCTGCTGAACCGCTCTATGGAATATTTTAAAACCAAAGAACAGTTCAATCTTAAAGAATTTACCGACGAAGTAATTCACCATCCCGAAGTGGTAGATACTTTCATGGATTATAAACGAAATTTCGAAGCTTCGCGCAATTACGAGATAGAAGACGAATTTGACATTCATCTTTCTGCCGTAAAAAAACAGCAAAAGGTTTTTAAAAGCGTATTAAAGCTCGATAAAAACTTTCACGTTTATATTCACGGGCGCCGCGATCTTATCGAAAAAGGCGTTGATGAAATGACCGGAAAAAAATTCTACAAGTTGTACTTCGACGAGGAACATTAAAAGCTGTCAGCAGTGAGCTTTCAGCAATCAGTAGTTGCAAGGTTTCCAACTTTTAAAAAGTTGGAAACCTTTCTTTATCGGTGCATTCGGGTTAAATTCTCCAAAGCTCAAAGCTGATGGCTGGCTGCTCCCTCTTCATCAATCTAGCCTGCTCTTTGCCGTTTGCATACTTACTACCTTTTTTTCGTCGCGGGCTATTTCCTTTTCCAGCCTTGCTATTTTTTTATCGAGTTTTTTTAATTCCTTCGCAGCCTTTCTTGCATCTTTCGATTCGTCCGCCGCTTCGTCTGCTGCTCTCCTGGCGCGCCGTGCTTTGCTTTTGTCCTGCGGATCGTCGCTCAAACTTTCGGCTGCTTTTTCATTGTCCTCAGCCGATTCTTTCGCTTCTTCTATCTTTTCCTGCCTTTCTTCCTCCAGTTTAATGCGTTCTTCTTTCATCTCCTGCAGTTCCCGCTTCTTTTCTTCAATTATATTTTTTGTTTTAAGAATTTCCTCCTGCTGTTTGGGCGAAAGAATAGGTTTGCCCGGTTGAGTTTGCGCCAGCGCGGAGATGGTAATAAAGAAAGCGCCAATAAATGTGAGACAACGGTGAAGTAATACTCTTTTCATAGATTTTTATTTTATGGTACATGATAAGTTTATCAAGTATCGTGCCCTTTAGGTGGGTGGCGGATAAAACAGCAACAATGACAGTCACGATAAGTTGGGTGAATTTGCGGCTATAGCATGCAACGTTCGGTTATACATAAAGGTCAGCAATACCTGCTACGATGTAGTTGAACGTTTCATCCAATGCCTTTTCTCAGTCGATCTGCCGGGTAAAGGTACAAAACAAATAACGTTGCAGACTTACGTATTGTTAAACCTTATATATGCGTATAATTTTTTTTCTAGTTGTTATACTGACGATGTACATTTTTCCCTCGTGTGAGAAAGACGACCAGGAGCAGCCCGCTCCGGATGAAACAAATGACACGCCCAATTATGGTGCATTGGTACGTTCAATTGAATGGGACAACGGCACAAAAGCAGAAATGATTTATAATACCGACAGCACGCTCAAACAAATTGACTATAGCTTTCAAAATATTGTAAGCGCCACTGTTTTTGAATGGGAAGCAAAAAAAGTGAAAGTGATGTACGATGACCGGTCGCTTTATAAAAACACCTATTATTACACAGGCGACAGGATTGCTCATTACATCAACAGCCCGAAACAAATAGTATCGCAGTCGTCGTACAAAATGGAGTACACCTACAAAAGCAACGGGCAGCTGGATAAGTTGAAATACTTTACAACCAACGAAGCCGGAACGGAATTAAAAACCAGTTCCATATATGAGCATAACGCTGCGGGCGATCTTACCAAAGTAACAACTACCAACAACAACTCCATTATTACGCACACTATTGAAAGCTATTCCGACTCCGCTGATTTCAATCCGCTGATATTTATAGAGGTAGGATTGTTTGAAAACTATACCATCTATAACCTGCCTGTTATGAGCAGGATGAAAAAATATCCGACCAGGATTGTGCGCACCGTAAAAACCGGCGATGACGAACCGTATATCGATAAGATAACAGAAAATACCTGCGAGATCAGCGACAGGCGGATCAATAAACTCACTTCAAAAATTACGGTACCCGGCATGCCGCAGTACAGTAACACAGTAGCAGGAGTGTTTAAATACGAGTAGTTGCCGACAAGCGGAAGTATATGTATATTTGGTTAAATACACAATACTATGCAGCCAATGAAAATAGCCACCGCACAATTTGAACACCGCAGTGGCGACAAAGACTACAATCTTTCAAGAATAGATCATCTTTCGGCAATAGCTGCCAGCCAGGGAGCGCAGGCTGTGGCCTTTCATGAATGTTCGATAACAGGGTATACTTTCGCTACAGACCTTGATAAAGAGCAAATGCTTGATCTGGCGGAATTTGTGCCTGGCGGAAAAAGCACCGAAGCATTGCAATCAATAGCTGCAAAACACAATATAGCGGTGCTGGCAGGTTTGTTTGAGAAAGATAAAAAAGGGCTTTTGCACAAACCCTGTGTGTGTGTTGATTCAACCGGCGTAATTGCAAAGTTTAGGAAACTACATCCTTTTATCAACCCACATCTTACTCCGGGCAATGAGTACTGTATATTTGATTTGCATGGCTGGAAATGCGGTATCCTGATTTGTTATGATAATAATGTGATTGAAAATGTAAGAGCTACCAAATTGTTAGGTGCCGACATTATTTTTATGCCGCATGTAACAATGTGCACTCCCTCTACACGTCCCGGGGCTGGCTTTGTAGATCCGGATTTATGGCAAAACCGGGAAGCCGATCCTACTTCGTTGCGGCTTGAATTTGACGGAATGAAAGGCAGAGGATGGTTAATGAAATGGTTGCCGGCTCGCGCCTACGACAACGGCATTTATGTTGTATTCTCTAACGCTATCGGTATGGACCACGATCAATTAAAGAACGGATGCTCGATGATCATCGATCCATTTGGGGATATTATAGGTGAGTGCAGAACGTTGGGAGACGAAGTAGTAACGGCTACGCTTACTCCGGAAAAAATAGAGCGATCAGGAGGACATCGTTATATTAAAGCTCGTCGTCCCGACTTATACAGAGATATTTTTGGTAAAGAACATACCCCGGAACAAAAGGTAATCTGGAGATAGGAAGAGAGGTATATGTTTGAGATTTTTTCAAACCTCATAGGCTTCATTGTCTCTACTTGTTCTTTTCCTCCAGTTCCAGTAACTTTTCAAAAGCAGCTTCGTACTCGCGGTTGATGGATGCAAGGGCATCGCTGTTTTTCTTATAATCTGCTTCTGCTGCGAGAAATTTATTTTTGTCGGAATAAATATCTGGTGAAGCCAGCTGCGCTTCGAGCGATTTTTTCTGCTGCGTGAGCGAGGCAATTTTTTCTTCGAGTTGCTGCAGATTTTTTTGCTGGCGTTGCAATTCTTTTTTCAGTTCCTTGTCAATAGGTGCATTGTTTTTTTGAACAGGCGGCGGCTTAATTTCTTCAACCGGCTTTTGTTCTGGTTTCTTTTCCTGCTTGGGCTGAGCCTGTTGTTGTTTTGCTGCTTCAGCCTTTTTTCGATCTTTCCATTCCATCCACTCATCGTAACCGCCGGCAAAATCTTTTATTTCGTAATTGTCGATTTCCCAGATGCGGTTGGCGGTTTTCGAAATAAAATGACGGTCGTGACTAACCAGTATCAAACTGCCCTGGTATTTGTTCAATGCTTCAATCAGCAGGTCTATAGAAAGCAGGTCAAGGTGGTTGGTGGGCTCATCCAGTATGAGGAAGTTGGCTTTGCTCACAATTGTTTTCGCCAGCGCTACCCTTGCCTTTTCGCCACCACTCAGCACTCGTATTTTCTTGTCTACATCATCGCCGCTAAACAAAAAGCATCCCAGCAGCGCACGAAGTTCCTGCTCCGTTTTCTGACTGCCCGAATTTTTCATTTCCTCCAGCAGCGTGTGTTGTATGTTCAATGCTTCCAGCTGGTGCTGCGCATAAAAGCTCTCATCTACATTATGTCCCCATATCCTTTCGCCTTCAAATGGCTCTGCACCGGCAACAATACGTAACAAGGTCGATTTACCCTTACCGTTGGCGCCTATCAAGGCTATTTTATCGCCGCGGTTTATTTCGGCACCAGTATTTTCTACAATTTTTATGTCGCCAAATTTTTTGGTAACATGTTTTAATGTGCAGATTATTTTGCCCGGTATTTTATCTACCTGGAAATTGATCTTGATTTCGGGGCGGTCAACAGAAACATCTTCAATTCTTTCCAGCTTATCCAGCCGCTTCATGGCACTTTGCGCCTGCGCAGCTTTGGTTGCCTTGGCCCGAAACCTTTCAATAAAACGTTCCTGCTGCCTTATATACTCCTGCTGGTTTTCAAAAGCCCTTTGTTGCAGATCGAGGCGCATGGCTTTTTCAACCTCGTAAAAATCGAAATTACCATTGTAAAAATGCAACTGCTGTTGATACAGTTCCACAATTTTGGTAACCATGCGGTTGAGGAAATACTTATCGTGGCTTACAATTACCACGGCGCCTTTGTAATGAACAAGGTATTTTTCGAGCCACTCTATAGAAGGCAGGTCGAGGTGGTTGGTAGGCTCATCGAGCAGCAGCAGATCGGGCTGCTGCAATATCATTTTAGCCAGCAATACACGCATGCGCCAGCCGCCGCTGAATTGTTTGTATGGGCGTTGCAGATCGGCATTGCTAAAGCCAAGCCCTTGTAAAACTTCTTCTGTTTGATGGTGAATATTGTAACCCCCCAGTGTTTCCAGTTCGTGCAGCTTGTCGGAATATTCGTGCACCAGCGCATGGTTTTCGTGCTCTTTTTCCAGGCGATTGCCCAGTTCTTCAATTTGCTTTTCCAGCAACAATATTCTTTCAAAAGCGCTTAGTGCAACCTGTAAAATAGATTCGTTGGTATCAAAGCTCAGCAGGTCCTGGTGAAGATAACCAATGGTGGTTCCCCTTCCTCTTTCCACACTGCCGGCAGAAGGCAGGTATTCGCCTACCAATACCTTCAGTAAGGTCGATTTTCCCGTACCGTTGTATCCTATCAGCCCTATGCGCTCATTCGGTTGTATATGCCATGTGGCATTTTCTACAATAGTTCTTGCCCCAAACTCAAACGTAACATCCTGCAGTCCAGCCAGCATAATCCAATGATCTTTATTATTTCTGCGCCGCGGTATCCGGTTTTACTGCCGGGCTGTCGTTTTTAATAACAGCCGGGGTTTCCGGAGTGGCGGCAGTGGGTTTGTATCTTGTTTCTAAAAAGGCAAGGTAATTTTGCACACGGAAGGCCTGGTCAATCTCACCAAATATGCCACGTTGTTTGTTGTTCAGCCCTTCACCACTGCCCTCTTGCATGTGCTGCGTTAATTCCTGTACAGACATATCGCCCAATGCGGCATAATAGCGTATTTGTTCTTCCAGGTCTTTCTTCACGGCTTTCAGCACTTTATCGCCCAACTCCTTATAATCGGCTTTGTAGGCGGCTTCCATTACAGAAATGCTTACAATATTATGCTGGTTGCTGCGGCTCGTCATTCCATAAGGCATGTTGCCAGGATCCATTCCCTTATCGCATTTTTCGAGCAGTTGTTTTGCCTGTTCCTTCCTGCCATCATCAGCCATACTTTCGGCAGCCGCTGCAAAAGCCTGGCGAATGGTAAGCAAATGACGGCGATTTTCTTCATCGAAATAAACACCAGGAATATTGGCGTTGCCAAAAGCAAATTTTTTCATCATGTTGTTATAGGCAACCTCGTCGTTTACATTAGAGGCGCCAGGTTGCAATTGCTTAGGCTGCACCGGAACCAGCCGGTAACTCAAACCATCGGCGCGCAGGTATTGCGAAAAACCAAGCTCGCTGAACGGAGAAGTGAAATAAATAGGTCTTTTCCATTTGTTGGCAGCAATAACGTTCAGCACTGCCAGATCGTTTTTCATCATTGCGGTTTTTCCCTGCGGCAGATCAAAACGCAATTCGCCTAATACAACATCGTCGGCGTTTACAGTTCCGTTAGAACGTACCAATGTCGTATCAACCGGCACACTGAATTTTCTTGTAGGGAAGGTATTATAAGAATTGTCCGGACCATAATTCATCATGTTGGCCGGATCATCGCTTCCTATTATTTTAGTAAGCACCTCATCAAGATAGATGTATTGATTTTGCGGGATATTTGGTTTTGCGTCGAAATACACCACGTTTCTTTTATCACCTTCTATCTTTTCGGGTCCCCACAGCAAATCAACGGGATCGCTGTTGTTAATTTTATAACGCAGTTCGTTGATGTACCAGTCAATACCCAACAGGCTGTAGTTGACTACGCGAATGTCGGGGCGAACGCCTTCTACTTCCTGCGCATACCAGAGCGGGTAAGTATCATTGTCGCCAAACGTAAATAAAATAGCGTTGGGAGCGCAGCTTTCCAGGTAATTTTTTGCCAGGTCGGGAGCCAGCCTTTTCTTGCTCCTGTCATGATCGTCCCATTCCTGAAAGCCCATAATTACCGGCACTGCCAGCACACAAACCAGCGCCGCTACATATCCTGCCAGTTTGCTGGCCATTACTTTTGCAAGCCATTCCTTCACCATCATCAAGCCAATGCCTATCCACACTGCAAATGCGTAATACGACCCGGCATAAGCATAGTCGCGTTCGCGCGGCTGCGGACCGGCGGCGTTCAAATAAAATACAATAGCAAAACCAGTAAAGAAGAACAGCAGGAAGTTTACAACAAAATCCTCCTTATGCCTTTTATAATGGAAGAATAAACCAATCATTCCTAATATAAATGGCAATGCAAACAGTTTATTATTGGCTTTATTCTTTTGCAGGCTTTCCGGCATCTTGCTTTGGTCGCCCAAAAATGCATTGTCAACAAAAGAAATTCCGGTTTTAGTATTGCCATCGCGCACGCCGGCAATCCCCTGCAGGTCGTTTTGCTTGCCTATAAAGTTCCAGCCAAAATAGCGCAGGTACATCCAGCCAATCTGGTAGCCAAATGCCCATCTTATATTGTCGATGTAGGTAGGCCTCTCATCTTTGTCGAGATTCAGCCAGCTCCGGTAAAAGTTCGCGTGTCCCTGGTCGTGACTGGCATCCCATATACGGGGCAGGAACATCATGTCTTCCGATTCGTACTGGAATTCAAAGTTTTTGCCAATGTTCACATATTTGTCTTTTCCCTTTTGCCAGCGGTAGCCCTTTTCCTTTACGTCCGGCGTACCGTCTGCATTTCTTTTAATATCGGCAGCAAACGTTTGTCCATATATCAAAGGAAAGTCGCCGTATTGTTCACGCCCAAGATATCCAACCAGGCTCATCGGGTTGTCTACATTATACATATCTACCGAAGGGTTGGCGCCCGAACGAATCATAGTGGTGAGGTAGGTTGAATACCCGATCAGCATAAAGGCAAAACACCACAACCCGAGTTTAAGAAAACTCAACACCTTATACCGGTAGTTATAAGCGCCGTAAACAGCCAACGCTGTGCCGCCTGCAAACAATATAAAAGTAAAGAAGGAGGTTATGAAGGGGAACGCAAACAGGAAAATAAATACCGTTAACCAAATAGCAAATCCTGTAAAATTATTGATCAGCTTATCAGCCCTGCGTATACCTATAACAATAACAACAGCGAGTAACACAAAATAAGTAGCAAAACCAGAGAAGAACGGTAATCCCAATCCGTTTACAAACCAACGGTCGAAAATGCCGGAACCGGTAATGGTATACTGGATGACAAATTTTTGTACAAAGCCGGTAAGTATACAGCCTACAATAAATGCCCAGAACATGCCCCAGCCACTTACCTTGTATTTTTTAAAATAATACACCATTACAATGGCCGGAATGGTAAGCAGGTTTAAAAGGTGTATACCAATAGAAAGACCAATCACATAAAATATTAGTACGATCCATCTGTCCGATCCCTGCTCATCTGCTGCATGCTCCCATTTTAAGATCATCCAGAACACGAGGGCAGTCAAAAACGAAGAAGCCGCGTACACCTCACCTTCTACAGCGCTGTACCACATAGAATCGCTGAAGGTAAAGGCAAGTCCACCTATTACGCCGGCGGCCATCACTGTAAAGATCTGCTCGCCGGTTAGCTCCAGCGCCGCATTTCCTTTTTGATATATTTTTCTTGCAAAGTGGGTACTGGTCCAGAAAAGAAAGAGAATGGTAAATCCGCTGGCAAGGGCACTCATAATATTTACAGCTTTGGCTGCTGTAAGCGGATTATCGCCAAACAACACAATAAATATACGTCCCATGATCACAAACAACGGCGCTCCCGGCGGGTGAGGGATTTGCAACTTAAAGCAACTCGCTACAAACTCGCCGCAATCCCAAAGGCTGCCGCTAAGTTCGGCAGTGAGTATGTATACGGCGCAAGCAATTACACAAACAATCCATCCTGTAATGTTGTTGATCTTGTTGAAATTCATATGAGTGTTGCCTTTTATAAGATTGGCAAACCTACAGGAATTTTAAGAAGCCACAAAAATACAGATCGTTAATTTGCCGTCAGTTATCGTTGGTGTAACGGGCATTTTCTACCGTCAGCCGTAGGTTGCGGGAGTGACTTCCTTGTTTGTTTGGTGAGATGCGAAACAAGGCTTAACCGTGGCGGGTGCTTTTTCCCGCAGAGTATTGCCCAAATATTTAGGAATGCTCCAGATGCAGATCGTTAGTTTGCTGTCAGTTATACTCGTTGTAGCTGGCGTTTTTCACCATCTGCCGGTAACTTCCGGGAGTGATCCCTTCATTTTTCTTAAACAGCCGCACAAAATAGTTAACGTCGGTAAACCCGGTTTGCCAGCTGATCTCCGTAACATTATAATCAGTATCGACCAAAAGGTGTTTGGCCAATCGCAACCGCTCCCGGTTAATGTAATCTACCGGCGTTATGCCAAATTGCTCTTTAAAAAGTTTAAAAAACGTGCTGCGGTTGAGGTAAGATTTGCTGCTCAGTTCATTTATCGGGATCTTGTTTGCCAGGTTCTTGTGTATATAATCCAGCACATATTGCCACCTGCCCTGGTTGGCATTTTCGCTGGTTTCGGTCTGCACCTGCTTCATGTACTGGCTTTGCACCAGGCGAATGAGCAATTCTTTCAGATTAAGATCTGCGTATATATTTTTGGTAGCGTCTGTGCTGCTGCAAATGCGGATCAGCTTATTGATCAGTTCAGAAACTTCGTTATCGTTTTGAAAATGATATTGATTGAATTGAAGTGTCCATTCGCGGTAGCCGTCCTTTTCGTTATTATAATAGTCATTCAAAAAGCCAAGTGTACTTCTTATATAAGATTCATCTACCGCCAGGGCTATGCACTGGGTGGGATTTTCTTCCGTAGCCTCGGGAAAATCGATCTGCATGGTTTCGCCGCCGGGCACAATAACGGTTTCGCCAGGCAAATAGGCAAACGGATTTTTTTCGGCAAGATGCATTACTTTTTTCCCACGCACCATACTGGTTACAATGAAGTCATTAAAGGTGAGGGGCACCTTGTAAGCCTGCTGGTACGATTCAAAAATGTTTAACTCGCAATTTTCGAGGCTGAAAATGCGCCTGTTTTCTACCAGCGTATCAAGATGACGCGGATCGGTAAGGTTAATGTGGTTGAGTAATTTTCTTTGTTGCATATTTCAGACCTGCGGCCGGTTAATGAGTGTATGCTTTCAGGTATAGCAAATACCATGCTGGTTGCTGCATCAACAAATAAGCAACGATCTTGTCCACCGGAGGATCAAGAATCAATTGATGCCAGCCCGATAAAATTTTATTGACCAGTATTTAATCTGCAGAGTAAAAAAACTATTTTATATTACGGGTTATTCTTAATGTGGCTTAATCAACAGGCAGTACACTATGACGATAAGCGGATTTACAATGGTGCGGAATGCTACCAAGCTATACTATCCCGTGAAGGAGTCAATACTTTCTATTCTTCCGTTGGTCGACGAATTTGTTATTGCATTAGGCAACTGCGATGACGATGACAATACATTGAGCGAAATTGAGAGTATTCAATCGCCAAAAATAAAAATTATACATACTACCTGGAATACACAGCAATTTACCAATGGCAGCGAATATGCGCGGCAAACCGATATTGCCAAAGAGTATTGTAAGGGCGACTGGCTGTTTTACCTGCAAAGCGATGAAGTGATACACGAAAAATATTTACCGGTTATCCGTAACCGTTGCGAAGCATTATTGCACAACGCCGAGGTGGAAGGCCTGTTGTTTGATTATGTACATTTTTGGGGCGACTACCAGCATTACGTGCAGTCGCATGCATGGTATGCAGCAGAAATAAGAATCATTCGTAACCGGCCGGACATTCATTCCTGGCGCGATGCACAATCTTTCAGGCGCATACCTGAATTTGACGGAGATTATTTTCAGAAGGAAGGCAGCTTTAAACTGAAAGTGGCTGAAGCAAATGCTAAGGTATTTCACTACGGATGGGTGAGACCGCCCCGTTACATGCAAAAAAAGCATAGGTCGTTCTGGCGCGATTATAAGCAAAATCTGAATCTTTCATTGCCTGAATTCAGGGTAGAAGCATTTGATTATGGAAACCTGAATAAACTTTCGCGATTTAAGGAAACACATCCGGCCGTAATGGCGGGCATGATCAGCAGGTTTAACTGGCAGGATGAACTGGACACCAAACCAGTAAAGCCTGGAAGAAAAAGTTACAAACACGAAAGATTTAAAAACAGGCTGATCTCCTTTTTTGAAAAAAAATTCCTGAAAGGAAAACAAATATTTACTTTTAAGAATTATGAACTGCTCCATGTTTGATTTTAATTTTTGATTCATGCTCAAATTCATTAAAGATTCGCTTAATCGTAAAAAGGCGAGGAAGGTTACACAGGAATATGCGCCCCGAATAGATAATTTTAACCTGGAAAACGAGGGACAGATACAGTTTGCCAACTGGACAAACCCGCTTGTACCTGAAAAAAAAATCACACAGTCCGAAATAAATTTTTACAGGAAATTCATTAAAAAAGGCGACCTGGTAATAGATATCGGTACCAATATAGGCGACACTACAGTGCCTATGGCTATTGCTGCCGGTAAAGAAGGATTGACCATTGGATTTGACCCCAATCCTTTTGTGTATAAGATATTGCAGGTAAATGCCGGACTCAACAAAACCAAAACCAATATTGTTACCTATCCTTATGCCATTACTGAAAAAGAAAGTGAATTTTTCTATCGTTCTTCCGAAGCTTCGTTTGCAAATGGTGGCATCAAAGAAGTAGACGAAAGCTATCATGGAAAATTTGCGCTGGAACAAAAAATAAAAGGCATCCGTTTGTCGGATTTGCTGAAAAAAAATCACCCTGAACAATTAAAGAACTTGTCGTTTATAAAAGTAGATGCAGAGGGATTGGATACAACCATCCTGAAATCTATTCGCGATATTGTTGAAGCATACAAACCCGTGGTAATAGCTGAATGTTTTACCGGGTTAACACCGGAACAACGCTACGACCTTTTCGACACAGTTGCCCTGCCGGGGTATAAACTGTATAAGTTCGACGACTTTAAGGATACCGCGCCCATTACTGCCATTACTGACAAAAAGGAAATGACAAAGTGGAAAACCTTTAATTTGTACGGTATTTATTCCTGATTTTTTTATTGCTTCCATACTTGGTTTCACTCCCGCCATCTCATTAAAAAGATGGAGGAGGGCAGTTTTGTGCCTTTCTATTGAAAATGTTAATAATGCTATAGCGTTGTAACATCGATATTGCTATTGGCTTTTTTTTCACAAAGTGTCTTCTATTTTGCGTGAAAATTATACGCTTATGAAAAGAACACTTCTTAACCTGTTCATCTTTTTCTCCGCATCTTCCGCTTTTTCACAAATCAATAAGGGCCAATTTTTAGTGGGTGGAAGCGGAGCATTTTCCAGCAAGGAAAGAAATGGAATCGAGTCATCACGGATTGAATTATCGCCCAACGTGGGTTATTTCTTTTTAGACAAACTGGCGGGAGGTTTGGACTTTACCATAACCAATGGAAAAACAAAATTCGGTGCAGGCGATAAAACAACCCAAAATACTTATGGCATCTCTCCCTTTGTACGATATTATGTTTTACCGGCATCAAATAAAGTCAACTTTTTTGCAGAAACGTCTTATGGTTGGGGACGATACAAATCAAAGACCAGTTATTTAGAAAGCACATTAACAAATAATGTTAGTTCTTTTTCAATTTCAGCAGGGCCTGCAATCTTTATTACTCCAAATGTGGCTATTGAGCTGACAGCTGGCTATGGGCAAAGTACATACAAAATAAGATATAACAATTCTACTGATAAGTCAACAGACAAACAATTCCAGGTGGGCATTGGTTTTCAGATACACCTCGGAAACAAAAAGAAATAGTAGTCAAAACTAAAAATCTGCATAAATGAAAAATACACTTTCAATGTTTTTTGTAGTCTTTACATGTGCTACAACATTCGCCCAAATCAATAAAGGTCAATTTTTAGTTGGCGGCACAGGTGCCTTTTCCATGAACCAGTATGGTGGGTATAAGTCCTCACAACTGACACTATCTCCCAACGCCGGCTACTTTTTTCTAGATAAGCTAGCAGGTGGTTTAGATGTCAGTTTTAGTTATGGAAGAATAAAATATTCCGGTGGAAAATCAACTGGCAATACTTATGGAATTTCTCCCTTCTTGAGATATTATGTTTTGCCCTCAAAAAACAAGATCAATCTTTTTGCAGAAGCATCTTACGGATGGGGTAAGTCAGACGGCACCGTCGATAACGTCTACTCGGGCAAAACTACATACAACGGTTATTCATTGTCTGCCGGACCTGCTATATTCATTACACCTAATATATCCGTTGAACTTACGGCAGGTTTCACCAAAAATTATCACAGGAATAAAGATGCATACTATAATTCCACCAACAAATCAAAAGAGAAACTTTTTCAAATAGGCGTTGGCTTCCAGATACATCTGGGCAACGGAAAGAGATAGCGACCCTAACCATTAAACCTAAAAAACAGGGGGAATAAGATTATTCCCCCGCTTATAGACCCTCTATTAATCTATAAAAACAAATTTCCAACCCGGTTTTTCAGTTAATAATATTTTACACCTTTGGTATACCAGAAATCTTTGTAACTAAGCGTGAGCGTTAGTTTGCCGTATCTTTCCTGTATAAGATTCTGCGCTGTTGTTCCCCTGATGCCATACTCAAACCCTACCAGGTAACTCAACGTACTGCGTTTGGAGTTAAACCCAATGCCTACCGATATTCCCCTGTCTTTCAACTGTTCGTTGTATACGCTCAGGTAAGAGTTGCTATAGAATAAGCCCGCCTGGTAAAACACTTTTTCAACAGTTACGGGCCAAACCTGCCTGAAGTTTACAAACTCCACTCCTACTGATGCCCGGTTGCTGTTTTGAAGTGAGTAGCCGCCTCCCCGATAATTTAACGACGCCCAATCCTGGTAGCGATAATCGGCCAGCATGGTAAATTTTTTATTTTTTGTAACCGACACACCCATACCAACGGTATTGGGTAAACGGAAATAATCATTTTTGGTTACTTCATTTTTAATGGAAGTCGTTCCGGTAGTTATATCTGTGCTGTATTCCGCGGCCAGGTTTGTTTTATTGGCATAGGTGGCACCCAACGTAAGATCCCATTTAGAGCTGAGCTTTGTGAAATACTGTGCACCGTAACTCATATAAAGATTTCGCAGAAAGATATTCCTGGTGGTTACAATGCTTTCGGTTTCGGCCGTGCCAGCCAGCGTTTCTTTTTGCGTAAGCGATCCAAAAAGAAAAGCAGTACTAATGCCTACGGAAAAATGTTTGCCCAGTCGTATGCCATTATCCCAATAGGCTTTGTTTACTCCACCGGTGCTCTCATAACCAGCAGCAGCAAAAGTGTTGGTGCCCTGGATGGTTTTTGTGCCAGAGAAAGCATAATTAGCCGTGCTGAAAGGTGTAAGCCCCACGCTGCTGCCCCACCATTTGTTTACTTTAATGCCTACCGCAAACCGGTTCACACTAAAATCTCTCGACTGGGTATTGGTACCGTTGAGGTTATTAGAATAATAGCTTACAAATTTTCCCCGTGCCGATCCTTCCACCATAAAAAACTGTTCCTGCAATGCAGAGTACGATGCAGGATTGTTGCTGATCAAAAAGTGAGCGCTGCGGTAGGCTATACCGGTATGTGCCATTCCGGAAGTACGATTGAAATGACTTTCCTCTATATCGCCAATGCCCAATATTGAATAAGGCGAACTTGTATTTTGGGCATACAGTCCATGCGTTAAGCCAATCAGCAGCGTGCATGTAATGCCATGTTTTAAATGTTGCTTCATTGCGTTGTCATTGATCCTGTTGCACCGATATATAATACACTTTGAGTTTGATCGCTTTGCTGTTTTGCCTGTTGCCAAATACAACCCGGTTGAATGTAGTATTATAGGCTGGCGAAGGCGGCAGAAACAATAACCCATTTGTATTATCGCCACTTACCTCCAGCTGCGCCTGCAAGTAGCCTGTAACATCGTAGGTATAATAGGTGTCTTCTCCATACAGCCAATCGGTAGTAAGATTGCCATACTGCGCCTCCGTACCGGTAGTACCCAGCAACCCCAACGTGCTACCCAGGTTATTGTTCACGTCGGTTGCATAAGCTGCCAATTGAGAAGGCAGCATAAACTGGTAACTATAGCTCCCTCCCAGTGGAGGCAAAGTCAGTTCGGCCCGCATTAATTGCAGGAAATCTGTTCGCTGTAGCAGCACTTCCCGGATGTTGGGAAAACGTACTTTCATAACGGCGCCCGTTAGCGGTTGCACATAAGCCGCATTGTTGAGCAGGGGGGCGTTTATTTCTTTGCCTTCGGGAACAGGAACATCCAGCACTGTACCTGCCCGATTGTATTTAACCTGGTTGAACTGTTTGTTGCGGCTGGTCAAAGTAAAATCAATATGCTTCTGCACCACATCGGGATTCGATTCATGATAATACAATCGCATCACCACCGTGTCAGAAAACCCGAATACAGCAGCATTTGTTGCCGGGTTTTGCGGCGAAATTCTTAATCCTTTAAAATACTGTTCAAAATCAGTTGCAGTGCTTACTTCCAGTGCTTTACTCTGTATCAGATTCCAGAACGTTGCACCGGTTGTGTTAGTCAATTTGAATGTAATTGTGTCTTTACGCGAAGGTTGAAGCATTATATCTGCTGTGCCTAGTATTGTGTGGTTCACACCAAAATCGGTGCGATCATAAAAGTATGTTTCTCCGTCTGCAAAGTTCATTACCTCGTTTAACTGTCGCACTTCAAATCGTTGACTCACGGTGGTATCGCCATAAAAGGTACTATCGCCCACCATTCTCAACACAAGCGAATCGTACATGGCTGAAATATGAAAATCGGGTAAGATAGAAGGATTGCCCATTACGAAAAAGGACGAAGTGCTGATGTGCCCGAACAAAGGGTCCTGGTAACTACCCAATAATAATTTACCTGTTTGAGAGGTAATTACCGAGTCTCTGAAAACCGTGGAAATAACCGGCGCAATAGTATCCACCAATACAATGTTGGTAAAGTCATCGTTTACGAACTGTTCGCCAAACTGAATATCCGCTTTTTTACAGCCCGTCCACAAAAAGGAGAACATGAGCGAACCAATCAAAAGCAGTATGTTATAGCGCGGCTTCATCAGTAAATGCATCTTTGCATATTGTTACGGTGCAATATTATCTGCCATTACTGTTACTGTTTTGTTAGTGTGGATAGAGCACAATCAAACATATACGAGTTGTGGGAATTTATAGATGAGCTTTCAGCGATCAGCCGTCAGCAATCCGCAATCAGTGAGGGAAAACAAGGATCAAAAAACAAGAACCAAAAAGAAAGCATAGCATTTCAAACACAGCAACAAGACCGCAATTCACCATCAACTTGCCGCTGCAAAATCTCAAATTTCAAATCTCAAATTTTAAATTGATAGATGAATTTCTTGTTTTCATCTACAAATAAAATATACAATTCCATTTTAACGATTTTACCGTTTGGCTTTCGGATAGTTTAGCTGCAAATTTCCCAGGGCGCAAAAGCGGCATGAAGACTAATGCCCTTGTCGGCGGGGTTCCTTCAACATCAAAACAAAAAAATAACTTGTAATGAAAGCAAAAACTTTATTGATCTGGCTAACGGGCATCAGTACCCTTACCATTACTTCCTGCACCAAAAGCTCCGACACAGACGACACTACCGAAGGGAACTGGATACTCAGGTCGTCGTTTGAAGGATATGGAAGAAGCGAGGCTGTAGCTTTTTCTATTGGTAATAAAGGATACGTAGTAACGGGTTATGATGGAAGCAAGCGGCTGAAAGATTTGTGGCAGTACGATGCAGAATTCAACTTCTGGCAGCAAAAAGCCGAATTTCCGGGTGTTGCCCGCCATGCAGCTGCAGGTTTTGCCATAGATACAAAAGGATATATAGGCACGGGTTCTGATGGCTACAACAAGCTGAAGGATTTTTGGGAATACGATTCTGAAGCGGATCAGTGGACACCAAAAGAAGACTTTGGTGGTTCGGGACGTTACAGTGCAGTAGGCTTCAGCATTGCGGGCAAAGGCTATATTACTACGGGATACGATGGCAACTACCTGAAAGATATATGGGAGTTTGATCCGAACGCAGGACCGGATGGAACCTGGACGCAACGGGTAAGCATGAGCGGAGAGAAACGAATGGGTGCTGTGGCTTTCGTGCACGACAACAAGGCATACGTAGTTACAGGAGTGTACAGCGGAGGCACCGTCAATGACTTCAACGTATTTGATCCAACAAAACCTGAGGGACAGGCATGGTCGACCCTTAGAAAGATCAGCAATGTGAGCGAAGATGCATACGATGATGATTACAATATTGTAAGGAGCAAAGCAGTTGCTTTTATTATGAACAACAAAGCTTATATCGCTACCGGTCAAAACGGAAGTGTTTATAAGGATACATGGGAATATGATTTTGTCACCGACACCTGGAAAAGCAAAACAGCTTTTGAAGGGGCAGCACGGAGCGGGGCTTGTGCCTTTTCGTTAAACAACCGCGGGTTTGTATTGCTGGGCACTACCAGCACGAGCAGTACACAGGCGTTGGAAGACATCAGAGAGTTTTTCCCCGACCAGGAATACAACGAATATGAAGACCAATAAAAAGAAATGGTTGTTGATCGCTTTAGTGCTGATAGCTGTAACTATCGGCAGCGTATATGCGTGGCATTATCACCGACAGCACGAAATGCTAAAGGTGGAAGTAAAACCCTTTAAAACCGGCAATGGCTGGGGATATGATATAATGGTCGATAAAAAAATATTTATTCACCAGGAAACCATCCCGGCAATTGCAGGTAACCGGTCTTTTTCTTCTGAACACGACGCTGTTAAAACGGGCAACCTGGTAGTAAGAAAATTAGTTAAAGGCAAATTTCCTTCGCTCACTTCAGAAGAAATAACAAAACTCGGAATACATCCCGTATCGGCTATGCAGCAATAGTAAATCAACTGAAGTGACTGCGCAATGTTATCTTCTCCCATAAAGGCTAAAGGGTCAAAGCAAAGGTGGTTCGACTCTTAGCCTTTTTTTAAAAACTGGTTACACAACGGCGGGAATCAGGAATATTTTTCAACAATGCTGAAAAAATCGGTGCGGTAGCTGTTGCCGATAGGCACAATCTTTTTGCCGATACTGATTTCATTTCTCGAAATGGTTTCAATATGCTGCAGCGCAATTACAAACGACCTGTGGACTCTTACAAATTCATTTTCGGGTAAACGGCTGCTGAAGTTTTTGAGGTTCTGCAGGGTAAGCACGGGTTGCAGGCGACCATTTACATATATCTGCGTATAGTCTTTCATGCCTTCGCAAAACATAATATCGGCTAACTTTATTTTAATGATCTTATACTCCGATTTTACAAAAACAAAGTCGTGTTTGCCTGTAGCAGTAGTTTGGCTGAGGTCGTTTATAACCAGGGTTTCGTCGTGCATAGCAGTTTTTATTATTTATGGATTAAAATATTTGAACGCCTCAAATTTCTATATGAACGAACAAACTCACCTGTTAAAATCGGTAAACCACGGTAAAGAATAGGCGAACCGGAAGGGAATTTTTGATTTGAGATTTGAGATTTCTGATTTAAAGCTTTCAGCAGTAAGTTGCTGAAGAATTGCCATTTTGTTCCTGTGCCCGCTTCTCCTCTTTGGATCTTGTATCTTCCTTTTGGTTTTTGGTTCTTGTATCTTGGTTTTTTACTCTAGCCGATAGTTTCTCAATGCTGTTCGCGGAACTGTTGTATTACCTGCTGGTAGGTGTCTCCCACGGGTATTTCAACACCGGTTTTTAACACCAGCCGTCTTGTTTCGAGTGTTTTTATTTTATTCATAGAAACAATGTAACGCCGGTGCACACGCTTAAAATCGGCTGCGGGTAATTTCTCCAGAAATGTCTTCAACCGCATTAATGTAATCACAGGTTTGCTATTGTTGAGGTAGATGCGAATGTAATCATCCATACTTTCCACATATACAATATCATCAAGGTTGATCTTAACCAGCTTGTATTCTGATTTTACAAACACTTCTGGTAACAGACTGGCATTGTCGCGTGTATTCAGCTCTATCCGCTCAATAGCCCTATCTACCGCTTTTTGAAATCGTTCAAAATCGAAGGGTTTTAATAAATAATCAGCTACGCCCATTTCATAACCGTCTACCGCATAGTCGCGGTGTGCCGAGGTTAATATAACAACCGGCCTGTTGGAAAGCTTTTTGAGCAATTCTATTCCCGTTATGTCGGGCATCTGTATATCAAGAAATAGAAGATCCGGCCGGTGGGTGTTAATATAATCTATGCCGTCCAATGCATCTGTAAACCCGTTCATCATTTCCAGTTTGCTACAGCGCTTTATATATTCGTGGAGTAACGAAACAGCCAGTGGTTCGTCATCTATTACCACGCATTTTATCATATCAGTTCCATTTTCAAATCCACAGTATAATACCCGTTCGTTTTACCAAACGTAAGTGAATGCCTTTCGGGATACAACAGATCAAGTCTTCTGCGGGTATTAGACATTCCAATGCTGGAAGTCGCTGCATGCTCCGGTCTGTCAAAAACGGTATTCCGTACACGCATTTGCAAAACGTCTCTTTCAGCAATAATGTGAATGGAGATCTGGCTTTTCTCATGAGTGCTTACTCCATACTTGAAAGCATTTTCAACAAACGATATCAGCAATAACGGGGCAATACTGTTCCTGGAAAAATCGCCTTCTGCTTTAAAATTCAATTCCAGTTTATCGTTGCTGCGCATTTTCTGCAGTTCAATATAGTTATTGATGTACTGGATCTCTTTTTCCAACGGCACAATGTCGGCCTGTGCGTCCTGGGTTACATAGCGCATAATTTCCGACAGCTTCATTACTGCTGCCGCAGTTTGTGTGCTTTGTACAGAAGCAAGTGAATAAATACTGTTGAGGGTATTAAAAAGGAAGTGAGGATTGATCTGCAGTTTAAGATACGAAAGCTCTGCATTTACTTTCTCTAATTCGTTTTCTTTCGATCGTTTTTCGGCTATACGCCACCGGTCTATTACCTGCAGCATGGTGCTCAGCAACCACACCAGGCAAAAAGAAAATATGCGCGGAATGGCCCTGAACCCCACAAACAATGTACGCGGACGTTCATGCAGTCTTAACCTGTTGACTTCGGGAAAGCGGGCCGGAAGGTTGTTGACATTTACAAGTTTTATTCTTTCCGGCTCAGGAACAAAAAGGAACAGAACAAGGAGCAATAATACAGCCCCGAAATAAAGAAAGTTCTTCTTGCTAAAAAACAGCCTGGGCACCAGGAAGTAAGCATTAAAATAAAAAAAGGGAACGAGGAGAAGATTGTTTGCAATAAACCGGAGCGGATACCCGAAAACGTGTGGAACGTCGCCCAGACGCGTGCCAAAACCGGGAGAAAAAATAACGGGCAGCAAAAGGAACAGTGCCCAGCATGTAATATGAATAATGACGGTAATAACGCGCTTGTTCATAATGGAGATGCCAAAAGTAAATAAACCAACCGGACGGTGGCATAATATAGACAAACACGCGAATTGTATAGACAAATGCGTGGGTATAGTTGATTGGCCGGAACAGGGTTGGTTTACAGCGAAGACCGCATGGTGAGCTTGAAAGGAACTTCTATATGTTCCTTAGCCCCTGTTAGTATCAGCTCTGCTGCCTGCACGCCCATTTGGTGAAAATCGGTAGAAATGGTGGTAATACCATTGAGAATGATCTTTTTCAGTACCGTTTCATTGTAAGAGATAACGCCCACATTTTTGCCTACTTTAAATTTAAGCGATATCAGCCGCTCTATTAATGTTACCAGGTCGGCTTCCATCAGGTTAATATACACTTCGCCGCTGTTGATGGGCTCGGTAGCAATGTCGTGCACAATTTTATGGGTAAAAGCATATTCCTGGCAAAAGCGGTTGAATCCTTTGGTGATCTCCATTGGATAATAGCTTTTTTCGGGAACGATGATCTTAAGTGTGTGGTATTTGGCCAGCGGCTTTAAGGCCTGCTCCAGCGCGTGGTATATATCTTTTTCAAAATTTTCGTACACGCTTCCAAATTCGCCGTCTACCCGCGGTAATTTTTTATCGAGCAAAATCAATTTATGCTTGGGAATGGTATTAATGATCTCGTGTGCATTTTCGCCCCCTTCCATAAAATGAGGGATGATTACATAGTGTGAGTAGTCGTCGTTAGCGTTGCTGATAAGTTTTTTAAACAATCCGTAATCGTTGTTGTAAATGTAAAAATCGATCGCTACATCTTCGCCCAAGGTTTGCACAAATGCGTCGTATACTATTTTTTTGTGCGAGCTGAGTTTATTGAACAGCAGCATTACCCGGCGGGTTTGCTTGATGTTATCATTTACAATGTAATATCCCTTACCGGGCACAGAGCCTAATACTCCCATTTTTTTCAGGTGCTTGTATCCCTTTTCGGCGGTATCTCTCGATATTTCAAGCTCAAAGCTCAGTTCGTTGATGGATGGCACGAGGTCATCCTTCTTAAGCTTACCTGCTTCAATGGCGTCCAGTATTGAATGTGTTAACTGAAGATATTTAGGGGTAGCAGAGAATTCATCCACCTGCACATTTTCAAAAAAACGACGGAATTTCATATCACTAAATCGGAATAAAAAGAATAAAAAACAAATATAAGAAAAGGGGGGCAGCCGTGAGCGTGAGCTGTTAGCTTTCAGTAATCAGCTTTCAGCCGTCAGCGTCATCTTAAGAAGGAAAGATCCCATACAATGGCGTTTATCGTTTATGGTTTGCAGTTTGTTAAAAGCCTGCCTGCTGCAGTTCTTCCAGCGTCCAGGGGTCCCAGCGCCTGCCCACCACGTCCCGAACTTTTTTGATGTCTTCTGGTTTTATTGTAGAAGCATTGTTGCCCAGGTTGGTGCGTATATAACTCAGTACTTCCGCCAGCCACAGGTCATCGCTGTTGAGCTGAGGTGGCATAATGCTTGGGTATTCTTTACCGTCAACCGGCCCTTTCAACCCGCTGAGCACAATCCTGATCAAACGCCCCGGATCGCCGGTTACACGGGGCGAGCCTGCCAGCGGCGGCGCTACCATACTGGAGCTTCCGAACTTCAGGCCTTTCCCATCGGATCCATGGCAGGAAGAGCAAAGCGATTTAAAATTATCGGCTCCCTTCAGCACGAGCCCTTTTTGTGCTTCGTCGAGGTTTTCGGTATTTACGGCCACGTTTAATGATGTAGTGAGATGCCCGAGCGTAAGCTGTGCGGCCTGGTAAACCATGCCTGTATGCGCTGAATCTTTCTTTATGACAGCTTCCAGCAGAGGGGCTGCTTTTTCGGCTGTGCTATACCGTAACGATTGTACCAGTTGTGTTTTTACATCGGTGTCGGTATCATTCACGAGAGCTTTCAGCATAGCCATTACTTCTGCATCATCCTTTGCAAGATAGGGTTCGCTTATCCATATTGCCATCTTTCTCATTTCCGGCAAAGGATCGCTCATTAATTGCAACAGCAGGTTTTTATCTGCAGCATGCATTCCTTCCAATGTCCATAATGCGTGTATCCTTCCCATATCGGTAGGAGTATGCCTCCAGAATAATAGGTTGTCCATAAAGGTTGCGCCTCTTACCGTTGACCTTAATGTGGGTATTACGGAAGAATCCTGGCGCAGTATCAGTAGCTTCTGTGCATTATCGCGCCACCAGCCATTGGGGTGTGACAGATATCCCACCAGCGCTTCCGAAGATGCTTTTAACAAGGCCGGTCTTTCTTTAGAAGGTGCTATGTTGTTGTGAACGATGCGGTATATTCTTCCGCGACCAATGTTTTTATCCAATCCAAATCGTAATATCTGGGGACGTATATACGAAGATGGTCCCGTCCAGTTGCCTTCCTGTATAATACCCCGATACATGTCTACGATATAGAGGCATCCGTCGGGCCCGGTAGTCATATTCACCGGGCGGAAATTCATATCTGTTGAAGCCAGGAACTCCGCTTTGTCATACGCATTTTTTACAACCCGCACGCCATTTTTGTTCAGCACTTTGGCCCGGCGTATCAACCTTCCTACTGGTTCGCAAATAAAAAGATCGCCCTTCATGTATGCAGGCAGTTTGTCGCCCCTGAAAATGGTTTGCCCGCAGGTGGCAGTAAAGTGATTGAGTGTGCTATCAGGTCGGAGCCTTTTCTTTCCGCCTTCTATATCAGGGGTGGCAATAAGGGGCCAGGGCTCGTGAAAATCGCCTTCGTATTGGGTTTCTTCAAAATCGAGCTCGCCGTATGCTGGCATTTGCTGAAAACCTTTGGCGGCTACTTCGCCTCCGGCAGAAGACAGGTACAACCTGCCATAATCATCGTTGCCCAGTCCCCATTGCCCTGCCGGCACATCTTCGAGGCTGTCAACTTTCAGCCCGTCGCCAGTCCATTTATAACGGAGACGGATACTGGTATAAATCCAGTTGTCAAGATTCCACAACATACCGCTGCGCTGGTGTTCCAGGTTTCTTTTGTCGATTTCATTGTTGTTATAAACCCTTCGCTTTTCGTCGGCAATACCATCGCCGTTGGTATCGCGATAGGCATCGATGTTGCTTGAATAAGTTTCCTGCACCACCAGCCTTTCGTCGAGCGCCAGGAGCATGCGCGGCAGCACAAGGCTGTCTATAAACACCGTGCGCTTGTCCATCTTTCCGTCGCCATCAGTATCTTCCAGCTTAACAACCTGGCTGATCGGGGCATTTTCGTTGGTGGCATTTATATCCTGCATGTAGGTACGCATTTCTGCCACATACATGTTACCGTTACCATCCCACACCATGGCAACAGGTTCCTGCACCATCGGTTCACTGGCTACAAGCTCTACCCGGAAGCCCTCCGGAAGATGCATGGCCTTGATGCTTTCTTCCGGAGTTAATGGCGCCGGGGAAGGGTTTGGGATAACGGGCGGTCTATATGCAGGTTTTTCAGGAATATCTTTACCGGTGGTTGAGCAATTAAAGCTGACGGTAATGCATACCGCAACAAAGCAAAAAAATACAGGTTTCATTTATCCGGGGTTTATGCAATCGGGTAAAATGCTGAGAGACGAAATATGCCGGGCTACTCAACAAATACAGATTCGCTGTTTGTTTTTTATCGGATAGCCTTAAATGGATATTTTCAGCCGCAGATTCGCTATTGGGAAAAGGGACATGTTACCTGCTAATGTACGACTATTAAAAGAACCAAATTTCAGACAACTACAACCAATGCCGTGGGCAATTTGGATCACCCGGACAAAATATGTAAAAACAATGCTTCTTTCATCCTGCTCCTACCTGCCCTGCTCATGTATTTTCCCTAGCCGATACGGATGAGTCAATAGCCTGGATCCGCACAAACAGCGAGCGCCGCAGGCTCGTTCAAATATTGCAGGACCGATTTCAATCGATCCGATAAAACCGTTATCTTCCATCCTTCTTAAAATAACGATTCGTATGAAGTTAAGCACAACATTGTTTTCAGCAGCAATTTTTGCAACGGTAATGGCAGGATGTAACCAGGGCGGCAGTTCAGGCAAAAAAGAGCTGACTATAGGAGCTTCTATGCTCAGCCTGCAATCTGAATTTGTGGTGAATGTAAAAGATGCGATGGAGGCAAGAGCCGGAGAGAAAAACATTGAGTTGATTGTAAACGATGCTCAACGGACGGCAGAAAAACAGGTGCAGCAGATCGAAACTTTTATTGCGCAGAAAGTGGATGCGATCATTTTAAATCCCTGCGAAGTGGAAGCAAGTTCTCCGGCAATAGAGAAGGCAAAGGCAGCAGGCATTCCCGTTATAAACGTAAACTCCGAAACGGCTGCACAACCGGATGGTTTTGTGGGCTCGAAAGACGAAGAATCTGGGCAGATTGCAATGGAGTATATAGCCAAACTGTTGAATGGTAAGGGCAATGTGGTGATTATGGATGGTTATATGGGGCAGGCGGCGCAAATAAAAAGAGCTGCAGGCGCTAAAGAAGTGTTGAATAAATACCCGGACATTAAGGTATTGGCAGAACAAACAGCGGAGTGGGACAGAGCGAAAGGAATGAGCCTGATGGAAAACTGGATACAATCTTACGGCGATAAAATAAACGCGGTGTTTGCCCATAACGACGAAATGGGTATGGGCGCTTTGCAGGCGCTGGAGCAGGCTAAAATGAAAGACAAAGTGATAGTGGTGAGTATTGATGCAATTGCCGATGCGTTGCAGGCAGTGAAGGATGGACGTTTAAACGCTACCGTTTTCCAGGATGCCAAGGGACAGGGAGCGGGCGCTGTAGATATGGCAATACAATTTGCAAAAAAACAACCGGTAGCACAAACGAATGTGTTTATTCCTTTTCAACTGGTAACAAAGGAGAATGTGGATGGGTTTATTGGGAAATAACGGTGAATATTACCGTGACAAAGTCCTGGAAGAACATAGAAAGTAACGAAGTCAGAGACTTCGTACAGCATAAGGTGTATTGCCGGTCGGCCCGCCGCAACGAACATTTAGGCAAGCCGGCGGTCTGACCGACAAAAGATATGAGTTACAGAGAAGCTGTATGAACGGGTTGTATATTGCCGGGACCAAGTCCCGGAAGAACATATTAAGTAACGAAGTCAGAGACTTCGTACAGCAAATAAAGAGAGATATTTTTTAAAAATACCTGTAAAAACAAAAGCCGTTTCTGATTGAAACGGCTTTTGACATGTTACTGTATCATCAATTAATAGCCATCATTTTGTCCTAAGTCAGCATTCACGAGTATTTCCGTAGCAGGTATCGGGAAGATGTATTCGTTAGCTGTATAAATATAATCCTGTGCGTTAAAAGCAACACCACCTCTTGCAACGGTAGGACTAGCTTTTTCAGCAGCACCGTGAGCGTTCATAAAAGTGGCAAGCTGCTCGGGTGTCATTGTTCTCTTCAGATCAAACCAGCGATGGTTTTCGAAAGCGAGTTCAACCCTTCTTTCTTTCAGTACGGCTGTTCTGAAATCATCTTTGCTCAAGCCATTCAGAGGATCAAGGCCTGCCCTGTCGCGCACGGCATTCAAATAGCCTTCTGCTTCAGAAGTAGGCCCGGCGGGGCTTTCGTTAATAGCTTCTGCAAGCATCAGCAACACATCGGCGTAGCGGTAAATAGGCCAGTTGTCGTTGGTACGACCGGCAATGGTATGGGGATGATTGTATTTGTTTACATACGGGATAGACACGAATCCGGTATCGTTTGTGAATCCTGTTTTTAATGAAACATCTTTTCTCAGATCACCAGGCTCGTAGGCCGCTATCATATCTTTGGTGGGTATATTTCTACCGCCCAAACCCTGGCCTGCGAAGCCTACAATAAACTTACCCGATACGCGTGGTGCAAACACATACATAAAGTTGCTTTGTTCGCCCAGGTCGTTATCACCCTGGTATTGGATTTCAAAAACGGATTCAGCATTGTTTTTCATAGTAGTGCTGAATACATCGGCATAGTTGGGCATCAAACTATAGCCCATTGTTGTTATTGGCTGCAATGCTGTAACTGCTTCAGGATATTTTTTCAGCGTAAGATACATTTCGCCCAAAGCAGCCAGTGCCGCACCTTTTGTAGCTCTTCCTTTTAAAGCTGTTGCCTGATCGGCTTTTGCAGGCAATCCGTCGGCCGCAGCTTTCAAATCGCTTTCAATCTGCGCATACACCTGGTCTACCGAAGTGGTTCTTACCTGTTCAAATGCTTCCTGTGGTGTGGCGAAGGTTTTTGTAACCAACACTACATTTCCGAAATAACGCACGAGGTCGAAATACAAAAATCCACGCAGGAATTTTAATTCGGCATCGAGGCGTTTTTTCACGGCATCATCAATAGTAGATCCTTCCAGCTTTTCAATAGCAGTATTGATATTGTACATGGCTGAATAATAGCGTACCCACAGGTTGGTTATTTCACCATTACCCGAGTTTACGGTAGAATATTCAAACGCCTCCCAACCGGCAGCGCCACCACGATCCGAAGGATTAAGATCGATGGTTGTATTGTCGGATACCATTTCTTTAAAAATATAATTTACATTGGTAATGCCCTGCAACTGGCCATATATACCGTTGATGGCGCGGTTTACCTGTGCCTCATCCTGGTAAAAAACACCCACACCTATCCTGGTCGGATCTGTTTTATTCAAAAAATCTTTGCCGCACGATGCAAGCAGGAGGCAAATACTAAGGCTTGTTATTGTTATAATATTTTTCATTGTTCAAAGCTTTAAAAGTTAAACTTAGCACCTATTGCAAATGTTCTTGGAACCGGATATGCTTCATCGTCGTTACCTAATTGTGTTCCGCTACGCTGGCTTACATCGGGGTTGTTGCCTGGATATTTTGTAAAGATGAACAAGTTATTAGCGCTTACAAATACCCGTATGTTAGTGAAGTATTTTGCTTTGGGAAAGTTGTAACCGAGCGTTATGTTTTTCACCCACGCATAGCTGGCATCGTATACATACCTGTTGCTGCTTTCGCGCGACCATTTAAAATAGTTGGTACCACCCTGGGCATGCACATCGTTGGGGTTTGAGCCTGGGTTTTCAGGTGAACGCCAGCGATCTTTCGCTTTGTCTAATACGTTAAACACACCGTCCATGTTCATAGTCGATGCTTCTATATTCCTGTACACGTCAAAATCCTGAGCACCCATAAACAACACGTTAAAATCAAAACGCTTGTAGTCTCCATCAACATTCACACCCCAGGTAAATTTCGGATTGGGGTTGCCAATTTCCACCATGTCTTTGGTGTCATAAGTAATTTCGCCGTTGCCGTCAGCATCGCGGAACTTCATACCACCTGGTATTACACCGTCCTGTTTAGGCGAACGGTTAATTTCGTCCTGCGTATTAAAGATGCCGATCTTGTCGTAACCGTAAATCATACCAATGGGTCTGCCCACTTTGTTTACGTTGTAACCGCCATAAAAGCTGCCATACCAAAGTATGTTATTGGAGCCGTTTATTTCCATTACCCTGCTGCGGTTAAAGGCGATGTTGGCATTGGTTCTTAAGTTCAGATTGCCAATACGCTCATTATAGTTAACCGCCAACTCAAGTCCACGGTTGCGTACCTGTCCAATATTGGTAATACTGGTGGTAAAGCCCGAAATCGCGGGTATGCTTACAGGTAACAACATATCGTTGGTAAGTTTATTATAGAACTCCGCAGTAAGCGTTACTTTATTATTAAACACCGACAGGTCGAGACCAATATTCAACTGGTCTGATTTTTCCCATTGCAAAGAAGTATTTGCATAAGAAGACACGATTACACCGGGCGCGAAATTATTGTTCAATATATAACCGCTGGTGGTTAAGAAGGGAAGGCTGGCATAGTTGCCCACCTGGTTTCCGAACGCACTGGGCAGATCGTTGTTACCGGTTTTACCATAGCTGGCCCTTAATTTAAGATCGGATATCCAGTTAACGCCCGACATAAACTCTTCGCCACTGATCCTCCAACCTACCGAAGCCGATGGGAAGTTACCATACTTGTATCCCGGTGCAAAGCGTGAGCTACCCTCTCTGCGGAAAGAAGCAGACAAAAGGTATTTGTCTTTATACGAATAGCTGGCACGCGCAAGATATGCGAGCAGGCTCCATTCATACTGCGACGAACCAGCCGACCTGATAGAGCCATAACCCAGGAAAGGTGTAAGATCGTCGGGGAATGTGTTGGCGGTACCTACCGTAGTTTTTAATACTTCTTCCTGCGCGGTAAAGCCTGCCATTAAATCCAGCTTGTGATCGTCGCCAAGGTTAGGCGCATACGTCAACAACTGGTCTGCGGAATAGTTAAAGGTCTGGTCCAGCGATTCCTGTGCCTGCGCATTCTGAGGTGGCGCTCCCGTGGTGCCGGTTGCCAGGCCGCGCCCGATGGTTGAAGGAATATAAAGTTTAAACGTATTGTAGTTTAGTTTGGCATTAAGCGAAGACCTGAACCTCAGATTTTTTATGATTTCAATTTCTGCATATACATTTGTTAAGAGATCAGCAATGTACCTGTCTCTCGTAATATTTTCCAGCATGAATAACGGGCTAGGGTAGGCGAAAACGCCATCTTTCCCGCCAATGTAAGGCCGGAGCGAGCCATCTTCATTGTATACCGGTTCGCGGGGGTCAATCAACAGGCTCGATCCCACAATGGCGTCGCGCCCGTCGGTAGTTGCCAGGTTACCCCTGCTGTAGCTTCCGTTTACGTTTAAGCCTAATGTTATCACGTCTCTCACTTTGCCGGAAAGGTTGGCGCGGGCCGAAAAACGTTCGTAATCGGTTACTTTAAGCGCACCCTGTTCTTTGTAATATCCTACAGAAAGAAGAGAATTTACATTGCCTTTGCCGGAAGATAGTGTGGCATTCACATCCATGTAGGGCGCATTTTTATTTAAGATAGCGGCAAACCAATCTGTAGAATATTTTGTTTGCTCCGGGTAACGAAATCCTTCAGGAATAGAATCGATCGGAGCTTCGTATCCTTTAAAATATTTCCAGTTATCTGTAAACACATCCCTTTTAAACTGTGCGAACTCGGGCCCGTTCAATACTTTAACACGCCTTGTGTTGGGTACATTTTGTATACCGTAATCAATCGAAACATTGAGGTTGGTCTGACCTTCTTTCGCGCTTTTGGTAGTAATTAACACCACACCGTTAGAGCCGCGAGCCCCATAGATGGCTGTTGCAGCCGCATCTTTCAAAATCGAAACACTTTGAATATCGTTTGGGTTGAGGTTCTGCCCTACACTGGTACCCACAGGAAATCCATCAATTACATACAACGGTGAGCTTCCGGCACCTATAGAACCCACACCCCTGATCCTTACTTCAAACTCTGCTCCGGGTGTACCATTCCTTTGTGTAGCTACTACGCCCGGCGCCTGCCCCTGTATCATTTGGGTTACGCTGCGCGAAGGTAGTTCTCCCACATCATCGAGGTTAATGGTAGACACAGCGGCAGTGATATCTCTTTTGCGCTTAGAGCCATACCCAATTACAACTACTTCGTCTAGTCCTTTACCGCTGGCATTTAATTGTATGGTAAGATTGGTGCTGCTGTTAACAACAGTTTCTGATTCCTGGTATCCAACATAAGAAATAACCAGTGTAGCACCAGAGCGTGCAGAAATAGAAAAATTACCCTTTTCGTCGGTAGTGGTTCCCGAAGTAGTTCCTTTAATACTTACGGTTGCACCTGCAATGGGCGCGCCGTTAGAAGCTGCTACTACCGTGCCTGTAATGGTAAGGCTTTGTTGTGCATACAACACACTGCATGCGAGAAACGCAATGAGCAGCGTTACGATTTGCTTAAACCCTTGACGGGGTTTGTTTTGATTTTTGATCATGATGGTCGTTTTGCTGTTATAAATCGTTAGGAGAGAACCCAAGGGTAGGGGTAACCGTTATAGACTAAATGGAATGGATGCATCATTTGAAAAACATCAATACTATGGGGGATCACAATTTGATAAAAAAGGAGGAAAAATGAATAAGCCGTCGGGAGCGTGCAATACCTCTCCTATAAAGAAGTTGGACCTTCTCATATAGCATCGTTTTGTTAGTTTACATTAATTGTACAAATAACAATCAATTGTTAATCGCAGTCACCAAATAACGAGATGAAAATACGGTTTGCTAACGACAACCTCATCCTGTACCTACCTGTAGATATGTATTTACATAGTTATTTCGGTTAGGCGCGAGCAGGGTTCTGAATTTTATAGACACCATCCAAAAATAAGCGTCGTTGGAAGTCCAAACCCTGGCATCTGACCAGAATGGCTAACCGGCAAGTATTATGTTCAGCCACTGCCTTTGCATCATTCATGACCTTTTGGATATATTATTTCTTTTAATAGCTTCGTAACTAATAAATACAACTCGATGAAAAGCCTGTTACGCTTTGCAGTAACTACCACCTTCGCTTTGCTTTCTTTCCTGCTTTCTGCTGCGCAGGATACCTCCACTTTTAAAAGAGATGATAATCGGCCCCGGTTCGATAGTTCCCGACGATGGTCAGACAGCAGCCGGCCGCGGAGGAATATGACGCTGTTTGCCGATTCAACTCAACTTACCACCGCCGATTACCAGTTGCAGATAGAAAAGTCGTATGTGCTGCTAGAAAAAATTGACAACAACAGTGATCTGGGGCCTGTAGTAAAAAGTATCAGCAAAAGACTCGGGGACAGCGACTCGGTGCTGGCGGTTGTAAAAGACAATATCACGAATAATAATAAAGCGCTTACGGTTCGCGACCTGGAGATGTACAGAACATTGTTACAGTATGTTGATACGGATCTGAAAGACTTTAGAGAAAAACTGGACAGCGCAGAAGCAAAGCTGGGCTTGCTTAAAAAAGACATGCGAACGCTTATGAGCGATACGATTGTGAGGCAAATGATGCAGGACTCGGCGCTGAGGCGGCAGTTCTCTTCCCAAATGAAGGAGATGCGCAATAGCTGGCGGGGCAGCACGCGCCACCTGCGCGAAAGCCTGGCTGTTGTGGAACAGTTGCAAACGCGCACATCTGCCAACGCAATACTTACTATACAGTTGCTTGAAAAAAACGAAAACCTGCTCAATAGTTCCACCGCACGCATTTTCGGAAAAGAATACAATTATATATGGGAGAAGCCGTCGGACAGCACCATCGGAAAGTTGCAGGAAGTTTTTGACCGGGCACACTCCAGTGAGAGAAAAGCGCTACGTTACTATTTTAAAGATTCTGGCAGTAACCGCCTGCTCCTGCTGCTGATAGGCCTGATATTCTTTGCCTGGATTTACCGGAACATCACTGTAGTGCGCAAACGAAATGCGGCAAACGTACTTGGCGAAATGGACTTTACGTTCGTTCGTACCGGCTATATTGTTTCGTCGTTTGTGGTACTGTTTATTATTGCACCGTTGTTCGATCTCAGGGCACCAGCGGCTTATATAGAGTCGATGCAGCTTTTACTGGTATTGGTGCTCACCATTATCTGCTGGACAAAATGGCCGCGAAAACTTTTTGTTTACTGGGCATGCATTGTGCTGCTGTTTGTTTTCTTCTCTTTTATGAACCATATTATTGCCCCAGGGTTACTGCAGCGAACCTGGCTGATTATTTTAAACATTGCATCTATTGTTGTAGGATCGCTGTTCCTCAACCAGATGCGGCAATACCTTCACCTCCGTGGGTTTATCAGGTTTGTTATTATACTGCACAACATTATGAACGGACTTGCAATTGTTTGCAACATTTTTGGAAGGTTTACGCTGGCTCAAACATTGGGCAATACAGCCATCTTCTCTTTTACGCAAGCCATTGGGCTGGCTGTGTTCAGCAAGATATGCATGGAGGCTATTTTGTTGCAAATTGCTACCAGCCGTATTGTACGCGGGCGCAATGTGCGGTTTGATTATCAACACGTGCTTGAAGGATTCCGCCGACCGCTGCTCTTTCTTATAGTGATATTGTGGCTGATTGTTTTTACCACCAACCTTAATATTTATTCATCGCTGCTTAACGGGGTAATGGCTTTTCTCAATCATCCCAGGAGTATAGGCAATGCCAGTTTTTCTTTCGGAAGCATTCTGCTTTTCTTTTTTATTATATGGATGGCACACCTGCTGCAAAAATATATAGGCTATTTTTTTGGCGAAACCGGCGAAGACGATGACATCGTAAATAAAGGAAAAAGATCGAGGCTGCTTATCACTAAACTGGTGCTGCTTTGCGCAGGATATTTTCTTGCTATTGCAGCATCTGGTTTGCCTGTTGATAAAATCACCATCGTACTGGGTGCGTTAGGTGTAGGCATAGGCTTGGGGTTGCAAAGTATTGTCAACAATTTTGTGTCGGGCATTGTATTGATATTCGACCGTCCTATACAAATAGGCGATTCGATTGAAATCGGAAACAAAGCAGGGCGTGTAAAGGAAATCAATCTTCGTTCCAGTACGTTGCTTACGCCCCAAGGTGCTGAAGTGATCATACCCAACGGAGACATGCTTACGCAACATATTGTTAACTGGACTTTGTCGAACAACCAGCAGCGACTGGAAATGGACCTGACAATAAGCGGAAGCACCGACATGGAAAAAGTGGCGACCGCAGTTAAGAAGACTATTTTATTGTCGGAGTACATTTATGAAAACCGTGAGCCGCAGGTGCTGTTTACCGGGGTGAATGAAGACGGATTTGACCTGAAAGTATTTTTTTGGTCGGCAGATGTATATAAGTCAGACGAAGCACGGAGCGAAATCCTGCTGCTGCTGCATTCGAAACTAAAAGAGGCGGGGTTGATCGTGAAATAACAAAACCAGGGCGGCGCAGTGTGAGTTCATTGAACTATATGAATTTAGTCACCTCATACTGCGTTAACAGAGCGTAATTTTGCTATTTATTTTTGAAATGATGAAACACGATATACTCACGGAGGAGGATATACGCTTACTGGTGGACCGATTTTATGAAAAAGTAATAGTTGATCCGGAAATAGGTTTTATTTTCTCGGAGATCATCGGCTTTTCCTGGAACATACACATACCCGTTATGTACAGCTTTTGGAACAGTGTTTTACTAGGCAAACAGGGATACTCTGGTAACCCTATGCAAAAGCATATTGAAATTGACTGGAAAATAGCACTGGAAAAAAAACATTTCGATACCTGGCTGCGCCTGTGGGAAGAAACAATCCATGCACATTTCGAGGGACCAAAAGCCGCAGAAGCCATTTCGAGAGCCAGAAATATAGCTGCACTGATGCAGGTAAAAATAGAGAGAGCAAGGGTGGCCCGGCAGTAATATCAGTCTCGCACTACAACCATACGCTCCACTTCTTCTTTCAACTTGTTGTTCATGCTCTCAAACCCGGCTTTAGTGCTGCCATCGAGCATTTTGCGAAAGAGCGGTACAAGGAGCCCGGTAAACTTTTCAGCATGTATAAACTCGGTAGTAGCATTTCCTCTTTTTACAAGTTCAAAGCGATGTTCTCCATCGAACAACCCGGGCACAAACAAATGGCCTAACCAGCGAAACTCTTTATTAGCATCAAACGCTTTTACGGTGGGTGAAAATTTCATTCCCGGAAGTTTTACACTGATCTTGTTGCCTTGTTTTACTTCTCCTGTAAGCGACTGCACGAAGGGATTCCATTGAGGATAACGGGAAAAATTGGTTAATACATCCCAAACCCTTTCAACCGGTGCGTTGATGATAATGGAGGTTATAATTTCTTTTGCCATAATACTGTGTTATTGTTTACAACACAAATATCCGCAGCATATCAGGCGCCCGGCTTGATAAAAATCAAGAAATCTTTTTCTTACGGATCCGACTAAACGTTTCCGGCGTCATGCCCAGCATAGAAGCAATATACTGAAGCGGTACCTGGTTCAGCAATGCAGGGTTGCTTTGAAATAGCTGATCGTACCGCTCTTCGGCCGAAAGGGAAAGATGACTGAATATCCTGTTTTCAAGTATCACGAAACATTTTGCAATGAACAGTTTTTCCAGTTCATGCCAGCCGGGTACAACCTCACCAATACGCTCGTAGTTTTTACGATCAACCGTATACAATTCCACATCTGTAAGTGCCTGGATGCTCCATCGGGAAGGAGCTCTGAATACAAGAGAAGAAAGGTCGGTTACAAAATAACCGCCGGATGCTATCCATTGGGTTACCTCTTTTCCATTGGCATCGGCGTAAAAACGCATCAACCCGTTTTGAATAAAACTCAATTGATCACATACTCTTCCTGCTTTTGCATAGAAAGCGCCTTTGCTGATCGTCTCCTGCCGGAACAAAGAACCAATTTGCTCCAGTTGCGACATTTCGATGCCAAAATAGGAGCGGATATAGTTTTGCAGATCTGTCAAAACAAGTTTATCGTTTGTTGTTTAGCGTTAGACGTTTTACCGAAGTACTATTACCCAACGCTAATTCCATATTTCGTTTGCAGCCGTCAATATGATTGGTTTATCGTCTGTTACCACAATGGTGTGTTCATGCTGAGCAGTGAATCCCCCATGCTGCCCTAAAAAGGTCCAGCCATCGCTTTGCTCAACTGCCAGCGTAGAGCGGGTGGAAATAAATGTTTCGATAGCTACCACCGTATTCTTCCGGAACCTTTTCATGTTGAAGCGGTCATAGTAGCATGCAATTTCGTGTGGCTCTTCATGCAGGCTGCGGCCAACACCATGACCAGTAAGATTTTTAATAACCTTATAACCTGCTTTTTTAGACTGGGTTTCTATCAGCCAGCCAATGTCGGAAATTTTTACACCGCCTTTTATTTGCTGGATAGCGTTGTATAAAATTTTTTTAGAAGTATCTACCAATCGCTGATGTTGATGGATGTCGTTGCCCAATACAAATGAACCGCCATTGTCGGACCAAAAACCATTCAGTTCTGCCGACACATCAATGTTCACCAAGTCGCCCTCTTGTATTACTTTGTTTTCCATAGGTATGCCATGTGCAATTTCGTTGTTGATGCTGATGCAGGTCCACCCAGGAAAGCCATAAGTAAGGCGAGGAGCTGACTTGGCGCCATAGCTATTCAGTATGGCTCCGCCAAATTCATCCAGTTCTTTTGTATTCATGCCCGGCTGCGCATACTCCCGCATCTTCTTTAAAGTGCTTCCCACAATCTCGCTGATCTGCTTCATCCCGTCCATCTCTGCCTGCGTTGTAATTGACATACTATGCTATTTTGGCTGCAAAGGTACAGAAAGACGAACAGAGGGAGATGGCAACATTTGGAGATGTAAAAGAGCCATACTTAAAAGGTAAAAAAGGGTGTCAAATATGTCTGCTTTTCCCTATTTTACAGTTAATCATTCGTTTAAAAGCACTTACTAACTTATTATGAAACTCACCAAAACCTATGCGCAGTGGCTGAAACAATTAAAAAGCCGTGTTCGCGCGGCTCAGATAAAAGCGGCGTTAAAAGTAAATGCTGAATTATTAGAATTGTATTGGGACCTTGGAAAAGCGATAGCTGAAAAGGAAATGGAAGCAAAATGGGGTGGTGGATTAATAGAGCAGCTTTCGCATGACCTGACCAGAGAGTTTCCAGAAATACGAGGTTTTTCTAGAACAAACCTGTTTTATATAAGGAAGTGGTATCTTTTCTATAGTGGTTCAAGTCAAATTGTCCCGCAAGTTGTGGGACAATTTGAAAAAAGCAAAAGAAAATCGTCTTCTGCCAGTAAAGCAAAAAGAGTTTCTGTAGAACCAATTGTCCCACAAGTTGTGGGACAAATACCCTGGGGACATCACCGTGAAATTATAACCCAATGCACGCAGATTAAAGAAGCCCTGTTTTATATCTATCAAACTATACAACATAACTGGAGCCGCTCGGTATTAGTACATCAATTGGAAACTAATTTGTATAAACGAAAGGGTTAGGCTCTGACCAATTTTGCATTGACCTTACCAAAGCAACAGAGCGATCTTGCCAACGAGCTGCTGAAAAATCCCTATCACTTTGAGTTTTTACAACTAGGAGAAAAAGCTACTGAGAAAGATCTTGAAACTGCGCTTACCGATCAGTTGGTGAAATTTCTGCTGGAATTAGGCGCTGGCTTTGCTTATATTAACAGGCAGCACTTGTTGGTAGTTGATGGAGAGGATTTTTTTATTGATTTGTTGTTTTATCATACAAGGTTACATTGCTACGTTGTAGTAGAACTTAAAATGGATAATTTCAAACCGGAATATGCGGGCAAACTAAACTTCTATTTAGCAGCAGTAGACGCACAATTAAAAATACCGCAAGACCAACCATCTATCGGGTTGCTGCTTTGCCAGAAAGCCGGCAAATTTATTGTTGAGTACTCGCTAAAAAATATAAGTACGCCTATTGGTGTTAGCGAATATAAATTAACGGAAACTATACCTACCAGCTTGAAAGGAAAACTACCCAGCACACAACAGATAGAGAAAGGGTTGAAGAGGGGAAAAAGCAATAAATAACAAGATAATAGAAGCTTATCGCTGAAGCCTCACAGCTCCTTGCCCGCTCCTTCTTATCTTTGCCGCATGCGTAAAGATGTTTTTACAGGTAAGGTTACTTCTATTAACCATGAAAAGAATTATGTTTCGGTGGCGTATCAGCACAACGATCGTAAAAGGACGATTACGTGCCGCATGACGGAAAGGGACACTGATGAAAGCAAAACAACTGCAAAGCAAAAGCATGTTTTCAGGGTAGGCGATGAAGTGAGTTTCCAGGTGAAGGGCGCTAACAGGGGCGCTACGATGATTGCCTATAACCTGAAGTTTTTATACAATACCGAGTTACAAAAGTTGTTGGATAAAGCGGCTATAGATAACCGTTTTACCGGATACCTGAAAAAAGCGGACGATGCGCTGTTTGTAAAGGAGAGAGGAAGTTATATTTTTTTTCCGCTGTAATTATAGAAATGGGAAGTCCCTCCTGCTGAAGAAAATTTTAATGAGCCTATTGAATTCCGTTTGTTGCATACAGATAAACCAGGCCGTATTAGTGCGGAGCTGTTTGCGCACGATTATATACCCGAGTTCAGGAAGGCCATACAGGCTTTTAAAAACAATGCGCTTGTAGAGGCATTGGTAACAAAAGTTTCGCCCTATGCTGTATATATAACATTGTACGGTGGTAAAATACAGTCTAAACTTCCCATAAAAGATAACCAGCTCAATCATCTGAAAGAAGGGGACAACTTGCTCGTTCGCATTACTCACCTGAGCAATAGCCGGATTGTTGTAGAGATGAAAGGTGAAAAGTGAGGAGTGAAAGGTTTCCAACTTTTGGAAAGTTGGAAACCTTTGGAATATTATTGCCAGCCGCCACCGAGCGACCGGTACAGATCGAGCAACGAAAGCTGCAGCTCTTTCTGAGAGATGGTTCTTTTCAATTCTGCTTCGAGTACGCCCTTTTGCGCAGTAATTACTTCGAGGTAAGAAGCGTAACCGCTAAGATATAAGTCGTTGGAAGTACTAACGGCTTCGGTAAGCGTTTTTACTTCCTGCTGGTTAATGTCTACAATCTTTTTGTATTGTTCTATCGCTTTCAGACTGCTCAACACTTCCTGGTAAGCCTGAAGGATATTTTTTTGATAATTGTTGAAGGCAATAGATTGTTCTGCCGTGGAAATATTAAAATTGCTTTTTAGCTGGTAGCGATTGAATATCGGCTGGGTAAGTCCACCCAATATGCCATAAGCCAACGACCCGCCTGTGAAGAGCAGTGGCAACTTAAATGCATTGAAAGCAACATAAGGCGTTAACACCAGCGAGGGGAAAAATGCCTTTCGTGCGGCAGTAGTATTGGCTTTTGAGGCCTCAAGCAGCAATTCGGCTTCCTGTATATCAGGTCGCCTTAACAGCAGCTCCGAAGGAACACCGGTATGAATGGTTGGAGGAACATACTGCTGGCGGATGGAGCTCCCCCTGGGAATGCCGCCTGGATATCTTCCCAATAAAACATTCAATTCATTTTCCATCTTAATAATATCGAGCTCTGTTTCCAGTTCAAGTCCACGGGTTTGCAGTAACTGGGCATTGAACTGCTGCACTGCCAGCGAAGTAGCCCTTCCTCCTTCTTTTTGAGCTTTCACAATTTCTACCCCCCTCTCCTGCAGTTCAATATTCCTGCGTAAAATTTCCAGCTTATTGTCAAGAGCCAGCAACTCATAATAGTAAGTTGCCACCTGGCTTACCAGTTGCGTTGTCACCCATTGCCTGCCTTTTTCGGTAGCCAGCAAACGGTTGGCAGCTTCTGTTTTCCTGGCTTTTAGTTTCCCCCATAAATCAACTTCCCACGAGCTTTTCAGTCCGAGAAAATAGTCTTGCGTAGGCGAAGTGGTTACCTTTTGCTTTTCGTCGATGTTCTGCGAAAGATTGGTATCGAAGTTACCAACACCCGTCATGGTATATTTACCATACTTGTCGGCAGCGGCCGACACAAAACCATCCAGCGAAGGCAACGCCAACCCTTTTGCACTGAGCAGGTTTGCCCTGGCAATGGAGATGCGGTGGAGCGTATTTTGAAGGTCGAGATTATTTTTCAGTGCAGTGTCAATCAGCTCCGTCAACACCTTGTCCTTAAAAAAGTCTTCCACCGAAAGTACCGCTATGTTCGAGCTGTCTGCATCTCCCGTAAAGGTGGCAGGTGGCAGGCGAAGTGGGCCGGTGGCAAGAGGCTGGTTGGTTACACACCCCTGCATCGCAGCAATACTTAACACAGCTGCTATGCTATATAAAACGAAACGACTTGTTTGTTTAATCATAATTTAAAGAAATAAATAAATTCAAAGCGCTATTACTATCAACAACAACAAATGTTGCTACACTTCTTCTTTAGGAATCTTGTGTTTTATGCTGTGAACCGTGAGCTTCATTTTCTTCTTCAATCCCATTTTTTCTTCAATGCCTGCAAACAGCACATACAACCCCGGAATGAGAATAATGCCGAAAACAGTTCCTAAAAGCATACCGCCCGCCGCTGCCATACCAATGGAGCGATTGCCCAGCGCACCTGCACCGGTAGCAATACAAAGTGGTATCAATCCTGCAATAAACGCAAACGACGTCATAAGGATTGGGCGTAACCTGGATGCTGCGCCTTCTATGGCCGCTTTTAAAACAGTAACGCCCATCTTTTTACGCTGAATAGCAAATTCTACAATTAATATGGCGTTCTTGCCCAACAATCCAATCAGCATCACCAATGCCACCTGGGCATAGATGTTGTTTTCGAGACCTGCCAGCTTGAGGGCTAAAAAGGAACCGAATATACCTGTTGGTAAGGAAAGAATAACCGGAAGTGGCAGCAGGAAGCTTTCGTATTGCGCCGCAAGAATGAGGTATACAAATACCAGGCAGATGGCGAAGATGTATACCGCCTGGTTGCCAGACAATATCTGCTCACGCGTCATGCCCGACCATTCGTAATCGAATCCTCGTGGTAATACTTCTTTGGCTGCCGCTTCGGCTGCCTGGATGGCATCACCACTGCTTTTGCCCAGCGCTGCTTCTCCGGTTACCAACGCCGCAGTGTACATATTATACCGCGTTAACTGCTCGGGACCAAACACTCTTTCCATACGGATGAAAGTGTTAAAGGGCACCATTTCATTTTTGTTGTTCTTTACATACAGCCGCAACACATCTTCGGGATTGCTCCTGTATTGCGGATAGGCTTGCACCATTACTTTATACATTTGACCAAAACGGATAAAATTGGTAGCATAATAGCTTCCCAGCAATGTTTGCAGGGTACTCATAGCATTATCAACTGTAACTCCTTTTTTAGCGGCCATATCCTGGTCTACATGAATCATGTATTGAGGAAAGTTGGGGTTAAAGCTGGTAAAGGCATTTCCCACCGCACCGGTTTTTGTAACAGCAGCAATAAAATCCTTTGCTACTTTTTCGGTTTGTTCAAGATTGCCGCTGCCGGTTTTGTCGAGCAGCCGGAATTCGAAACCACTTGAGTTACCAAAGCCGGGCACCGTTGGCGGTGGCAGAAATTCGATGTTGGCATCTTTGATGTGCTTTGTTTTTTCCTGCAATATTTTTATCAGGTCGTCCACAGATTCTTTGCGTTCATCCCATGCTTTCATATTGATCATTCCCATGCCGTAAGAAGCACCCGATACTTCGGTGATCAAACTATAACCGGCCAACGTAGAGATGTTATCTACCGCATCGAACTTTGCAGCTATTGACTGAATTTCGTCCAGCACCTGCCCGGTACGTTCTACCGTTGAGCCGGGAGGCGTTGTTACGTTGGCGTAAATAATTCCCTGGTCTTCTGTAGGAATAAAGCCCGATGGCAATACGGCACTAACGCCCCAGGTAGCTACAAAAAAGGCGCCCAGTATTGCCAGGGTAACCAATCTTCTGCCGGCAATGCGTCCTACCAGCCCCTGGTATTTGTTTTGCGTTTTATCGTACACCCGGTTGAAGCCACCAAAAAATCTCTGCATCAAACCCTTCTTTTTACCGGGGGTGGCATGACGAAGCATCAGCGCGCACAATGCAGGCGTAAGCGTTAGCGCGTTAATGCCGGATATAACAATGGAGATAGCCAGTGTTAACGAGAACTGGCGGTAGAATACGCCAACCGGCCCGGAAAGAAAGGCTACGGGGATAAACACGGCAGACATTACCAGCGTAATGGCCATAATGGCGCCGCTTATTTCCTTCATGGCTGCAATGGTTGCGTCCATGGGTCCCATATGATCCTCCGTCATTTTTACATGCACCGCTTCCACTACCACAATCGCATTGTCTACCACAATGCCGATGGCAAGCACCAGGGCAAACAAAGTAAGCAGGTTAATAGAAAACCCAAGCATCAGCATAAATGCAAGTGTTCCTACCAGGGCTACCGGTACTGCCAATGCGGGAATTAATGTTGACCGGAAATCCTGCAGGAATATAAATACTACAATGAATACAAGCAGGAACGCTTCTACAAGTGTGCGCAATACTTCCTTAATGGAGGCATCTAAAAAGCGCGATACATCGTATGCGAAATTATAATCCATGCCGGGCACAAAAGACGATTCTTTGAGCTCGGCCATTTTTGCTTTTATATTGTCAATTACTTCGCGTGCGTTCGATCCGGGGCGTTGCTTGATCATGATGGAGGCAGATGGTTTGCCATCGGTTTTGGATTCCATGCTGTAGCTCAATGCTCCAAACTCTACATCGCCCACATCATTCAGCCGTAAAATAGATCCGTCGGGATTGGCGCGCAGCACAATATTTTTGTATTCCTGCGGCTCAGAAAACTTGCCGGTATACCGCAACACATACTCCAAAGCATTGTGCGTTTTGCCAGAGCTTTCGCCGGTTTTACCGGGAGCTGCTTCAACATTCTGATTGCGCAGAGCGGTAATGACTTCTTCTGCCGACACGTTATAGGCCAACATCCTGTCGGGCCGCAACCATACGCGCATGGCATAGTCCTTTGCACCCATAATCTCACTGAATCCTACCCCTTCTATACGCTTTAATTCTTTTAAAACGTTGATGTCGGTAAAGTTGAAGATGAACTGTTCGTC
>JBQCFW010000038.1:0-12038 GCA_051958655.1 Agriterribacter sp. | reverse complement strand
GGAACTGCCCATTACCGTTTACGCATTAGTCATATTGCTGGCGAGTTGGTCTCCACCAGAGCTCGCTTCCTCTTCCGACTAACATCCGAATATTATGATTTATTGGCGAAATAATCACCAACTATTTTTCAGTACATTACCTTTATCTGAAAAAGCTATTAAAGACGTGTTCCAGAGCCATGTTTCTAATACTAATATTCTCTTTTTTGGATCCCTCCTTATTGAATGCTTGTATGTATTCAAAAAGAATTTTTCCAAATTTTACTCTTTTTAATTTTAACAACTTCTCAGGCTTTGAGTTAAACTTTATACGCTCTTCTTCAAACTCTTGAACATTTTTAGCAAACTCTTTGCTGTCAATTGATCTTATTTTGTTTTTGTTTTTATGTAGTAAATAACCATAATCTACAAAAGCCCATTTATTTTTAAAAACTCCTTTGGAATAAGTGTTAATTTCTTTCATTTTCGTAAGAATGAGTTCGATATCATCAAAGTAAGGTTTAAACTCACTATTTTTTGACTCCGCAAAATCAATATATGCTTGAGACATTATCGCGGCTTTCAAATCTTTCTTGTTTTTAAAATGCATCAGTGAAAATAAATGATCTATATAATCTTGATACTTAAATCTCGAATCTTTTATACCTGAGCTAGCAAAAAAATCTTTGACCTTTTGACGTTCAAGGAAAGAATCTACATAAAATCCGAGCGAACTATACATAGCATGTCTTAGCTCTGGAGGATTTAACGTTACTCCTTTTTGAAGTCGAGTAAAAAGTTCATTTAGCTCGCCTGTTTCATTTGTTAAAACCATCGAAATATTAAGATCAAAATGGAGAAATTTTTGTTGAATGGCTTGGGGAAGTTCTGAATATCTTTTGAGTGATAAATCGTGACCATCAATCTGTACGTTCTTACTCAAGGGATATAGGTCATCATAAAAATCCCAAATGGCGCGCATTCTTTGTTGACCATCAGCAACTTCAAATTTAAATCGATTTGTTGGGACTAGAAGCTTCACATAAAACTTCGGCAAATCATATCCTCGCAATATAGAATCTATCAAATATGCTTTTCTGTCTGCAGTCCAAACGGGAGTCCTCTGATATTGAGGTTTAGGATTGATTACCTTCTCATTTTTTATCAATTCATCAATTTCCCAGAGTTCGTTAACAATCTGCATAATTTAAATTTAGATAAAGCAAGCGGCACAGCCTTCAGCTTCAGTATCGCTTAAACTGTCCAGCAAGTAAGGTGATTTAGTTTTGATTTTATTTCGATTCAAAAATTCTCGTTTAATTGATGTAATCCGTTCTGGCTGCATTAATTCGTAGAGGCTTTCATTTGCGTTCCATGTAAATCCTTCTTTCTCGTTTTCGTATTCAATCGCCAGCTTAAACTTGTCCGGATGTTGTTCATATAACCACACCCATTCAATCTTTTGTTGAAAAAAGCAGAAATAACAACCCGAGCGACTTCTGGCGTATTCTCCTACTTTTCCATCTACTTCAAAAGTTATTTTTTCATAATAGGCTGGTACCCCTACCCCACTATCTCTCAGCATTTTAAAAATATCGTCTCTCACCAAAATGTCTTCGTTATTAAGCAATTCAAAATCTGTCATCTTTGCAATAGGATAACTGCTGTTTTTCAACAATTCAAAAACCGCTTTATTAAATTCTTTAATACCCTGGTTTAAAAGCAGGTTTAATTTTTGCGCTTGGGTAAACTTTGTAGAAAGTGGTTGCTGAATGATTTCTAAAATTCTGGCAATATTTTTACCACCGTAATAGAACTGGTATACTTCTAGTAGGGAGTTGATATTCTCGTTTTTCAACACCTTATTAATAACATCCTCACTCCAGATATTTTTACGAAAAGGAAAGATAGATTGAATATTGGGTTTCTTGGAAATATATCCTTCACGCTCTTCATCCCCTCTTATACCTACATACGATATCACCGGGTCGTCACCCACAAATTCCTCAAAAGGCTGCAGCTTTAAATATTTGGTACACCAGCGGGCATTAGACGATGGAAGATAGCCTCCGAACAGATGGTAGTAATGATCGAAGGGTTCTTGCGAACTACCGGAAGCCGCCATAGTCCTTTCAATCTTTTTACCCAAGAAGCTTTCAAGATTATCAATCAATTTATAGGTTTCGGCTAGCTCCTTACCAGTATCGCAGAAATAGTATTCAATATCAAGTGCTGGATAGTTTTTATGTAGATATATTGCTAAGGCAGCACTATCCTTTCCTCCTGATATGCCTAAAACATGCCTTACATTCTTAATCATGGGATAAGAGTTCGTTTAAAAGCTTCGTTAAGATAGTAATATTTATCTTTTTATCATTACCCAACAACTTTTTTATTTCAGATTGCTTTTTCTCAACCTCTTTGGTTTGGCTTTTGGGTACCCGCAAAAGGCTTTTATTAAGCCCTTTCATCAATGAAGTAATTTCTAACTTGAATACCTCCTCCTGTCGTTCATCAACCGTAGAAACTGCAACCTCTGAAAGATTATCCAATTCGTATATGAGATCCTTAACTCTTTCAAACAGAACCAGTTCGTCTTCGTCAGTTATTGCCGTCAACGGTTTATTAATACACGCTTGGGCAATGGAAGCTAGCCAAGCTTTTCGGTCATCGAGTTCTGATTGCAACCGAGTATAAAAGGGTTTTTGATGCGACAATAACAAATGGGCTTTTAGTCCTTTGAAACGCTGCCTAATTGTTTCCTTGTAGTTGGGAAACTGTTGTTCAGAACCAATAACATCTGTAATAAAATATGCTTCGAAGCGATTGACTAGTTCATCGTAAGCTGTTCTAAGCTCTCGAATAGAACTTTGCAATTGTACAATGAAATTATCAGCTAGTTTATGGCTTTTATGTAATTCACTTAGATTGTAACCAAATGCGGTAGGAAAATCTTCAAAAAAAGTCTTTTCAGGATCTTTCGCTTTTATGATTACCTGCCTCAAAGCAATAGTATGTTTATTCAGGCGATTGGTTTGTTTGGCGTAATCAGGTAGTTGCTTATAAAAGCTAACAAATGGTTTTATCGTCTGAATAAAGGTTCTGCTATTAGGTAGATTGTTCTCCGCTTGATTTAATAAAATTCTATATCGATTGAACAATTGCAATTTGATTCCCGTTACATCAAATGCTTTGATGCTAAATAAGCCCGGTTTCTTGTTCATCAAATCAAAAATATCATCCGTCAACTCCTGTAGAAATATATCATTTTCGTATAAGGCAAACTCATCGCTTTTAATTATCAGAAATAAGGGGATCCAAAAGTCAATAAACCCTTGTTTCAATTTGAAGGGTTTAGTTGAGAGTATATCTATAAATTCCTGTAAATTTCTTTCCTTTTGCTTGGTAGAGGCTAAGAATGAATTTCCTGCCTCCCACAAGGCATTAAATGATTTATTAGATGGCTGATCCAATTGCCAAACCCCATCATCACTGTGGTGAATGCCTGTATTTTTTAGCAATGCAAGATAGATGGATTTTTCGGGCGGAAACTCTTCTGCTTTAAATCCAATATTTTCTTCGCCACTGTTAGCAAGCAACCTTTCAATTAGCCGCTTGCGGGCTAACGCAATTTGGCTTGAAATTTTTGTTTTATTAATTAACTCATTTCGCAAGTCAGGTGTATCGGGATAAAACTCTTCGCAAATTCTAGATAACCACTGGTTAAAGGATCGCTTATCGTTTATGCGGATTTTTACACCCTTATAGTACCAAATCACATTTTCATTACCCAAATAAAGATTTCCAAGCACGTAATGATTTAAAAGTCTCCTATAATGCTCCTCTGCACCTGCAAATTCCTTAACAGCTGCTTTATCATTTTTATGCGCAGTTGTTGCAGCTCTTATCTTTTGAATTTCATATAAAAGCTTTTTAATCTCTGTGGTATTTTTATAATAGCCGAAAAGAACGGCTTCTTTGCATTGACGTGAAAATTCTTCAACCTGTTTATTCGCTTTCTTATCGTCAGAAAAAACCAGGTTTATAAAACCGTCCACTTCGCCCTCCGGAACCAATTGGATTGGATCCTCACTTAATTTGAATTGAAAAAACCTTGGAGTTCCTCTTCTATAGGAGATTGATTTAGCCGAAATAAATGGAAAATCGAAATGCTGGTTTAGATGTTGAACAACATTGGTAACCATTTCAACCATTCTGCCCGCCTCATCAATAGCCAAATCTATATCAACATCTGTTCCTGTTTGCAAGGAATATCTGAAATTATGCTTGGTGTACTTTATAAGCTTGAATTTTTCCAGCTCATAGATAATTTTTTCAGGTTGCTTTATTCCTAAAGCAAGTTTGCTATAAGCTGCATAGAATGAGAGATCAAGCTTTCCTGAAGCAGAAGCAAAAATATTCAGCAGTCCGATTGTCTTTACAATACAGGATGCGTCTTCAATCATATCGGGCTTAATAACACCTTCAATTTTTTCCAAGGCTTCTCGAATTGCCGCCCACTGACTATAATTGGAGTTACTTTTGGCAGTGCTAAGTACAGCATGAAAATTATTCATCAAATAATCATACACTCTTGGCATGCTATAATAGTTACCAGAAAAATTGTCTTGCAGACCTAAGTAATCATTTGACTCGATAAATGAAAAAAGGCTTCTTTCATTTTGACCATACTTTTGTAGGGCTAACGTTAATACAGCTCCTGACAGTATATCAAACGGCAATAGCTTTTTTGCAAAATTCAATTCTAAATGTTCTCTTAATGGAAAAGCTTTTGACTGTTGAATACAATTAAACAATTTATCGAAATTAGCATCAGATTTATGATGTGAAAATTTTTGACTCAATCGTTCAGCCGCCAAATGCAAAAGATGCTCAACAGGCTCATTTAATACAATTGACTTGACCCTCCCATTCACTTTATCCCATTCCTGTTGTTGCGCCTTATTGAGACCTACAGCATATGCATTAAAATTCTGATGCAGGCTAGTTAACAGCATCATATCATGTCCAGCAGTATTAACGAGCTCAGCTAGTTGCTGAATAAAGTAAATTTCCGCTTCAGGATTGTGATTTGAAGCATACTCCAAAAATTTACCAAACTCATCAATTACTATTGCCAGGCCTTTACCTTTTTTCTTTAAACTACTATATTTATGATTAATTGCTTTTAATACATCTTTTGCACCATAATTCTTTGTGGGGAGATCAAATTCTTCTCCAACACTTTTTACGATTGATGAATAATCCCCAACGATGTCGACAAACTCGTAAACAGGAAGCTGTTTAACCACCTTTTCAAAATCTTTAAAATGCAAATGCTTTTTGGCTAGCGTTTGTTGCATTGCCAGCAAAAAAGAAGACTTTCCAATTCCGTATGCTCCGATGATGGTATGTGCTTTAATTCCAGTTATTACATCATTGAATAACTGACTAAATATAGCTTTAGTATTAGGTGTAACGATATAATCAAAATCAAAATCGCTATCCCTAACGATATTAATGGAAGGCGAATAATTAATTTTTGTAGTAGCCATTTAGTATGTCTTCTTTGTTGATATTACTCTTTATCTGAAATTCTTTTACGCCGGCTGTTTCTTTATAAATAATATTTTTATACTCATTTGTAATTTGCTCTATTTTTTGATACAAACCTTCTTCATTAAGAGCGAATATTGCACCCGGGCTATTATAGCCAGTCATTAATTCTCTGAAAGGGATAGATTTGCCAAAGGCAGGATTATCCAATATAGTATACAAGACGATAGCCGCTGGCAGGTCGGAGCGTATGGTACTATTAACTCGATACCATTCAACCTTCTTATCATCAGCATTGTCAATTTGATAACTTTGCATCAGTTCGAGGTCTATCAATAAATTTGAAAATTCATCTTCTATATCAGTTTTCGATGCCTTATAGTCAGCGACGAGGAAATTACGAATGAATACAGCAATATCCGAAGAAATTGTATTTAGATTGACTTTCCCATCCTTTTCAGCTAATTTGAAGACGAACTTTACCAGTTGATCTTTAGTAAACTCATTTTTCCCTCTCCTGAATTCATTAAAAAAAATAGAATAGATGGAAGCCTTACCGGTCTTAACTAAATTGTAATGCAAAAGCCAAAGCGTTCCAATACTTTCAATATAGGGATCCTTTCCAGTTCGATCATTGAAAATATTGTGACCAAATGATGTAATGCTGTTAGATTGATCAGTAATACCAAAAGCTTTTAGCCAGTATGAGATGGACGCCACCATATTTTTTCCAACACCAAGTTCAACAACCGCAGATTCATCGTTAAAATTTCCTTTGTTAGCAATGAAATCATAGCCTTTCTTTAGCCAAAATTGTTTACATATAAACGATTCGTGTCCGGAGAATTGTAACTTCATGAAATTAAGGTATACGCGAAGATATTATAATTATACCCTTGTTTAACACAAGTTCAAGGATGTGAGAAAATCAACTATTTATGTGATTAAAGGAGAAATTCATCGGTAGCCCATGGATGAAAAGGCAAAGAAAACAAACCACCAATTTTCACTATACCCTTGTAAAAATGTTGTATCTTATCCACACAACCATTCTGTTTATGAAACTGCTCTTTTTTTTAGCCCTGGCATTGGGCGCCGCAGCGGGAGCGGCAAGGTTAACAACCACTGCGTATCAGCCAGCATCCCTGCTCAACGATATCAATACTTTAAAACGCAACAACGCCATTAGCTGCGGTCCCGACAGGCTGGTAATGGAGCAATGGCTGGAAGAAACGGATATTCCGCCCATGCCCGGAGCGGGCAAATACAAATGGAAGATCAATACCAAAAGCGACAGCGCGCAGTTTTATTTTAACCAGGGCATCAATATGTATTATGGCTTTCACATTATTGAGTCGCTGGCTTCGTTTAAAAAAGCAGCCACATTCGATAGTGAAAATCCTGCGATCTGGTGGGCACAGGCGCTCGCCTATGGACCCAATATCAACGATGTGAGCTATGCGGTGCTGCCCCAGGCGCTGGAGGCGGTAGACAAAGCGAATGCGTTGCTGGAAAAAGCTTCGCCGGTGGAAAAAGCGCTGATAGGCGCTATTTCGGTACGCTATTCGAAAGACACCACACTGGCGCGCGAAAAGCTGAATGCCACTTACACCAAAGCCATGGAAACGCTTTACGGCCAATACCCGGCAAATGCGGATGTTGCCGCCTTGTATGTAGATGCGATGATGCTGGAGCATCCGTGGGAGTTGTGGAACATCAATGGTACGCCCAAACCCTGGACGCCCACGATACGCACGGTATTGGAAAAAACGCTGGTAAAAAATCCTGAACACCCCGGCATCAATCATTATTATATTCATGTAATGGAGCCTTCGCCCTACCCCGAAAAAGCGATGGCCAGTGCCGACAGGCTGGGCAAGCTGAACCCGGGATTGGCGCACCTGGTACACATGCCTTCGCATATTTACCTGCGCACCGGTTATTACGGTAAAGGCTACCGTGTAAATGAAGAAGCGGTGAAACAATTCAGCGGTTACCTTCAATTGTTCCCGGCGGTGGCAGGCGGCGAATTTTTATACCGGCTGCACAACGAGCACATGCTCATCAACTGTGCCATGCATGCGGGGCGCAAACAGTATACCATCAGCAAATCGCTGGATTTTCAAAAAACATTAGAGTCCTTTTTGTCCGAACCCGGCGCCATGGGCAACTACCTGCAATACATTTATATGGTGCCAACCCTGGCGATGATCCGGTTCGAAGACTGGAATGGTTTACTAGCGGCTCCTGTAATGGATTCATCGCATGTGTATGCAGCATTGTTATCGCATTTTGGAAGAGGCATGGCGCTTGCTAACACCGGCAATATCAATGAAGCGGAAGCCGAGCTGGACAAGGTAAGAGCATTGGTAAAAGACAGTGTGCTTTCGCTGCCGTTCACACCTTTTTCGCCGGCGATAGATGGCGCCGTGATTGCCGAAAACATGCTGGCAGGCACCATTGCGTTGGCAAAGAAAAACAATGAAGACGCCCTCTCCTATTTTACCACGGCGGTTGAACGGGAAAAAAACATGGTATACAACGAGCCGCGCGACTGGCTGCTGAATCCTAAATATTACCTGGCTGATGCGTATTTCAAAGCCGGCAAATGGAAAGAAGCGGAAGCCACTTTTAACCAGGACCTGAAAGACAACAATGAAAATGTATGGTCGCTGGCGGGCTTGCACAAAACCTTGCAACAACGCAAAAGCGACGCGGCAGCAAAAGTAGCCGCCCGGCTTAAAAAGGCTGCGAAGGATAGTGATGTGTTTTAGGGAGGCTGGGTGCAGGTTACACGTTGCTGGTTATGGGGTGCAGAGGGGCTCGTGCGGAGTTGCCGTTGACCGGCATGGAGACAGCTTCGTTTTGCGCCGTACCATAAACTTTGTGCAACGCTGTGCATTCCTGCATTGTGGTTCAATTCTTAACCGCATAATGCAACTGCACTGTATTGGCGTTGAGTTGCTTGACCTGCATTAAGATCAAAGAAAAGTCCTGATCTACATCTTTCATTAGCGGCAGCCCTCTGTCGAACAATACCGGTTCCACTACCAGGCACAACTCGTTTACCAGCCCTGCTTTTAAAAACGCACTTGCGGTTAAAGTGCCCCCGATAATAACCGCTTCCGTATGCCCCCTCGATTCCAGCAGGGCAACAATATCGTGCGGACTTTGATTGGTAAAAACTATATTGTTTTGCGGCGGTGGCATTTGAGTATTGTGCGTAAGTACCAGTAGTGTGCCCTCTTCTTTTAACGGTAAATAATCGGGCGCCAGGATATTGTAAGTTGTTTTGCCCATAATAACGGCTTTGGTTCTTTGAGCCATCTCCATAAAACCTTGCCCATATTCAGGCGATAACCAGTCGGGCACGTTTCTTTGATTGGAGATCATGCCGTTTGCGGCTGATGCGAGATAGATAATGATGTTCATGTTGTTTAATTTGTAACAACAAAATTACCACCACGCCTAACAGCAACGGATGTACGAATATGACAAAAACCGGGCGGTATGCGACAACGGCTTCGTCCCTCGCCGTTTCGGTAAGCTTTGTGCACCTCAGTGTCTTGTGCCCTCGTGGTTCTGCCTGTTCGCCATATCACATAAAATATTTCTTCAGCGCCTTATCTTCTCCTTTCCATTGCGCAATTTTAGCCAGGGCGGTAATAAGCGGCTCCTGGAACCAGGCAGGCATACCGGGCAGGTACGATTGACTGTAGCCCAGCAGCAGGCACATATGCCAGGGATTTTCCGTCATCTCGTTTTTGAGCAAGCCATCGTTGATCAGTCCATACGCAACACGCAGTGTTTTTTCCAAACCGGCGGCAGGCGTTACTTTTACCAGTAGTACGCTCCTGGTATTAAGCGCGTTTTTAAAATAGTGCATGTCTTTTCTTTCGGCTTGTGTAGACTGACCTTTGTCCAGCAAAATGCTGTCGCCATTCCTGCCAATGGTGATCCTGCCATCTACTACCGTAAATGTTTCCACGAAGCTGGAATGATAATGCCAGTCGTTGCCACCATATGGTTCCAGCTCTACCTGCACCAATTCGTAGGCATTGTTGGTTTGCCTGCCGGTTTCCACAAAAGTGGCGGAGTAATTGCCGTCTTTGTTATAAATGGTTTTGTCGGCGCGGTTGCCTACCGAGCAGTCGAGCGTTGGCAAAAATGCGGCAAACAGCACGATGCCGGCATACGCGCTTATCAATAAAAAAACAGGCAGCGCCAATATACTATACAACAGCTTTGCCCATAACCAGGTTTTACTGCGCCAGATGCGTACTATCCCCACGGGATAAAACAATAGCGACAGCCACCATTTCCATGACCTGCTTTTTACAGTTGATGCAGCATTTTGCCCAGTCCAGGCCGCATTTTTAGAGAAACCTTTCATTTTGCTTTTATTTAGTGCTGCAAAGTTGAGCAGCCGTCGTGCCCCGGCTGTTTAGACAAACGGATTAAAACTGTTGAAAAATGGATTCAATTGATTTAACGCATTGGGACCAGTATTTTGGTACCACACAACAACAGGTGCTGTATAACAGCAACCGTTACACGCATTTTACCGTGCAGTTTGAACAGGCAGGACTGGCCGGAGGAAAACTGAATGCCATTAATACGCCGGGCATGCTGTTTACCGAACTGGATATTGAGGCAAAAGCGCCTTTTTGCCTGTACGACCAGGAGCCGAAAGAAGCGGCGGAATCGGTATTTGTAATGGAAGGCGACGTAGAATCGTATTTTAATAATAGGCCGGAGCCGCTGTATTTTGGCAACTGGCAGCATAACATACAGTATAATACCAATTTTTCGGGCAGGCATATCATTCATTCGCCACGCTTTCATGCCTGCACCATTACTTATCATGCCGAATACTTAAACAGCCTGGCGGAAAATGAAGACAGCGGGGCGCTGGCGTTGTTTTGCCAACATGTAGAAAAGAAGAACAATTTTTTAGGATCGGTTACCGGTCTGCGCTGGCAACAACGGATACGTGAATTAATTCCGGCTATCAGGCAAAACCCCTTCAGCGGTATTACGCGCTATATTTTTACCGAAAGCAAGCTGCTGGAGCTGTTTGTGCTGCAAATGGATGAACTGCACGCGCTGCATACTAAAGGAGTGCAGGAATACTGGTCGCCGGCGGATAAGGAAAAACTGCATGCGGTTAAAGCATATATAACAAAGGCATACCTGGAGGAACTGAGCCTGAAAGCCCTTACCTATCGCTTTGGGCTAAACGAATACAAGTTGAAAAAGGGATACAAATATTTTTTCCATACAACGGTATTTGGCGACATACACCGGCTGCGCATGGAGGAAGCCAGGCAACTGCTGTGTAACCGCGCAATGAACGTTACCGAAGCAGCTTTTCATATTGGATACAACAACCTGAGCAGTTTTTCGTACGCATTTAAAAAAATGTTTGGATATAGCCCTGGAAGTAAATAAAAACCCACTTTGTCTCCACCGGAAAAAAATCTCCCTACCAACTTCAGTTACCACCTGAACGAAGTATATTCGTGCAGTTCATCAATCTCTTTATACTATGCGTTTGTTCAATTACCTTTTCGCAGGTCTTTTGTTTGCAATTATTAGTGTGGGTTTTGATAGCCCCACACAGCAGAAAGCAATCAACTTATTAAGCAAAGAAAATGCTGCCAAATGGCGGGGTTACAATGCCCAAACCTTAGCGCCGGGCTGGAAGATCAGCAACGGCGTGCTGTCGCTCGATCCAAACGTAACCGACAAATCGTATAAAGGTGGTAAAGACCTGATATTTGGCGGGCAGGAATTTGAATATTTTGAATTAACTGTTGAATGGAAGATAGATAAGGGCGCTAACAGCGGTATCTTCTACCATTTAAAGGAAGGCGATGGTTATTCCACTACAATGTCGCCCGAATACCAGGTGATAGACGATGTAAATTTTGCCGCAATGCACCCCGACCTGAAAGGCTACAACGAACAGTTTGGCGCAGAGCATCCTGAGCTGTTGCAGGACTGGCAAAAGGCAGGAGCCGATTATGCAATGTATGCTGCCGACGAAAGCAAAAAGATCCTTCACCCGTATGGCGAATGGAATACCACCAAAATAGTGGTGGCTCCCGGCAGAACAGAGCATTGGCTGAACGGTGTAAAGCTGATCAGCTTTGAGCCGTGGTCGGACGACTGGTATGCCCGTAAGAAAGCCGGTAAATTTGCCAAGGACGAAAAGTATGGAACAGCCAAAACAGGTTATATTGGCTTTCAGCATCATGGAGGGCAGTTGTCTTTCAGAAACGTAATAGTTAAACCGCTTAAATAACCATATTAAAACACAAACAACAGATGAAATGTAGCATAAAAACTTCCTGGCAAAATTCTCACGCATTGCTATGATCTTTTTATGCATGATTCTCTGCCGCCGGTGAGGCGGCGTGTAGCTACAATCAAATAAAAATTTGCACATGAAAAGAAGAAGTTTCATAAAAACAACTGCAGCGGGCTCGCTGGCTTTCCTG
>JBQCFW010000037.1:0-17570 GCA_051958655.1 Agriterribacter sp. | reverse complement strand
TTGGAGGCATCCATGCTTTTTAAAGCAGTTTCCAGTTCAGTAAGCAGGGTCATGTACAGGTTTTGCTGCTTATCATAAACCGGTAAAGTCAGCCCTTCTCTTGCCTTGAAAGCTTCGGTATAAGGAGCATCACCATACACGTCGGTAATATATTGCATGTTCAGCACCTTCATAATGGTTGCAGCTCCGGTAATATTAACTGAATCGGAACTTTTGCGATTTAAAAGTATTTCGTGCGCAAGACTTGCCGAGCGGTATGCGTTGTTCCAACTGCTTGCTATGTACGCATTCGTGTTGCTCGACTCTACATATTTATCGGCATTGGTGTAATAATCGCCCGTGGTGGTTGCCATGGAAAATATCTGCACCCATCCACTTTGAAATAAAATAGGGCCGGAATAACCGCTTATGGCTACTGCGTAATTGTGCTGACTGGAGGATAAAAAATAATTAGCGTCGAAAAATTCGGGAGTATACTGCTTGGGGTCAGTATTTATATCTTCAAAGTCTTTAGTACAGGATGTGGCAAGCAATAAGAGGCCAATCCCTGAATATATTAAATATTTTTTCATCGTTTTTGTTTTAATGAAACAAGAAGAAATAGGTTACTTTTTGAATTTGAGATTAACATTAATGCCGTAAGATCTGGTAGAGGGTAAACTTGTACCTTCAATACCGGCATAGTTGATATTGGATGCAAAGTTTGCTTCAGGATCAATGTTATCGCTTTTTTTCATTAAGATGGCGAGGTTACGTGCCACCAGCGACACCTGCATTGAACTGAAGATTCTTAATGCCGATACTACTTTTTCTCCAAAATTGTAACCCAGCGACAGCTGACGAAGTTTTATGTAATCACCGTTTAACACTGTAATAGAGGTTACATTATCGACAAGTTTGGTATAATACTCCTGTGCGTTGGCAGTTGTAGTATTGGCAGTACCATCTGCATACACGCCTGCTTTAACACCATCTCTTCCTTCAAGCGTCATTTGGTGCAGCCCTCTTCTGATAGCGTAGTACTGCGTGGCAGAAAGAATTTTGTTGCCGAAGTTGTAATCAACCAATACTCCGAAGTTGAAGTTCTTGTAGTTAAACTGATTGCTCCAGCCACCATACACGGTAGGTAATACGCTGCCCATCGGAATCAATTTACCGCGAACCGGAAGCCCTGAAGCGTCCACTATCATTTCTCCCTTGTCTGTTCTTGCATAGTCATACGCCATAATCTGAGGTCCGGCATATCCTTTCACAAAAGCGGTGACTGCGTTGCCCAGTGTGCCTCTGTTCTGACCAAGGTTTTGATTTTTACCGTCGGCATCTGTTTTTAATATTTTGTTTTTAACATTGGTGAAATTGAAGGTAGATACCCAGCTGAAGTTTCTGTTTTTAACAGGAGTTGCCGCAATCTGAATTTCTAACCCCTTGTTTTGAGTAGAGCCTGTACCAACCACACCACCACTGGTAAATCCTGTTGCAGGACTATAGGTGGTTGGCATGATCTCATTCTTTGTTTTTTTGGTGTACCAGGCAATATCAAAGTTTAAGCGGTTATTCAGGAATTTCAATTCAGTTCCTATTTCAATTTCTGTAGTAACAAATGGTTTTAAGGATAAGTTGGGTAAAGCTGCGCTGAAGCTTCCAACAGGTACGCCGCCCAAAGGACTACCCAGTGAATAGTATAACGCTGTTTTGTAAGCATCTGCCAGTTCTCCACTTGTTTGTGCATACGATAACCTTAACTTACCAAAATTTAAACTATTAATATTGGTTAGCTCAGAGAAGATGAAGCCTGCTGAAACTGACGGAGTAAATATGGTGTTGCTGGAGACAGGTAATGTAGAATAGGCATCATACCGTCCGGTGGTAGACAAGGTAAGAAATCTCTTAAACGCCATGTCGATTGTATAATACGCCGAGTGTACTTCAGTCCTCCAATAGTCATAGTTGTTGGCGGGGTTAGTACGAGGATTTCTTACATTGCCCAAGGTGTATTGATTGGGTACTAAGAAATAGCTACCGCCTACTGCAACTTTTTCAAACTGGTTTTTCCTGATGTTTCCACCCACTGCAACGTCAATATTAATATCATCCGTAAGGTCGCGTTTTAAGCCAACCAATCCGTCAAAGTTCAACTCATGCCGTTGTGATGAAGCAAGATCCTGTAAATTGCCATGCCTGTCTTGCGTATAGGCTGTTCCCCATGGTTCCACTTTAAACAAGCGGTCGTTGGAAACATCGTAACCCACGCGTGCCTGCGCATACAGCCAATCTGTAAAATCATATTTAAGCGCTCCGGAGGTGATCCACCTTTTTCGTCTCAGATCATTTATATAATTGTTTACTACAAACCAGGGATTGCTAACATACTCATCATCACTGAACTGAGTTTCAAACCCGGTGACAGGATCAAACCCGGGAGCAAAAATTTTATGGCTTACATTACTGGCAAGAAAAGTAAAGTTATTAGGATTCATGGGCCCGTCACTCAATTGCGGTCTTGCTTTCGCCTTTTCATCAACATAATTAACTACGATCGTAGCTGTTAATTTGTCTGTAATATTTTGTTGGGTGTTTAAGTTGACCGTTTTACGGTCTAACCCGCTATTTCTTACAATTGCATTAGCATCTAATCCCGACACAGACAGCCTGAATGCACCCTTGTCGCCACCTCCTGAGAAAGCAAAGCTATTGGTAAGAGAAGTTCCTGTGCGATAGAAGCTAATGTTATCTCTCACTGCTGAGTAAGGATACATTTTACCATCAAACTGTATGGTGGGTGATCCATCTAATTTAGTGCCCCAGCTAAACCGGTTAGAGTTTCTTGCTGATAATACATCGGTGGGTTTTATGCCCTTTTGTCCCTGACCATATTCATACTGAAAATCTGTAAGGTCCATTGCCTTATCCATCATGTAGTTCAGGTTATACTCAACAGCGAAGCTGTTCCTTTTTCCGGTTTTAGTAGTAATGAGGATGACACCATTTGATGCGCGGGCGCCATAAAGCGCAGAAGCAGATTGTCCTTTCAAAACAGTCATGCTCTCTATGTCATCGGGGTTAATGTTACCTATGCCATCTCCATTGTCGGAGCCACCCCATTGGCCGGAGGACCCTCTTTGAGAATTATCCATAGGCACGCCATTGATTACAAATAACGGCGACCCGCTGCCGTTCATACTGGGCATGCCTCTTAATAGAACTTTTGCCGTGCCGCCAGGTCCGCTGCTGGTTCCGGTTACTTTTAAACCGGCAACCTGCCCGCTAAGCGAGTTGGCAACGTTGGTTTCTCTTGCTTTATTTAACTGGTCGCCATCAACCTTGGTTACAGCATAACCAAGCTTTCTTTGCTCTTTGGTTATACCTAAAGCTGTTACAACCACTTCGCTCAAAGCGGTAGAGCTGGTAGCCATTATTACAGAAACATTGTTATTTGTTGAAGCAACGCTAAGGTGCTTTGTCTCAAATCCAATAGAAGAAATTTCCAGCACAATACTTCCTGCCGGAACTGAAAAAGAAAATTTTCCATCCACATCAGTAAGGGTTTGAACATCTTTGCCCTTCACTTTTACAGTAGCCGAAGGAATGGCATTTTTTTCCGCATCGGTTACAACCCCTGTTAGCTGGCGGGTTTGTGCCGATGCAACGGTAGCTATTAACATAAATAGCAGTAGCAGGTTGAATCTTGTCATAAATAGATGAATTTTAATTTAGTAGGTAATAAAGAGAATGGCTAAAATTTTGTTAGCATAATAATTTTACAAATACTGCATGTGTTTACTTTTTTAATGAAGCAATCCCTGAAGGATAAAAACCTTATCCTTCAACGTCTGCGAAATACTTACGCCCGCATAGAGAAAGCTGCAGGGAATATTTCGGTCATGAACGGACACACGGCCTTAGAGGCTTGCAAGGACATATGCAGACCTTGCGTTCAACGCCTGGAAAAGCCATGATACATTCATGTAGCAGATAAAAATAAACTCGTGGGAGAATGCTGCAGGTTTGGGAAGTGAGTTGTAGCAGCAGACACATCAGGAAGGTCCTTCAATAACGTTAGCATACGCTCATTGGTTTTGGTGTAAAAAATAAGTACCGGTTAAAGGTAGCAAAACTTTATATAGATCGTGTGGCATGGACGAAAAAATGTTGCTTGTAATACAGACCGTATTGTTTTTGAGAAGAAGAGATAGTTGTATGTCTATTTGATTATCGTGATATTTCTATTACAAAATCACACTGATGATAATGAATGAAGAGCTGTTCTGAAAAATCATATTATTCAATACAAATGCCGCAGTTTTTGTGCAGTAAGCAATCTTTAGAGCTACCATACATAGGTGGCTACCGCGCCAGCATTTAAAGCAGTGCTCATTGTTTTATTGCGGTAACTAATATTGAATGAACGTTTGCTGCTGCCATCGTTCAGCACAATCAGCACTATTTTATTATCGGGTGTTTTAAAAGCAACATTGGGCAGAGGTAAATTGTTTCCGGAATCTATCCTGATACTGCCAGGACGTACAAATTTTGCAGCATGTGCAATTACATAGTATGCAGGGTTGCGGGTTACATTGTCCCCCTCAACGGTAAGTGCGCCCAAACATTGTGTGCATCCACCGTCTGTATGCGGCTCCAGTTTTGCATTGGCCGCTAAATTCCATTCCAGTGCCACCTTGCACCAGTTGCGGGCGGTTCCTATAACGATGTTTTTTATGTGCCAGCCCAGGTCTCCTTTCAAATTGCCGGGAGCACCAATCCACTGCTCCGTGAAATAAAGATTCTTATCAGGATGAGCAGCATGCACCTGCGATATAGCATTTACATCGCCCGCATACAAATGAAACGCCGAACCATCAACATATTTTGAGGCTTCGGGATCGTTCAATATAGTTATAGGATAATCGGGGCGATCGGCATTGTGATCGTATAAAATAATTTTGGTTGAAAGACCGGCTGCTTTAAAGGCTGGTCCAAGGCTTTGCTTTACAAATGCAGCCTGCTCAAGCGGCTGCATCAGCAGGCTTGGGTTGTTGCCAGGATGCAAGGGTTCATTTTGAATAGTAACAGCATCAATTGTTATTCCCTCTGCTTTCATCCCTTGAATGTATTTCACAAAATAGTTCGCATAGGCGTCATAATATTCGGGCTTTAAACTTCCTCCCACTGAATTTTTATTTGTTTTCATCCACACCGGCGGCGACCAGGGAGAACCTAATATTTTGATAGCAGGGTTAATGGCCAGAATTTCTTTCAAAACAGGTATAAGGAAGGCTTTGTCTGGCTGCAGGCTGAATTTGTCCATGTTCACATCTGTCTGCCCCTCGGGTAAATCGTTGTATGAAAATACCTTCTCATCGAGGTCCGATGCGCCAATGCTCACTCTTAAATAACTGGTTCCGATATTAGCAGAATCGGTCGCAAACATTTCTTTAAGAATAGCTGCTCTTGCTGCTGCACTCATTTTGCTGAGATGAAAAGCGCTGCCTCCCGTTAACGTATAGCCGAATCCATCCATTTCCTGAAAGCTTTGCCCATCGTTAACCACAATACCTGCATCATTGCCTGTTGTTGCTGAAAATGAAGCAGCTTTTTGCTTTTTAAAAAGAACACCGGCATCGGGATCTGTAAGCCACACTTCCACTTCGCTTTTTGTGCTGTCGTCCTGCCCATTATTGCTGGATGCAGGCGATTTTTCGTTGCAGGCACTCAGGAGAAATAACAGCGCTACAGCGGGAAGGAAAAATTTTTTCATACGCAATAGTTAGAGCAATGGTTACAAAACAAGATGCCAGGATGCATCAACAAGGTTATTTTTTCTTCAGTTTTTCGTTCGATGTGTGCCTGTCAATATCTCTTATATTCTTCTTCTCAAAATTTTTGTGCAGGGCTTCAGTAAGGTTTACGCCCGTTTGGTTAGCCAGGCATATCAGCACCCACAACACGTCCGCCATTTCATCGGCCAGTTCTTTGCCCTTGTCCGATTCCTTAAACGATTGCTCCCCGTAGGTTCTCACCATCAGTCGCGATAATTCACCTACTTCTTCCATCAATATGCCCAGGTTGGTAAGCTCACTAAAATATCTCACGCCCGCGGTTTGTATCCACAAGTCTACCTGTTGCTGCGCCTGTTCAATAGTTAGTTCCATAATATTTTCAATTTCAAATTTTAAATCCAAAATCTCAAATGGTTAAAACACCACCCTGAAACTTCCAAAAATGCCGAACCGGTCAAATGTTTTTTCAGGCAAAGGGCGGGGCAATACCCGCCATATAAAGTCTACCCTGAATATTTTAAATATATTGTCAACGCCCGTTCCTACTTCAAGATACGGCTTACCGCGGAGGTTTTTGAAGGCATGTCCATTATTATCTGAGTTATATGCTTCGTTTGCCTCGCTTAGCCCGCTCCATAAAATTTTGGCGCCCCAGAACTGCCGGAATTTAAGAATACGCGTTAATGGAATATACCTGAATATACCGTTGCCGATATTATGTTCAACATTGATGCCGGAATACCAGTCGGCAAGATATTCGTATCGCGTCATCATGTTAAACGCATATTTATTATAGTACCAGATGTTATTGCCCGGTGGAATTTCGAGCAATGTATAAGGCAATGTACCCGTTACTTTGCCAGCATAAAGATTGTAGTAAATGCTGCCAAAAGGGGATACTTTTTTGTAATCGGAAATGCTGCCACCAAACCTGTGAAAGTTATAACCGCTGTTAAATATCCCGCTGATACCTTTTGAATAATGCACTTCCACAATGGGATAATCGCTTCCGAGGCTCATACGGTAAAAGTTTCCATCGAGAAATTTTTCCAGGTAGGCAAATCGCAGTTTTATACCTCCCTCAAAACTGTTGAGCGGCTCGCCACCATTTTCTTGCGGAAAGTTTTCTTTTAAAGGCAGGTTGGTGAGTGGCGAAAAGCGCCTGCGCTGCCCCGTGAGTGTAACAGAAAAGCCGTTGCTCCACTCTTTAAAATATTCCAGCTTTATCTGCTCTATCTTCATATACCGCAGCGGCACATTCGGCTTTCGTAAGGCAATGGCAAAAAGATTATCACTGCCCACTTCGTCGTAATATACCTGCCCGTTATCAATATCGTTCAGGTAGGAAGCAAACAGGGTAGACCGTGGCGATTTGTTGATCAGGTACAGGGTTTGAAATCTTCCTTTCAGTTTTTTGTCTCCAAAGCCGTAAGCCAGGTAGGTAGTGAAATACACTTTTTTATTGAAGCCGGTGTTGGTTCCCAAATCAAACCGCACCCGCGCTCCTTCGTAGGCGTTTACCGTAAACCAGTTATACCACGGGCCAATTTCGTAATTGCCCACGTTTTTATAACCTGTGCCCAAAAAGTAAATAAGGTCCGTAAATCGTTTAAAGCTGGGCATTCCCATCAATGTATCAATCATTTGGTAAATGCCCTTTTCTGTTTTTGTCAACTGCTCGTGCCGCGCTTCCTGCCAGAACTCATCTGTTTTTTTATTGGCTGAATCAGCCACCACTACTTCTTCCCGCAACTTGTTTTTTTCCAGTTCGGTAAATACCGAGCTGTCATTAATTACAACATCGCGGTAAGTGCTTGTCTTTCTTCCAATAAAATTCAGCCGTTTTTTATCCATGAAAATAAAGTCGGCAACAAACTTGTCTTTCGAAAGGAACCACACCGAATCGTTCACCAGTTGAAACTCCTGCACCAGATCTAGCTTTTCTATAAAGTTGAGGTTGGCAGTTTCTGACACACGAAGATTCATTTTCATTACCGCGTACGATGAGTCCGCAATCCAGGCATCACCCGTAAAAACACTTTCTCCCTTATGCTTGGGCGTAAATACAAAGTGAAAGAACCTCCGCCCGCCAATATATTGTGTGTCGGGTACCCTATAGTGGTAGTACGCCGAGCCATTGTCGCTGATGGGGCTTACAAAGTCCTTATCAAAAACCGGGATAAAGTTTTTGTATACATTGATATTCTGGTACATACCGCCCAGCATTTTAGTGATGCTCTGGTTATTAAAGCCAATCGTTTTAATGGCTTTAATAACTTCGCGCGTGGTTCTGGGCTTTTTTTGGTAATAGTAATCAGACAGCGATTCTGTAAGATACAAGGGGAGTATGGGTTTGGCTTCCGATGCACTGTCAATATTCTGGTTAATTACTTCTTTAAAGGGCTTTAAAATTCTTAGCTTAATCAGCTTGTTGTTCGCGGCATCGTTCAAATCGGCTTCCAGCTTATTGTATAGCTCGTACGAAAAGTTGTCAAATCGAGAGCGGTCGTTGTAAGGCTTGTTTTTCACGATCTTCCGCCACATAATTAAACCCTTACCGATCTTGCTTTTTATAATTACTTCGGTATTTTTTTTGCCACGCTCCAGGTTAATCACCACTTCCATTTCTTCAATAGTGCTATCTATGCGCAGGTAAAAATCCTCAAATCCTACATAGGTAACTTCCAGGGTATCAGAAGGCCACCGGTCAAGTGTAAATGAAAAGTTTCCCGCCGAATCGGTGAGTGTGCCAACAGTGGTATTTTTAAATTGAACAGAAGCAAAGGGAATACGTTCTTCGCTATGAGCATCCTGCACATAACCTGTTACTTTACGAACCTGGCTCCAGGCATTGTTAGGTAAGGTAAAAATGGTGAAGAGTATCCCAAAGATACACAGTGATTTCCAAGACATAATTGCAAAAATAACTCCCCCGGCAGCATATTAACATACAACCAGCTATTATTTAAGCATGTGTTAAGAAGATTTTTTAGACGAAAAATTTGCAGGAATGGCTTTTTCATGTTTACTTTGGATTTCAAAGCACTTTTATGAAGGAAAAAATTGCCGGGCTCGAAACCCTTAAAGACATTAAACAAATGATGGAACGCAGCAGCCGGTTCATTAGTTTAAGCGGGCTGAGTGGTATTGGAGCCGGCATATGCGCTTTGGTGGGTAGCTGGTTTGCTTACCAGATAATTGGCGGAAACGGAGATATAAATGTGCGTGATTACAACTACCAAAGTGTTACCATAAAGGAATTTATGGGCTATAAACTTTTTACCATTGCGTTGTATACGCTGGTTTCGGCAATTATAGTAGCTTTCTTTTTTACCTGGCTCAACAGCAAAAAAAACAATGTGCCGCTGTGGGGGAGTGCTTCCAGGAGGCTGGTCATTAATTTTTCCATACCATTATTTGCGGGAGGCGTATTTTTACTGCGCATGATAGCACTGGGGTATTTTGGATTGATTGCACCCGGCTGTTTGATATTTTATGGTATTTCGCTTGTAAATGCCAGTAAGTATACCTTAGGCGAAGTAAGATATCTTGGGTATGGGCAAATATTGTTGGGGGTGATCAGTTGCTGGTTCCTGGGTTCCGGTTTGTTTTTCTGGACGCTGGGATTCGGTATACTCCATATCATATACGGAGCTGTAATGTGGTGGAAGTATGAGAGAGGAAGTAAGGTGTAAGGTGGAAGGTGTAGGGGGAAGTTTGAGGTTTGGCGTTTATGGTTTAGCGTTATTGGAGCCTCAAACTACAAACAATAAACTCCAAACGGAAAATAGCTGATCGCTGATCGCTGACGGCTGACAACTAAAAAGGAATGAAGAATCCGATTGAAAATTTGAATAAAGTGTTCGACAGCCGTATCCGGCTGGGTATAATGAGTTCGCTTATTGTGAACGAGGAGGTAAATTTCAATCAGTTAAAGGAAATTGTAGAGGTTACCGACGGCAACCTTGCCTCGCATTTAAAAACATTAGAAGAGAACGGCTACATTAAGGTACAAAAGGGATTTATCGGACGAAAAACAAATACTACTTACTCTGTAACCAAGTCGGGAGAAAAGGCATTTAAAGCGCACCTGGATGCATTGGAACAAATGATCAGATCATTAGAATAATTTTTTTTTGTGTTTACACTTTGAAATTCAAAGTACTTTTAAAATAAATAATATGGACAATTTACAATCAGGAGGTTTTTGGTCGCAAAACAAATTTACTGTGAAAGGCATGCTGGTAGGTTTTCTTGTGCTGGCGCTGCTTATTCCTACTTTGTTTATCCTGGCCCTGGTAGAAGAAAGGGCACAGCGAAAGGAAGAAGTGATTCGGGAAACAACCAGCAAGTGGGCTGCAGCGCAAAAAGTTGTGGGCCCGCTGCTCATCATTCCTTACAACGAAACACCCAAAACAGGCATTGAAAATGCAAAGCCGGTAAGAAAGCTTGCCTACTTTTTGCCGGAGCAGCTAAACGTAAACGGAAAAATTGATCCCGAAGGAAGAAGCAGAACTATTTTCAGCGCTATTTTGTACCGGAGCCATACAAACCTGACAGGGAATTTTGCGGCATTATTGAATGAACTACCGGGAGTGGATCCGGCAGACTTGCTACTAAACGAAGCGCGTTTGTGTATAGGCATCAGCGATTTCCGCGGTATTGAAGATCAGCTGGTGTTGGAATGGAATGGCGCAAATACAGTATTCAACGCCGGAATACCAGATAATGAAGTGCTGAAAGAAGGGCTTAGTACACCCGTTGCAATCACTCCGGATGCGCTTGGCCGCCCCATAAGCTTTGAACTAAAAATCAGTTTGAAGGGTTCTCAGGGCATTGGCTTTACGCCGGTAGGAAAAACCACGAATGTAACAATGTCTTCTTCCTGGCCACATCCATCCTATAATGGTAACTTTTTGCCGGTTACTCACACCGAAACGGATTCGGGTTTTAAAGCCAACTGGAAAGTACAGCATTTAAACCGCAGCTATCCGCAAAGCTGGAAAGATACGCGGTATGATATCAAAGAATCAACGATTGAAACAAAACTACTGCAACCTGTAGACTCTTACGCACAAACAAAACGCTCTATTAAATATGCCGTGCTCTTTATTGCCCTCACCTTCGCATTGTATTTTTTTGTGGAAATAACACAGAAAAAGAAAGTGCATCCCATACAATATGTACTGGTAGGATTGGCACTTTGCATATTTTATACCTTGCTGCTTTCTATTTCCGAATACCTGGGCTTTAACAACGCCTATGCTATTGCTTCGTCTGCTACGATTGTGCTCATCACCCTGTATACCAAAAGCCTGTTTGAAAAATGGAAAGTGGCTTTGCTGTTCGGCTCGCTACTTACTCTGTTGTACGGCTTCATTTTCGTGCTTATACAATTGCAGGACAAGGCGTTGCTGTTTGGCAGCATTGGACTGTTTGTGGTGTTGGCCATCATCATGTATTATTCCAGGAAGATAGAATGGTATGGCGCGGGTAGTAAAGACCTTAACGCAGCTATTTAAAATCAGGTTAAATAGTTGAGCAGGTTAAATGAGTAGAATACGTTAATTGGATAAATCAACTAAACTTACTCCACCTGCTCAACCACTCAGCTCACTCAACTAAAACTCATGAAAATAAAAATGATTTTACCGGCGCTTACCGAGGCGAAAAGCCCGTTTTGGCGACCCATTAAATATTCTTTGTTTCCGCCTTTGGGATTGGCAACCCTTGCAGCTTATTGCAGCGACGCAGATGAGATTGAGTTGCAGGATGAGCATGTCGAAGAACTTAATATTCATGATATGCCCGATCTGGTAATTATACAGGTATATATCACCAACGCTTTCCGTTCTTACGCATTGGCAGACCATTACAGGAACAAAGGATGTTATGTGTGTTTGGGTGGATTGCACGTTTCTTCTCTGCCGGATGAAGCAATGCCGCATGCAGACAGCATTTTTATTGGGCCGGGCGAAGCCACCTTTCCACAGTTTTTAAATGATTTGAGACGCGGCTGCGCTAAGAAAAAGTATGTCTCTTTTGAAAGATCTATCGAAAACATTCCGCCTGTAAGAAGAGACCTGATTAAGCGGCATTTGTATCTTGTTCCCAACTCCATTGTAGTAACGAGAGGTTGCCCTCATCATTGCAACTTTTGCTATAAGGATGCTTTTTTTGAAGGCGGCAGATCGTTTTACACACAAAAAACAGATGCAGCGTTATCGGAAATTGACAGGTTGCCGGGGAGGCATTTGTATTTCCTCGACGATCACTTGTTGGGCAATCAAAAATTTGCGTCCTCGTTATTCGAAGGTATGAGGGGAATGAACAGGGTTTTCCAGGGCGCTTCAACTATCGACGCTGTATTGAGAGGCGACCTGATTGAAAGGGCTGCGGAAGCTGGCATGCGAAGTGTGTTTGTTGGCTTTGAAACATTGAGCAATGGCAACCTGGTGCAAAGCAATAAGAAGCAAAATTTAGGTAAAAGCTATACCGATGCCATTAAGCGGCTGCATGACCTTGGAATTATGATAAACGGAAGTTTTGTTTTTGGGCTGGATGAAGATGATAAAGATGTTTTTAAAAGAACGGTTGACTGGGCTGTAAAAAATGCCCTAACAACCTGTACCTTTCACATACTCACGCCTTATCCCGGAACAGGGTTGTATCAAACCATGAAACAGGAAGGACGACTGCTGCACAGCAATTGGGATTTATACGATACCAGGCATGTAGTGTATCAAACAAAAGGATTGGATGCCGGCACACTTAAGCGTGGATACGATGAAGCCTACAGGTCGTTTTACTCATGGAGCAACATTTTTAAAGCAAGCTTACAGCACGACAATTTTAAACACATGGCAAAACACTTTGCGTATGCAGCAGGCTGGAAAAAATTTGAACCTTTGTGGAACTTTATGATAAAAACCCGGGGTTTAAATAAAATGTTGCCATTGCTGGAGTCTATATTATCGAAGGTGCGCAATCAAAAGCCGGCCGCCAATATACACCACACGAAAGCAGCGCAGCAGCTACAGCCTTCGCTAATGCCGTTGGCACCTCAATTGGGAAATTAAAGAACAGTTTATGAAAACAATACGGTCATTTAAGTATGCTATAGATGGGGTATATACCTTTTTTCGTTACGAACGCAATGGGCAGGTACAGTTAATTGCAGCGATCGTGGTGGTGGTGCTGGGGTTTTGGTTGAACATTACCCGCGCCGAATGGATAGCTGTTTTGCTTTGTATAGTTGCTGTTCTTTCGCTTGAAATGATCAACACTGCACTGGAAAAACTTTGCAATCTTATTCAACCCGATTATCATCCGGCTATTAAGGTTATTAAAGATGTTTCGGCAGGAGCCGTTTTGTTGTCAGCCGTTGCCAGCCTTATTATTGGACTCATCATTTTTTTACCAAGAGTACTATTACTTTTTAATATTCAATCATGAAACATAAAAACCCCAACCAGTCATTCATATATCTTTCACTAGCCTTTACGTTGCTCATGATAGGAGCGAGAATGGTATATACGCGTGAGCCCTACGGGCTTTATTTAATATGGAATCTTTTTTTAGCCTGGCTGCCTTTTGCTTTGAGCCTGCTTTTAAACAAAACCTATATAAAGCAGTGGCTTTATTACCTGGTACTGGTAGTATGGTTGCTTTTCTTTCCGAACGCACCCTACATTATTACCGATTTCTTTCACCTCGAGCCGCGCTCACCAGTGCCTTACTGGTACGATCTGCTCATCCTTTTCTGGGCTTCGTGGAATGGATGCATACTGGGTTTTATTTCGCTGATGAATGTTGAACGTTCTTTATCAAACAGGTATTCCCGCAAATGGGTAAACATGTCGGTTTATATTTTTATCATACTCTGTGCTTTTGGCGTATATGCCGGGCGCTTTCTTCGCTGGAACAGTTGGGATGTGGTAGCTAATCCTCACGACATTGTAAACGATGTAAAATTCATTGCTCTTAATCCCGAAGACAACCTTCGCACATGGGGCGTAACCTTTTTCTTTTCGCTGCTGATGATTGTATGTTATAAAACATTGAAAAGCTTGCAGCAATACACAAAAGCATAAACCCCAAACCTGATCGATGAATTCCCATGGGGCGTGTCTTCACCCACCGGAAAGTTTCTTTTTCCCGCAGATCTCCGCCAATTGATCGCAGATACTGGAAAGAATCATATGCGTTAGCACAAAAAAAGCCCGAAGCGATTGTATCAGCTTCGGGCTTTTATATTATAGCTAATAATGTACTGCTAAAAATCAAGACCAAGTGAGAAATACCAGATTGGTCTTCCATTAAAGAAGCCGCTCATTGGCCAACCGGCATCCAGCTTCAGGAAATAACCCAGTAAGGTGCTTCTTACACCAAAGCCGTAGCCTCCAACAAACGGACCTATGCCCGGGCTTTTAAAGCTCACCGTTACATTACGGTATGGATAAGTTACCGTAGGGCGTTTCATTCCATCATAAGCGCCGTTCCAAGCTGTTCCCAGGTCAATAAACTGTACCACCTGGAAGTTACGGATAAACGCATTATTGATTGGTCTGCTCAGCAGCGTGGTAAATACCGGCAACCTGAACTCACTGTTCAGTACAATTGCATTGTTACCATTTGCTGCATTCTGGCGGTATCCCCTCATGTTAACCGCCAATGTTTGATAAGTATAGCTTTGATCAGGTGCGGGTTTATTTTCGCTGTTGAATTTGGGCGATATCCACCCGTCGGCTCCGCCAAGGTAGTAAATCATTTTTTGGTTGCCCCACGAAAAATCGGCTGCTCCCCTTCCTGCCCAGATGAAGTTGCGGTAAATGGGATAATAATAACGAATATCAGCGCCCACGTTAAACGTTAGTTTGCCTTGCTTGGCTTTGGTTAAGTCGGTATTGATATCGGTGTATATTTTATACCGCAATCCATGCCATAAGTTCAATGCAGGGTTGATTGTATTATCATGCACGTATTCAAGATGTGTAAGAATTGACCTGAAAACGCTGTCTTTTTGTGCAAGCGCTCCCCAGGGGTTCTGTACAAAAATATCCCCTTTGTATACCACCCTGTCTGTACGCAATGCAATGTTGGCTCTCAGGCTTCTCACCTTATCCCATGGATACGTGAGATTAACCTGGTACATGTTGGTGAATAGCTTATTAAGAGGAGTTTCGTTCGTTACCGGCAAAAAGTTGGTAATGGTAGACCGGTAATAGGTTAATCCCCAATCGAGCCTTTTGCGAAGGTTGTAAAAGCTGAACATCACATCCTTATCGTCGAGGTTGAGGCCCAGCCTGAAACCGCCAATAAATTTAATATCTTCAAACAAATCAGACACGCCGATCCGGATAATGCCGTTCAGGTTTGAGTTTCCATTGGTCATATAAATAGGACCATTGCCTCCGGCATAGGGTTGCCACCGTGTCATTAGCACAGAGTTGTTAAAACCCGATACCGAGTACTCAGTGGAAAACTTCAAACGATAATCGTACAGCTTTGCCTGCGAAAGCGTGGTTTCTTCTTTAACAGGCGATTCAGTTACTACCACTTTTCCAACCGAAGTGGTATCATCTTCAAACTCGCTTTGAAAAAGATTGTCTTCCTTTTGCGTAGTATCTACCACTACCGGCTGGTAAATAGTTGCGGCTCCCCGTTCCGCCCTGTCTCTGTCTATTACCTTTTTCATGTATTCGGTAGGTCTCACATTAATATTTCTTTTCTTCAAAGCATCTTCGTTTACCCTCAGCTTATACAGCATTTTAAGGTCGCCCTCCTGCCTTACTTCCGTAACCTGCCCCCTGTCACCCGCAATTCTTGTTTCCTGCAAACCACTCTGGTAGTTAGTAATGGGGAAGGCATAAGCCGAATCTGTTGTTACTGCCATGTATGCTATAGAATCGGGTTCTGTTTTATTCCATACCTGCAGGGTTGAGTCAAGATCCTTGGGATCGGGGTTACGCAAAAGTTCATCGCCTACTTTATATACTGTGTCTACTCCCGCCCTGCGTGTGGTAAAAAATCCGGCATAGCGGTTGGCAATACCCATTTCGTCGTTCACGAATGTAAAGTGATTGACATTATACTGCATGGGAAAGCGTGCATTGCCATATTTTACATGGGTGAGCTGAGATATCTGGCGGTATTCGCTTTTGTTCCAGTTATCAACCATGAAAATATTGTACTTGTTGTTAGAAGGCAGTGCCGTATCGCTGCTTACGGCTGTGCCTGAAGGGCGGTTAGAAGAAAACAATATACCCGTTTTGCCAGGAAATGCCACAAACGACGGGTCCAGGTCATCATCTACATCATTTGTTATCTGCTGCAATTCCTGCTCCTGTATTTTATACACGAATATATCGGTGTGCCCGTTTTTAACCGCACTCAGCAAGAGTGTATTCTGGTCGAGCATGTATTTTACATCTGTGATCTGGTCTAACTCGTCCGGCAGGCCCTGCTTGGAAGTTTTAAGTCTTTTTACCAGGTCGTAAACAAACATGCGCAATTTATTCTTAACCATGTAAATCACTACCAGCCTCGATCCCTTGGGATCCCATGCCAATTGGGGATAATTAGGATTGATTTCGTTCTGGTTGTCGAGCACGCCCGCTTTAAGCAGGATCTTTCTTTTAAAGCCAAAGTCTTCAAGTTCTATGCGATAAATACCTTTTTTAAAACGCACCACCGCATAAGTGCTGTTTCGCGGATTGGGGTTAGCCTGGAACCTGTAATAATCAAGATGATTGTTTACTTCCTCCAATGCCACCACGTTTCCTTTAGGTGCATTTCTTCTTCCACGCAGATCTTTATAATATTTATCTGCTTCTCTTTCCATAAACTCGGCAAGCAACGATTTGAATTTTTGCTTGGCCACTTTCTGACTGGCCGAATTCAGGCTTTTATAAATACGCGCGAGGTATAAAAAGTAGGTAACATTATCTTTACGGTAATTATCTGCCACATAGCGCCAAAAAGCATGTCCTGCCAGGTCCGGCTTAGCAAAAGCAAACTGGTAAAAGTTTTTGTAATCGCCCGATAATAAAGCAGACTTCAATTTATCGTCCAGCTCCGGGCTCCAGTTTTCCGCAGCATACATAACATACCCGTCCGTAAGCCACTTCGGCAAATCCAGCAATGCCTGGTTGCTGGCAAACTCGCCCAGGTCATCGCCAAACAGCAGGTTATCCAGCAGGGTTTTGGCAATGCCCTGCCTGATCTGTTTTTTGAGGTTTTCGTGATCGCCGTTGAAGTATACGATCATTTTATTATTTACAAACTTGGTAACCCCACCCGTATTTTGCCAGTCGATGTTCAGGCCTATGTTCGACTGTTGCAGATCGTTAAAAGTGTTGTATACAACGATATTGATTCGCCGTTGCGAGCCATATTCAACAAAATCTTCCAGTTCCGGCAATTCCTTTTCGGCTAACTGAGAGGCATATTTACCCAACGCCAAACCATTTTGGCTAAAGTATACGTTGAAATTTTTTGTTTGATAATACCGCCATTTGAACTTTTCGTATTGCACTCTGTTTTTCCCAAACTCCACTGCATTTACCTGGGCATGAATTTTATTATTCAGTGAAAAGAGAAGAGCAACCATCGCTAAGTTTCCTAGGTAATAGCGCAGCCTGATCTGTGAGATTCCCATAATTTCGTGCATTCTAATAATAAAATTAGCGTTTTTAAGGTACAAAAAACTATTATGTTCGCTGTTAAAGTTTTCATATTTAGCCCTATACAAGAGAATACATATGTACTGTACAATGAACAAAAAAACTGCGC
>JBQCFW010000036.1:0-43207 GCA_051958655.1 Agriterribacter sp. | reverse complement strand
ATAGATGATAAAAGTTCGGAACTTTATAGACATCGGCGAAAAATAAATACGAGTCTTCAAAGTTCCGAACCTGTACATCATTGCTAATTATACGGTCGCTTATTCCTTTATAAATCTTGCCACCTTCCTGTTGCCATGTTCGTCTATATACTGCAACAAATAGGTTCCTGCCGCATAACCACCAACGTTGATTTCTAAAACTAACACTCTTGCATTGCTCTCCGGTGCCTGTCAGACAACTCCTCTACGGTCTGCAGTTTTTTTAAGACTCTATCTCGGTTCATCATTTTATTGACAATTATCAAAACTGTCTTTTAGTGAGGCTATTACTTTTACATAAAATATGCAATCATGAAAAACATTATCTTTTCTACACTTGTATTAGCTATAATTACCTTTTTTGCATGCCGTAAAACCGAATCGTCTGACTTCGAAAAAATAACGAATCCATTTATTAAGTCAGCATTGATTTATTTACAGAAGTCACTTTCTGAAAATGACTTTGAAAAATTAGATCTTACTGTAGCTGAAAAAGTTTCTGTAAATGAGCTGCTATCAGTTATTACCCTTCCCTGTAAGGATAAATCTAAGGATTATGTAATTGTTGGTGAATTAAACGGTACGTTTTATGGAAATTGGGTTAGCCTGTCAAATTTTGATCATACAGAGGGTAAGCAACAAGGTATTATAAGGACCAAGAATTTTGATAACGACGAAAGTAAGGAGGTTACATTTGTCGAAAACAAGGCTGTCAAAATTCTGGAAGTCAATGGCAATAAGACTAGGATCAAGTATATAAAATATGATAGTGAGGGGCAAATTATAAAGGTAAATACTACGAAACAGGGAGTCTCCCTTAAAGAAATCGATGCTGATGGCTACACCTGGTTACCTACTGTAACAGTCACTGCATACGTAAAAAACAATACACAAAGCTTTTACAGTTTATATTGGGCTTTTAATCAAAACCCTGCTTATATAAATAGTTATTCAACAACTCCATTAACAGGGATCAACAGCGGAGGAGGAGGCTCAACGGGCCAGGTTGTACAAGTGCCTCCGATGCAAATAATCAGCGGAAGCGCCATTGATCTTGCAAAATACTTAAAATGTTTTGACAATGTATCTAACACCGGTGCTACTTACAGTATAACAATTTATGCAGACATCCCTGTAAATTCAGATGCGGGGACTATTGCAATAGGTGGGCAGCCTGGTCATACTTTTATTACATTAACAAAAACAAATGGAAGTACGACTGTCAGTCAAACTTTTGGCTTCTATCCTCAGCAAGGTTATAAAAGTATTTTTGACTCGCCCACTAGTTCAAAAATGAATGACAATAAGGGGCATGAATATAATGCATCACTTACAATGCCGAATATTTCAGAAGCGAGCTTTAATGCAGCCAAAAACACTGCTCTAACTAAAGCAGCTAGCCAATATGACTTAAATGATTACAATTGCACAGATTATGCGTTAGACGTTATAAATGCAGCCAGAACCAACAAGCTGGTGGTAACTGACTGGCTTGTAGAAGGGCCTGCCGGTAGTCCTCCGTATTATTATCCGTCTATTACATTTAACTATGGAACTGTTCCCAATGGACTTTATAAACTGTTAAATCAAATGAAGATAAATGCGATAGAATATGAGAATATAAAAATTGGAACATTTAGCGACGCGTTAAGCAAAGGTGCTTGCAATTGATGATTTAAAACTAAATTTATGAAATTAATGCAAGGCCTTCGATTATTAATCTTTCACCTTTTGATTGCGACACTGTATCAAATTGCTCTAGGAATAATATTTAATAGCGGCAGCCACCCGGTTCAGGTTTCATTTTGGTTTTGGGTCCTATTGGCTCTCCATTTCATAATAACTATTGGTTGGTGCCTGGCATTAAAGATTAAGAACGAAGGAAGCAATTTAAGCAAAATGATACTTTACAACATTATTTCCTTTGCCTTAATAATAATTATTGTATTGCTACTCCCCTCTCCTGTATATAGTTGGTTTTGGAAAGATTAATCTATTTAACAAACAAACATGATACATAATAAACTATTGATACGACTATTCATTTTTAAAATACTTGTATTTGCAGGCGCAACTTCCTTAGTGGCGCAACGGAAATATTGGAGTAAAGATGAAGAGCAATTCTATTTAAAATTAAAATCGATGTGTGAATATTATTCAGAGAAAAGGTTTGATACCGCCCAGCGAGATATTGCTTTTAAGGAATTCGTCTATTTTGATAACGTATTGAAAGATACCTCTGCATCACGGATACGAGAACGCATAACATTCTTTGATGGATTATTTGTCGGCATGCTCCGTTTTATTGATTCTGTTGGTGCTGGTAACTTGGACGCACTGCCGGTAAGATTATTCAAAAATAACAAAGAGCTTTTTGAACCTTTTGATATCGGTGGAGAGTTGAGCGAATTGCAGCCCATAACGTTTGTTTACTTTAACAAGCACGTGCCAGATAAACCATTGGGCTTTTTACTATTTGAAAAAAGTACCCATAAGCTTTCATCGTGGGTACTCATAAATCAGGGCGGATATCGGTATTTTCTCACTTTTAATCTGCTGTAGTCGCGCCATAAACAATTGACTTGCATAGAGGTCTTTGTTGTTACTCTTTCATCTATAGTTACTAACCTATGAATTACATATGATTGTTGCAAGAACAATAAAAAACAGCTATGTCGCAGTTGCATTATTGCAGGCGTTATATACTTTCCTGTTTCAAAGCATATTCAGCTACAACTTTTCTGTTGAAATTAATACGCATTATTTAATCTGCACCGCTGTCTCTGCAATCTTCCTTTTATTCCTGATACTGCTGATTTTCTGTAAGGAGACGATTTCATTTAGCTTGATTGATGTTTTTGTTACTTTCATCTTTATTGTCGGCCTGCTTCATGTTTTGTTTGGCAGACCGGATAAAACCGTACATAACGGGCAGTATTTAACCTTGCTTGCTATGACCATGCTTTTTTTCATTGCAAGATTCTCTGCAACCTGGATTGTGTTTTACTTTTTGCCCATAATTATTTCAATCTTCTTTTTATTTGAAATCTATTTAGGTATCACGCAGCTACTAACAGTTAATTATCATGCTAAAAATTTATCGCTTGCGATATCAGGAAGTCTTGAAAACTCCGGAGTATACTCCATTTATCTTTGTGTCTCGCTACCTCTTTTTTACTATACAATGCATATTTGTTCATTTATGAACAAAAAAATTAGAATTGTTGTTTTTGGAGTGGCTATTAGTTTAGTCGGCTGTATTCTATTTTGTACCATTTCACGTACGGCAATTTTAATGTTGCGTGTTTTCTTTTCTGGTTGCCTGTATTATCAATGCAGAAAGCTGCCGGTAAGAAAATTGACTTCGGGCTTCCTTAAAAAAATTTCCTTTTTTATCGTATGCATTGTTACTCTAACCGGCGCGGGATGGTTGTATTATTTGAAACCGGCATCATCATTGGGGCGTTTGTTTATATGGAAGGTAACCGGCAGTTACGTTTGCGACAATTTCTTTTCCGGGATTGGCATTGGCAATTTTTCTTACCAATATCTCTTGTGGCAAATTGATTATGTAGCATCTCATTCTATTAAAGCCAACAAATGGCTTAATATCGATGAAACAAAAATAGCTTACAATGAGTTTTTACAGCTTTTTGCAGAAACTGGAATAATAGGCTTTTCTATTTTCACGCTTATTTTGTATCATTTGTTCAAGTTAAAACCTACGAACAATCATCATCTGAATTTTACCTTAAAAGCTACACTTGTTCTCATCTTAATTTCAGCTTTCACCTCCTACCCTTTCCATTGCAATTCAATTCTGTTTCTTTTTATCATATGCGCTGCGGGACTTTTAAAATTAAACCAGTCTTCCTTCAGGTATACACTGTATAACCAATGGCATTTAATAATTGGGTTATACTTAGCAGGAGTAATTACATGTATAATCTTTATTTACATCTTCCAGGAATATCGCAGGGTGAAGCAATGGGAAGACATAAGAGAAAACTATTTTATTACAAAAGTCGAAAAAATCAAACAGTATGAAGCTATTTCGCCCAATTTGTTATTTAACGGAAAGTTTTTACTCGATTATGGAGAATATTTGCTAGCGACAGATAATCCTGCCAGAGGTTTAGAGATAATTGAGAAAAGTAAAGAATTTTATATTTCAGAACGGACCTACATTTCCGCAACAGAAGGTTATAGTTATTTGGGTAATATGGAAAAAGCGATAGAAAATGCTCAAAACTGGTCCTTACTCATTCCCTATAAGTTTTATCCTAAAGCAGCACTGGTAAAATTGTACCTTTTAAAAGGTGATACAAGTAAAGCAAAAGGCATTGCATCTATAATACTGAAGATGCCGGTTAAAATTCCATCATCTGAGGTTGATGCGATTAAGGAGCAAATGAAAAGCATCCTCAATGAAAAATAACTGTTAGATCATGAACAACCCTATAATTAAAAAAGAGCTCCAGAAAATGTCGCTTTTATTTATAATTATTTATTGCTGTACTTGTAACGCCGAAAAACAAATTGCAATTGATGAACTGATAACTGTATATTCAAAAAATACATCCGATTCTCTCAAACTGGATTGTGCAAGCTTTATCAAAAAAAACATGAGCGATCTTACCAGTGAAAGAGCTTTGTTTTACAACCGTAGGTCTGCAAAAATAAATATTCGCCTGGATACCATGCGGTCGGAGGAAAGTTTATTGTCAGTCATTGACCGATATAATCTGATATATAGTTCAGAAGTTCTGCAAGATGCTCAGTATATCGAAAGCGGACTTTTGAAAACAAATATTGACATGGCTCTGAGCTCGTGGAATAAATATCCGTGGAGTCAGTGTGTTCCAAAAGAGGTGTTCTTAAATTATCTTCTTCCATATAAAGTATTTGATGAATATCCCGAAGAATGGAGGAGCTATTTTTTAAAAAAATATCAAGATTCGCTCGCTGCGTTTTTGAGAGAGGATGTCAATAATTCTTTAAGCATTTATAATATGGATGCAAATGAAATATATTACAGAATTATCGTTGCTGAAACAGAAGGTTGGTTTAAATACGCGAACTATTTCACAAAGTTAACTTCGTCTCCGTCGCTCAATGAGCTTTTGTGTATCCGGAAAGGCGGCTGTTATGAAACTTCATTATTAAACGTTTACATTCTTCGTGCCTTAGGCATCCCCGCAACTGTAGATATAGTGCCTTTGTGGGGGTCAAGAAATGGTTCTCATGCAAGTGAAGTATTCTGGAACGGGAAAGACAAGATGCGAACTGCCAGTGGGCGTGAATTCGAAAAACCTGCTAAAGTATTCAGGTTGAGTTTTAAAAAACAAAATAAGTGGACGGATTCAATCAAGCCCTATGTTAAAGAAAAATTATTTCTTCTACCATTTATAGAGAATGATCACTGGATTGACGTTACAGAGGAGCACAATAAAGTGTTGACATTAGAAATACCAGTACAGTCCTGCAACTCACGCTTTGCGTATTTGTGCGTATACAATTATGGCGAATGGCAGCCAGTTTTTTGTGGCAAAATCAGTAACGGTATAGCCAAATTTGAAAAAATGGGATATCCTATGATTTATAGGGTTGGACTGCCAGAAAACGACGGGTATACACTAACGGACAGAATATTGATGGTGGACGACAAGAGGAATCTTTCTTATCCTTTGGTTGATTCAAGCCGTAAAATTTCAGTAACGCTTCAAAAAATCAATACAGGTGATTCATCTTTCATAAAAAGAGGAAAGAGTTATTCATTGGAATATTTAGACATAAATAACAGATGGATGCCAGTAGGTGAAAAAAAATGTGTACAGGATTCTGTATTGTGTTTCAATAATGTACCTGGCAAAGGATTGTATCGCCTGATTGAGGCAACAGGTAAGAAAAGATTAGAACGAATTTTTACTTATGAAAACACCGGGCAGGTCTGGTGGTGAGCTATACGCATTTCTTTATTCTGCTGAGTGTTTCAGTCGTTATTCCTAGATATGAGGCTATGTAGCCGGAAGGTACCCGGCGTACAATATCAGGAAAATGTGTAAGTAAATAAGTGTAACGGTCTATCGCTTTCATTGAACGCATAGAATGTAATCGTTGTTCGCTGAGAGTATAGTAGTTTTCTGTAAGAACACGACCAACAACATTAAATTCAATAAAATTTATGTAAAGCCAGTTTAGCTCGCTGTAGGAAATATAATATACAATAGAATCCTCGATTGACTGTATACTTTCGTAGCTGGATGTTCGTTTTAAAAAACTCTCAACTGATATGATTATGTCGCCCTCCTTCATAAACCAGGAGCTGATTTCCTTTTCGTTTACCATGTAAAAGCATCTGAATATCCCTTTCTCTATAAAAAATATGTAATCGCAGACATGTCCTATTTTTAAAAGAAACTTTTTTTTGGGCACTTCTTTCTTCTTCAACAGCTTTAGTAACGCATCTTGCAATCCTTCAGACATAGGATGAATAGAAGAAAATAAATTAAATAGAGCTTGCATATAGGTTAGAGTTAGTTGAAAAGTTTAAAGATCACATTAAAGTTAAGCTATTTACAATAGCTATAACATTCATTTGGTTTTGAGTATTGAATACTGTCACACTTCTGATATATGCGCAATTCAATACTGTTTAGTCAGGCTGAATAGATGATAAAAGTTCGGAACTTTATAGACATCGGCGAAAAATAAATACGAGTCTTCAAAGTTCCGAACCTGTACATCATTGCTAATTATACGGTCGCGGATTCCTTTATAAATCTTGCCACCTTCCTGTTGCCATGTTCGTCTATATACTGCAACAAATAGGTTCCTGCCGCATAACCACCAACGTTGATCTCAACAATATTGCTGCCGGTATTGAGTGGTGCCGGTTGCCGGTAAATCACCCGGCCTGTAGCATTCATAATGATTATATTGGCGCGATAGGCCCGCTCAGCCTGTATCATAGCCGTAACCGTTTGGCTGGCAGGGTTGGTGATGTATACCAGTTCACTGCGCAGTTTTTCTCCTTTCATTATCCTGATGGTTTTGGAGTAAGATGACCGTCCATCCGCATCCACCTGTTTTATCCTGTACCAGGCTTCTCTGTAAGGCACGTTCCTGTGTATAAAAATATAACGCTGTTCCGATTGCGGGTTACTGGCAGCCGGAACACGGCCTGCCTCCTCAAAATCCCTGCTATCGGCAGATACTTCAATCGAAAAATATTCATTATTGGTTTCATTGGCAGTTGTCCAGGTAATTTCATTATCGTTGCCTGTGTTGCTGCCGCTAACATTTAGCCATGTTACAGGAAGCGCATTAAGCGTGCTTACGGCAAAAGGACTGAAGCTGGTAAATCCTGCACGGCTTACCACATAGGGATCGGTACCGGTTGCAGCTATATTGGCAGCACCGTAGTCCCAGGAACCAGCTATATAATGGGCCAGGCGACTGGTGCTGCGCGTAAAACCACTCAACTCCAGCACGCCGGGCCATTGCAGCGTTACGGTAGCCACAGAGCCTCCCGGCACCGCTTCGTTGATGATCCAGGTTGCGTCTACCGCGCCACTGGTTACAGCCGTACCTGCATCTCCGTTAACATAAGCATTATCCAGCACCCGTGCCGATATATTGTCTGTTACAGAGCCTGCCGTAAGCGCTATTGTTGCCGGAATATATTGGTCTGCTGTACCTATCGGGAAATCTTTACTACCGCCATTGGTTACCCGCTGCACAAGTGTGCCTGCGCCATCTGCCACTATATAGTTGGCCGCGGTTGCACCCGTTATTGTGCCCGCACTGCCCATTGTAAGGTTACTATTGCTCAGGTGTAATTTACCCGCGGTAAAATTCAGTGAATTGTTTACGGTTACAGCGCCGCCCAGCACCACCGGACCACCTGTCTTATTAATCGTAAGCACATTGAATGCACCTGTGGAAGCAATTACCTGCGAGTCTACACCGTTCAGTTGAATGGTAGTACCGGTATTGGTAAATGTACCGCTGGTCATTGTCCAGTCGCCCCCCAGCAGGTGCGTAAAATTGCCGCCGGTAAAAGTGCCATTCGCAAGCGTGAAATCGTGCAACATTGTAAGCGCTGCACCCGGTGTTTTAGTGCCCGCCGTGGAAACGGCAAGATTGCCGTACGTAACGCTGGTTGCAATACTTTGCGTGCTGCCCGCATAGTCAACCGTGCTGAGCGTGTCAAGCGAGTACGAGTCAAAAACCGGCAATGTATTGGTGCCACCTATTTTCAATACGCCACCATCTTCAACAGCCAGCTCACCCAGGTCTATCGCATCCTGCGAAAGCGTAAAAGCACCCACATCAAAAATACCCTCAGTAACACGCAGGCTATTGATAGCAGAAATATTACGGGCAAGCGTAACCGCCACATTGTTTTCTTTGTGAATATTGAGGTGGGCAATTGTGGAAGGATTGGTAGAGCCGCCAATGCTGCCAGGCGTGCTGCCCGTCATAATCAGTTCTCCTCCGGTGGCGTTGAAAGTACCATTGTTGTTAAAGTCATGGTCTACCTGGAAATTGGTATTCGCGATTACTCCTCCTGTTACCGTAAAATTATAGAAATGGGTGCCTGTGCTGCCGGATACGTGGCTTGCTGCACCTGTCATATTAAAAGTAGAAGTTCCGCCGTTAAGCGTACCGTTGCTTTCTACGTTACCATTGACGGCATAGGTATAAGTTCCTGCGTTGAAGATAGCATTGCTGTTCACAACAAAATTGCCACTCACCGTCCAGCCCGATGGCGGGGTAACACCCACCGTACTCTCTATATCAACATGATTGAGCGCAACAGGTGTACCCGTGATGGCAATGGCGGCTGTCCCATCCAGAATAAGCTTTCCCGTACTGGAAAAGGAAGAACCAAAATTAACTGCAACCGGTGTGGTGGGATTGAACCACAATGTGCCGGTACTGGTAACCGTACCGTTGTTGCTGAAGTTGCCTTTGATATGATGAGTAGGCAATCCTCCATTAAAAACAGCGCCGCTGCCAATATTGAAGTTGCCAAGAATAAGCCAGTCCACGCTTGGATTTACACCTGCTGTGTTATTGATGTTGAGATTGGCATAAGTAGGAGTACTGGTAGAATTCAATACCGGCGACACATTGCCGTTAAAGTTGATGACGCCTGCCGAATTGGAAACGATAGCATTGAGAAACCGGATGGTTTGCACGGTGGTTCCGGTGAACGTTGTAATGCCATTACTGGACAAACTGCCGCTGTTGATAAGATCTCCGTTCACCGTGGCGCTGCCCGAACCCGCAGCAAACGAACCAGTGGAAGTAATGTTCAACGGTCCGTTATAAGTGATATCATTGTTGTTCACGGAGTAACTGCCATATATCGTTACCCGGTTAAAAGTAGTATTGCCGGTAATGGTTTTACCAGTGCCATTCAGCAGTATGGTACTGGTAGATGGTACAAAGCTGCCATTGTTTACCCAGTTGCCATTCAAGGCAATATTGTAAGATCCGCCGGCATGGAAAGTAGCGCCGTTGCTGATGGTAAGATCGCCGTTGACGGCGGCAACACCAGCCAGTGTTTTCGCATTCGCACCGCCATTGCTGAATAACAGGTTTCCATAAGAGATACCTGCCACAGCTTGCGTGCCGGTACCGTTGTAATTCACCGTGCTGGAAGCCGACAGATTATAGGTGCCGTAATTGCCCGGAAAACCGGCACCGCCAGCCAACAAGGTAGTCCCGGATGCCAGGGTAAAAGTACCGCCAGGTGTATTGCGCGAAGCAGTGTAGCTGCGTAAATCCAGCGTACCCGCATTTACACTCAGGTTGCTGGCAATACCAACATTCCCGGTAAGAGTTGCAGTACCTGCACTTTTATCGATCACCAGGTTGCTGAACGTTGCGGCACTAATCGATTGAGCGCCGGTACCATTGATCAGCACGGTACCGCCACCTGGAGTAAAATTGCCGCTAACGGCCCAGTTGCCGCCTGTTGAAAGCGTAATGTTTCCACTGGTAATGAGCGAACCACTGCTGCTGGTTATATTAGCGCCCACAGTAACATTCTCCCTTAATTCAAGTGTTCCGTTCTGAAGGGTCAAAGAACCCGATACCGGAATAGCTGTATTCACCGAAGCCACACCGCCGCTTTTATTTACGGTAAGCGCATAATAGTTTACACCGGCAACAGACTGGGCATTAGCGCCATTGTATATTACCGTTCCTGTTCCCGGCGTAAATGTGCCGCTAACATAGTTGAAATTACCGGCAGTTGAAAGTGTACCGGCTCCTGCAAAAACAATATTGGCGCCTCCCGATTGCGTAATGGCTCCCGATACGCTCACACTGCCGGTACCAATGTTAAGATTGATAGCGTGCCCGGCCACACCATCGCTGAGTATCAGGTCGCCACTCACGGTAACAGATTGTGCTCCTACCTCGATGGTATGAGTAGCATTGCCACTCCACTGACCCAAAATATTACCTGCAGTAGCAAGCGTGCCTCCTGCACCGAGCGTAAGCGTAACAGGTTGTACGCTACCAAAGAGCAGACTTTTGGCAGTGGCGGCGGTGGTGATAACCGGTTGGTTGGAAAAAGCAGCAGTACCTATCTCTGCAATGTCATTTGCTGTGGGAATGGTGCCCGGGCTGCCCTGCACAGCTGTCCAGTTTCCGGCGGTATTCCAGTCGCCGCTTACTCCTCCGGTCCATCGCAATACATTCGGAGCATCAGATAAGGTCCAACGGGTAGACAGGCTGCTCAATCCACTCAGTTCTACATAATTGTCCGTTGTGTTATTACTGGTTTTGCCGGCATTGGACCACGCGGCACCCGAATGATTCCACAACGGCATTGCAGCCTCTGCATTGCCATTCAGCTCATCATCTTCGTAATGCAAACGCAACACCGCAGCATAACTTCCGGAGGGAATGGAAACAGTATATTGACGGTTGACCGCACCACCAAAAGGGAAATCATTGATTCCACCTTTTACAACCGACACTGTTACACTGGGAACAGCCACACTTATGGAAGAGAAGGTGATGGTATTGGAAGGACTTTCAAAAGCATACGCTGTTCCCGCCGAGAAAGCATGCAGGCGCTGAATGTTGCCAAGGATAACGCCATTACCGTTGCGCGTGGTGGTAATGGTAAGCGTGTTGCTGCCTGTATTCAGCAGCCCGCTTGTCATATTAACGGTGCCCGCACTGATATTGCTTTGCAGGTCCACTACCGTAGCGGTCGATTTATTAATTGTGAGCGTGCTGAAAGTAGTAGCGCCGGAAACCCGCACGGGCAAGCTCCCTGAAAAAGAGATGGTGCTGGCACCGGCCGTAAACGTGCCATTGTTGATCCAGTTGCCATTGATGGTATGCACCCAGTTCCCCCCACTAAAAGACGTACCTGTGGCAATCGTAATATTTCCGTTGACGGTAATGTTGTTACCGGCGGTTTTGGTATTGCCGTTGGCCAGTGTGAGGTGATGGTAAGTGCCGCCATTGACTGTTTGTGCACCGGTGCCATTGAAGCTAACGGTATTGGGTACACTACTGGCAACGTCGAGCGTGCCCGCAGTAATAGAATAAGCACCGGCAATACCCAGCACCGAATTGGTGGAAAGCTGCAAAGACGTACCATTGAGATTTACATTGAACAAACCGGCTGTGCCGCTCAGCGATGAACTGCCTCTGAAGGTGGCTGTACCTGCCGTGGCTGTAAGGCTTCCTGTTACATTAAGAACCGAATCTACTGAAAAGTCAACAGCAGTTGTGATTGTTCCGGTAGCTGCAAGTCCATAAAAAACTTTAGTACCCGAGCCACTGATCGATTTAGAGGTACCGCTCATTGTAAGCGTGCCGGTTGTATGAGTGAGGGTACCGCTTACCGTAATATTACCCGTAACAGTATACGAACTGCTGCTACTTACACTACCGCTCACCGTAAGATTATCGAAAAAAATACCCGTACCAGTAATCACTTTACTGCTGCCTGTAAAAGTAATGGTACCACCGCTTAAGTGTGTAAACACCCCAGCGCCTGTAGTGGTGAAATTGCCTGCAACAGTAAGCGGAGTGGTGCCGGCAGCGGTAATATTGGAAGCTGTAAAATTAATATCGTTGAAATTGTTGACGCCGGCACCCGAAAGCTGCATGCCTGCTCCGCTGAAAGTAACGGCTCCGGTGCTGCCTGTAAATGTGCCGTTGTTAACCCAATTGCCATTTACAGTATGCGAAAAACTACCGCCGTTAAAGGTGGTAGAGGCCCCAATTGATACATTACCGCTTACCGTTAAAGCAGCGCCGGGAGTAAAGGATACCGAACTGGCAGTGCCGGCGGCCATTGACAGATTCCCTGTAATGGTGAAAGCTGTAGCCGGAAAGGTTTTGACAACCGCACCAGAAGTTCCTTGTAATGTAAGGTTACCATAGGTTGTGGCAGCTACCGCCTGGGCATTGCCGACATATTCAACGGTACTTCCAAGGCTCAGCGACTGGGTAGCATAATTTTGCGGAAAACCATTGGTACCTCCGATCCTGAGCGTGGCATTGTTCAATACCGTAACATTGCCGCCAGCTACGGTAGTACCCCGGTTGGCAGTAAAAGTACTCAGGTTCAACGTACCGGCTGCCACATAAATATTACCCGCTGTGCTCAACGAAGAGGCTAGGTTTGTAAGATTGCCTGCCAGCGTTTTTACGCCGCCGCCACTAATACGCAGTGTACCATAAGTAAGGGCATTGCTCACCGTTTGATTGCCTGTTGCTGCATACTCTACCGTGCTGCCGGCATTCAGGCTGGGCGTTACGCTGTAGTTGCCGGCAAAGGTGGTTGCATTCACCTTCAATATAGCATTATTATTTACAATAATAGCTTCGGCAGTTACAAGATAAGTGGTAGACTCACCGGGGTTAAGTGTACCGTCTACCGTTAGTATACTGCCGCTACCGGTTACATTCATTGCATGCGCCAGGGTAACGGTACTGCCGGCATTAATGGTAAGCCGGCGAAAAGTGGTAGTAGCAGACCCGCCGATAGTTTGAGCAATGCCGGTCATTATTACAGAGGCGTTGTTAGAAGTAGCTGAGAAAGTACCATTATTGGTCCAGTTTCCGGTTAATGAAATGGTTGATTTCCCCTGCAACATGGTACCATTGGCATTGATGGTAATAGCGCCGGAAACAGTAAGATTTTTACTTAAAGTAAGCGTGGAAGCCCTGGTACCCCCCAATGTGAGCGACTTAGCCGTTGCCGATCGGAATATCTCAGGCTGAAAGCTGCCGGTAAAACTGCCATCACCAATAATGGCATCCTTGGTAGAAGAAGGTACCCCGTTGGTCCAGTTAAAGGAATTGCGCCAGGCAGTACTAACGGCGCCCGTCCAACTGGTGGATTGAGCATAGAGCAAAAATGGAAAAAGCAGGGAACTTACAGCCACCATTACTGAGTAAAGCCGAATCATATTGAGTGGTTTTGTTTACTGGTCAATCAGCTTCCGGGTAATAAAAAACCATTAGCCTTTTAGAGCTGAATAAAACACACAGGAACTCAACCGCATTGTTATCTAAAAAATGATGACAACCCGAAAATTAAAATGTTTAGGAGGGGATCTGTGTAAAGGAACTTTTCTTAAGCAGAAAAAAATCCCTACAAGTATAAAAGTAAATAAATCTGTTGTATTATCGAGATGCATAAATGATTTTTTAACGGCATACAGATATCGTCATTTAGGGACGCAACACAAGAGTTTGTTGCAAATTGATTAGGCTATACCCATAAACGTTATTACACCCATTTCGACTAACCAACGGTGCTGAATTGTAATAGCTTTATATAATCAGGCCATAGCATTGTTGCCTGCACTTTTTATTAAAAAACATCAACGCATACCCGAACGCTCCTTCCATTACTAAATGATTGATCCTCTACAGGATTGGTCCTTCTCCTGGCTAACATAATTTTTTTAAAGCAATTACGTTTTATTACCATATAAATAATCACCCAAACCTGTTCCGGATGTTCTTTTGCCGGCGAAACATAGTTTGATAAAACCGCGAATGTGAAAAAAAATATACTCTTATCTTTTGCATTATTAGCCGGATTGATTGTTGAAGCGCAACAACCGTTTATGGTTTCAATAGGCGGTGGAATTAACAGCCCCTCTCCTGCTTTAAAAACCAAAGCCTACCTGGGCAACGGCTACTATCTGCAGGGCGATGTATTCATCCCCCTTTCACGCAGTAACCCCGAAAAAGAAGCTGGCAGATTTGCATGGGGCATTATAGCCGGGGCATCGTATTATACTTCTAAAAGTCTGTTGCCGGATACAGCCGACACGCACGCCGCTTATCAATTATACAACGGAAGCCTGGATATTACCAATGAACGGGATGGCGCATCCTTTCATAAAGGCTTTACTGCTTCGGCAGGCTTACAGGCAATTTTTACATGGGGGCGATTTGGATTGTCTCCCTCTTTCAGCGGTGGCTATTTTAGTTTAAGTCAGAATGGTTTTGTTCAACGCAGCGTGGCAGATTCAAAACCGATTGTGCTTACCGGTGTGCCCAAAACAAAAAATTCGGGCTTTACTATGATACCGCAAATAAGAATGAACTACCTGCTTACAGATAAGCTGGGCGTTTATACCTCGGCTGCTTTTCAAATGGGACCGGAGATTAACACTACAAGAGGCTACCTGGTACCAGCAGGAGGTTTTAATGACAAACAAACATATGAACCATCACAGCTTGCTTCGGGAACGATAGCTAAGGAAACGCTTCACAATAATTACCAGGCACTCCGGGTAAATGCCGGGTTGAGCTGGAGTTTAGCGCGAAAATCCCGAAAGACAACGACCATGCCGTCGCGACTGTCCATGACGCCAACCACAGCAAGGCAAACCCAGGGAAGCACTTTTGGTGAGAAGGTCAATCAGGGTTTGCAACCCGCAGCCGCAAAATCGAACAATCCATTGTATAAAGACAAAGGAACGGCAACGAACAACCCATTGGCGGGGCAATCCAAACTGGCAAATCCTGGCAATCCAATAGGTGGCATTATTGTAAAAGGAGGGATAAATCCGGGTGGGAACCTGCTGGTTGTTACCAGCAATAATAACGGTGAGTTTGAATTAAAAGGACTGGAGGTTGGAAATTATCAATTCACGCTCACGGCACCCGAAGTATCGCCGGATGAAAGCAGCGTAGGAACAATATCGGGTGGCAGCGGTGCTGCATCTGCCTCCTATGCCCGAAAAGGAAGAACATATACAGGAGGACGAAAAAATGAAGCACAGGGAAAAAGCATCAACGAAAAGGGCGTAAAGCGAAGCGACGCTGCAGAAGCAGCAAGACCCGGGTCACCCATAGGGGGTATCGTTGTGAAAGGCGGCAAGAACCCCGGTGGAAATATGACGAACCTGACCGTTGGTTCGAACGGAGAAATACAGTTTGACGTGCTGGAAGCAGGTGACTATAAATTTATTATTGAAACACCTAAAGGCAATAATGGAAATGAAAATAATAAGGAGAAGGTAATAGAAAAAGCATCTTCGGGTTTAAAAGATACGCTCAAAACCCAAGTTTAATACTTTATCTTCTTCTTAGATGCAAGAGGTTCCGTCAATCAACAATCGATATAGCCTTATTCATCAGAAATAATAAATGCCCGCAGGAAGTATAATTTCTGCGGGCATTTGTATAAACGAACAGGGGTTACTGTGTGCGAAAAATATTACCGTTTATCTTTTTCCGAACGGAGAACGTTTCATCAATACTTTTAAGGCACTCTTATAAGAATCTATTCCTCCGAATGCAGGCGCCCTCGAATCAGAAAATACCTGTTCGCCATGATCGTTGTACACACTCACATTTACATGCGTATCATAATTAACCGTTGAATAAGAATTGGAAGATCCGTAGGTGGTACTTTTCGTTTTGTCTCCGTCCTTCTTTTTATCATACGATGAAACGCCGCTTCCATAAGTGGAAGTTCCTTTGTTGAGGATAGAATAAGAGCCGATCACTACATATTCAACCCCCAGTATTTCAGCCCACTCCTGCGGCGTGTACGTGGAAAGTTCGTTAGCCGTAAGATTTTTCTTCGTCAGGATATTGTTGGTCACCATCGGGTCCTGGATTGTTTGAAAAGGCGACTGTGATCTTAGTGCATTGATACACGATTCCTGCACCTGCTTGCTCATAGAAGGCGTCGACAATGTCTGGTCGTTCGTTTCTATTTCAAAAGGCAATACTGCAATTTTGTTTTTTCGCTGTTCTGCATTGCTGGCTGCAGGTTCAGCGTTTTTTTCCGTGGCGGGAGCAGCAGTTGCAGCCGCCGGTTGCTGATTGAAAGATTCTGTTCGCCCGCTGGCGAATTCTATTTTGTTAATCTCGGCCTTGTCTATTTCGTACTCCGTAGTTTCTTTGCTATAGGTGAACTTAATGGATGTGATGCCAACGGAAATAACCTTGCCGGTTTTCTTTTCCCCGTTTTTCATAACAACAACATCTTCTTTCGTTTGTCCGAAAGAAACCAGGGATACTAACAGGAATGCACTGCTGATAAGATAGGTTATTACTTTTTTCATTGTCGGTTTGTTTAAAATGATCGCATTTGTTTGGTTAAAATTGTTATCGTTTTTTTCCTGGAGAAGTATGATTGAGTTGGTTTGTTTTTTTCAGAAAGCATATGCAGTTGAACCATCAGGCAAAACGTTTTTCAAATCGTTTGACACAGTTCCGGTAAACTTCGGTTGAACAGAAGGGTTAGAAGGATATGTTTTGCCGTTGAACTTAACCAGGTAATTGACGCCCCTGCTCGGCATAATCAAATCATTCCAATCTTTTGTTTTGTCTGCACTAACGGCAATAGGCCCGTCAACAATAGTAAACCTGGTTATTTCTTTGCCGTCACTGGTTAAAAGATAAACCGTGCAACCCGCATTGCCGCAGAAGTATCCACCCTTCATGCCAACAAAAATTTCATTGGTGCCGTCGCCGTTAATGTCTGCTTCCGAATAAATGAACTTCCGGTCTTTTTCTGTAAGGATAGTCAGATCGTTCTTTACCAGGTTGCCGGTAAGTGCGTTCCTTATCAGGTTAACTGTCGGGTTTAATGGTGCTGCAGTAGTTGTATCGGAAGCGGATGCCGTGCTGTCGGGTGGTGAAAGAACTGCTGTTGTATCCTGCTTTGAAACAGTCGTAGTATCATTTGCGGAGGTATTGCTGGCGGAGTTGCAGGACAGTATGGTAATAAGAAAAAAGGCAAACGCAACGGCTGCGTTAAATTTTCTTTTAAGCATAGCTGGTTTCAATTACAGTTCAATAAGAATGTTTCTAAAGGAACTGATGTTGTGCTTAGGTTGGCGGCGGTTCAGGTGGTTGAAATGTTATCGTCGCAGAAAAGATCGGCCGGATACTTTAAAATGTAAATATCTAAAAAACAAACATGCCCACAAATAAATTAATATCAGGAACGGGACGAAAGTAAACGCATTGGATGAAAAATCGATGTCGTTTATAGTTAAGGTATCGAGCTCAACTTTTGAAATTAGGCAAATTATTGAATTTTGTAAATAAATAAATGTTCGTGTTCAACCGTCAGACCGCCGCCTGACCACAATGCCAATCGCTCAGGGCGGGCCGGCTTTTCCATTAGCCGGGCCAATGGCTCTTGCACCCTCACAAACAGCAAGATCTGCAGGATCGGTCAAATACTGTAAGGATGAATTTCAATCCATCCGCACGCTCCGGTGATGCCTTGGCTCCTCCTGCTAGCATTACCGGACAAACAACTCTGATTATCGGACAAAAATCATCCTGCCCTTTTTTCACCTTTATACCAACCTTTAAATGTTGCAGGCAATGAAAAAAATCATCCTGTTATGGACGCCGCTGTTAGGCATCAGCCGGGTTCGTGCACAATTTTTAACCAGGAGATAAAGCAACTGTACAACCAAGCATCTTGTAATATTTAGCTTGTAATAAAGGTTCTGTTTGTTTATCAACGATGCTGATAAACAAACAGAACCTTTGCAAAGTTCCGAACCTTTATTATGACAAGCAATAGTGCAAAGCCAAACATTAGTACCAATGCTTAACCTTTTTTCTACTGTCTGCTACTCCAACCAAAGCCCGCCCGAATGAAGCCATCCGGACGGGAGGAGTTCTACCTAATAGCCGGGGTTCTGTACCAGCTTCGGATTTTTTTCCATCGTGCTCAAAGGAATAGGAAGCCTGTAATTTTTATCGTTGCTGATGTCAAAAGTCTGAGGTACCACATTAAAATATTCGTAGTTCATTGTATTGGTTGCCGTATTCAGCGAAGGCTCCACTCCTCTTACATAACCCTGCAGCTTATTGCCTATTTTCCATCTTGTAATATCCGTATAACGTTTATCTTCAAACGCCAGCTCAATTCTTCTTTCATTACGGATGATTTCGCGCATTTTCTCTTTGCTTACAGCACCATAGGTATCTTCCACCGAAGGAATGGCTACATCACCTCTTTGCCTTATCTGGTTAATGGCGGCTAACACAGTAGCGTCGGGACCAACTGCTTCGTTCTGTGCTTCGGCATAGCCCAGGAGTACATCGGCATAACGGATCAATGGCCAATCGCCCAGGTTTTTCTTTCCTTTAGGACGTTCCAGCAACCCATTGATTCTTTCGTCGTAAGTTTTACGAATATAGTACCCGGTAGGCGTAACCCACTTTGTGCGTGCGCGGTCTACAGCATTATAAGGATCGCCTTTCCTGGTATAGATAAACCCATCTCTGAATGGCGCTCCGTCGTAAATAATAGATTCATAAAACCTGGGCTCCCGATTGGCATAAGGATGGGCAGGGTCGTAAAGCGGCGACTCTGTAATGGTCTTTCCGTCTTTCATGCGGTAGGCATCCACCAGGTCCTGCGTAGGTGCAGATTCAACAATAGAATAATTTACAACGCCAAAGGGTTGTATAATGGCGTTGGCAGGACCAAAAAGATCTTCGAGGAAACGGGTATCCTGGTCTTCATTGGCAAGCGGGTATCTTATTACGTAAGGCAAAATCATTTCGCTGTTGTGATTGTTATCTTCAATAAACAACCCGTGGTAATAATTGGTTAACTGGTATTTTGCCAGATCCATTACCTGCTTGTAACTGGCGGCGGCTTTTGCCCACAGCTCGGTATTACCATCGGGATTGCTTAACGGACTTGCCGCCAGCAGCTCAATATATCCTTTCAATGCCAACGCAGCCCCTTTGGTTATCCTTCCCCATTCAGGCTGATCTACAGGCAGTGAGTCGGCTGCCTCCTGGCAGTCCCTGCTTATAAAGGCGGCAGTTTCCTGCGCACTGGCCCTTTCCCGGAATATCGCATCTCCCTGTGTTTTTGCATCTAACGGTTCTTCAATAATAGGAAGGCCTCCAAAGTATTTAAAAGTGGTCATATAAAACCAGGCACGCAAAAACTTAGCTTCTGCCACCCGCACGGTTTTATACTCATTGCTCAATGCATCAGATTGTCTTACCTTTTGTATAAACACATTGCACTTCCTGATATAAACAAAGTTCGAATCCCAATGCCAGTCGTTTACCGCATCGTATCTTTTAATGGTAAATAAAGTATTACTTGGCGACAGCTTACCGCTGCGTACAATTTCCGCCTGGCCCTGCCAGGTTTGTACATTCATGCAGTTGTCAGTCCAGCTTTCGCTCCACCAGCCAGTTGTTCTGTATGGCGGTAAATAGCCGTAGATATCATTTAAAAATAAATCTGCTACCGAAGGATTATCCCAAACAGCATCTTCACTCACACGATCCTGCGGCTCAATATCCAGCCAGCCTTTTTTGCACGATGAAAACGTTAGAACAAAGGCGGATAAAACGATGATAACACTATAGTGTATGATTGTTTTTATATTTTTCATTGCTATTGTTATTTAGAATGACAGACTAGCCCCGAACGAAACGGATTTCTGGTTGGCGAAGCGATAGGCGCCTCCGGCGGCAGATTCAGGATCGGAGTTAAGATATTCGGCGGTCCAGGTAAACAGGTTTTGGCCGGACACATAAAACCTCAAAGACTCCACTTTTACTTTGCTCAGCAAACCTGCCGGAAGAGAATATCCAACATTAAAGCCTTTCAATCGTATGTAGGTGTTGTCTCTCATTGTAAGCGTGGAAGTGCGGAAATTATTAGCCATGCTGAGGTAGGACCACCTGGGGAACTTGGCATCTCGGTTTTCAGGTGTCCAGTGGTCTAACGCTTCTACCTGCGTATTACCATTGGAGTTGCCCGGAGCACCGCCACCTGCTGCGCCCGGTCTGTTAACGCTCATTAAAGTAGCGCCCTGTATCAATGCACTGATGTCAAATCCTTTCCACGAAACTGCGAGGTTCAAGCCAAATATGCTTTCGGGAAAGTTGGGGTAGCCTATTTTTTTCTCGTCTGTAGCATCAACTTTGCCATCTTTATTAATGTCCGCATACTTTACATCGCCAACGGTGTAGAAACCAAAATTCTGTACGGGTGAGTTATCAATTTCTTCCTGGCTTTGAAAGTATCCCAGGGCTACTAAACCATACTGGGCTCCCAGCTGGTTGTCGGTACGCCGGCGGTTGGGATCGTTAAAAGTTGCCGGATTTTCAAAAATCCTGAGCAGCTTGTTCCTGGCAAAAGAATAATTGGCGCTTACATCAAAAGTAATTCCGTTGGCAAAACTATGCCTTGTGCCGGCCGCCAGTTCAAACCCGCGGTTCGACATTTTTCCTGCATTTTCCTGCGGTAAGGTAATGCCGTATTCTCCCGGAGTGGTAACATCGGGATTGAGCAGCATGTTGTCGCGTATCTGGTAAAAATAATCGGCGCTGAAAGATAATAATCCATTCCACATTACAAGGTCAACGCCTATATTGGTTTGTTTCTGTTTTTCCCAGGTAATGGCAGGATTAGCGGGCGATCTTTCATACAACCCTGTTCCCAACTGGCCACCCAGCCTGTAAATTTCGTTGGATATACCGTAAGTGGTGAGGTATTGAAAAGGTCCTCCCGCAAGATTTCCGGCCTGCCCCCAGGAGGCGCGCAGCTTCAACTCGTTGATGGAAGGAAATCTGCCCTTGACAAACTGCTCTTCTCCAATTCTCCATCCGGCAGAAACAGCGGGGAAATAACCCGTTCTGAAGCCGGGAGCAAAGTAATAATGCTGATCGCGGCGACCCGAAAAACCGATCATATATTTATCAGCATACCGGTAGTCCAGCTTTAGCACCTGACCAATTTGGCGGGCCTGCGTTGCACTGCCGCCATTGCCAATATCGGTCTGAACGGAACTGCCCATATCCAGGGTGGGTATCAGAATACTGTAGTTCTTTTTTGTTGCATAAAAATTCTTGTTGTTCATATCGCGCAGTTCGGCCACAAACAATGCAGAGATGGAATGTTCGCCAAAGCTGCGATCATAATTCAAAAAGCCCTGGGCGGTAATATTATTCGCCCTTGCATAGCTTTGCTCAAAGCTGGGTTTTGATGTGGGAAGCCTTTGAGTATATACAGCAGGCGTTACCGTGTTGTCAACATCCCAGTAAATAGGATCTGTATTCCAGGCTTCGCCGAATGTATTTATGCTTTGATAGTTAAAAACACCTTTAATGCTGAGTCCCTTCAGCGGCAGCTTTTGCTCAAGCGCTATATTATAAACGGTGTTATCGGCTTTGTCGGAACTCATGCCCGAAGTGTAGATACGGCCAACGGGATTGAAATCGAACCTGCCTCTTGCCCAGTACCCGGGAGTGTTGGGATACCAGATAGCGTCGTCTGGAGCAATTTCATACATTCTTCCGTATATGCCGAACACATCTGTTATCTGGCTGCCGAACGACGGCCATTTCCTTATACCCCTGTCTGTTCTCACTGTTACCGAAGCTTTCAACCCCTTTGTTATATTCGCATCCAGGTTCAATACTCCATAATACTTTTTAAAGTTTTCAGTAGGTATCATCGATGCCTGGCTGAAGTAGCCGAAGCTTGCGTAATAGGTAATGTTTTCAGTACCACCCCTCACCGAAAGATTGTGATTGCTCATCGGGTAGTCGTGCCTGATAACATCATGCAGGTTATTGCTGTTAAAATATTTATCGTAATTACCGGTAGGGTCTCCCTCTACCACTTTGCGGTACTCTTCCAGTTCACTGTCCGACCAGGGAACATTCGTATCGCCGGGGTGATCGTTCAAATAAATTTCATTCTGCATCAGCGCCTGCTGGTACGAATTGAGAGTTTTGGTTAAATACACAGGATTCTGAAAGCCGTAGTTGCCGTTGTAAGAAAGTCTTGCACGCCCCTTCGTACCCTTCTTGGTGGTAATTAAAATTACACCATTGGCTGCCGCCAACCCATAAGGCGCTGCAGCCGCAGCATCTTTTAATACAGATATATCTTCAATGTCGTTGGAGTTTACATCATTCATCCGGCCCGGCACACCATCAATAATCACCAGCGGTGCCGAATTACCAATGGTATTTTGACCGCGGATGCGGATAGTGGTTTCATCAAGCCCCGATTCTCCACTGGTTTGGTAAGACAAAATGCCCGTAACCCTGCCGCTCAGTTTATTGGCAATATTGGGCACTGCTTCCACCAGTTTATCTGCTTTGATGGCGCTGATAGAGGTGGTTAATGTAGCTCTCCTGGTTTTATTGCCATAACCCACCACCACTACTTCTCCCAGGCCACTGATGGTTGCTCTCATTATTATGGCACCCAGCGCCAATGGCGTGTTTTCGGCCACGGTAATGTTGCGCGAGATGGTTTCATACCCCACGTTGGAAATGTGCAGCGTATAACTGCCGGGCGATACGTTGGCGATGCTGAAAGATCCGTCGTTACCCGTAGCAGCTCCTTTATTGCCCGGCGTAAGGCGAATAGACACACCTTCGATGGGATTGCCCACAGAGTCGGTAATACGCCCCGTGATGGGCTGTGGTGCAACCGCCCTGCTATCCGACGGCACATACGCGAACGATGCCGGCGACTTGCGCGAAAGCACGATGGTTTTACCCTCTATTACATAGTCTACAAGCTGATCTTTCAACACCACATCCAATGCATCTGTCAACGGCATATTGGAAATGGTGAGAGAAAGGTTTTTGGTGCCGGAAAGTGTACCCTTTTTGGTTAAAAGCACAAAGCCGGTTTGTTTTTCAATGGCGCCGAAAATCTGCTTTAAGGTGAGATCTTTACCCGAAATAGTGACGGATTGCGCAGTTCCTTCAGCATGAGCTGAAAGCAGGCTGGCAAAAAGAAAAAAAGACAACAGTCTCATAATTCTCAGCATTTGAGTTGGTAGCCGCAATCCGGTATGCTTACGAACCGGTGAGGAAAAAGGAACATCAGCTGGTTGGCAAAACACAACCGGAAATGGCACGCAACAGTTAGTAGTTTTTTGCATAATTTGCAATGTTTGGTTTACAAAAAATGTGTCACAACGTTTTGGATCAACCCAAACATAGCCGGGAGTGTCACTACCACTTCCGGTTTGTTTTTAACGGGCAAACCCGGTTCATCTATAATATTTGTTATAGAACTTGTAAGGTGTGGCGCACTGGTGCAGATGTTGCCACGGGCATAGGTTGCGGCAGGATAGCATGTATGTTAGCAGGAAGAAGGATAAGGCATTTACCAACACTTATTCGAAGCTTTATTTTCAACAGATCTTTTCAATAGTTTCCGCTGATGTTCCGTCATTGCAGGTATGCGTGGCTGTTGCCTTTACATTGCGCAATATCTTTCGCTTATTACTATGGCAAAAGGGTCAGCCGCCTGTTTTCGAGCTGAGCCCGCACACCCAGGTTTTCAAGAATCCTCAATAATCCCCTCAGCGAAACATCCCTGGTCATTTTTCCTTCTAATTCAATATCCCGCACTCCTTTTTCATACACCACTTCAATATCGTACCAGCGTTCCAACTGTTTGGTTACTTCGGTTAAAGAAGATCCATTGAAATTGAACAGCCCATTTTTCCAGGCCATTATCTTTTCTGTATCTGCGTTATTAACTACTGTTATTTCCTGCCCCGCTCCCTGGTTAACGGGTAGCTGCGCCTGCTGTCCGGGACTGAGGGTAACTGCCGGCCAACGCGCGCCCGCAACAGGTGATGCATCAGTAGCAGGCGTACCATATACCATCTTTACGCTTCCCTCCAGCAATGTTGTATGAATGGAGCCTTCATCGGCATAGGCTTTTACATTAAAGTGTGTGCCTAGTACCTCTATTTCGGCGCGGCCGTTTATAGTTACCTTAAATGGCATTTTTGCATTTTTGGCTACTTCGAAATAAGCCTCGCCGGTTACCTCCACTTTCCGTTCCGTTCCCACAAAAGCAGTTGGGAACTTCAGCGAAGTGGCGGCATTCAACCACACCTTTGTGCCGTCGGACAGCACCAGGCTAAACTGTCTGCCTTTAGGAGTTGTCATTGTGTTATAGCTCATTTCGGCGGTAGCCTTCCCCGTTGGGTCGTAGGCAAGTTGACCATTGTGCAGCACTATTGCGGCACCGTTTTGCGTAGCCACCACCCCGTTGCCCAGGCTGTCGAGCACTACGGTAGAACCATCGGCAAGGGTTAGGATAGCGCCTTCGCGGCCTGCTTCAATGTCTGCCGGCGGGTGTTTGTTGGCGTGAGTAAGCGTTTGTGATGGATTTTGCTGCAACCAGAAATAAGCCCCCGTACCAACAATGAGCAGCACAGCCGCGGCATACAACCAGCGGCGATAAAATGGAATGCGGCGCATCTTTGGTTCGGGCAAGGGCATGTGCCCGGATGACGATACCGTTTCAGACCATTGCCTTCCCGATCTCAACGCATCCCGCAGGATGTCTGCTTTGCGCTCCGCCTCCAGTCTGTTTACAGGCTGCTGCTCCAGCAATTGCCGGTCTACAAACGAAAATAGTTCGTCGGTGCCCGAAGCAGCCTCCACATAGGCAAACAATTCTTCCAGCTCACTCCGGCTTGCTTCGTTCCGGATAAACTTATTCCACAGTAATTCAATATGTTTTTTGTTGGGGTGCATCGACTATAGTATAAGTAACGAATAAGTAAAAGAGAAGGACTATCCGGAAAATGAAAAAAAGAAAAATACGCCTGTTAACAATAGCAGCATATTAAAAACAGCAGCAGGTCTCCATGTTGCCGCAGGTGCTCGCGTATCGACCGGAGGGCACTCACCACCTGGTTGCGCACCGTATTTTTTGATATTTGTAGTTCTGCCCCTATCTGTTCATAACTAAGGTCTAACCGGTATCGCAGTTCAAAAATTCGCTTGCGTTGTTCGGGCAGGGCATGTATAGCCTGCTGCACCAGCCGGTAGGCCTGGTCGTGATCTATTTGTTCGGAGGTTGTGTCGGCTACGCTGTTGTCCAGGCTTCGTTGTAAATAATACTGCCATTTCAATTCGAGCTTGTGGCGGCGTATCCAGTCTAAGGAACGATTGCGGGCCATACGATGCAGGTAAGGAACCGGGTCTTCGAGGGTGAAGATCTTTCGTCTGTTCAGCCATACCTGTGTCCACACATCGCGCACCAGTTCTTCAGCCCATATATCCGATTTGGTAATTTTCAGGATGTAGGTATAAAGACTGTCTGTATGCAAATGAAACAATGCAGAAAAGGCTTCCCTTTCCCCTTCGGCAATGTGCAATAGAGGTTCTTTCTGTTGATATCGTGGCTTATCAAGCAATCTTTTCTGGCAATGCGTTTCTGCAAAAATGCAGAAAAAAAACATTCCCGGCATCAATATGTGGATTGGCTGTATTTCATGCCTCCGCAGCGGCGAAGAAAACCTGCGTTGGCGCATTTCCGTTAGGCTTACATATGTGGTTCTTGAGATACCATGGCCGTCGACCTAAAAAGACGACTATGGTTAAGTGGTCGTTTTTGCATCGTAGGTGCTACCTGTTTGTAACCATCGTCAACATCTTTTTTTACTGCGCCGTAGGTGCAGCCCTTGTATTAGTGTAGCACCTACGGTGCAAAGCGTTAAGGGGCTGGCTTTTTACAAACGGGTTGCCTCTCTGAGGCAGGCAGGCCATAGAGCCTTCGCCTTCCTTAAGTTGACGGCTATGGTGAGACACGAACCATGGCGGAGAGGTTGCTACTTTTTGAAATACGGTTCATTAGTTGTATTTTTTGAGGTCATGTTACTTAAAAGTTCAATCCTTATTTTATTTTGCCTGTTTATATACGGTTACTCTGCAAACGCGCAGAAGGCAGGCAAACCTGAATTGGAAGTAAGCGGCTCATTAAACTTTGCACTCTATGATGGTTATCCGCTTGGCGGATGGGGAAGTAATGTGAAACTTTTGTGGCCGGTTGGTAAAGAAAATAATGCATTGGTTGCAACGGTGGGCATTGACCGGCTGTATGAAGAGTTACGTTTCGACGCATATACCTATACTTTTGTACTCACTTCCATTGGATACAGAAAAAGTATAAGGTCTGCCTTTATTGAAGGCAAAGCTGGTTTCGGCATTTGCAATGAAAGTTCGTATAGAGATTTTTGTGGCTTTATCGGTATAGAACCAGGTATTCAAAAACGAAAATTCAGCTATTCGATCGATTATCGTTTTATCAGTTCGGATGGTTTAGCATATGGGGAGCATTTCCACACATTTGCATTGAGGGTCAGCTACAGAATTATCAGCAACAAACAGCATTAAGGAATATACCGGTCGCCATTTCAACGCCTTTTGGTGTTCGTGAGGTAGAAATGTGCGATGGCATCACCAACAAATTAAATGTGTCGGTGAATCTCATGCGCATTACCAACCCTCATCTTAGTACCTGAGATTGAAATCTCAGGCAACAACATGTGACCGAGCCGATGGCTCTTGCGGTTTGTGATGATCCAGAGCCGTAGGCTCGGTCACATATTGTAAGGACGGAATTCATTCCGTCCGCAGTCCGCTTCCATCTTCAACGCCTTTGCTGGTGTTCGTGAGGTAGAAATGTGCGATGGTATCAACAACAAATTAAATGTATCGGTGAACCTCAAGCGCATTACCAACGCTCATCTTAGTACCTGAGATTGAAATCTCAGGCAACAATATGCAACCGAGCCTACGGCTCTATCTTATTACAAACCGCAAGAGCCGTAGGCTCGGTCACATATTGTACCAACGGAATTCATTCCGTCCACTGTTCATCACCCATCACCCGCTACCTGCCATTAGCATAAACACTTAGTACTAACCGCAACCGTTAGAAAATCAATGCTAACAGTAACCAGTAAACGCTGTTTGAATATAATTTCTTTGTAACTTCAAGCCCATTAATTTAGCTACTCAGGTTTTTGCCCCTGCAACGCGCCGCATACAGCGGCTATGCGTTTCCGATCACTACCCTTTACACCGCTGGCCTGTACAGAACACAGGAAAAATTAGACAGCAACAACAACTTTTATATGAAATTGACCCTTGGCCAAAAAATACTGCTAGGCTTCGTTATTTGTGTTATTATACTATTATCGGTTGTTTACTTTTCTTTTCGCAACAGCCAGAAGTTTGTTGACAGCAGTGCTATGGTAACGCATACCCACGAGGTAATGTATGAATTTGAGCAGGTGCTGTCTGCCTCGGTAGACATGGAGTCGGGAGTAAGAGGATACCTGGTGGCGAGCAATCCAACCTATCTTGACTCATACGAACTGGCCCGCAAAACCGTATGGCAGCATGTAGAAAAGGTAAAAACACTTACGGCAGATAACAAAACACAGCAGCAAAATATAGAACGGCTGCGGGCACTGTTAGAAAAACGCATAGCGTATCACAACAATATGCTGCAGACCTATCAAAATGATCCTGTACAGGGAAGAACAATGTTTGCAACCGCCACCGGCAAACAACTCCAGGAAGAGCTGAAGCAAATGATCAGGGAATGCGTGGCTGCCGAAACCGACCTGCTGACAAAAAGAAAAATTGTAGCCGAAGGGGAATCGAAAAGTTTCAACAGCACCTTCCTCTTTTTAATTATAGCTATAGGGATCATCATGAGCGCCATCTACTGGATGATCACCAGAAACCTCAGTGCATTGCGCAAGGCCGAAAAAGAAAGCAGTGAAAAAAACTGGCTGCTCAGCGGCAGTTTCGATCTTGCAGAAAAAACAAGAGGAGAACAAGCCCCCGCAGCACTGGCACAAACCATTATTGAATATATATGCAACTATTTAAAAGCACAGGTAGGAGTAATTTACCTCGAAGAAAACGGGCTGCTCCACCTTGCAGGAACCTATGCTTTTGAACATCGCAAGCAAAACAATGCCATCGTAAAAATAGGTGAGGGATTGGTGGGACAGGCTGCCGCAGAAAGGAAGGCAATCGTTTTTACCCAGATTCCTGCCGATTATATCAGGATAGAATCGGGGCTTGGCAACACGGTGCCCAAAAACCTGGTTATTGTGCCGCTGATGATGGACGGAAATGTAAAAGCCGTTGTTGAAATCGGGGTGTCGCGCGAGCTTTCGAATACGGAAATGCAATTTATAAAGCAGGTGAACGAAAACCTGGCAGTTGTGCTGAGTGCTGCAAAATCGCGACTAACGGCAAAAGACCTGCTGGAAGAAACCCAGCGCCAGTCGGAAGAACTGCAAACGCAGCAGGAAGAATTGCGGCAGACCAACGAAGAGCTGGAAGAAAAAACAAAACTCCTCGAACGTTCAGAATCCGAATTAAAAGCCCAGCAGGAAGAGCTGCAACAAAGCAACGAAGAGCTGGAAGAAAAAGCCAACCTCCTGGAACTGCAAAAAGAAAAACTGGAAAACGCTAAAATGGACATTGAGCTAAAAGCAAAAGAGCTGGAAACAACCGGTAAATACAAATCGGAATTCCTTGCAAATATGTCGCACGAACTGAGAACACCGCTTAACAGCATTTTGATTCTTTCGCAAATATTAGCAGAGAACAAAAAAAATAACCTGTCAGAAAAAGAGATCGAGCTAGCGTCTACCATCCATCATTCGGGTAAAGACCTGCTGAACCTGATCGACGAAATACTGGATCTGTCAAAAGTAGAATCCGGCAAAATTGAGCTTGACATCAGCCCGCTGAAACTTTCCGACCTTGTAGCCCAGGTGAACGCCACTTTTGATGAGGTGGCGAAAAACAAATCCATCGATTTTACCATCCTCAATGAACCCGGACCGGGCAAGGTCATTTCTACCGACCGGCAACGGCTGGAACAGATCATAAAAAACCTGCTGTCGAACGCCTTTAAGTTTACCGGCAGAAACGGAAAAGTGTCGCTGCACATTAGTACGGCCGCGCCTGGCACGCTTTTTAGGAACGGTAAATTAAAAGGCGTGCAGGATGTATTGCTTTTTACGGTAACCGACACCGGTATTGGCATTCCGGAGGATAAGCTGGAGACAGTGTTTGAAGCCTTTCAGCAGGCAGACGGCTCTACCAAACGAAACTATGGCGGCACAGGGTTGGGGTTGTCCATCAGCCGCGAGCTTGCCAATGTGCTGGGCGGAGAGATCCACGTTCAAAGTGAGGAAGGAAAGGGAAGTACGTTTACTTTGTACCTGCCTGCCACCTTCGACCTGTCGATTATGGAAACAACAGAAAGAAAAGTAGAAATAAAACCGAAGGCCACCCGTACCAGGCTGTCCCTTCCTGCGGTGGGACAGGAAACAAATAATAATGTGGCCGATGACCGGCACGCCATTACAGAAAACGACAAAGTGATTTTGATCCTGGAGGATGATCCCGTATTTGCCGCTACCCTGCTCGATTTTGTACGCGAAAAAAAATACAAAGGCATCATAGCTTCGCAGGGCAACACCGGTCTCAGCTTTGCCCGCCATTACCGGCCCGATGCCATCATTCTTGACATGAACCTGCCCGTGATGGATGGCGAGGAAGTGTTGCGTCATTTAAAAAACGCGCCTGAATTGCGGCATATTCCCGTACAAATCATTTCAGGCTACGATTATAAAAAACACGGGCTGGAACTCGGCGCATTTGATTTTATACAAAAACCTGTTGACAAAGACCAACTGCAACAGGTATTTAACAGGATAGAAGATTTTATAAGAAAGAAATTAAAAAAACTGCTGGTTGTGGAAGACAACGAGCAGCAAAACAAAGCCATCCGCGAGCTGATCGGCAATGGCGATGTAAAATCCTATGCAGCGTTTTCGGGAGCAGAGGCGCATAGCATGATGAAGGCTGAGCATTTTGATTGCGTTATTGTAGATCTTGGGCTTCCGGACATGAGCGGGTTTGAACTGCTCGACACCATTAAAGCCGATGAGCAACTGAGAAAAATTCCGCTGATTGTATACACCGGCAAAAATATCAGCAAAGAAGAGCATGCCCGGCTCATGAAGTCCGCCAATACGGTAGTGTTAAAAACCGCCGACTCCAAAGAAAGGTTGCTGGATGAAACCATGTTGTTCCTGCACCGTGTTGAATCAAAGCTGCCCAGGGAAAAACAGAACATTATAAGAAAGCTTCACAAAAGCGATGAAGTGCTCCTCAATAAAAAAGTATTGCTGGTTGACGATGACATCCGCAATATTTATTCGCTCACCAATGTGCTGGAAGAGCAGGGCATGATATGCCTTACCGCAGAAAACGGGAAAGTGGCGTTGCAGGTATTGCGGGAAAATCCTGATACCGCAATCGCTTTAATGGACATTATGATGCCGGAGATGGACGGTTACGAAACAACCAGGGAAATCAGGAATATGGAAAATTTTGCACGGCTGCCCGTTATTGCCATCACCGCCAAAGCCATGAAGGGCGATCGCGAAAAATGCCTGGAAGCGGGAATGAGCGATTATATTTCCAAACCAGTGGATATTGAACAGCTACTATCGCTGATGAGAGTATGGCTATATGCTTAAACCGATTGCATGAAAGTAGATAACACCGCAGTAAAAGAATTATTAGAATCGCTCCGTTTGGTATATGGCTACGACTTTACGGGCTATGCAGAAGCTTCTGTTAAGCGCAGGATTGTTCATTTTATGAATCTTCATAAAATAGAGAGCGTGGAAAAGCTGGCGAAGCTGTTGCTACAGGATGAAAGATTTTTTGAGTCGCTTGTGCAGGAAATTTCTGTTACGGTAACCGAAATGTTCCGCGACCCACCGTTCTATAAAAAGCTCCGTGAGCAGGTTATGAAACGTTTGGCAACTTATCCTTTTATAAAAATATGGATAGCCGGCTGCGCAACCGGAGAAGAAGTATATTCACTAGCCATTTTGCTACAGGAAGAAAATATGCTGACCAGATCGGTTATTTACGCAACAGATATCAACCAACAATCCCTGCAGGTTGCAAAGCAAGGCATATATCCCGCCGCCAGGATGAAGGAATACACTGTTAACTATCAAAAGTCGGGCGGCGATCATGAATTTTCAAGTTATTACAAAACCAGGTATGGAGGCGTGCTGTTTGATAAAGCTTTAAAACAAAATATTGTATTTGCCTCTCACAACCTGGCTACCGACAAAAGTTTCAGCGAATTTCAATTGATACTCTGCCGCAATGTGCTCATCTACTTTAACCCCACATTGCAGAACAGTGTATTGAATCTTTTTTACGACAGCCTTTGCACCTTCGGTTACCTGGGCTTAGGCAGCAAAGAATCGTTGCTTGCCTCGGAAAAGAAAAAATGTTTTGAAGAAGTAGACCGCAGGGAAAAAATATTTATGAAAGTGAGATGATGAACCAGGCACGGAAAACATATAAAGCAGTGGCAATAGGCACTTCCGCAGGTGGCTTAAATGCACTTTCGGAGCTATTGTCGGCATTGCCCCGGGGATACCAGGTTCCCATTATCATTGTACAGCACAGGGCCAAGGAACAGCAAAACCTGCTGGAAGAGATCCTGCAGCAAAAATGCAGGATACCCGTAAAGCAGGCCGAAGAAAAAGAAAAGGTAGCGCCGGGTTTGGTTTTTATAGCCCCGCCCGATTACCATTTGCTGATAGAAGCAGACGAAACCTTTTCGCTTTCGTGCGAGGAACGCGTGCAATACAGTCGCCCCTCGGTAGATGTATTGTTCGAAACAGCAGCCGATGCATTTGGCGCTCAACTGGCAGCCATCGTGTTAACCGGTTTTGGTATGGATGGAGCTGCGGGCATTGCTGCCGTGAACGCCGGCGGAGGAGTTACCATAGCGCAGGACCCGCAGGAAGCAGCCCACGCCGATATGCCGGAAGCCGCTGTAAAAAATGGTGCAACCCATATATACACCCTTAAACAAATTAAAGATTTTCTTTTAGGCCTTGCCTACTGACATGATGAACGCTAGTATACAACAAACGATATTGATTGTTGACGATAAACCGGCCAACCTGCTGGTGTTGGACAATCTTTTGTCGCAGCCCGGCAGAAAATGCCTGCATGCCCATAGTGGCCGCGAAGGGTTAAGATACGCGCTGCAGGAACAGATCGACCTGATCATCCTGGATGTGCAAATGCCAGATATGAATGGCTTTGAAGTAGCGCAGGTATTAAAAACCAGCAATCGCACGAAGGATATCCCTGTTATTTTTGCCAGCGCTGAAAGCAGGGAACTTTCGTCTGTGCTAAAGGGTTATGACGAAGGCGCCGTCGATTACCTGCTGAAGCCGCTCGATGCCAGCCTGGTAAAAGCCAAGGTGAATGTATTATTAAAGCTTCAACACCAAAAAACAGAATTGCTTGAAAAGAATGCCACGCTCGAAAAATGCGCTTTATTAATAGAAAACTCGGCAGACATTATTGGTATTATAGATGGCAGCAGCGGGCAGATACAGGAAATGAACCATGCCTTTACCGAAATACTGGGTTACAATGTGGCGGAAGCGATTGGCAAAAACCTGCAGGATTTTGCTGCGACTCCCCTCTCGTTAAACGATATGCTGCAGAATAAAACCGATGAGCATCTTTCGTTTGAAATTGAAATGAGCTGCCGCGATGGTGCCCGCAAATGGCTGCAATGGAAAATAAGAATTAAAGGAACCCAGTGGTATGTAAATGCAAGAGATATTACCGATGCTAAAGAAGCCGACCAGCGCATCAGCCGGCTGAACAACGAACTGGAACGCAATGTGGAGCAGTTGAAAATAAGCAATAAAGAGCTGGAGTCTTTTTCATATTCGGTTTCGCATGACCTTCGCGCACCGCTGCGAGCCATGCACGGCTTTGCAAGAATTATGGAGGAGGATTATAAGGAGACCCTGGATGCTGAAGCTACAAGGCTTATAGGAAATATTCGCGACAATGCCCTGAAGATGGGCATATTGGTGGATGACCTGCTGGAATTTTCGCGCCTGGGAAGAAAAGAGTTGCAATGTTCGGAAACCGACATGCGCCGGCTTGCCGAATTTGCGGTGGAAGAATGCAGGCAAAATGGAAAAAGCGACGCCGTTGTAACCATCGGCGATCTGCCGCCGGCGGCGGTAGACCATGCATTAATGAAACAGGTTTGGATAAACCTCGTGTCCAATGCTTTTAAATACTCTTCGCAAAAAGCCATGCCGGTAATAGAAATTGGGTACAGGCCACTTGAAAATGGCACGCTTTACTTTGTAAAAGACAATGGCGCTGGTTTTGACATGAAATATGCCGGTAAGCTGTTCGGTGTATTTCAGCGGCTGCACAGCCCAAAACAATTTGAAGGTACCGGGGTAGGGCTGGCGATCGTTCAAAGAATTATTGCAAAACACCAGGGAACTGTGTGGGCTGAAGGAAAGGAAAACGAAGGTGCAGTTTTTTATTTTACCATACCAACTGCTGCAACAAAAAACGTTTTACCAGATGAGTGAATCCTATGATCTTATATTAGCAGAAGACAATCCCAGCGATGCAGAGCTGATCATGCGAGTGCTGCGAAAAACAGGCGTTGCAGAAAATATACTGCATGTAGACGACGGGGCGCAACTGCTGGACTATGTATTTGCCACGGGAATGTACGAGGGGCGCAACGCTGCAGAATGCCCGAAGCTGATCATCATGGACCTTAAAATGCCAAGAGTAGACGGATTGGAAGCGTTGAAGCAGATAAGGGCGCAGCAGCAAACAAAATCTATCCCCGTTGTATTGCTCACGTCTTCGCAGGAACCAGACGATGTGCAAACTGCTTACGCACTGGGCGTTAACAGCTATGTGGTGAAGCCTATGGACTTTGACAATTTCATGAAAATCATTTCAAGTATAGGTATGTATTGGCTCGGTACAAACTACTGCTGCCGGTAAAATTTTCTCATATGAATGAATTGAAAATCCTTTATCTCGAAGATTCTGCATACGACGTGGAACTGGCGGGGCGAATACTCAAAAAAGCCGGCGTCAGTTTCAACTTCAGGGTGGTAGATACGCGTGAAGAATACCTGGAGGCGTTGGGAGATTACACCCCGGATGTGATCCTGGCAGATCATTCCCTGTTCCAGTTTAATTCGTCTGAAGCTTTAAAATTGTTTAAATCTGCCGGGTTAAAAATTCCTTTTATACTGGTTACGGGCACCGTTTCTGAAGAATTTGCCGTAAATATTCTGAAAGAAGGCGCAGACGATTATTTACTGAAAAGCAACCTTGTCCGCCTTCCCTCAGCCATTCTTAACAGCATCAACAAACATAGATTTGAAAGAGAAAATCAGCAGCACCTCGAAAGAACATTCGCCAATGAAGCTTTGATGAAATCTGCCGAGCAGCTTGCGCAATTCGGAAGCTGGCATTACAGGATCAACAACGGCGGAATGCATTGGTCGGAAGGCGTTTACAGGATATTGGGATACCAACGGGGAAGGGTAGCCGCCCGGCACAGCACCATTGCTGCTCATATAGTGCAAGAAGATAAAGAAAAATATGAGTACGGAGTGGTTTTTCAAACTGTTGAACAGCCTTCGTTCTCAGTCGAGCTGCGAATGAAGGATACCGCAGATGTTATAAAACATGTATTCTTCCAGGTGAGAGGAACTTTTAATGAAGGCGGTATACAAATTGCGCAACTGGGATTTATGCAGGACGTAACCGAAAAGCGGCGCCTCGAGAACGAACTGGCCAGCCAGGCTTTGGCGCAGCAAAAGCTAATGGCGCAAATTACCATACAGGCGCAGGAGCAGGAAAGAAAACTGCTCGGGCGCGAACTGCACGATAATGTGAACCAGATTTTAACAGGTTCCAAAATTTATTTGCGGTTAGCCGATGAAAGTCAGGACGATACCAAAAGAAAGGAATTTATTAAACAAACATTCGAGCACATTAACAATGCCGTATCAGAAATCAGGAAGTTATCAAAGTCGCTGGTAGCCCCCACGCTGGGAGACATGGGACTGGAGCCCGCGCTTAAGGAACTGGCGGCCGAAATTAACCTGGAGCATAAACTGAATGTAACGGTTATTAATGAAAATCCCGCCGGTTGGAATGCCGATGAGCAACTGGAACTGATGTTTTACAGGATTGCTCAGGAGCAACTTAACAATATCCAGAAACATGCAAACGCTTCCGAAGCAACGTTAACAATGAATGCAGATGAAACGCAGTATTATTTTTCCGTTCGCGACAATGGAGTTGGATTTAATCCATCAGATCGCGTCAATGGCATAGGGTTGCGGAATATTGCCAGCCGCGTTGGCTTTTATTCGGGCAAAATGAACATTGTGAGCGCACCGGGGCAAGGCTGCCTGCTCAACATCAGCATTGCAAAGCAGTAAAAGCTGTTGCTTCAGATTGTTCAGTTCATCACCCGTCAGTATCAATATCTTCCCTCCTGCCCTAGTCGTATCGCATTGCCGGATGCCCCAATAGCCTGCGCCACAAAGCCAGTTGCCCTATTATACTCGCCTCGCGGAATTTGGTGAACGTAACCAGTTCCATCCAGGTCATTTTCATGCCTTCCATATCAAACTCACTGTCCAGTTGTTTGTCATCTATTTTTACCAATGCCTTTCTCGCCGCAGGCGTTACCTTTTTCCAGTCTGCCAGGTATTCCGCTGCTGTCGGATAGGTAACACCATCCTGTATGCCCTTATTGTTTTTAAACAGTTCAGCACCGGTTTGTTTCAGGTCGCGGTCTACATCTGCCGCCATCTGAAACCGCTGCGCAACAGCAGCACCCGCAAGCCATGCCATGTGGTTAGCTTTCGTATCGAGGCGCTTATGCATATCCCCGTCGGGAATCCCTTCCAGGGCACGCTCAAAAAGCGTTGTGTGCAAATCGAACAGTGCTACCAGCCCCTCTGTTCTTGTGCTCGCTGTTTTTGTATCCATACAATAATTTTATGATAGTTATCCCGCAACGATAGTGCCAACCTGTGCGTGCTGAAATTGATAACATAAATCTTATGTTTTGCCGCAGATACGCAGATATCATCATATAAGGCACAGGTCTGGCAATGCTGCGAAACTTTGCTACCAGAACTGCAAGAAAAACTGGCGGCGCGGCAAAATGTGCAGGATAAATAGCCACCGCCAGCTATCTCGTTATGCTGAGGACAGCAAGGAATGCTTCTTATATGCTGACTCTGCTCACTCCTTCTCACCAAACAACACATGATGCATAAAAATGCGGGAGGCGCTGCATTTTGCGCAATTCACCTCTATTCTGTCGCTATCATCCCCTGCGCATAAAAAAGCTTGTTCAGATATTTGTGGTATCACTTTTTAAAAACGATGTATATGCGAAAATTAAAACTACAGGTACAAATGACCGTTGATGGTTTTGTAGCCGGTCCGCAAGGCCAATTAGACTGGATGTGGGTGAACGGCAGAGATGAATCGATTGGTAAAAAAGTAATTGAACTGGCAGATAGCTGCGATACCATTTTGCTTGGACGCGGGATGACGCGTGAATTCATCGACTATTGGGAAGGCGTTGTAGACAACCAGCCCGACAGCCCTGAACAATCGCTGGCACAGCGAATGGTGAATATGCAAAAAATTGTTTTTAGTCGCACACAAACTACTATAAAAGGCAGGAATTTAAAAGTGGAGAATGGCGACCTGCTTACTGCCATACAGGCGCTGAAAAAAGCACCTGGCAAAGATATTATTGTATATGGCGGCGCCGACTTCGCCAGTTCATTGATTGCACTGAACCTTATTGATGAATATTATATTTTCAGGAGCCCGGTTGCCATTGGTAAAGGACTCTCTGTTTTTAAGGAACAAAAGATACTAAAGCTCGAAAGCTCTTTTGCTTACCCCAGCGGAAAAATACTTGATATATACCTGCCGGCATAAGCGGTACAGCTCAACGTTAGGTAGTTTCCAAAATATTTTTTTGCGAAGTTATTCTGCCAGAACACGGGTTGAGAAAAATAACATTGAAGGTATTGGATTGAAATCTAAGATATTCGCCCTTATCGGTCAGACCGCCGGCCGCGCTCAATACCCGTTCGGGCGGACCGACCTACTACCATCGGCCCGCCCCCACTACCCTGTTGGTAAAGTTCCCACTCCTGATCGTCTTTAACCACCAGATCAACACATCAGGGAAAAAACGAAATTTAATTATCTCTCCATAAAACGACTGCATGATGAAAAAAAGCATCCTTTCAACAGGTATGATATTGATCTGCCTTGTTGCTTATAAGGCGCTTTCCGCGCAAACAAAAGTTTTCCCGCTCACCATGCACACGCGCAACCCCGAAACAAACCGGTTAATAACCAATGCAACATCCGTGAATGCCTCAAACATTGCGATTGTAATTATCGATCCCTGGAACTATCACTGGTGCATGACGTGGACAGAGCAGGTGGGTGGAATGGCAACCCGTTTCAACCGGGCGCTCGACGGTGCAAGGCGTTTAGGCATGCAGGTTATTTGGGCCCCAACCGATGTAGCCAGCTTTTACTCAGGCTGGCCCCAACGCCAGCGTGCTATGGCCGTTCCATACATTGATGTGCCCGGCAACCGTAATTACTCCTGTCAATTTACCGTACCGTTTGGAGATTGCCTCTGCGGGCCGGGCATTGATTGCAAGCTCAACTACGGCTTCGATGCGATCAATCCCGATATAAAAATCGAAGCTGCAGACTTTATTGTTGCCGGTACAAAAGAATTGTATTCTGTATGCAAATCAAAGAACATAACACACCTGATCTATTTTGGCGGCGCTACCAACATCTGCATTTCTGAGAAGCCGGAAGGCTTATCCTACATGTACGGCGGCGGGTTGGAAACCGTATTTGCACGTGACATGGCTTTTGCATGGAGCAGTTACGATCCCGCCAAAGACTATACGCCCAGCAAGGGAAATGAGCAGGCTGCCGACGACCTGGAACGCGCGGGTATACCCACCACCCTTTTTGCGGATGCACTACGCAAAGTAGGTATGTGGAAAGATGACTGGATTACAGAGCCGGTACGCATTACGCCGGCCGGCAATGTTGAACGTCCTTATTTTTTTGAGCAAACGGTAACGGTTACACTGGAAACTCCCTACCTTCAAAACGCAGCCATCAGGTTCACACTGGATGGCACTGCGCCAACCGCTTCATCACCCTTATACGAAAAGCCTTTTGTATTGCAAAAAAACACTACCCTGCGAACGGCTGCATTCAGGGGAAATAAAAAAGTATCGTTGGATGGCGGCGCTTACTTTGTGCACATGCCACCGCGCCCAACGTTGCCGGATACCCTTGCTTCAACCATTGAACCTGTAGAAGATCTGTACGGGGCGATAAAGCCTGTGTATGCAGCCTGTTTGTGGAAGCCCGCCATCAATACTTCTTACGAAGGAAAACCATTGCGGATCAGGGATAGTGTTTACCAAAACGGTCTGGGCATGCGCGCCACCGCCTATACCCGGATGGACCTGAAACCAGAATGGAAACGCTTTGTGGCGCTGGCAGGAGTTGACGACAACCTGCTTACGGTAGAGTATGGCCGAAATCTTGCCATGTATCCCAAAATGACGTTTAAAATATTTATTGATGGCAAGCTGGCGGCAGAAAGCCCGGTGATGCGTATATCGCAGGAGCCCTGGCGCTTTGACGTGCCCATTCCGGCAGGCAGCAGGCAACTGGTGCTCGTATGCGACGATGGCGGCAAGCCGAGTCCTTACAACCTTGGCAATTGGGTGAATGCAGGTTTTTGTAAAAAATAAAGTTTGATTATAAGCTTCTTGTTTCAATAGATCAAACGCTGAAACGTGTTTAATAAATTATTTCCCGGCATACTGTTTTTGCTCTTCGCGCTGCATGCAAATGGACGGCATCTGCCGGGGCATGTTGCGTTACTACCCCGGGATTCCATTCCCATATCCATACAATTTTCCCATGCGGTGCAAAAGCCGCTGTCCGTTCCTGTTATGGTTCCGCTCAGCCGGTCAACACCCTATTTCGATGGCGGAATGATGGGCAGCACCGTTAATAACACAGACTATCAGCCTTATGGGGAAGGAGGTTTTATAAAGAAAAACGGCAGCTCCGAAGGAAAATATGTGATCACAACCGGCGTGTGGAAATTATTGGCCGGCGATAAACCAATCGTCAGGCTGGCATTGCGCGACACGGGGAGCGCTTACGCCAAACCCGCTATACTGCCGCACCTGGGCGTAAACGGAAAGATCCGTCTGCAACTCAGTTCGGGGAAAACTAAAAAGTTCCTCGACGAATTCAGCAGCATTACCACCATATTATTAGCCGGCGAACCCCAATGGATATGCGAAGACAAGCAGATAAAGGTAAAAGTTACATTAACCGCCCATGCTTTCCCCGAAGCATATGGCTGTGCGTTAACAGCAACAATCGAATCACCTGTTCCAAAGAATCTACAACTGAACTGGCATTACAACGATGCAGGTTTTGTAAGAGACAGCTCCGTTTTCAGCGAATTTGCTTACGAGAAATACACCCGCATCTTCGTGGGGTCAACCAACGGCAATGCCGCTTACCGGCAAGGCGTTGTTCAAACAAATTTTACAGGGCAAAAGGCTGCCGATACATTGGTGTGCGTATGGGGATATGTCGATTACGACCGAAAGGCAGTAGAGGATGCCATCAAACGTCTGCAATTCCGCCCCTTTCCTTCTGAACAATGGACAATCGAAATGAAAAAAAAATGGTTTCATCACTGGATTGGACGAGGGCTGGAACCGGAAAATAAATTTCTTTCGATCGTAAAAAATACAAATACGCTTATTGCACAATCAAAAGAATACTGGACGTTAATGCGCAACAGGGTACGCGTTAAAACAGGAGATGCCCGTTTCGACAATGCCGTTCAAAGCCTGGGTGCCCGGCTCATTTCCAATTATGAATACCCTGCCTATATGCACGGCAGCAACTACATGAAATATGGAAAAATAAATTGCGGGTTGTATGGACATGAGGCGGCGGGCTTTCACGAAGAAACGGCTTCAACCCTCCGGTTCATCAGCGGCACACAGGATGTAAAAGGGCGGCAGCGGTATTTTCACCCGGCGTTTACCATCAGTACCTGGGCAGAGGAAATCAATCCGTATTTTATTGACCAGGTGTGGTATCATTACTGTTGGACAGGCGATAAAAATTTTTTGATAGAAATGTGGCCGGCCGTGCGCAGGGCGCTCGAACATTTTATCGCTACCAGCAACCCGCTGCACAATGGCTTTTTTACCGGGTATTACGAAAACTGGAATGGCGATGGTAAAAGCAGAGGTGGCTCGGGTGCTTTATGGACAGCTATGGCTATTAAAGCGCTGAGGGCTGGTTACGAAATAGTAAGTTTGCTGGAAGATATTGACTGGCAGCGTAATACCTTCCAGGTGACAGATAACCCTTCTACCGACGGTGATTTCAGGGAGCGGTACAAGCGGCTTTTGCAAAAAGCCGAAGCCGCTTACGAAACGCGTTACAACGCAACCATTGGTTCGTATACTTCGGGCGACTGGAATGCAGGGCTGCGCAATATGCCGGGCAACGAAGAATCGAACTATGCCATATGGCGTGAAGTAGGCGACCCGCTGAAGAATTATACTTCCATGCGCTTTATCCGCGACCATTATCATCAACCCACACCCAATGGTGTGATAGAATACAGCAACAAAGATTGGCCGGTTTTATGGAGCAATCATTACGACAGCTACGCAGAAGCCATGAGCTCCGTTGCTTCGGCTGCAATGGCAAATTATATGGATAATTATTGGCCCTTGCTGAAAACGGCGGTAGAAAAAATATATACCGTGCCTGAATGCACTGCCATTGCAGGCGGCAGATCGTTGCTGAGCCTGGAAAGCGACCAGATGTTTATGATGGCTGTATTGGATAATGTGTTTGGAATAAAACCATACTTCGGTAATAACCTGCTTGTTATTCGTCCATCATTTCCAACAGGCTGGAAAAATCCCTCCATAGAACTGCCCGACGTTTCTTACCAGTATTTTGCCGCAAACAACGAAATAACACTGTTGGTTAAAACGCCCGTTAACAGGAAACTCCGGGCTGAAATACCGGTAAGGCAGGAAGTAAAAGAAGTTACCGTTAACGGGCAAACGACGAATTTTGAAATCCGGAAGGAAGTGAACTATTGCCGCGTCATCATACAATCAGGTGCGGCTTCTGTTCACGAAATAAAGATTACAGTATCACCGGATGATTTTTCTGTTACGGGCAATACCAATGCTATGATAAACCGTGCAGATTCATTCCACATCCGCAATGCAGACATCATGAGCATTACTTCTCCGCAGGATAGTTTTGGCTTCATCAACATAAAAAACGGAAACATCATTATTACCCCGCATACCACCGGGAGGTTTACAGTATTCGCAACCGTACAAAAAGGCAATGTGTCGTGGTTTCAACCCATAGAGCTAACGGTACGCGAGCCCTGGAAGATAGAAGCAAAATACCAGGCATGGGAAGAAGATGAGCATGTCAAATCAAAACCAGCAAAACTGTTATCGCCTGCTGTTGATATAACAAAAAAACTGTTGCAATTCCGTTTGCTTAACAACACCATCATGCAACAATCTGGCAACATGAAAGTAGCAGTGGGTGGACATTTCTTTGATCAACAGGTTAGCCTGGCTCCTCTCAGTTCTGGCAATTTCAGGATAGACCTGGGCGCCATTTGGCCCAGCCTGAGCAGGGGCACTGTTCCGTTTACAGTAACGTTTATGGATGCTGTAAAAACAGCACACGCCATTCACTGGCAATTGCCGGATGCCGGATTGCTCCGCCAAAAAATAATCCCAATCGATATCAGCAGCGCTTATAATATCAGCCTTGCTGAACTGTATGGCAACAATGCTTTTAAATGGCGGATTGATTATACGGGGGCCGCGGTGGGCGTTGACTGGCGCGACACCTTGTATACCGACCAGCTTGGATACAAACTCTTCTCTCCTCCCACCAGCGTTATCAGCTACGGCGTGTTGCCGGAGCAAATGAGTCCTTCGTGGTGGTCGGTTCCTTCTATTCCTGATACGCTTGCATATCCGGTTCCCTTTGCCTTTATTGAACACGCAACCGGTAAAAAAAATGTGCTGGCGTTAGTAAACGCAGAAAACAATCAGCACATTCCCGCCGAAGCTGCTATCCTGTTACAAAACCCGGTTGCTGCACGAAAGATATACATGCTCACCGCTCATCTCACTAAAACCTGCAAAAGTTATTATCCTGCTGCTGAAATTGAGATTGAATACGAGAAAGGAGAAAACCAGGTAGTGCAATTGATCCCTCCCTATAATATGCCATCTATGATACAGGCATTTTGTCCCGACGCCTATCCTATTCCGTTAGGAGAAATTAAAAAAAAGCAGACGATGGAGTTTGACGCGCCAGGACTTTCAGTAACTGACTTAGTAACAGACCCCAGTCGGAAAATCACGAAAATTGTGTTCAGGTGCGTGGCTTCGGAAACAGCGGTAGGATTGGTTGGCATAAGCCTTTTACCAGCAGATACGAACGTTGTGCCTGCCAATAAATGAGGGGAATACCTGCATTCACGAAGGCACCCACCAATAGAAGAAAAGATTGTTGTTTCGCGAAGGCAGACTCCTCCCTCTGGGTTATAATGACATCCATCAGGAAAGGTTGAAAATCAAGCTGCATGGAATTTGATTGTACAACCTAATTTTTCTGCTTCCTTTTGGAGCCGTTGAATTTTTTTTGCTTTAATTTTTTCTTCATCCAGCGCAATGATTTTAGGGTTATAGCTTGTTTGTTTCTTTACCATATTATAAAATATAACAGCCAGCCTTCTGGCAACTGCTTT
>JBQCFW010000035.1:0-15630 GCA_051958655.1 Agriterribacter sp. | reverse complement strand
GCATCAGGGATTGTGAAACCACCGGGCTAAAGTTGTTGCCTACGGCTTATAAAACTGACCAGGAGGTAATTGCGGCAATACACAAAGCATTAGAGTGGTACCCGGGCGCGAAGCAGAACCAAATTCAGATTGATGTACACAACGGTAATGTAGTACTGGGCGGAGTGGTAGACCTGGAATACAAGCGCGGAACCATCGAAAGAGCAGTGGAGGCATTGGAAGGAGTGCGGTCGGTTGTGAACAGGATAAAAGTTTAACCAGCCTCAGGAATTGATGCCAATCAAAAATTGCCGTGATAACCATCAATTTCCAGGCACGGTGGAAATGATATTTTCAATGTATAAAATATTTTGTATGGATACGCTTTTACAACCTCACAGGCAAACACTGGCAGTGCCCGTGCAATACGGGCCGGCGGTTTCAATATTTATGCCGTTTAAGCCCACCCTAACGTCCAAAACGGCGCTTACTTACTCCATGAAACTGCTGGTGAAGGAGGCAGAACAAAAGCTGTTGAACGATTACCCCGGAGAAGTGGTTGTGCTTGTAATATTTAAATTGAATGAACTTTTAAAAAAGATCAATTATAGCACGTCACGGAAAAGTATTGCAATATATGTTTCTCCCGTTTTTGAAAAGGTGTTATACCCCGATTTTGACATGGAAGCTGCGGTTGCAGTAGAAGACTCGTTTCAGCTTGCACAGCTTACGAATTATAAAAAGCAGTCAAAAAATTACCTTTTGCTATTGTTGAATGGAAGACAGGGCAAAATTTACCTGGGTGATGACAATAGTTTATCCGTAATCGTTTCGGCTCCGCTAAAGCCGGTATATACGTATGTAAACGATGCGCCGGAACGTGTAGGCAACTTCAGCGATATCTCGGAGCGCAGGCAGGCAATTATGGAAAAATTTATAAGGCATACCGATAATGGGTTGGGCATTATTATAGATGCCTACCGGTTGCCTGTTTTTGTGATGGGGCCGGAAAGGATCATAGGTCATTTTAAAAAAATGACCCGGCACCAGGCAGCGATTGTAGAATATATTGCCGGCAACTATTACGAAGCTTCTGTAACTGAACTAAACGAGCTGATGAGGAGGCACATGAATAACTGGAACAAAGTGCAGCAAAAAGCCTTGCTCCAAAAAATTGAAGCTGCTGCTGATAAAGGCCGTTTGGTGAGCGGTGTGGCGGCTATCTGCAAAGCATGCGGCAGCGGAAATGGTAAGCTTTTGGTGATGGAAAGAAATTATTTTACTTACAACGCATATCAGGATGAACTCAGAAGGGTTTCGAAGCTGCAGCATTACATTCGTTTTTCGTATATACACGATGCGTTGGATGCCATTGTTGAAAAAGTAATTGAAGACGGGGGCGATATTGAACTGGTAGACGATGGTATGCTACAAGACTATGATGGAATTGCACTGGTAAAATACTTTTAGCATTTGCACGTGTGACGGACCCTCTTGCGCAGTTATGCCATTTTTTGTTTCAATGTAAATATATGTATTCCCACTCCTCTGCCCCGCGCGGTAATATTTTCTTTTTTTTGTCCTTTTTGCAAGCGGCAATGATACTGTTTGCAGTAGTATACGCCTTACTTAACCCCATCGTGTATACGAAAGAAACCGAAAGCTGGCGTATTCAATCTGTAGGGCAGGATATTGTTAGCGGTGTTTTATTGATACCGCTGTTAATTGTTTCTTCAATAAGAGCAAGGCAAAAAAGATCGAACGCATTGTATATTTGGGGCGGCATACAAATGTATCTGCTGTATACCTTTGTTATTTACGCTTTTGCTGTTCATTTTAATGCACTGTTTTTGTTATACTGTGCTATTTTGGGCATTTCGTTTTACTCGTTGTTGTGGTATGGCTTTGAAATAAATGAGGTAAGGCTGCAATTGCCGGCAAAAACCGCCACCACGGCGAAGGTGGTTGCCGGCTATTTCATTATGACCAGTTTGCTGTTTTTGTTTTTATGGCTTGCAGTAATCATTCCCGCAACAGTAACCGGCTCGCAGCCAGCTCAACTAGCCGATAACGGCTTATTCACTAATCCGGTGCATGTGCTTGATCTTTCTGTTGTATTGCCAGCCTTTTTCTTAACAGCCATGGCTTTGCTCACACAGCAACGGGTTGCTTACCTGTTGGCATCGTCGTTGCTTTGTTTTACAGCACTCATGAATGTTACCATCACTTTCTTGCTATTTTTTATGCAATATAACAAACCGCAGAGCAGCGCTGCTCTTTTGTTTAATATGCTGCTGCTATCAGCAATAAGCATCATTTTGCTAAAAATGCATCTGTCAATGGTAACAAAGTATTGCAAGACAGCAGGGACACAATTTTTATGTTAACCGGCTTTTAACGACGGAGTAGCAAATTAATGTGTGCCCATTCGGGTACCTGATCGGTAACAATTTTCAACATTCCCACAAAAGGAATAAACAACACCATTCCTGCACCGCCCCAAATAATACCACCCGCAATAATGGCAACCAGCATGGCAAGCGTGCTAACATTTAACTGGGTGCCTACTACCCTCGGGAAGATCACATTTGCCTCCAGGTATTGCACAAAAGCAAACACTGCAATGACGGCGAGCGGGTAAATAATGGAATCGGTTTGCAGCCATATCAGCGAAATAGGAAGAAGCGAACTGATGATGATGCCGATATAAGGAATGATGGTCATGATGGCACAAACCATTCCAAACAGCAAAGGACTAGGTACGCCGAGCGCCCATAAGCCAATTGTGTTAAGTATGCCTACCAGCAGGTAAACAATCAGCATTCCTTTAATGTATTGAAAATAAGTGTGCGTAACCTGTCGTAAAATTGCGGTGAGTCTTGCACGCTCTTCGACAGGTGTTATCATTCGTAAACATTGAACCAGCCTATTGCGATGGTACATAAACAATGCGGTAAAAACAGGAACCATAAAAACAATGAACAGCATGGTCATCGTTTCACCCAATATGCTTTGTAATATGCCGCCGATGTTGTTGCCAGCACTCAATTGAAGATCGTTGCGAAAGTCTATTTTCACTCCGGCATTTTGCTGAAGCCATTGTGTAAAAGCATCGAGTGTTTCATGTATTTTTAGCAAAAGTGCTTTAGAATCTTTTTGAAAAATCTTCAGTTGCCAGATCACAAGGCTGACCAGTGCTACAAACAATACTGTAACTATTAAAAGACAAATAGATACAGCCACAGATCTGGGGAATTTCTTTTTTTCAAGCCAGCTTGAGATAGGATACATTACAATCGCTATCAGCAAACCAAAAAACAATGGGATAAAAAGCGTACGCCCAAAGTATAATAAAAGGCAGGCAATAAAAACTATGAGCAGATATTTTGATACAATCGTGTTTTTTTGCTGGCGGGTGTAAATGTTCATAACGAATTTTAACTGGCGAATACAGAAGTAGGCTGAAGCCGTTCAAAGCGACCGGTTTTTTGTTCGAGTAATATTCTAAAAAAGATGCCGGGCACCGTTTCAGAACCGGAAGAAAAAGGCCATAAGGGTGAAAGATGGGTTGTTTCGCTGCTTAAAAAAGGCAGGGTTCTGGCGGAGAGTATGTCGAGCGCCTGGCTTCGTTGTGCTTCGTCGGTTAGTTCCTCCACAATTCCCCAGGCTATTACGCTTTTCCAGTTAGCCATATTATGCATGTCATCTACCTGGAAACACACCATTGGGTTTTTCCGGATTAGATTCATTTTCAGTCCCTCATACGTATGCGCATATACATATGTTCCGTCGTACGCGTAACTGATAGGCACAACATAAATAAAGTCGTTTGCATGACAACCTATGCGTCCTACCAATTGTGAGCCGAGCAGGTTTTCTATTTCGTTACTGTTTAAATTCCCAAACATAATCTGGCTTGTTAGTATTCAACAATGAGATACAAAAAATGGCAGGTTTACGGTACCTATGGCCTTATAAGCAGTGCTTTCTTTGAAGAAATTGCTCACTATATTACGCCCGAATGCACCCAGCACAACAAAAGTTTTTTGCCTGCCAATCAGGTACTGCAATAATCCGGAAGCGGGTACTCCTTTGATTAGTTCGAAATCAACGGTATTAAAATGCGTTTGCAAAAGCTGAGTGATTTTTTCTTGTTGCGCAAGGAGTTTATCCTCGTCGTTGCCGTTTACCTGCAACACCGTTAGTTTTTTATTTGCCAGCTCTGGAAAAAGCAGCGCGAATTGCCGGATGGCAAATACACAGGACCGGCTGCCATCATAAGCCAGCAAAATTTCATCGATGCCTTCGAAACTATAGGGCGCCAGTATAACCGGGCATTCACTTTTTAAAAGCAGTTCTTTTGCAAACGATGTTGGGGCGCCTTCCTGGCTGCCGGATAATGTCATTTCTGGATCAACAATCAGCATATCTGCAAACCGTGTTTCAAGGATAATAGGCGACAGATCTCCGGCTTCAACAATGTAAAAGGAAAAATTGGCTTCACGCGACTGACAAGCATTTGAGATAAGCTTTTTGTTCCGCTCATATAAAGGACTGTGGCCGGGGCTTGTAGCAAGGTCTTCCACTTTTTGCCTTTCGAAAAGCATTTTGGTTGCCAACGTCATATCCGACGGCTGTTCGACCATGCCTGGTTCCAAAGAAAGAATGGTTAAATGAGACTTTGTTAGCCTCGCGACAAAACATGCAAAATCAAGCGCATGTGTTTTGGCATTGGCTGTGTCCAGTATTAGTAGTATCCTTTTCATATTGCTGATTGCTGCTCAAAAATAAATGCCTCACATCTTCCTGACGATGATAACAGCTACCACATATACTGACGGTTATCAGGCATATCAGGCGTGGAATGATCAGCTTTTGCGGTGACAGCGATCATGCCATGGGAGTTGCGACACGGTTACTTTGCAGCCTAATAAAATTGTTATGAAAGATTTTTTAGCTGTGTTTGACGGATTGCGCGTATCCAAAAGCACACTGCAATACGGCGTTGAGCTTGCCGCTAACGCCAATGCACACCTTACAGGAGTGTTCCTGGATGACGTTATATACAGGAGCTACAATGTTTCGGAAGTATTAAGAACGATGCCGGATAGTAAAAAAGCAATGGCTGTACTGGACGCAAAAGACAAAAAGAAGAGAGATGAAGCAGCGCTCTGGTTTCAGGCAGCATGTGAGAAGGCGAGGGCTAATTTTTCCATACACCGCGATAAAAACATTGCCCTGCAGGATTTGAAGCATGACAGCATGTTTGCCGACCTTGTTATTTTAAACAAACACGAAACATTTACCAAATACCGCGAGCAGTCGCCCACCCGGTTTGTAAAAAATCTTCTTGCCGATGTACAGAGCCCCGTAATGATGGTGCCTGATCGCTACCAACCGTTAGACAATATTACATTATTGTACGACGGACAACCTTCGTCGCTGCACGCCATAAAAATGTTTGTTTATTTATTCGGTAACCTCAATTTGCCTGTTGAAGTATTTACTGTAAATGATTATTTTATGGCGAACCTCCGCCTGCCAGACAATAAATTGATGCGTACATTTATCAGAAGACATTTTCCGAATGCCATCTTTACCATTACAAAAGGCGATGCAAAAGAGCAAATGCTTGAGCACCTGAAAGGCAGTACTGAAAACCGGTTGATTGTGTTAGGTGCTTACCAGAGAAGTGATCTCTCGCGGTGGTTTAAAGTAAGTATGGCAGACATTCTGATGAAGGAATGTAACGCTGCACTTTTTATAGCGCACAGCAAATAATCCTGCAAACAAATACAGACCATTCACTAAATGTTATTTATAACAGACTTTTTATGCATACAACAGCTGAAGATGCCATTAAACTGATAAAATCGAACGATCATATTTTTATACATTCAGCCGGCGCCGCGCCCCAGCAACTTATACAGGCATTGGTGCACCGCGCATGCGAATTGAAAAACATAAGCATTTACCAGATGCACACAGAGGGCAATGCTGCTTATGGCGATGCTAAGTATAAAGATGTTTTTAACGTGAACTGCTTTTTTGTGGGTGCTAATTTAAGAGCATCGGCAAAGCAGGGCAGGGCACAATACATTCCTATTTTTCTGAGCGAAATACCCGCCCTGTTCCGTAAAAAGGCAATTCCCCTGGATGTTGCACTCATACAGGTGTCTCCTCCAGACCAACACGGTTTTTGTTCCTTAGGGGTGTCTATTGATATTTCGTTGGCTGCAGTACAATCAGCCGCCACTATTATTGCGGAAATAAATCCGAATATGCCGCGTACTCACGGTGCAGGCTTTATACACATTAGCAAGATTAATGCAGCCGTACCGGTAAACTATTCCCTGCCCGAAATAGAAGCAGAGGCCTCAGATGCTGTAACCGATGCTATTGCCCGGCACGTGGCATCCATTGTTGAAGATGGGGCGACCCTGCAAATGGGTATCGGCAAAATACCCAATGCCGTATTAACGTTGCTTAAAAACCACCGGCAATTGGGCGTTCACACCGAAATGTTGTCGGACGGAATTATTGAGCTTATTGAAGCAGGCGTTATTACAGGAGAATTGAAAAAGAAGCACCAGCACAAGGTGGTGACAAGCTTTCTGCTGGGTACAAAACGGTTGTACAACTATGTAAATGATAATCCGCTGATACAAATGCTGGACATTGGTTATGTAAACGACACCCATGTTATAAGGCAAAACCCCAGGGTAACAGCCATTAACAGCGCCATTGAAGTGGATATTACGGGGCAGGTTTGCGCAGATTCAATCGGTCCAAATATATACTCCGGCGTGGGCGGACAGATGGATTTTATGCGCGGAGCAGCTTTGTCAGAAGGCGGCAAAGCTATCATTGCAATGCCTTCCACTACCAACAGGGGCGAAAGCAAAATTGTGACTATGCTGCGACCGGGCGCCGGCGTTGTAACGACCAGGGCTCATGTACGCTTTGTGGTTACTGAGTTTGGCATTGCAGATTTGTATGCAAAAAATTTGCAACAACGTGCTCAGGCGCTCATTAATATTGCGCATCCTGATTATCGGGCATTGCTTGAAAAAAAGGCCCATCATAACGTGCTTGTGTAAGGGTTGGCACGGCTGGTATTTTATCCTGCTTTTTCCATCACCAACGGATGAACAGCCATCACAGGTACGTGGCTTCGTAATATGTATTTTTTAGTATGGCTCTGATGCGTAAAGTTGTCAAAAAAATTTTGACGTTTAGGTAAAACCAGCAGCAGGTCAATATCGCGGCTTTCCACAAAATCGATAATGGCGCGATCTGGATCGCTGTTGCTCAGCAGGTGATAGATGGGATTGCACTCTTTCAATAGGCGGTGAATCGTTCTTGCTTCCGGTACCAGTTCCGGTTCAAAAGCTGAAGGCTTGCCGGAGTTAACAATGATAAACTGTGCATTCCATGTTTTTACTATTTCTTTGATTTGCTGTACAGGAATGGTTTCTTCTACTTCTTCCAGGTCGCAGGCAAAAGCAATCTTTTTGAATTTAGAAAATGTGCGTCCCCTCGGCACCGTAATTACCGGGCAGGATAAATGTTTCATTGCACGTACAGCATGACTTCCAAACATCATTCTTTCCAGCTTCGATGTTCCCTGGCTCCCAATGACTACGGTATAAGGCTTTAGCTGCTTGCATACGGTTTTCAGCTCCTGCAAAAAGTCGCCTGTAAGCATCTGTGCCGTTACGGTCACCGCTCCGCCTGTTCTTGCCACCAGTTGTTCTTTCAACGCTGTTAAGTCCCGTTCAAACGCTCCTTTAGCCTCTTCCATAGTCATTACCACCGGCATGTCGTAGGTGTTGAAGGGCATATCAAAAACATGCAGCAGGTGAATATTTGCGCCCAGCCCCAGCGCCAGGTCTGCTCCGTAAAAAGCTGCATTGAGTGCGGTTTCAGAAAAGTCAGTGGCAATCACTATTGTTTTCATGATGCTTAGGTTTAATGTTCAGCGAAATTAAAAGCAGTGCCAGCCAATTCTATTGATGGCAGTTAGCCCTTCTACTGATTGTTATTTGAGCCCCGAATCAATGGTTCCGATGATCACCGTCATAAGCAGGAACCAAAACATACCGAAACTTTGAAGAAAATGTTTTTTATGAAAAAGAATGTTGGCAACGTTGACAGCGCCATCCGCATTTGCCTGGCAATTACCATAGTTGTGCTCTATTATTTTGGTGTGATAATCGCGCCATGGGCTTATGTGCTGTTAGGCTTTGCCGTTATTCTGCTTGTTACCAGCGTAGCCCGTCGCTGCCTTATTTATCCTTTATTGGGAATAAATACCCGTACAGCGAAAACGAACCCCGAAACTGCACGCTGATTGTAATAGAAATAAAAGTGGTAATCCCGGTTACGCTTATGCATAGCTGCTAAAGCGCAAACCTGAACCCTGAACGAATGTGCCGGTGCAATTCAGCTGGCGGCCATGTGCCTGATGCAATCATACGCCGTAGTGTATACAATGGGTCATGTGTGCTTTGCCGCCCGCTTAGCTGGAAAGCCGCCCGGTAGCCCAGGTTTTTTAAAGTGTCAACTGTCTGCTGGTTCCACACTCCGTATGGATAAGCTGCATACAGCACTTCTTTCCCCGTAACACTTTCCAGTGTTTTTTTCGACTGGTAAAACTGCCAGTGTAAAGCCGTACCAGATACGGTGGTTACCAGCGGGTGATCGTACGAGTGAGATGCGATGCAATGCCCGGCGCGGGAAAGCTCTCTGATTTGTGCGACTGATAAATATCCTGGCTTCCCGATGGTAACGGTCATAATAAAAAAGACAGCCCTAAATCCATAACGCTGTAAAATTAGAGCGGCAATGGTAGCCTGCCCGCTATGAGAGTCGTCGAAAGTGATGATGACGGGTTTTGCGGGCAGCGGTTCGTTCAAAGTGGTGTGCCTGTAAAGGTCTTCGGGGAGTATGGTTGCATACCCGCTGTCCTTCAAAGAACGGATCTGGCTGTCGAAGCCAGCAGAGTCTATCCATAAATCTCCTTCTACAGCTACTTTTGAAAGCACATTGTGATAACACAATACCGGTATTTCCTTCGACAGATTTTTCGCCCGCTGGGTTGTATGTGGGGGCGACAAAAGGCATATTGCCCATATACATAATTGAAGAACGTTCATAACGAAGTGGAATTATACGAGTGCAGAGATGCTTATTATAGGCAACAAGTTAGGGCTGTGTTGAACGATGATCAATGAACCAGCTCAAACAACGCAATGACTTCGGTCAGTTGTGTTTGCCTGCAATATGCAACCGCTGGTGGCTTTATATCAGTAATTATAACGACAACGGTCATGGCACACCAGGTTGTTCGGTAATATATTTGACTCATGGCAGCAATAAAAGACGACAGCATTTACCTGGCGGCATCCGCAGCTACAGCCCGATTGCGGTGGCAACGCCTTATTTTATTGATTGTACTTGCATACGAAGGAGCCGGCGCCTTGCTAGGCGGTAGTCTGCTTATTATAGCGCCGGATGGAAGATTGATGAATATGCCTGTCACTATCATGCACGGTACGTTTTCAGATTTTTTAATTCCTGGCGTTATTTTATTTGCATTGGGTACATTGGCTGTTATGGCGCTGATTTCGGTGCAGCAGCGGGATGGAGCGGAATGGGTGATGGCTTCGATGGCAATTGGGGCATTAACCATATGGTTTTGGATAGAAATAGCCATTTTGCAGGAGTTGCACTGGCTGCATGCCATGTGGGGACTGCCGGTGGTTGCGGGAGGCGCGATGATTATACCTTTATTTCCCGGGCGTATTTTAAAAAAAGCACTGCTGGTGTGCGGTATTGTATCTTCCCTGCTTTATGCAGTAATATGCATTATTGTACCGCTGCAATGGCCTGCTTACAGTTCTTCTTCGCAAACCATCAGCGAACTTTCCGCCGTTAATGCGCCCACGCGCATGCTCTGGATTATACTTTCAGCGCCATGCAGTGTGTTAGTCGTTGCCTTTGCGGTAGGCATATGGCAATCTTTCCGCAATCACCGCTACCTGCGTATAGGCGGCATACTGCTGGCGTTGTATGGAGCAATGAGCATGGTATGGCCTTTCGTTCCGATGCATTTGCGCGAAGTGCTGGCTGCCGGCGGCGCAAGCATTACCGATCAGTTTCACATCGCTCTTGCTGTTGTTACGGAATTGATTTTCTTAACCTCTTTGGTGCTGTTTGCTATTGCACTCGCACCATCGTTTCGCATCTATTCTATTTTCACCTTTATTGTTCTTTCCATCTTTGGCTATCTTACTTTCCGCGAAGCGCCACGCATTGCAGTCAACCTGCCCACGCCCATGATAGGAGTATGGGAGCGGGTTAATATTGGTGTCTTCCTGCTCTGGATGGCAGTGCTGGCCATTGTTTTGATCAGAAGAAATACAGCAGAAACGCGGGCTTCTTAATGCGGAAGATGCCCTCTGAATTTTCCATATACCCATGTTCCCGCAATGGCACTCGCTATTATTGCCAACGTTGCTGCTACACCGGAGCCTATTTGTGCAAACAATGGTCCTGGACAGGCGCCGGTTAGTGCCCATCCCAGTCCAAACAGCAACCCGCCATATATTTGCCCTTTGTTAAACTTCTTCTGCGTAAAAATGATAGGTTCGCCATAAATAGTACGTACCTTGAAACGTTTTATCAACCACACGGATAATGCCGCTACTAATATGGCAACACCTATAATGCCATACATGTGAAAGCTTTTAAAGCGGAACATTTCGTGAATGCGAAACCAGGAAATCACTTCCGCTTTTACAAAGGCAATGCCAAACATCATTCCTATAGCGGTGTATTTAATGTTATGCCACCAGGGATGAATCTTCTTTGATTCATTAACGCAAAGGGTGTCCTGCACTCGTATGCCTCCTCCATCGGCAGAAGGCGTCTGTGCATCGGCTGGCGGGGTTTGTACCGGCTTTGAGGTATTCATTGTATATATTTGTAACAAAAGGATAATAAAAGTTATAAAGCAAGAATAAACGGTAGCAGCAGGTTTGTCATAATAAAGCCACCGAGCATAAAGCAACAGGTAGCTATCAGCGACGGCCATTGAAGGTTGCTAAGTCCCATAATAGCGTGCCCGCTGGTGCATCCTCCTGCATACCGGGAACCGAAGCCTACGAGGAAGCCGCCTCCAACCATCATTATAAGACCGCGAAACGAAAAGAGCGCCTCAAAAGAAACAAGTTGTTCCGGCACCATTCTGCTGTAATCGTTTATGCCATAGGAGGCAAGTTCTTTCACTAACGTGTGGTGGACGACAACAGCATTTTTATCGGGCAGCAGCCAGGTGGCTATCACTGCCCCTGTGAAGATGCCTCCAACAAAAAAGAAATTCCATATTTCCTTCTTCCATTCATATTTAAAAAATGAAATGTTAGACGGAAAACAGGCGGCGCACAGATGACGAAAGTTAGCAGAAATACCAAAATGTTTGTTCCCGGCAACTAACAGGGCTGGAACAATCAAACCTATTATTACACCCGCCACATGCCAGGGCCAGGGTTTCGAAATGATATCGATCATGCCGGAATACTTTAATAAGAGTTAGTAACGTGTACAATGTACCGTTACTATTGCTTACGATTTTTTTGATGATTAAGATTATTACCTGATGTCGGTAATATCGCAGGTTCCGACTAGGCAGCGCCGCTGTTTGAAGAAGCCGGTAACCATAATGGCGACGCCAAAAAGTAATACTGGCCAGGCACCTTCGGAAAAGTACACGCTGCCGATACCGATAAAAAAAGCGCCAAGCGCCCATCTCACCAGCCGATGCCACAAAACCAGTTTTTTATTCGGAGACATATGCAGGCATTTATTTTGATGTTTTTTGTAATGCAGACCAGGCGCCTCCGTTGTAGGCCTCTATGCCGGCCTTCGATAATATACTCACTGCCATGGCGCTGCGGTTACCGCTTCTGCAAACGGTGATCACGGGTGCTCGCAGTTCTTTCAACAGTCCTATGTTTTGCGATACTTCTTCGAGCTGTATATTTTTTGACTGTTGAATGTGCCCGCCTCTGTATTCTATGCGGCTTCTCACGTCAATAATAACAGCGCCGTTTTTAATCATGTTCGCGTAATCTGTGGCCGGAGCAAATAGGTTTTTTAAAACGTTTAGCATTGTATGTTATTTAGCGTATAAAATAAATAAACAGGTGTCCAAAGCTTTAAGGACAGGGTTGGATTGAACGGACTCTTTTATAGCAACGTGGAAGGGCAGACGTAATCGCTTATCTTAAACCTGCCGGTTTCCTTAATCGCTTTAAAGCCGCCCGAAACGTCTATAAGATTATCGTATCCGCGGGCCCTTAAAACAGAGTTGAAGATCATCGAACGGTATCCGCCTGCGCAATGTACATAGTATGTTTTATTCTTGTCAATAGTCAACATACTATCATTGATGTCGTCGAGCGGTGCATTTTCAGCTTGCAGCAAGTGCTCGCTTTCAAACTCGCTTTTTTTCCGAACGTCTAAAATCTCAACCTCCTGTTTGTTTGCAAGCGTTGCCAGTTCATTGGCAGAAATAGAAGCGATGGAATCTATTTCCTTGCCCGCCTTTGCCCATGCTTCAAAGCCCCCCTGCAGGTATCCAATGGTGTGATCGTATCCAACTCTTGCCAACCTGGTAATCACCTCTTCCTCCCGGCCGTTATCGGTTACCAGCAATATTTCCTGCTGAATGTCGGGGATCAGCGTGCCTGCCCAGGGTGCAAAATTTCCATTAATTCCTATGTTCACGGAATTGGGAATAAAACCGGCAGCAAAAACCTGAGCGTCGCGAGTGTCCAGTACCAGTGCACCGGTTTCGTTGGCGGCTGCTTCAAAGGCTTCGGGGCTCAATGCCTGTTGCCCTCGTGCAAGCACTTTGTCAATGCTTTCGTAGCCTTTTATGTTCATCATTACGTTGAATGGAAAATAGGAGGGAGGAGCCATTAGCCCCGTGGTTACTTCTTTAATAAAAGCCGCTCTTGTTAAATCCTGGCGCAAGGCATAGTTGATTTTTTTCTGGTGCCCAAGCGTATCGGTTGTTTCTTTGCTCATGTTTTTGCCGCACGCGCTGCCGGCACCGTGGGCGGGGTATATTACTATATCGTCAGGCAACGGCAGTATTTTATTCCTGAGCGAATCGAACAGCAGCCCTGCCAGTTTATCCTGTGTAAGCTCCGGTTTTACTTTTTGGGCAAGATCGGGCCTGCCCACGTCACCAATGAACAAAGTGTCTCCGCTAAACAGTGCAGCAGGCTTGCCGGTTTCATCCTTTAGCAAAAAGCAAGTGCTTTCCATGGTATGGCCCGGCGTATGCAATACCTTTATGGTTATACCACCCAGTTTCAATTCCTCGTTGTCGGCAGCTATATAAGCCTTAAACGAGGGCGCTGCAGTGGGTCCATAAACGATTGTTGCTCCCGTTTTTTTAGCTAGGTCCAGGTGACCTGATACAAAATCGGCATGAAAGTGAGTTTCAAGCACATATTTTATATGAGCGTTGTTGCGCTCCGCTTTGCGGATATAGGGCGCTACTTCGCGCAGAGGGTCTATCACTAGCGCTTCATCACCGCTTTGCACATAGTAAGCCCCCTGTGCAAGGCATCCGGTATAAATTTGTTCAATAAGCATAATCTGAATTTTTGTAGTTACTGTAAAATTGATCAATTCATACTCATGTAAACGTGACATGAATCACAGTGGAAGTTGATTGGTGACTTCTTTTATCAGCATAACAACTCCCATTGCCAGTACAAACCAGCCAAATATTTTTTTAAGTTTTTGCGGGGATATTTTATGGGCAAGCGATGTGCCTGCAAAAATTCCTGCAATTGCTGAGGTGGTTATCAGCAATAGTTTTTTCCAGTCGATGATAAAGTGTCCTGTGTCACCGGCAAAACCAATCAATGAGTTAATGGCAATAATAAGTAGGGAAGTGCCTACAGCTCGCTTCATTGGCAGTTTTACCACCAACACCAACACCGGTATCAACAGAAATCCACCGCCGGCGCCTAGCAAGCCTGTTACCAGTCCTGTGAGGATACTGTAAAAAGTCAATTTTACGATTGACGTTTTACCAACTGCTTCCCGTTGTTGCTGCGGCGTTCTTCTTGTATACAGCATGCCGATGGCGGTGATAATCATCAATATGGCAAATAGCATCATGGTGAGCGATGCGCTGGTAATTGTAAAACCGTTCGCACTTTTTATTATGACCGGTATAGCGGGTACCAGCCATTTCCGGATAACGAACACCGTAACAAAAGACGAAAGCCCGAAAACCAGCACGGTGCGCAGGTGCACAAATCCTTTTAAATAATTGGTGAAGGCTCCCGAAAGGCTTGTAAACCCCACAATAAAGAGAGAATACGAAGTGGCATACACAGGCTGAATCCTGAACAGGTATACTAAAACAGGCAGGGTCAGGATCGATCCACCACCTCCCGTGAGCCCTAACGATAAACCGATCAATGCCGCTGCCAGGTATCCTGCAATTTCCATGAATGATTGTTTCATGCAAATGTGGGCATGTTGCTGCATTTCGTTCGTGACTTATGTCACCAGTGAGCCACCGCATTTACAGCGCATAGATATAATGGTTAGTTGCCGGTGAAACTTTTCGAAAATTGGGCGCTGTTCTGTTCGGGTGGTATTCATTCCTCCGGGTCCTGCAGCGAGAGGTTGAGGATCTCTACATAGCTGCGGTGCAATTTGATCAATCCTTTATCGGCAAGTTTTTTCATGAGCCTTGAAACCACTTCACGCGAAGAGTTGAGTTCTTGGGCAATTTGAGTAAAGGAGGTGTCGACGCGATTGGTGTGTAAGTTTTCCTGGTGCCTACGAAGGTAAAACACCAGGCGCTCGTCCATATTCCGAAACGCAATGTGATCTATGGTTTGCAGGAGTTCGTCAAAGCGGCTGCGATAGGTTTCCAGCACAAAATAATACCACGATTTGTACCGTTGCATCCATTCATCCATGCTTGCTATGGGTATGGCTATCACCTCTATGTCTACTACTGCCTTAGCCTGCACTTGGCTGGTTTCGCGTTTTGTTGCACAAATTAACGACACTGCACAGGCTTCTCCCGGTTGCAGGTAGTACATAAAGTATTCGTTGCCCTCATCATCCTCCCGATACACTTTTATCAGCCCGCTTATCACTAAAATGGTAAATCGAATGTTTTGTCCGGTGCGCATAATCGTGTCGCCGGCTTTGAATTCGCGGATCTCTCCTTTTTCAGACATTTCATTAATAAGTTCCGGCTGAAATCTGGGAAAAAGAACGGACACGCGCTGCATATTGTTTTTCATAACATGATTTTACGGCTCTCAATTTAACCTTTATCTTCTTTATGGAGACGATGGATTGACAGCATGGCGGCTTTTGCATTCAGTGAAGCTGAAATGCGAAATAGATTCATGTTATGAAAACAAGACTTTTTGATCACTTATAAAAATGACCAGGCGCTTGCACTTTAAATACTCGCCACAGTAGATTTTTGATTGTGAACGATAGCAATGTAGGCATATTTGTTAATCTGTTACAACAGGTTTTGCCTGTACTTCTTTGCGTATTCTTTAGCCGTTGAACCGGTAATAAGTTTAAACT
>JBQCFW010000034.1:0-40808 GCA_051958655.1 Agriterribacter sp. | reverse complement strand
CAACCTGTCCATAAAAGAGATAGACCTGGTGATTACCGGCGAAAATGGAGATATTGCTAATGATCGCACATATACTATGTTGCATAACGGGGTGCTGAGCGGACCACGGTTTGCCACATTCAAGCACTTATGTGGCGAATACCCCACAGCCACAAGTTTTGCAGTATGGCTGGCAGTGCATATTTTGCAGCAGGGAAAAACGCCCGGTCAGCCGGAAGCCGCTGCTCCGCGCCGTGTGCTGATCTACAATCATTACCAGCATATTCATCATTCAATATACCTGTTGTCTGCATGTTGAATTTTAATAACCTTACTGCTGTATTTGTTGTGTTGCTCATTGTGCTTATAGGCGTGCATGGGTTTTACGGACTTCCGTATTATGCATTTATTATTTTGATTTCTGTATACGCCGCCGCACTGGTATATGGAAGCTACAACGTGCGTTCAAACTTTTATGTAAAAACTTTTTCTTCAGGCAAAACCAATCGCAGGCAAATTGCCATCAGCTTCGACGATGGACCTGCACCTGCCTATACGCCCGAAATTTTAAAAGTATTAAAAGAGCACAATGTGCAGGCCGCATTTTTTTGCATTGGCAAAAAAATCAGCGAAAACGAAGTATTGCTCAGGCAGGTGCATGAGGAAGGGCATATAATAGGCAACCACAGCTATTCTCACGATCTGTGGTTTGATTTGTTTTCGGCACGTAAAATGGCAGAAGACCTGAGGCAGATGAGTGAAGCCATGCAAAAAGTAATAGGACTCAAACCTAAATTATTTCGGCCACCCTATGGTGTAACCAATCCCAATTTAAAAAAGGCAATACAAAAGGAAAATTATATATCTATTGGTTGGAACATCCGCTCCATGGATACGGTGATCAAAGATGCCCAAAAACTGTTTGCAAAAGTTACGGGATCGTTAAAACCCGGGGCAGTGGTTTTGTTTCACGATACCAGCAAATCCACGCTGGACATACTTTCCAGCTTTATTCAATATGCGCGCGAAAAGGGCTATGAAATTGTACGTTTAGACAAATTGCTTAATTTGGAGCCTTATGCGTAGAATGTTTTTTGTATGTATGATGATGGTGTGCGCCTTCGTAGCCAACGCGCAATATACAGGCTACAAACCACTGAAAGAAAGCGCCGATTTTAAAACCCGCTTTGCTGCCGCTTCGCAAAAAGTCAATACCATTAAAAGCGATTTTGTGCAGGAAAAGAACCTGGCTTTACTCTCCGAAAAAATTACTTCAAAAGGGAAGTTCTGGTTTAAGAAAGAGAACCTTGTCCGCATGGAATACACTCACCCCTTCCAATACCTGATGGTGATCAACGGGGCCAATGTGTATATTAAAGACAGCCAGAAAGAAAATAAAATTTCCACCAAATCCAATAAGCTTTTCCAGCAAATCAATAAGGTAATAGTAGATTGTGTAAAAGGCGGGGCGCTGGAAAGCAAAGATTTTACCACCAGGATATTTGAAGGCAACAACGTTTATTTAGCGGAGCTTACGCCGGTGAATAAACAAATGAAGTCGATGTTTAAGAATATCAACATTTATATTGATAAAAAGGAGTACGCCGTATCGAAAATTGAAATGCATGAACCTTCGGGCGATAATACCGTGATCACTTTTTCCAATCGCGAACTGAATTCCAATTTGGCAGATGCGTTATTTGCTATCCGTTAGTTGCTGCTGGTTGCTTGTTTGCGCAAGCTGCTCTTCGTCGTACAAAAAAATGCAACGGGTCAGCAACAATGTGCATTGCATCCAGGCTTTCAAACCCATATTTACTACTGCCCTGTACAATACGCAGGTAAACGTTGCAGGCAAACATCTCAGTGGCATACTCATTATAAAAACAATGCCCGACAGCAGCGTCCGGATGGTTTTTTCGAACGAAGCAGGATTTAAATTTTTTGATTTCGGATTCAGTAAAAAAGATTTTCAGGTATACTATATCGTTAGGCAGATGGATAAAAAGCCGGTGATTAAAACGCTGCGCAAAGATTTCGAGCTGGTGTTGATGCAGCACCTTGATGCACCATCGTATACCCTGCAGCAGAATGGCGAGCTTTACCAGGTTTTTGCCAATGGAAAAGATCATTACTATTATGTTACTGATAGCGCCTGCTCACGTTTGATAAAGATGGAGCGCGGAAGCCGCAGGAAAAAAGTAATGGAAGCGATGATGCAAAAAACTACCGATGAGATGCCCGACACTATTGGTATACGGCATAATAATTTTAGTTTTGACATTGGCTTAAAAAGACTGGAGCATGGTACTCAACAATGATTTTTACAGTATTACTTCGATAGAGCAGGGCGACAATAGGATTGATGCGATGCTTGAACTCAATCGCGCGCATAAAATTTTTGAAGGGCATTTTCCAGGACAGCCGGTAGTGCCGGGCGTTTGTATGGTACAGATCATCAAGGAAATTCTTGAAACAGTTACCGGATCTTCCCTGCAATTAAAAAGTGCAGATCACATCAAATTCCTGTCTATGGTAAACCCGCAGGAAACAACCGGCTTGCAGGCAAAGATAGCATACACTCCCGGCGAAGGATCAATGAATGTGGCAGCGACACTGAATAAAAACGAAACAGTTTGCCTTAAAATGAAAGGCGTTTTTGCTGGCCGGGAAGGAAACTAACACCGTCGGCCTGCCGCAGGTTTGATGAGATAAAAAAGTTCGAAAAGCATTTACAACCGGGACTAAGTCCCGGGAGAACATAGCAGATACGAAGTCAGAGACTTCGTATAGCAAGTCAACACTGAATAAAAACGAAACAGTTTGCCTTAAAATGAAAGGCGTTTTTGCTGGCCGGTAAGGAAACTAACACCGTCGACCGCCGCAAGTCTGATGAGATAGAAAAGCTCGAAAAGCATTTATAACCGGGACTAAGTCCCGGGAGAACATAGCAGATACGAAGTCAGAGACTTCATATAGCGGTGTACCTTTTCACCTTTATGCCTTCCGCCCGACGCTTTCTTCTTCCTTCTTTCTCCTTTGACCTTTCACCTCTTAAATCGTAGTTTTGACCCATGCACGATACGCTTTCGCACGATAAATTGCAGATGTTTGAAAACCGGCTGGTAAAAGTTTTCAGGCATGTAAATAAGCAGGCAAAGCGCCAGCATATTACCTGCTATCGTGTGTACGATCATGATCTTCCTGAATTCCCCATGAGTATTGATGTGTATGAAGACAAGCTGTATATAGCCGAATACCGGCGCCGGCATGGCATGGATGAAGCTGCGCACGAGCAATGGCTGGACGATACATTGAGAGTGGTGGAGAAAATTTTACAGGTGCCGCAAGACAATATATATGTGAAGCAGCGACAGCGAAAGCAGGGAAGGCTGGGGCAGTACCAGAAAGTAAATGAAGAAAAAGAATATTTCACGGTAAAGGAAGCAGGCTTGCAATTTCGCGTTAATCTTTCCGATTATCTTGATACGGGTTTGTTTTTAGATCATCGCATTACACGCGAAATGGTGAGGCAGGAATCAAAAGGAAAACGGGTGCTGAACCTTTTTGCCTATACAGGTTCCTTCAGCGTGTATGCAGCGGCGGGAGAAGCGCTGCTGGTAGAAACGGTTGACCTTTCTAAAACCTACCTGCAATGGGCAGAAGAGAATTTTATCCTGAATGGCCTTTCAGGTTCGCAGTACCGTTTTGTAAATGCTGATGTAAAACAGTATATACAAAACGTGAGTCCCCAGAGTTTTGACCTGGTCATTATGGATCCGCCCACTTTCAGCAACAGTAAAAAAATGAAGGATGATTTCTTAGATGTTCAACGCGATCATGTGGCACTGATCAATGCTGCAATGAACAGTCTTACTGACGGAGGGGTATTGTACTTCAGCACCAATTTTACAAAGTTTGAGTTGAATGAGCCTGCTATTCACTGCTCATCCATTAAAAATATCACCCAGTCAACCACGCCGTTCGATTTTGCAGGTAAATTAAAAAGATATTGCTGGAGAATGGTTAAATAAAAACGATTGCATGAAATCAAAAGCATTGTGGAAACCCTCTGACGCATTCAAATCCAACAGCAACTTAACTCAATATGTTTCCTTCCTGGAAAAAGAGTATGGAGTAGCCTTTACAGATTACCCCGCGTTGTGGAAATGGTCGGTTGATTTTCCTTCCCGGTTCTGGAAAAGTATCTCCGATTATTTTAACATCATTCATCATTCTCCCTATACCGCGGTTATGAGCAACGATGCAATGCCTCATACAAAATGGTTTGAAGGAAGCACGCTCAATTATGCCGAGCATGTTTTCAGGAATGCCAATGATCAGCAACCGGCCCTATTGTTTCAATCAGAAAGGCACCCGCTCCAGGCTATCAGCTGGAAAGAACTGGAAGCAAAAACAGTATCGCTTCAGCAATATTTTCTTCAACAAGGCATACAACCAGGCGATCGCATTGCAGGCTATCTGCCCTGCATACCCGAAGCAACCATTTGCCTGCTGGCTGTCCTGTCTGTCGGAGCTGTGTGGACCAGTTGTTCGCCCGACTTTGGGGCCGACAGCGTGAAGGATCGTTTCCGCCAGGTAGAGCCTGTTATATTGATTGCGGTTGACGGTTACAGTTATAACGGAAAAAAATTTAACAGGCAGGAAGAGGTTGCAGCCATTGCAGCTTCCATTCCTTCCGTTAAAAAGCTGATCCTTATTCCATATCTGGAAGAAGGAAACACAAGTATTGTTGCCGACTCTGTTTCGTGGAATGCAGTAATGCAGCCAGCCAGCCAGCCACTTCGGTTTATTCCTGTTCCTTTTAACCATCCCGTTTGGATATTATATTCTTCCGGCACTACCGGAATACCTAAAGCTATTACGCATAGCCACGGTGGCGTGCTGCTGGAACATTTCAAGTATCTTTCTCTTCAAAACGATGTAAAATCAGGAGAAAATTTCTTTTGGTTTACCACCACCGGCTGGATGATGTGGAATTTTGTAAATGCCGCCCTGCTGGTGGGCGCTACCATTGTTTTATACGACGGCAGCCCCGGTTACCCCGATTTAAACAGTTTGTGGAAGTTGGCCGAAAGGTCGCCCATTCATCATTTCGGCACCAGCGCCCCTTATATTATGGCTTGTAAAAAAGCCGGGATCAGTCCTGGTAAATCGTTCGATCTTTCGTTGCTGCGATCTGTCAGCTCTACCGGGTCGCCTTTACCACCCGAAGGTTTTGATTATGTGTATGAGCATATCAAACAAGAGCTGTGGCTGTGCAGCATGAGCGGTGGAACGGATGTATGCACTGCGTTTGTAGGCGGAAATCCCTGGATGCCGGTGTACGAAGGAGAGATACAGGGACGGGCTTTGGGATGCAAACTTTATGCTTACGACGAACATGGCAACGTGTTGGAAGACGAAGTAGGGGAGATGGTGATTACAGGTGCTATGCCTTCAATGCCTGTTTATTTTTGGAACGATCCGGGATTTGAAAAATATACGGAGAGTTACTTCGATACTTACCCGGGCATATGGCGCCACGGCGACTGGGTGAAAATTACACCGAGGCAAGGAGTAGTGATACAGGGACGCTCAGACGCAACCTTGAACAGGCAGGGCATACGGATAGGCACAGCCGAAATTTACAGGGCTATTGATTCCATCGCTCAGGTAAAGGATAGCCTGATCGTAAATATAGAACTGGCGGGCGGTGGCGATTATATGCCGCTTTTTGTGGTGATGAAAGAAGGGGAGTTGTTGACGGATGAAGTAAAGAGCTCCATCAATAAGGCGTTGCGAACCGCTTATTCGCCGCGCCATGTTCCCGACGAAATCATCCAGGTGATTGATATTCCCTACACCATCAGCGGAAAAAAAATGGAGTCGCCCGTTAAAAAAATATTGATGGGCAAACCGGTTGAAAAATCCGTAAATACAGGCTCTGTCAGGAACCCGGCCGCTCTCGATTTTTTTATACAATTTGCCGGAACAGTAAAGAAAAAATCAAATCAATAACAACGCGATCATATCTTAAAATCCGCGGGTAGCAATACATGGCGATATTGAAAATCGCTGATGGAAGAAACAACACATACGTCCGGGGCAAGCTCTTCCCTGCTATCGCCCGGATGATAAGTGATTTCATTTTTACAAAATTGATGATAGATGATAGTCATTTCTGTTGGGGTATCCCGCATGCTTTGCGCAGTACCGCCTGCTATAGAAGTAACCTTCCATAACCTGTTGTATTCCTTTTGCTGCGAAGCATACAGCACTTTGGTTTCCCTAATGGCTTCGGGCGGCGTTACGGGTAGCGGAATGGGTATATTGCCTGCGGCATTTCCCATTTTTTTGTTGAGCGACAAAAAAGTGAGCAATGTAAACACAATCAGTAATATCAGCAGCAACTCGTTCATAACTAACTATTTTAAAGTGGAGAAATAAGGTACGGCTACCGGTATAACCTGCCTTTCTTCGTTTTGTTACCTGCTGCCCCGTTTGATGGAGTCCTGTTCATCTGATATCATTATGAGGCCTGCATTCGCTTTGTTTATGCTCCAATCATTTGTACATTTAAGTAGCTGAAGCCCCACTGTTATCCCTCCCTTTGAAAAAGTATTTTCAATTGTAAAGTTTACAGCATGAAAAAGAGTCTATACATTTTATGCTTTTTGTTGCCGGCACAGGCAATGATGGCATGGATGAGTGCAGTGATCAAATATAATGAGGCCGGTCTGCTGCCTGCAAACCTGCGCAATATCAGCAGTGCAATAAGCTGTTCGCCCGGCAGCAACGAAAACCTCCGCGTCAATAAAAATGGAAAGTTCATATCTGTATTACCCGGCTGGGGGAATCATTTTTATAAGATCAGTACCACTAACGATAGCGCACAGTTGTATTTTAACCAGGGGCTCACCATGTATTACAGCTATCACATGAAGGAGGCGCTGGCTTCGTTTAAGGAAGCTGCCCGGTTCGACAGCTCCTGTGCCATGCTGTACTGGGCACAACTGCTTGCTATGGGGCCTTACTACAATAACGTTCATGGCTACAGCATGAGCAACGAAGTGCCGCGTGTGTTACAGTTAATGAATGATAACAAGGAGCAGGCAACTGCAAATGAAAAGGATTTGATACAGGCAATGAACAGTCGGTATGATGCAGCCGATATAGCCGATAAACAAAGGGTGCAGCATAATATCAGTTACGCCGATGCCATGAAACAGCTTGCTGTTAAATACAATAATGATCCCGATATACAATCATTATACATTGATGCGCAAATGCTGGTGCATCCCTGGGATTTTTGGAACAATGACGGCTCGCCTAAATCATGGACGCCTGAACTCCTGCAGATTTGCGAGGCGGTTTTAAAGCAAAATGCCCAGCATCCGGCTGGTTTGCATTACTATATTCACATAACCGAGGCTTCGCGTAAGCCTGAAGTAGCATTGCCCAATGCAGATTCGCTGCTGAAGTTATTTCCAGGTATTGCACACATGGTCCATATGTCGAGCCACGAATATGAACGCATAGGCTACTTTGAAAAGGGCGTTCATGCAAACAAGGCGGCAGACGAAAGCCTGGGGCAATATGCAACGATTGAAGAAGAATTGAATTTAATGAAACACAGCAACCACTATTATGCAGTGGGAACTTATTGTGCATTGAGCGGGGCGATGTATGAACTTGCCCATCAACAAGCTGCTGTGCTTCGTAAAAACGCAAATCCGTCGGCCGGTAATATCTACGATCAGTATTTATATATGTTTCCTAATCTGGCAATGGTGCGGATGGGCAAATGGCAGAACATTTTGAACGATAGTACATCAATCAGCCCGGAATGGACCTATGCAAGTCTTTTAAACAATTTCGCAAAAGGAATGGCCTATGCAAAAAGTGGAAATGATCGGCAAGCCAAAAAATGCCTGGAGCAATTAAAGCAGCATCAAAAAGACAATAGTTTAAAGACACGCTTTGTGCCGCATATGAGCAGCCCTTACGAATGTTCTGTTGTGGCAGAATATATTTTGCTTGCCAATATCAAATTCTCTCAGGGTAAATACAAAGATGCGATCAAAGCCATTGGTAAAGCAATTCAGGCGGAAGACAAGCTGATTTATACAGAACCTAAATTGTGGATGTTGCCTGCCCGTCAGTATATGGGCGCTTTTTTATTACAGATAAACCAGCCTGCAAAAGCAGAAAGTGTTTATCGCGAAGATTTATTGTGGAATCCTGGTAATGGCTGGTCATTGTTAGGACTATATCAATCGCTGGAAGCGCAGCAAAAGGTGAATGAACTGGAGGCACTCAAAGCGCGTTATTTGTACTCGTTTTCCGCGGCAGATGTGTTGCCTGTTGCTTCTGCATATTGATATTGTGTTGCCTGATACGACAATAAAATCATGCGAGGCGAACCTGCGTGACGGCAGTCAGGGACATCTCGCATAGCAGCGACCTGTAATGGCGTCCTACACACGAAGACTGCTTCTCCCGCCGTAGATTTATTCAGGTGTAAGACACTGCTGGCGGGATTGCAGTGACGTGCGACGGGTGACTATTTTTCATCCACTTCACCTTTCAGCAATTTGTATTCAACCCTCCTGTTTCTTTCGCGTGCTGCCGGGTTGTCTTTTCCGTTAATCGTTTCTGGTTCAAGCGGACAACATTCGCCATAGGCTTTTCCAACCAGGCGATCTTTGCTGATGCCTTTTTTAGCAAGGTATTTTATACAGGCGTCAACACGTTTTTGTGCAAGAACGATGTTGTACGATTCTTTGCCTCTCGAGTCAGTATGCCCGCCAATTTCAATCACAATATCTGGGTAACGCTGCATCAGTTTTGCGAGCGAATCGAGCTTTTCGTAATAACTGTGATCTACATTCGATTTGTTGTACGAGAATTTAGCCAGTGTGGAAGATTCGCTGAGTGCATCTAACGCGTTATCCAACTCCGGGTTTGATTTATTCACTACGATAAACGATAAGCACAATGCATCATTCTGAATAGTGTCTTTACCCGTAATCATCGAAACCACGTAATTGCCGGTTGTTTCTTCGTACCCCTGTTTATTAGCCACTACATCAAAGCGGGAGGTATTCTTTAATTGGAAGCTGTACTTTCCGTCTGCACCGGTTTCCTGCGACAGTAATATTTTTCCTTTTTTGCTGTCTTTCACGCTGAGTGCTACACCCGACAAAGGCTGTTTGGTCTGGCAATCGATAACGGTGCCGGATACATATTGAGCATTGTCCTGCTTTACAGAAAATACTTCCAGGCAGCAATCCGTTTCCCGATCCGAGCTTAATATACCCGTGTTCCATACATTGTCTTCATCTGTGCTTATATAATGCAGATCGTCTTTCGCCGAGTTAATAGGAGTGCCTGCATTCAGCGGCTTTTCCCAGTTGGCAAGTTGAAAGTCGCCCTTTGCATAATAAATATCAAATCCGCCAATGCCCACCCGCCCGTTACTCGAATACAGCAGGTGTCGGCTTAGTGTATGGTACGATGGAGAAAATTCATCTCCTGCGGTATTGATAATGTTCCCCATATTGGTTACCAGCAATACCTGCGCGTTGCTGTCCAGGCTCGCATACCACAAGTCGTATTTGCCAATACCACCCTCACGGTCACTCGAAAACAACAAAAAGTTGCCATCCGTAGTAACAAAAGGCTGGGTGCTGTTAGAGCCAGGCATGTTTACCGGTTCCGGAAGTTGCACGGGCTTCGACCAACCGGTATCTGTTTTATCGGAACTGTAAATCGCCGATACAGAAGCCCCATTCACCGTCATCCATCGTGTAAAAAACATTTTCTTTCCCTTTTTCGCAAATGTTGCCATGCCGTTGTGAAATCCGTCTTCGCCCGGCAGGTTTACTTTTTCAGGGTTTTCGGTAATATTGTCTTCCTGCGCGGCAGCTTTGTACAACCTGGCAAAATAATAATCCTTTCTCTGCTTCTCTGCTGCTGCATCTTTATAAACAGAAGTAAAATAAACACTGTCGCCCAAAAAGTTCGCCGCATATGCAGAGCCGTTAGGAGTGCCCGGCTGCCTGGTCACAAAGAACTCATCTTTCAACTTTGCCTTTTGTTCTCTCAAAAATTTCAGGTTCTCCAATTCTTTATCTGCACCTACCAGTAATTCATCCATCGTCTGGTAATTTTCCTGGAAGGTGGTGAAGGCTGCTAAAGCTTCATCGGGTTTGTTGTTTGCCCGGAGCGTTACGCCATACCAGTACTGGGTGGCAGGGTATGCTTTGGGCGAAAATCCTGTTGCTTCTTTATACCATTTTTCAGCTTTTGCATAATCGTTCATATGCCGGTAGCTCTCCGCAAGATGATATACCGCTTCGTTGTGCATGCTGAGATTCGATTTGCCGGCTTCCTTCTTTTTTACTGCAAAAGGCGTTGAGCGTGCACTGATATTGGTTTCGGTGCCAAGGTATTTTTCGTAATACTGTATTGCCTCGTAATATTTTTTTTGACTGAATAATTTTTCAGCCTGTATAAAGTATCCCGCCTTCCCCTGTGCCTGTAGGGAAGGAGCGGATACAAAAAGAAAATACATTACAAGGACAACGGCTATCCTGTACCTGTTCTTTTTATGAAGGGGCAAATGCCATATATTCTCACACATAGAACGATTGTTTTAAGCGCTTAAAAGCGCGGGCAATAGAATGGTTTGGTTTGCATGGCATTTTTCTTCCACCAGGTATACGATACCGATAGCTCAAGGCTGTTGCGGTTAATGCCCATCGAGCTTTTGGTAGAGGCTGTAACATCGTAGCTCAGTCCAAAAGTCAACCCCCGGTAATAAAAGCCCGCAAACGGAGACAGTGCATCGTTCAGCCGCAGGTTGGCCCCTAGCATTAAGTCGGTCTTATCGCTTGCATTGATCTGCAGGTAAGCGCCCACCATTTTTTCTTCCACATTTCCCTGGCGCATATACAACACGTTCGGTACAATGTTGAAAAAATTGTTCACCATAATCCTGGCGCCTGCATGGGCGCTGTATCGCATGGGTAAAATAGCTTTGCTGTCTTTTGATATGAAAGGACCGTCGGGTTTTGTAAGATGGAAAGCCGATACGCCGGCAAAGAGGTTCACCTTTTTATCGGGCGTAGCGTCGTAATAGGCAAGTCCTGCGCTGATGTCTACAGACAATACCGATGGTTTATAAAATACTTCTGTTGTTTGCGCGGAAGGATCGTATCCAACACCCGAAACCCACTGATCTCCGAATTGCAGCTTGCTCACATTAAATCTCCGGTTAATCACGCCCGCCTGCATTCCCATTACCAGGTAATGATCTTTAAAACGCACGCCTGTATATGCCATGCTGAGGTAACCATTTGTGTAATTATAAGCGCCGTCGGAAGAAGACTGGTTAAAGATGTTGACCCCAAAATTCATATTCTTATTGGTGGGCATTTCGGCAGATATGCCTTTGGTAGAAAACGTATTGCCATATTGCGTGCGCCATACGGCCGATACGCGGTAATCGCCTTCAATGGCGCCTGTAAGCGCAGGGTTCAGCGACATGGGCTGAATAAAGTATTGTGAAAAATGCGGATCAACCTGCGCTTGCAAGGTTGTGTTCCAACCGCCAGCCATCAGCAATGCCGCAAAAATGATGTGTAGAATTTTACTTTTCATTCCTCTGTTTTTTCCCCTAACTGGAACATTCGGGTTTGTTTACCGTATCAGGTTGATGGTTCCCTTCCTGATAAAGCTGTCCTCATTTTCTAACTTTATTTTTATGACGTACATGTATACCCCGGCTGGTTGCGGCTTGCCTTTGTGGGTGCCATCCCAACCAGCTGAATTGTTATTGGTTTCGAAAATGCCTCGTCCCCACTGGTCAAATATTTTCATTTCTACATTCCTGATAGACGATCCGTATACTTTAAAAATATCGTTCCTGCCATCGTTGTTGGGGGTAAACGCATTGGGCACAAACATATCGGTGGTGTTCACGTCTATTTTTACTTTAACACTTGCAGTGTCAAGGCAACCATCTTCGGATTTACCAATGACAGAAAAAGTGCGGGAAGTATCTTTGATGGTAAAAGTTTGAGTAGCGGCAGTCTGGTTGGCAAACAGGCTTTCAGGCAACCAGCCACTTACAGTAAAGTTGGCAGCGCTGCCGGGCGTTAACGTTACGGCATTGCCGGCTATAAGCGGGTCGGGACTGGAGGTTAAGCTCATCGAAAAGTCTCTCACATTTACCACTACAGGTACCGACCGCTGGCAGCCTGTAGCAGGAATGGTTACTATTGCCGTATAGGTAGTAGTTTCTGCCGGGTATACTGTTATCGCAGATCCCGGGCCGATATTTTGCCATTGGGTAGTGGCGCCTGCGTCATACGAAAATGCCATCAGCATTGTAGGTGCATATCTGCAAACCGGCACCGACGGAGAAGAAACCGATACCAATGGTTGTTTATTGATGACCACTCGTACCGGCTTTGTTACCGGTGTTTGGCAACCATTGGTGGCTCGTATATAAAAATCTTTGTTCATAAAGGTGGCAGTGCTAATAGCATTCGGGTTGCCGAATATAGCAGGAGAGGTGACGGTAGTATGATAGGTTAAAGTGAGCCCGGGCGTGCTGCCTGCGGTAGTGGCAGCTGTTGTTATATCTACCATTTGAGGAGCGCAAACAGGCGCCGGGTTGGTTATAACAAGATTGATGGCAGTAGGTTTTACCGTGATCTGAACAGCATCGGAAGTATCGCTTTCTGCACCCGAAACCACTACTCTGCGAAACCAGGTGGTGGCGGCTAAAGCCGGCGGCGCATAGTTAACTGCGTTAGCCAGCGATATATCAGAAAATCCGGTTGCGGCCGAAACAATGCTGCTTTGCCATTGATAGCTGTAAGTTCCCGGTCCGTCGCCACCCGTTGGCGCGCTGCCCAGCAATGTAGACGGTGCCGAATTAGCGCATATTGTTTGCGATTGCTGAACAAAATTGATATCGATGGGAGATTGATATTCTTTGTTCTCTGTATTGTAAAAATGAGTATCGGTTCCGTTCGTTGCAGGTTGCGGATAATTTGATGCCTGCGTAAAAGCTCTATTTGCTGACATCACCACTGCTTCCTGGTTTTCCTGTGCAAAACAATGCATTGTACCTGCCAGCATACAGCACACCCAACAAATAAAGGAGTAGCAGTTTTTCATGATATCGGGGTAGGTGGTTTGTATATTGGTTTTTAAAAACGGATTATCAAATGTTAACTGTTCAAACTTCAGCGATGCCGACACAGTTTTTCTTCGATACATTAACTTATTATAACGAAATTTATTGTATGATAACCAGCCTTTTCAGCAGGCAGCGGCGCCGGTTGCCTCTTCATAATGAGTAGAGGTGTTATTAACAAATGGGCTGATATTTTCTTTTTAAAGACAATCGACTTGCCTGGCTTAACCAGTTAATGAACGTTTTCAACGATATTTTTGCGATTGATTGATTTATCGTAACTTTTAAGCACCAACTATTTTTTGAATAGCCTTTAATTGTCTAACTAAAACTAGGAAAAATGAGAACGGTTGCTCGCATCTTTCAACGCAAAGGGCGTCACAACATCAGCATTACTCCCGACATCACGGTATTGGAAGCCCTTAAGATCATGTCTGAAAAAAATATCGGTTCTGTAATTGTGGTCGATTACGACGGCAGGTATTGCGGGCTGGCTACAGAAAGAGACTACGCGCGTAAGGTAATTTTACTTGGAAAATCGTCTAACGCTACCCCCGTAAGCGAAATTATGCTGGAGCACCTGCCTAAAGTAACGCCGGAGCATACCCTCGAAGACTGTATGGCAATTATGACGGCGCACAACATCCGCTATTTGCCTGTATTTACCGGTAATGATTTTTACGGGGTGATCTCGGTGCTGGACATTGTAAAAGAAACCATCCTCGCCCAGCAGGAAACAATTGAACAGTTGCAGAATTATATACATTCCACGGTTTAGGGGTACCACGAAGCCACGGTGACACAGAGGTGCACGAAGGTGTTGGAGGTTTTGTGTTTGGGTTTATGGTTGTGAAACGCTAAACGACAAACGCTAAACACCAAACCTCCTTAATTGATTACAACCTCGGTAATAACTGCTTCGCCCATGGCTTCGTTTACGCGTTGTATAATCTTTTCTTTCTGGTAGAGAAGTTCGTTTTTGAGAGGCGCTACGGTGGTGGTTATAAATAAAGTTCGGTTGATGATCTGTATCTTATCTGTATACTTTGCAATGGTTTTGCCCATCACCTGTTCCCACACGTCTGTTATCTGCATTGACTGTATATTGCTCTTCAACCTGCTTTTTTGCAGGAAAGATTTCAGCGCGTCTCCCATTGAATATTCACCCATAGGACGAAGGTAGAAAGAAAAGGTATAAGGTGTAAGGAATAAGATATGGGGGCCCTCAAGGTTTTACCACCTTATTCCTTACACCTTTCACCTTATTCCTCTTTACAACTCAATGATTTCATTCTCTACTCCCAGCATTTGCAGGGCTGCTTTCAAACGGCCGGCGTGTGTATCAGTAATAAACACCTGCCCCTTGTTTTGCACACATACTTTTGCCAGCAGGTTGTGCATGCGCTGTTCGTCGAGCTTTTCAAACACATCATCTAATAATAACAATGGAGGATATCCTTTATGCTTGAGCAGGATGTCAAATTCTGCCAGCTTCAACGCAAACAGCAGGCTTTTGCGCTGACCTTGCGAAGCCAGGGTTTTAAAGGAATCGAAATCAAGGCCAAACTCCAGGTCATCCCGATGCACTCCGCGCGTAGTGCGCTGAAGCGTCCTGTCGCGCGCTTTGCTTTCGGCTAAAATATCCTTAAAAGAAGCTGATTCTAAATTGCTTCTGTAGGTTATTGCCAATTTTTCCCGATGTCCTGATATTTCATTGTACAGGTTGATCGCAACCGGTATAAATTCTTCCAGGAATTTTTTTCGCTTGGTATAAATAGATTCTCCACGGCCAATCAACTGGTCCGAAATGATCTGCAGCAGTCCTTCGTCCAGTCTGCCGCTTTCCGCAGCCTGTTTGAGCAGGCTGTTCCGCTGCTGTAAAATTTTATTGTAATCAATCAGCACCTGCAGGTAGTCAGCATCGAGTTGAGATATCGTATAGTCCATAAACCTGCGACGCTCCTCACTGCCTTCCGCAATAATGGCAATATCGTCGGGCGCAATCATTACGCACGGAAATTTACCAATGTGGGTTGCCATCCTGCCATACAGTTCCCCATCTGCCGAAAACTCTTTTTTGCCCGTTTCTCTCAATACGGCTGTAACCACCGCGTTTTTATCGCCCGAAAAAAATTTCCCTTCCAGCCTGAAACCGGTTTTGCCGTTCTGCACATTCTGCGCGTCGGATTTTCCAAAATAGCTTTTGGTGAAACACAGGTAATAAATAGCATCCAGCAAATTGGTTTTACCGCTGCCATTCAATCCGCTGAAAGCCGTTACCGGGTTGGGAAAACGGAAAGAAGCCTGGCTGTAATTCCTGAACTGGACCAACGATATTTCATTCAACCTCAACAAAACAAACGATTAAGTAAGAGCACGTTTAATGTATGATGACAAGCCGCAGATTTGAGAGGGAACCAGCAATTGCTTTATCTGCAAATCTGGGGCTTCAAATAAAAAGACCGCAATTTAAACCGAAAATAAAGCTGAAAATCAGATTTTTGGCGGCAGGAAGGTATTCAATTTGAATTCTGAATTTGCGATTTAACACATATATTTGCCGCTCAAATTTTACTACGTGAGTACTACAATCAAAGAAACTGTAAAATTTACAAAAGAAACCTACCTGTATTGGTACGAATTAATGCTGTTACTGCGTCGTTTTGAAGAAAAAGCAGGGCAATTGTACGGCATGCAAAAGATTCGTGGATTTTGTCATTTATATATAGGACAGGAGGCATTGGCTGCCGGTTGTATGACCGCTACCAAACCAGAAGATACTTTTATTACTGCTTACCGCGACCACGGGCTGGCTATTGCTAAAGGCGTAACCGCCAAATCGTGCATGGCTGAGCTTTTTGGAAAAGCTACCGGCTGCTCCAAAGGAAAGGGTGGAAGCATGCACTTTTTTGGAGTGAAGGAAAGATTTTTTGGTGGTCATGGTATTGTGGGCGCTCAGATAGGCACCGGTGCGGGATTGGCTTTTGCAGAAATGTACAACGGCACCGATAATGTATCGCTTACCTTTTTTGGAGATGGTGCTGCCAGGCAGGGCATGTTGCACGAAACCTTTAACCTGGCTATGTTGTGGAAACTGCCTGTAATATTTATTTGCGAAAACAACAATTACGCGATGGGTACTTCGGTACAAAGAACATCGAACGTAATGGATATTTATAAACTGGCAGATGCATACGATATGCCCGGCGACAGCGTGGATGGAATGAGCCCAGAAGCCGTGCATGAAGCGGTACAACGCGCTGTGAAAAGAGCACGCGAAGGTGGCGGGCCTACACTGCTGGAAATTAAAACTTATCGTTACAAAGGCCACTCTATGAGTGACCCGCAGAAATACCGCACCAAAGAAGAAGTAGAAGAGTACAAGCAGCGTGACCCGATTGACTACACCCGCGAAAAATTGCTGAAGGATTTTAAAGTGCCTGAAGCTGAGATTGAAGCGATCAACGAAAGAGTGAAGAACGAGGTGGAAGAATCGGTGAAGTTTGCGGAGGAAAGCCCTTGGCCAAGCGACGATGAACTGCTGAAGGATGTATACATACAGCAGGACTATCCATTTATAGTAGATTAATCAAAGCGTAAATCAGAATTGTTAAGTACATAAAACACAAACTACAGTATAATTACATACAATGAGCGTTACGACTAAACATGAAGAGGCGGTTGTAAGATCGCAAGGCTTCTGGGAGAAAAATAACAAGAGCATTTTAGTGGTATTGGGTATTATTATTGTTGCGGTAGGAGGATATTTTGGCTACAAATATTTTATTAAGCTGCCCGAAGAACAAAAAGCAGTTGAGGCGATAGCGCAGGCGCAGGAATATTTTGCTGCCGACTCTTTGCAACTGGCATTAAACGGCGATGGAAAAAATGCCGGATTCTTAAAAGTGATCAGCAAATTCGGTGGAACACCTTCGGGCAATTTGGCTAAACTGTATGCAGGCGAAAGTTATTTGCACCTTGGCGACTATAACAATGCCGTTAAATACCTGAAAGAATTTGATGCAAAAGGCTCGGTTCAAACGCAGGCATTGGTATACGGACTGTTGGGCGATGCTTATTCTGAATTAAAGAAAAACGAAGAAGCGGTTGATAATTATAAAAAAGCCAGTGCAACTTTTGAGCACAACCAGGCAATGTCTTCCGAATACCTGTATCGTGCTGCCAGCCTGTACGACGTAATGGGCAAGAACAAAGAAGCAATAGAATTGTTTACACAGCTGAAAAATAAATTTCCCCGTACAGAACGTGGCTTTTCGGCAGAAAAATACCTGGGTAAACTGGGAGCAACAGAATAGTTGAATCATGGCAGAAATAAGCAATAGCAACTTATATAGCATTGATGCAGGCACTTTACCCCAAAGTGCCTGTGTTGTTATAGTACGTACCGAATGGAATGCTAGCATTGTGGGAAAGCTGGAAGAGGGCTGCATCAGTGTTTTAAAAAATTACGGAATAGATTATAAGGTAGTTACCGTGCCCGGCGCTTTTGAAGTGCCTTTTGGTATATCGGCTTACTGGAATGCCAACCGTTACGGCGACCAAAAGCCAGACGCTTTTATAGCGTTGGCCTGCGTGATAAGAGGAGATACGCCCCATTTTGATTATGTATGCAGCGGTATAACCGATGGCATTGTGCAACTGAATATTCAACTACCCGTTCCCGTTATTTTTGGCGTGTTAACGGTAGATAATAACCAGCAGGCTGAAGAGAGAATAGGAGGCAGGCATGGACATAAAGGAGAAGAAGCGGCTATTACAGCATTAAAGATGATAGCGTTGAAGAAATCTTTTGGCAATAATCAGCATTAGGTTGGTAGTTATCAGCTATCAGGCGTCAGCAATCAGCGATTGGGGAGGACAGTTAGGCAAAGGTAGTTTGCAAGCAGCTTATTGAGCGCCCCAATCTCAAATCATACATCACAAATCACAAATCTCATGTCTTACTGGCTGGTAAAATCTGAACCTTTTAAGTACAGTTTCGATCAACTGGAAAAGGATAAGCAAACGTTTTGGGACGGCGTGCGCAACTATGCTGCCCGCAACCACCTTAAAGCCATGAAGAAAGGCGATGAGGTTTTTTTCTACCACAGTAATGAGGGGCTTGAAATTGTGGGCATAGCTAAGGTGGCCAAAGAACATTATCCCGATCCGACAGCCGACGATGATACATGGGTAGTGGTTGACCTGAAGCCTCACAAAAGGCTGAAGAAACCGGTAAGTCTTGAACAGATCAAAGCCGATAAGCGACTGGCCGATATGGCGCTGGTAAGACTGGGTCGCCTTTCTGTGCAGCCGGTAACAGAAAAAGAATGGAAAATTGTGCTGGAGCTGGCGGGAGAGAAGTAGCTTGTCAGCTGTCAGCTTTCAGCGATCAGCATTGATCTATCAGCTTTACGATATAAGGTTTCCAACCTTTTAAAGGTTGGAAACCTTTTTTACAGCTTTCAGCAAGAGCCGTAGGCTCGGTAACATATTGTAAGAACGCATTTCAATCCGTCCGATACCCGATAGTCGCCAGAGGCGACAACAAACATATGCGAAGCGAACCTGCCTGACGGCAGTCAGGGACGCTTCGCATAGCCCGGGCTTGCAACACTTTAAACAGCCCACACCTTACTACCTACCACCTGCTACTTACCACTTTCTCACCCCCATGCCTTTTCCAAAAACCTCAGCCAGTTGCCATGAAATATTTTACGGATATCCTCGTCCGTATAGCCACGTTTTGCCAGCAATCCTTTGAGTAATTGCAGATCGGCAATGGTATCCATATCGTGCGGCGATTGTTCCTGGCCAAACATACCGTCCAGGTCGCTGCCAATAGCAATATGGTTGGAGTTGCCTGCGATCTGGCAAATATGATCGTAGTGGTCTATCAGCAGTTCAAGCGTTATATTGTCTGTTACCGGGTCGTTCTTGCCCCGTATCCAGCCCGGCTTCAGCATCCACGCATCCAGCACGCCGCCAATCACCGATCCTCTTTCTATCAGTATCCTAATCTGCTCATCGGTCAGCTGCCTTTGGTAGTCTACCAATGCCCGGCAGTTGTGATGACTTGCCCAAACAGGTCCCTTATACATATCCGTTGCCTGTTTAAAGCCTTCGTCGGTTAAATGCGTTACATCCAGTATCATGTTCAGGTCGTCCATTGCCTTTACCAATTCAACCCCTTTGGCTGTTAGCGGACCTTGCATGCCCGTGCCCGGTGCGTATCTTCCCGGTCCGTAATGTGCCGGACCCAGCGCGCGCAATCCATACCGGTACGATTTTTCGAGGTACGAAAGATTCACCAGCGAGTCGCCGCCTTCCAGGCTTAAAATATATCCCACTGGTTTTTCAGCGTCGGGTATGGCGACATTGTTCCATAGTTGAATGTGGTCGTCCAGTTGTTTTTTGTTAGTGATCTGTATCATTTCACCCGCATCTTCCATTGCTGTATACCAGGCACGTTGCCCCTGTGTTTGTGCCCATGCTTGCTCTGGCGAATGCCAGCCCGGTAAAGTACTGTCAGGCGCCACATACCGCGCAATCATGGTAGCCACCACAAGCCCCACTTTTCCTTTGCGTAATTCCGGTAGTGATACCATTCCCTTTGCCCTGTCTGGTTTGTCGGTAAGTCCTTCCTCCCTTTTGCGTATATCCTTTGCAGGTAGTTTCAAATCGCGGTTCCATTCCAGCGCGTTCATGCTCAGGTCGAGGTGTGCATCTACGATCAACATATTGTCAGCTCTTTTTAGATTTTTTCTTTAATTTTCTTTTCACCACATCTTCCGGGTATTTCAACGCCAGCTTCCTGATGTCGTAACTGAAAGCTGTAAAGGTTTCTTCCCACAGTTTAGCTTCTTCCGGTGTGTAAGAATGAAAGCCGTGTGCATTGGCAACTCCTTTTCCACCTTTCTTTACAATATCATCAATCAGTTTAGGCACAGCAGTGCCGTTGTTGAGGGTTGGCAGCAGGTCTTTCATTACTGTATGATAGGCTGGTACGCCGGTAAGATCCATCCATCTGAAAACGCCCACTAACGTCATCCAGTAACCGGCATTGTTACGGCAGGCCCTGTCTACATCTTCTACCGTTGCATAGCCATTCTCTACCAAAGATATGGCTTCGCGATACATGGCATACATCAACCGGTTGGTAATAAAACCCCTGATGTCTTTCCGCACCAGCGTTGGTTCCTTGCCCCACAGGTGCGATAGCTCGTACAAAAATTCGCCATTGCTGATATCTGTTTTTTTCCCGCAAATAATTTCCAGGAAACGGGTAGTGTGCGATGGCTCCGCCCAATGCAGCCCCAAAAAGCGTTCAGGATGTTTGGTTTGCTCCTGCAATAAACTGATGGGGATGGCAGATGTGTTGCTGGTCATTAACGCCTTTTTATCAATCACCGATTCAATTTTCTGGTACACCTGTTTTTTAATCTCCATATTTTCAAGCGTACACTCCACCACCAGCCTACAATCTTTCAGTGCTGCATAATCTTCTGTAATTACCAGGTTGCGGAGATAATGGGAGGGGGGATGTTTGACCAGCTTTTCCTTTTGCGAGCGTTTGAGGTGAGTGGCAATTCTTTTCCTGGCATGCAGCATGTCTGCTGGGATGCCTGCTACTGCTACTACCCGATGCCCGGCCATTAAAAAACAGGTTGCTATGCTGCAGCCCATCAATCCGAGTCCTACCACACCGGTTTTAATTTCCGAAGTTTTTATTTTTGTATTCATACAGTTGAATTGGTTTTGATTGACAGTTATTAATAAGTGGCTCTTCCGCCAGTCAGGTCGAACGTAAAACCCGTAGTAAAACTATTTTCGGGCGACACAATAAAGCAGGCCATATCTGCCACTTCCTGCAAAGTGCCGCAACGTTGCCGGGGTATTTTGTCTGTCATGTATTTAACCTGTTCATCCGGCATGGCATCTACCATGGCTGTGCGAATGACTGCCGGGGCAAGCGCATTTACTGCAATGTTATAACCGGCGTATTCTTTTCCCTGCACCTTCGTCATGCCTATTACTGCGGCTTTGGAAGCGGAATATGCCAGCATGCCCGCATTTCCTTCTTTGCCGGCAATGGACGCTATGTGCAGTATGCGCCCGTAATTGTTTTTGATCATAAAAGGCAACGCATGTTTGGAAGTGAGATAGCTGCCCATGAAGTTTATATCAAAAACCGCTTTTACATTAGCGGTTTCCGTATCGTGGCTTTTGATATTGGTTTTGCCGGTGATGCCCGCACAGTTCACCAGTATATCAACACTGCCATGCTTCGTGGCAAACTGCGCAATGGCTTCTGCTACTTTCGCTTCATCGCAAATGTCGATGGCAAAAAGATCGTGGTTACCGGGCAGTTCGTTGGTGGCTGCTTCCAGCGCCTGCTCATTCCTGTCGAACAATGCCAGGCGCACGCCACGCATTGCCAGTTGTGCTGCTATCTTTAATCCAATGCCCGATGCAGCGCCGGTAACAATCCCCGTTTGCTCCTCCCAGGGTTTATTCATGTTGTATTGTTTATCGCAATTTACGCAGCGGTTGGGTATCAGCATCAAACAACCGGTTGTGTTATTTTGCAATGTAATATCGTTTCGCAGCGATGGAAAGGGCAGTGGTTCGAAACGTTCATTTATATTTTCAGTGTTCCAGGAATTTTGTTCCCTATATAATTTTCCGGTCGGTAAGACACCATGACCGTCAACTTAAGTGAGAGACATCGGCATTGTTGCCTGCCTGCCGACAGGCCTCAGAGAGGCAACCCGTTTGTAAAAAGCCTGCTCTTTAACGCTTTGCACCGTAGGTGATACCCATACAGAGGGCTGCACCTACGGCGCAGTAAAAAAGATGTTGACGATGGTTACAAACAGATAGCACCTACGGTGCAAAGCGACCACTTAACGACCATGGGGTCTCACCAATCAGCAGCGGCGTTACTGGCGACTGTGAGCGAAAACTTGAATACGCCTAAGACATTGATTTTGGTAAAGCGATTTTTGTTTTTGTAACTTACGGCAAACGCAAGGCATGAAGCATAAAACAACCATTGCCGATATAGCCAGACAATTGAAAGTGGCAAAGTCAACCGTTTCACGGGCATTGTCTAACCATCGCAGCATTGGCTTGCGAACCCGAACGCGTGTGCAGCAACTGGCGCAGCAGTTGAATTACGAACCGGACAGAACGGCTATCCTTTTTAAACAAAAACGTACCAGGTTGATCGGCGTTATACTGCCCGGTATTGACAACGAATTTTTTGCGGAACTGTTTGCCGGAATAGAGGATGTTGCTTACGCGAACGACTATACGCTGCTGTTCAGCCAGTCGCGCGATGAGGTTGAAAGGGAGCAGCAACTGGTATTCAACATGAAAAAGCACAGGGTAGACGGCATGCTGGTGTCTCTTTCAAAAAATACAAACGAGTACCAGCATTTTGAATCATTGAAAGAAAACAATATTCCGTTGGTGTTCCTGGACAGGGTGCCTGATTTGCACGATATTCATACCATATCGAGCAGGCTGGACACTGGAATGGAGGAGGCGGTTGCTTTTTTGCTGAAAAAAAAGAAAGCTCCTGTTGCGCTGATTAACGGGCCGGAGGGGTTATGGGCAAGCAGGGAAAGGTTGCTGGCATACAGGGCTGCGCTTGCAAAGCATGCCATTGCTTTTGACGATTTGCTTGTAGTGCATTCGGACCTGACCACAGAGGGAAACAGGCGGGCAATGCAGCATTTGCTGGCCCGGAAAAAAAGACCGGGCGGTGTGATTGTTTTTAATGATTATGCGGCCATGGATACAATGCAATACGCGAGGCAGCAGGGAATTAAAGTAAACGACACTATTTGTTTTGTGAGCTTTGCCAACGAAACTATTTGTAATTATATGCAGGATGCGCCCATGGCATCGGTAGAGCAGTTTCCTTACCAGCAGGGAAAAAAGGCTGCCGAAACGCTGATTGAAATCCTTACGGACAAAAGCAGATCTGAACCGGGCACTTTCACAAAGTTCAGCTTTGCATCGCAATTGGTAGTGAAGAGCCCCTCCCTGCCTCCCCGAAGGGGAGAAGATCAACGCACAGCCCCTAAGGGTAAGAGTGCTTAGAAAATGTATGGCATTTTCTTATCTGGAGTTCTTCCGCATCCCACCACTACGAAGCCGGCGTCGGTTGGGAAGGAGGAATTACAAGAACCAAGAAACAAGCACCCAAGAGGGAGATCAACGCACAGCCCCTAAGAGTAAGAGTGCTTAGAAAATGTATGGCATTTTCTTATCTGGAGTTCTTCTGCATCCCACCACTGCGAAGCCTGCGTCGGTTGGGAAGGAGAAATTACAAGAACCAAGAAACAAGCACCCAAGAAGGTGATCAACGCACAGAGCCCCGGTGCAAAGTTTTTGAGAATTTGAAAGTCCAAGCATTTCAAATCTCAAATCTCAAATCTCAAATCAGAAATCAGAAATCAGAAATCACAAATCTTCCTCCGTGAGTATCCCAAATTTTTCGTTCAATGCGGGAGAATGATCGTAGAGCATTTTGATAAAGGCTTTTCCATTTCTGGCGTAATAGGGGAGGATGTTCTCTACCCTTTCCTGCAAATTGCCTTTGGGAAAGAGGTATGACCTGAGCTTGCCTAGTTGCTGGCTTTGTATGTCAAACCTTTTTTTCTCTGCGCGTATTATTTTCTTTTCCAGGCTGTCGAGCGCTTTTGAGGCTTTTATCTGTAGCGCTTTTACATGGGTTACCAATGTTACATCTACAGCGCCGGCTGTTTTTTGTACCTGGCCGTAAAGATTTTCGAGTTTTGTTTTTTCGTTTGCCAGCGAGAGTTGATGGTTGCTTTTGGCTTTTACAATTTCATTGAGCAATACGGTTTCGTTTTTAAAGAGTGCTTCGTTCGATAACTCCAGTTTTTGCCGGAGCTGCGCCGCTTTTTCATCCACAATTAAAAATGAATTGCGCAGCAGTAAAACAGGGTAGGGTACGCCGTAATGTTCAAACATTTTTTTCAGCTCAAGCCAATAGGCTATTTCCGATCCGCCGCCTATAAAAACCAGGTTGGGTAAAAGTGTTTCCTGGTATAAGCCGCGTAATACAACATTGGGGCTGAACCTTTCAGGATGCTGATGCAGCTCTTCTTTGAGGCTGGAAGCAGAAAAAGAAATTTCGGTGTTGTTTACTTTAAAAACATCGCCTTCTTTCACTATCCTTTCGCGTATGTTTTCCTTCATGTAAAACAGGTTGATTTCCCTGGGGTTCACCTGTGCATGATATTCTTTAGCCAGTGCGTCGGCTGTTTCACTTACTATGTTAAAGGCGGTATGGTTAAACAGGTCGTCTTCAAAAACAGGAATCATTTGTTTTTTAAGATCGGGGTTGTCTGGTATCAGCGTTACCAGTCCGTAGTCTCCAAACAGAGCGTGCACAAATTTGAGCGTGGCCTCTTGTATGGAGCTGCTTTTGCCATAGCAGGCTTTAAGCAGGTCAATCAGTTCTGTGCCAAATTCAAAAATGCTCAATTGCCCGTTAATACGGTCAATCAAAGCCGCAATGCCGTCGGGCTTCATGTTGCCTACAGCCCCCGTTTGCCGGGTTTCCCACACCAATGTATCACCATTCAAATTGATACGGTTGAGTTCTTCCAGGTCATTGTCTTCACTGCCCATATAATATACCGGCACAAAATCATATTCAGGAAAAGATTGCTTTAACGATGCCGCCAGTTTAATGGCATGTAAAATTTTGTAAACAAAATACAGGTAGCCGGTAAAAAGGTTGGGCTGATGGGCGGTGCAAACGGTAAAGGTTTTTTCGGAAGAAAGTTTTTGTATGTTGTCGTTAACGGCGTTGCTCACATGTAAGCCTGCATATTGTTTTTGCAATGTACTTGTAAGCAAAGCACGGTTGGTACCAAACGATTGCCGGTGCTGTAACGCGTTTTTAATGCCGTTAAGGTCGGGCGTATATTGTAAAAAGGGTTGTAGCGATGGATGTTGTTTAAGATAATCTGTTGCCAGTTGAGAAAAAGCGCCTGTACTTTCGTATGTAATCCACTGTGCAGTATAGTTCATATCATTTACTCAAAATATGGGGCAAATTAGGTATTTCATTTTACAGCAAGTGCATTTTAGATTTTTGTTAAGAGAGTTTTGGAGCAGGTTGAGTAAGTGGATTGGGTGAAGTGGGTTAAGTAAGTAGTTAAGCGGATTGTTTAAGCGGGGGAGAGTAAGCTAATAAAGTTGAAAGGTCATGGCGTCTTTTTTAAAAGCAGCAGCCCTCCGTTAGGAAGGCTGCGCCTGAAGTTGATTGACAATAACCTGCAGTGTCTTACTGTCGTATTAGGTTATGCAAACAGGTTAAGAGTTTAGCCAAGTTTGCTTAATGTGTATTTTTGACACTAAAAATACGTAAAATTTTACTGCCTGTCAATACCCCAAAGTGGTTATATTTTTGATCAAAATCCGTGATTATGAGCGCTTTATAGGGGTTATTACTTAAATGATATTACAGGTTCCGAACTATTCCCAATTCCAGCCCCCGCAACTCTGCCAGTCCCCGTAAACGTCCGATGGCGGAATAACCGGGGTTGGTAACCTTGTTCAAGTCGTCGAGCATCTGGTGCCCGTGGTCGGGCCGGAAAGGTATTTCGTGTGTTACCAGTTGCTGCACATTAAGCAACGATTTCATTACCTGGTACATGTCTACATTTCCCTCCAGGTGGTCCCCTTCATAAAAATTACCTTCTACGTCTCTAACGGTATTGCGTAAATGAGCAAAATGAATGCGAGTGTTTATTTCGTCGATCATTTCGGGAAGATTATTGTCGGGGTTGGCGCCCAGCGAACCCGTACAAAAACAAATGCCATTAGAAGGCGCGTCGGAAAATGAAATGATATCCTGCAAATCCTGCCTGTTGCATACAATCCTTGGCAAACCAAGAATGTCGAACGGAGGATCGTCGGGGTGAATGGCCATTCTTATTCCGTACTCGGCGGCAACTGGTGTAACTTCCTGCAAAAAATAAGCAAGGTTCGATTTCAGCGCTGCCCTGTCAATGTGTTTATACTTTTCCAGTTCCTTCCGCATGCCTTCGGTGGTGCGTCTTTCTTCGCCCGGTATGCCAAACAGCACCGTATCTACAAGGTCCTGCTGCTGCTTGTCTGTATATTGCTTAAACCTTGCAGCCGCTTTTTCAACAACAGCAGGGGTGTAATCTTTTTCTGCATCGCGTCTTTTCAAAATATGGATGTCGAACACTGCCATATCCGCCCAGTTAAAATACAAAGCCTTCGAACCATCGGCCATGGTATAGTTAATGTCTGTTCTTGTCCAGTCGTTTACCGGCATAAAATTGTAGGTAACGATACGTATGCCAAAAGCCGCCAGGTTTTTAAGCGACTCCTTGTATTTTTCGATATAACCTTTGTAATTGCCGCTTCTTGTTTTAATGTCTTCATGCACGGTTAAGCTTTCTACCACACTCCATTCAAAGCCGCCTGCTTTCAGTTCGTTTACGCGTTGTTGTATTGCTTCCGGTGTCCATACTTCTCCATGAGGTATTTGGTGCAATGCGGTAACAATTCCCTGAGCTCCTGCCTGTCGAATGTCCTGCAAACTTACCGGGTCGTTAGGTCCAAACCAACGCCAGGGTTGTTGTAGTTGTTTGATGTACATAGTTTGATTGTATAATTGAATTTGCAAAGTATACAAAAAAGTCAAAAGCCAAGGGGTGAGTTTGACTTTTTGAGTTTGGGGTTTGAGGTTGGAAGTTTGGGTTTAAGGTAACAGTTACAGGTTGGCATCGGGACACATGTGTGCAGGAGAGTTGCGCTTGCATGTTTTACCTGCGTCTAGCCAAGGTTCGTGTTTCACGAACCTTCGAGTGATTCGTGACACGAACCACGGCGAAAAAAGTCAGCCCCTTAATCCTCTTTGCGCCGTAGGTGCTACCCTGATAGAGAGGGCTGCACCTACGGCGCAGTAAAGAAAGATGTTGATGATGGTTACAAACAGATAGCACCTACGGTGCACCTTCGACCGCTTAATCATTGTTATTCTGTTAAGTTGACGGCTATGGTGTCTCACAAACTTTTGAGTGATTCGTGAGGCACGAACCACTGCGAACGGTTCGTGATTCGTGAGACACGAACCACTGCGAAGGGTGTCTCATTATTACGAACCTTCCGTAAGAAAAAAGAAGCTACTCCTTATTTTGAAGCAGCTTCTTTAGGTTATAAAAAATGATAGTGCATTTTACTCTTCAGGCATCGTTGTCAACGGAGGCACGTTGTTCTGAAATCCATCGTATCCTTCGTTTTGGTTGATTACTCCCTGCACATTATTGTTGATGGCTGCCTGGGGGATGGGCCACAATACATGGTAAGGACTCATTGTGTACCGGTCGCCATGATTGGTGGTAACCCCTTTATTATAGAAATCTGTCTTTTCCATAATGCGGTCGTAAAAGAAGTTGTCGTTGGAAAAGTTTTCGAGGTTATAGGACTTTCCGTTGTACGCGGTCTGTCCTGTTTGCGCAAATATATAAGCGATACGGGTAAGCTCTACTTTGCGCGGTTCTTCGTAATACAGTTCCCTGGCGCGTTCATCTAATATAGTACCGATGTTTATTTGCGCTGCGCTGAGTGGCTGGCAGCCAGCCCGCGTTCTTACTTTATTTAAATCATCCGCAGCCAACTGCATTTCTCCTTTCCAGTAGTGTGCTTCGGCTCTCAGCAAATAAGTTTCTGCAAGACGAAACACATACCAGTCTGTATGGCCGCCGCTAGGCGTAGCATTTTGTTTGTCTTCAATGTATAGTTTATAGTGCGGCCAGTCGAACCAGCTTCTGATAGTGTCGGCACATAAAAGACCTCCCGAATTGTTGTATTTCTGAAGGTTTTTCCCGTAATAGGAATCGCTTTTGATCTGGTAGTTATTATACACCAGGTCTTCCATCCTCATCCAGTTTCCCGGCGCATGCCTCAAATCACCCGGGTCGTCCCATATGGCATGGGTACTGTACCAGGTGCCGCGGCAACGTCCAATTCCCCTGCCAAACATGGTAGCCTGGTCCCAATCTATAGCTGGCTGATTTTTTTTCAAAGCGTCTGAAGTGCCCTTCAGTCCCGAAGGAGTGTTGATATTGGAAAACCAGAAGGGTACTGCCTGGCGCATGGTAGATCCGCCTCCCGAAAAGTCGCCATTGTCAATAAAGCCGTCCCTGTCTATCACCAGCATCAAGGCTTCTTTGTTTGCACCAATGGCTTTGTTGGCGGGGCGGTGCAGATCCCATATCACATTTTTTGAAGGATCATTCACATCCACTCCAAAACGGTTTGTCATAAGCGAGTGCACGCCGTCATCAATAACGCGGGTAGCCGAAGCAACCGCATCGTCAAATAATCCCAATGCTAAATTCACCTTTGTAAGCAAATGACTTACGGCTCCTTTATTCACTTCTCCGCCGGCTGCTGTTACGGGTACCCACTGCTCGGCAAATTCAAGATCTTCTTTCATTTTTTGCAGGATCACTTCCCGTTTTACCGTAGCAAAATCCAGCCTTGGATAATCAATGATCTTCATCGACACAGGTACATCGCCAAACTCGTGCGTGAGCATATAATACCTGTATGCCCTGTGGAAATAACCTGCTCCCAATACCGCATTGCGCTCTTCTTCTGATGACCATTTTGCCTGGTCGATAAAGGTGATAACGGTGTTGGCGTATTTAACGCCTTTATAGCCTTCGTACCAGTACCAGCCTATGCGGTTAAAATCTACATGATTTAACTGGGTGGTTGGAGTGATGAGCAAATTCAGATCCTGTGCGGGGCCCGATTTATCTGTTGTTCCTTCTACCGCTACTTCCGAAAAAATATTTTGCGTAATGATAGGAGCACCGTCGCCGAACCACTCGTAGCGCAGGTTGCGTTCGCATGCAATAATGGTGCTTTTAAGTCCCTGTGGCGTGTTAAATGTTGCGTCTGGCGTATAAAACGACAAGGGCTCTGGTTTCAGAAAATCTTTTTTACACGATGCAAAAACTGAAATGAGCATTACCGCTGGCATTATCAGTTTGGTTTTATTAATACTTTTCATTGTAATAAAATTTGAAAGTCAGCAATACAATTCATTACTTTCCGCTGTCGGTTACAAATTCAGGTTTATACCTATAGTATACATTCGTGGTGTGGGACCGGGGTTTGAACCTGAAGCCCATTCAGGGTCCCAAAAATCCCAATCGGGTGCATACACTGCTGCGTTTTTTACAGATGCATATATGGTGAGCGTTTGCAGTTTGATGCGTTCCAATACCTCTTTCGGAACATTGTATGCAAGGGAAACATTATCGAGCCGTATAAATGACCTGTTCCTGTAAACGCTGTAGCTGGCGCTTCCGTCGTTAGAGGCAAGGCGTGCATAATCATTGATGGGGTTTTCGGGCGTCCAGAAAGGGAATGCATAGGAGTTTACGCGATCCGGAAATGCATTGCTCCGGTTTTTGGCCTGGTTAAACGCTGTTTTATTTCCCCAATAAGAATACACCAGGAACGAGAAGCTGAAATTTTTGTAAAAGGTAAATTCGTTTCGCAAGGTCCATCTGAAACGTGGTTCGGTGTAACCTAAAAATTCCCTGTCATCATCTGTATATTTTTTGTCGCCGTTTACATCTTTTACTTTAAAATCGCCGGGATAAACGCCGTATTCAGCCGCCTGGTCTTTGTCGCCGGTTTGCCATATGCCCAACACCCGCTGATCCCATATCACATCAAGTGGCTGACCGATAAACCATTTGTTCACTTTGTCATCGGGTTCTCTTTTTCCAATCACATTGCCGTTGGCATCTTTAACATCTACTTCTATACCATACAGGCTCACGATCTTGTTCCTGTTGAGAGAAAAGTTAGCCGTGGTATTCCATGTTAAATTGGGGTTGGCAATGTTCTTGGAGTTGAGCGAAATTTCAAGGCCTTTGTTATTCACCTGCCCAAGATTATCGTAAATAAAATCGAATCCTATTACGTCGGGCAGCACGCGTTTAACCAGCAAATCTTTTGTAGAACTTTTGTACACATCAATGCTTCCGTCTATACGGTTTTTAAGTATGGAGAAATCGAGCCCGAGATTAAACGCCGCTGTTGTTTCCCATTTCAGTAATTTATTCTGCATATTGTTTACATACAACTGCGATACCTGTTGTATGGTTCCGTTAGGCAATACATGGAGGTATTTCCCGGTTTGAAGATCGGCAAGTGCCACATAGCGCCCGATGTCGCGATTGCCATTCAGACCATAACTTACCCGAAGCTTTCCGTAATTAAGCCAGGTGGATGATTCCAAAAAGCTTTCGTCGCTGAATACCCAACCCAATGCTGCCGAGGGAAATGTAGCGCGCGGATTGCTTTGACCAAATGCAGAATAGCCATCTCGTCTAACCGTTAAGGTAAGCATATAACGGTCTTTGAAAGTATAGTAAAGCCTTCCCATCAAAGCATCTGCAGTGCTCCTTTCATCGCCAAGAGTGGCTGTTTCATCGCTAAAGTCGCCCACGTTGGTAATTACAGGGTTGGTGCCGCCGCCTATGTTGTGATAGCTTAAAATATCGCTTGGCTGAAAGCCGGTGTTGGTCATCTTGCTTCGCCACACCTGGAATTTTTCGGCGTTGATCAATCCCGTAAATTCAAGCCGGTGATCATTGCCGAACTGGTGGTTCCAGGTAATCAGGTTATCTACCTGCCAGTGATAAATATTCCTGTTTTCCCGTGTTGCTCTTCCGCCTATATTGGTCCAGTCCTGCCACAAAGAAGATTCGCCATTGAAGTAATTGTACCATTGAAATCTCGGAGTGAAATTTACCTGGTATTTTATGTTGAACGGCAGGCTCACTTTAGCATACAGGCTTGCATTCAGCTCGTAATACTTTTTCAAACGGTTTGTGTAGGTGGGTACGCCGTATGGATTTTTTCCACCGCTGGCTTCATCGTTTGGATTGAAGCGCAGTTTGGTAGAATCGTCTGTATAATAAGAACCCCAGGGCGAATTGGATGTTATCAAAGACCAGTCTACCGGCACAGCACTTTCATCACGAATACTGAACTGTGTGTTGGTGCCAACACTTAAAAAGTCGGTGATTTTAGCATCGAGGTTAAGCCTTGTTCTTACAACATTGTAATCATCCAGGTCAACAATACCCTCGTTGTTCATATATCCCAGCGACCAGTAATAGTTGAGCCCTTCTTTTCTTCCGGACAGACTTACATTGTAATCCTGTCTTATCCCGTTCCTGAACATCATGTCATACCAGTCGATAGACTGATTCTTAAAATAATTTTCTATTTCAACGGGTTGCAGGTTCAATCGTTGCAGCCATACCCGCACCGGGTCGGCGGTAGGGCTGGAGTTGTCGTATGCCAGCCAGTCTGCCACAGGTATATTGGACGGTAAAGTGCGGGGATCATCAAACCTGTACGGTTGTGCATTGATGTTAGTGCTGTACTTGCCCTGCCTTCTCCAAACATTCAGGAAGTCCTGCGCATTGTACACGCTTTCATTTACACTCATGGTAGCTACGCCAACGCTTGAGTTTACATTAATAGTTGGTTTACCGGCTTTGCCTTTTTTGGTTGTGATCTGGATAACGCCGCTTGCTGCTTTTGAACCATATACGGCCGCAGAACTCGCATCTTTTAATACGTCTACTGTTTCAATATCATTCGGGTTAATATCTGCCAGCGCTCCATAATAAATGATGCCATCCAACACGATCAGGGGGCTGGAGCTGGCTGTGAGCGTATTTTTGCCGCGTACCTGCAAGCCGGCGTCACCTTTTGGAGAGGCGGTGAACCCCACATTAAGCCCTGCAATGTTGCCGCGCAACACATCCTGTATGGATGCGGGATGTTCTTTTTGCAGTTGCGTTGCGTTTACCGAAGCTACGGCACCGGTCAGATCTTTCTTTTTAGTAGTGCCATAGCCAATCACCACAATCTGGTCGAGCGAGGAAGCTTCGCCTATTTCCAGCGCAATGTTAATTGTTGTTCTGTTGTTCAAGGCAACGGTCTGGGTTTTGAAACCCACTGCAGAAAATACGAGTGATGCTTTTGGAGGCACATTGGATAAGCTGAAACTTCCATCTTCGGCGGTTGTTGTGCCGTTACTGGTTCCTTTGATGATCACCGAAACGCCGGCTAACCCGTCGCTGCGATCATTAGTTGTTACTTTTCCTTTTACGGTAATGTTCTGGGCAAAGGCTGAACCCCATGAGCTCATGAGCAGGACGCATATGAGCATAGGTAGCCTGTGAAGAGCTTTCTTCTTCATAATAGCAAGTTTTATTGGTTATTAAACAGAATTTGTTGGTGCGTTTCTACAGGTTAACTTATATGTTAGATAGTTTATACCAACTGAATCACCTCTCTGCTTTTAACTCAATTGAGTATGGGGCAAAGAATGATATGTACGTACGCATAATATATGCACACGCTTGTTAAGAGGTAGGGTTTGATCGGCTATGCGATAATCTCTACGGGATGTTAAGGTTGGTTTACATGAATTACGAGGTTACTAAAAGCCAATTGAATTGCCTCCGTCTACCGGTAACACAACGCCTGTGATATATGCAGCGGCAGGCGAGCACAGGTAGAGTGCGGCCATCGCTACATCAACAGGCGATCCAAGTTTGTTCATAGGTGTTCTTGACAATACTTTCTGTTTTCTTTCGGGGTCGTTGTTCAATGCTTTCGACGACATGTCCGTTTCTATAAATCCCGGCGCAATGCAGTTTATCCTGATGCCGAGTGGGGAAAGTTCTACTGCCAGTGCGCGTGTCATACCTTCCACCGCAGATTTTGCCGCGGTATATGCTATTACTTTGGGAATGCCGTATTGCGACGCCATTGAGCTTACCATGAGTATGACACCGCTTTTGCGGGGGATCATTTTTTTTGCCCATTCACGGCTCAGCGCAAATACTGCCTGCTGATTGATCCTGATGATGGCTTCATATTCGGCATCGCTTACTTCCACCGCATCTTTTTTTAAATGAATGCCGGCATTGTTTACCAGGATGTCTGCCGGACCGTATGTCGCTTCGGTTTCATGCACAAAGGCCGGGATGTCTTGCATATTATTCATGTCGAACACAAGGCCTTTACACCTGCTGCCTAATTGTTCGCAGGCTTTGTCAATATCATTCTTATTTCTGCCGGTAATAATTACTTCAGCGCCATACTCAACAAATGCCTTTGCAATTGCATACCCCAGTCCTTTGCTTCCACCGGTTATAACGGCCCGCTTTCCTGATAATTCAAAATGATGCCCCAATGCCATAGCTGTTATGTTGTGATGTTGATTTTATATTTTTTTCCCGCGGATTTTCGCGGATGTTGGTCGCGGATGCAGTATATTTTCCTATCGCGGATCTCCACCCATCGAAAATAATGCCCTATGCCGGTGGGTGAAAGCACTCACCGGCAGACAGGCGACGAAACGAAACATTTGCGAATCTGCGGCTAATCTTTTTAAAGACTAAATCCAACTCCGGTGATCCAAGCCTCTGCGTTGAACCTGTTTATTCTTTTTTAGCTTTTGCCAGCGATTGCGTGGTTGTATAATACTTCGCAATCATACCCGGTACTTCCCATTCAGGAAGTTTTCCTTGCTTTAAATAATCAAGATAGCGTTCCATTACCTGTCCAAAATGTGCTTCGTGTCCAACATCGTATTTGGCGGGTATAATCACTTTCCATTCATTGTTGTTGTTTTTTTCTACCGTAATACCGGGATAGCTGTTGTTTATTTTGGCAATTGCCTGCTGAACAGCAGTGTCAAAATCTGCTGCCTGTTTTGCATTATCTGGCTTAATGTATAAAACGGGCTTAAAGTTTTCTGTTTTTGTCTGCCTTATTTCCAGCGTGGCTTTAGAGCCTTTCACTGCGGCATAGTGTGAGTCGCCACCTTCTTCTGCCTTATAATCCCAGCGCGCAATGATCTTTACATGTATATCGCGGAGGGTATAATTCATTTCGCCATTGGCATGTGTATTTAAAACAGAATCTTTTACGATATAGGGCTTTAAAAAATCGGGATAAGATGATTTGCCGGTAACTGCTGAAAACTGTGATAGCGTAAGCGGTGTTGGCCAAATGCGCGATCCGTTGATCTGTATATCTTTTTTATAATCCAGCACCTGCTCGGGGAAGCACTGCCACTGCACAATATCTACCAGGTGGGTGCCAACATCGGCAATGGCATCGCCCTGCTGCGCGGGATCAAAAAACCAGTCGGGGCGAATGAGCTGTTTACCCGAAACGTTTTTGGAAAAATAGTGGATGCTTTCGATCATTATTGCGGGATCTTTTTCAGTGCCTTTTTGCAATTCGCCAAACAGTTCCGGTATATGCATCAACTCTTTCTGAAGCATATTGGTTATTTCCGAACGCTCCGTCATGATATCATACAGCAATACCTTTTTGGCTGCTGCCTCATCGAATGCTGTTACCAGCTTTGTAAAATTGGTGGTATCTATCGCCATAGGTTTGTCGGCAAGCACGTTCAAGCCTGCCGCAACCGACTGACTGATATAATCCGTCTTTAGCCTGTTGTTACCCGACAGCACCACCACGTTTCCCTTTTTTTCCTGGAACATCTTTTCTGCAAAGTCCTGCCCCTTGTATACCTGTTCATTCCAGTTGGTAGGGTTGTCGGTTCTGCTGTTGTACTGGTTCACTAGGTTCAGGTATGCCTGCAGTTCGGGTCCATCAGGCGCATATACATACACGGTAGTATCTATGGATGGATAGCTTGTTTTTTGAACAAGCGCAGCATGAAAATGCCCGGGATCAAGTGTCATCAATCGTACCTTGCTCGAATCTTGCTGCATAGCCGTATTTTTTTCAGCAGGCTGTTGGCAGGCGCCAGCCAGTAACAAACCTGTAAGTACCAATGTATATGCCCGATTTTTAATCATACTTTTTTTTGGTAAATATCAAGAACCAAATGACAAGAAACAAAAAACAGGAAACAAAAAACAAGAACCAAGATCCAAGAAACAATATCCAAATGTCAACATCCCAATCTTGAACCGCTTGCCGGCAGCCAGATCTTAAATCTCAAATCTCAAATCATAAATCAGCAATCTACAGCCTCGTTGTAACGTTAAATCCCTTTTCAATCTGGTATGGCCATCTTTCAGAGCGCTTCAGCATTTTGTTTGCTTCGTCGTCATTAATAAATCTTTCTTTTATCGGATCCCACTGTAGTTTCCGTCCCAGCTTCATGGCTGTATGGTTCAGCAGGCATACGGAGCAGGCGCGGTGCCCGGCTTCGATAGGAGCAATATTGGGTTCGCCGGTTATAATGCTGTTCAGCCAGTTTTCGTGATGATTCTTACTGTCGATCAGATGAATTTCATTTTCACCAATTACTGAGGTAAGGATTTTAGGATCGCTGGCATCGAGCGCTTTCGAATTAGCTCCTTTCGAAACAGGATCGCTGGCTGTTACCGAATAGTTGCCGCGCGTAACAAAAATCCATCCGTCCGATCCCACGAACTTAACGCCGTTGGGATATTCGTTGCTGGCAAGCACTTTTACGCCATTGGCAAAAAGAGTTTCGGTCTTGTAGTTGCCATGCACGTCCCACAGGGCCTCTTTAGCGGGCCAGTCCGACTTACCTGAAATTTCAATAGGGCCGGTGTTTTCTGTATTCATAGCCCAGTTTACAATATCAAAATGATGCGAGCCCCAGCCGGTGATCATGCCTGCGCCGAATTGCTCGCAGCGCAACCAGCCCGGGCGAGAAAAATCTTTTTGAGGATGCACCAGCTTTTCGGTGTAGGGTACCCATGGTGTAGCGCCCAGCCATTTTTCGTAATTAAGGTTGGCAGGCACCGGCATTTCTTTTTCCACGGTACTTTCTTCAGGCTTGTCTATAGGCAAACCCACATAAATGGTATGTATCTTTCCTATGCGGCCATTGCGCACCAGCTCGCAGGCTTTTTTAAACTGCGGCATGGAGCGTTGCTGACTGCCAATTTGCAATACGCGCCCGGATTTGTGTACTTCATCACTTAAAATCCTGCCTTCGCTAATACAAAGAGAAGTGGGCTTCTCCATATATACGTGTTTTCCCGCCCTCAATGCATATATAGCAGGCAATACGTGCCAATGGTCGGGCGTGGCAATAATTACTGCGTCAATATCTTTATCGTTGATAAGCTCTTCGTAATGTTCGTAGGTTTTGGTGCTGTTGTAACCCGCCTGCCCTTTTTTAATATAAAAATCGTCTACAAGTTTTTTGCCTAGTTGCAGGCGGTTGCTGTCCAGGTCGCACACAGCCAGTACACGGGCATGTTCCGATTTCAGCGTGCCGGGTATGTCCCACTCGCGGGCTATCCTGCCCGCACCAATAGCGCCAACGTTAATGCGATTGCTGGGCGCATATTTTCCAAAAACGGTTGCCGGAACAATGGTGGGGGCACCGGCAAGCATGGCAGCACCTGCTGTACCTTTAATAGCATTGCCGATAAACTTTCTGCGTGTTGAGGTTGTTTTGTGTTTTGACATTACCTTTTATTTTGCCATGAGAAATTCAGATTCCTGTTTTCGTTTTTATAAGATCCGATCAATAGGGGAGCGGGTCGCCCGGGCTTTTGGCGCGTGCCTTTGAGTAGTCTAATGGTTTTTGGCTCCCTAATATCCATTTTATTCCTCCCATAATATGCTGTTGAAATTCTTTGGTTTCGTAAATGGCTGCATCATGCCCGAGCGAAGTATACCATTGTCTTCCGCCATCAAATTCATGACACCAGACGGAAGGCGAAGAAGTGCCGCCATAATAAGTTGGTTTGTCTTTATCATCGAGCGGTGCAAGGTCGTGTACAATTAAAACATGAATGTCGGGATTAAATTCTTTAAAGAAATAACATTCATCGTCTCTTTGCCACCGCTGTGGTAAAAAAGAAGTGGAGGGATGGCTGGGATCGATGATGATTTCTGTAAAGGGCTGGTGTTTTGCGTGCCTTAAAAAGCTGGCGCCGATCAATCGTTTAAACCAGGGCCACTGGCGTTCGGTTCCTGTGGCAGAATGCAACCCCACAAAACCGCCGCCTGCCTGCACATAACGCATGAATTGTACTTTCTGATCGTCTGTATCAAACACCTCGTTGTTGGTATTGTTGAAGATGAGCAATGCGTATTTTTTAAGATTTGCCTCTGTAAAAACTTCCGGATCTGAAGAAGTATCCACCGCAAAACCATGCTCTTTACCCAACTTTAAAATAGCGCCGGATGCGGTAGCAATATTATCGTGCACAAATCCTTTCCCGTTTTTGGTGTATACCAGCACCCGTACTTTTTTCCAGTTTATTTTGTGCTGATCCTTGTTTGCTTTTTGAGCCACGATTGTACCAAAACAAAACAAGGTAGCTGCCAGTAAAAATCCTTTTTTTATCATCAGGTTCATAATTAATTAAATTTTCAGGACCCGTGATGTTACATCACATTTTTTGAATAGTTATTGCCGGCGGATGAGCAAAGTTGTTCCATGCTTCTTCTGCCTGCTTGGCGGTTATTTGTCCGTCGTATATCAGCATCCTGTATCGCAATACATGGTCTTTGCCCGGTTCCAGCACCCAATCTTTATTACGCGTAGGGCTGAAGCTGAAAAATACATCGCCCCTCTTGTTCGCATCTTCCGGCCACACCCGCATGGGTTCGGGATGGTTGTAATTGGCAGGATAGCTCAAAAACAAAATTCCCGATCTGCCTTTTTCCATATCGCCGTCTATCATGCACCAGCGGGCAGTTGAAGCATCGGCTTCTTTACGGTTCTTGCCTTCGGAAGTAAGCACTTTGCTGTTTTGATTGTTCCATGCCTCGCTGGCCCTGAAGCCAAAACCCCCGTAACGGTATTCTTTTAAAATTACCGTACTGTCGGTGGCACAATTCAGCGAACTTGTAAAATCGCATATCCATATTTTATCGCCGCTGTTATACACTTTAATATTCGAAACTTCATTGAGTGCTGTTGTTTCTTTACCGGCAACGGGAGTATTAAAAGCTACATGTTGCTGCAATGCTTTAAAACCTGCAAACACAGCGCCGCTGTAGGTGCCAATGAAATGGCTGAAGCGTACGGTACCTTTTTTATCGCCCAGGTTCCAGAAGTCAATTTCTTTGCCCATGAATTGCACGTGCGTCCAGGGGTTCCATAAGCCCATGTGGTGATAATGGTCGGGTGCATTGATACGTGTGAGCACATTGCCCGAAGGTGACCATAACGGGTGAATAAAGCCGCTGCGCTTGAAAAATGTATCTACTCCCGGAGGTGGGTAATGCATGCCGAAAGTGTATTGCAATACGGGTTTGCCTTGTGCCGAAATTACAAGATTGCTGCTATTGGTACTAAGACTAATGGTATGGTCTTCTTTTTTGGAGGAGGCAGTTTTTTGCGAAAGTTCAAATACATGTTTGCCGGGAGCAGCCTGCTGAAGCATCCACCATATATACCTGTGGTTGCCGTTTTCAACCTGGAAAGGAATATCGTATTTGTTTGCTCCTTTTATTTCTTTCAGCGAAAGCATGTTGGCTGGCAAAGCAGTCAATTCGTCGAGGTTTACAGATACCGGCGCGCTCATGCCACCTTTGGCAGTAAGCGTTAGTCTGGCAATAATTTGTGCATCGGTCGTAAAAAAACAAAAAGACAAAAGCATCGTGACCGGAATTGCTAATCGTATTCTCAGCATTCTCATATTTTGTTTCCCTAAGCAATCTGTTCAGGTAAAAATAGGGATATACGCTCTTCATTCCAACTCTAAAAGCTGTTGGGTAATGAAGGAAAATACCGCACTCGTTCCCGGCAACGTTTGCATTGAATTTTGTTTAGGGATATGTGCAATAATTTCGAAAAGATTTATTTGGGGAGTGTGTTTGTGTGAGAAAAATGCAAAGACCCATTATCTTTACTGCTATGCAGCATGAACAACCGGTTACCATTAAAGACATTGCCCGCAAGCTCGGTATTTCGGCTTCTACTGTATCGAGGGCGCTGCGTGGCAGTACCGAAATAAATGGGGCTACCAGGAAGCTGGTGCAGGACCTGGCGAAAGAATTGAATTATACACCCAACCCCATTGCATTATCGCTTAAGGAAAAGAAGACTAAAGTAATTGGAGTAATTGTGCCGGAAATAGCCAATTATTTTTGTTCGGCTGTTATTGCGGGCATTGAAGACATTGCTTACAACATGGGATATCATGTTGTAATTTTTCAAAGTCATGAAAAATACGAACGGGAGATCATGAATGTAAAGCTCCTTACTTCGCGCCGGATAGATGGATTGATCATTTCCGTATCGAATGAAACTAAAAGCGGCAATCATTTAAAGGAGTTGATTGAGAAAGGAGTGCCGGTAGTAATGTTCGACCGGATTTGCGACGAAGTGGATACGCCGCGGGTGGTCACCGACGATACGCGGGGCGCATACGACGCTACCTGTCACCTGTTGGAGCAGGGATATAAAAGAATTGCGCATGTAACAATGGCACCGCATCTTTCTGTTACTAAAAACAGGATGAGGGGATATACCCGGGCATTGCAAAAACACAAGCTGGCGGTACAAAAAAAGTGGGTGGTACATTGCGATTTCGATTACGGGAATATGAAAAGAGCCGTGGAAAAATTATTAAAAACCAAGCCGCGGCCGGATGCTATTCTTGCGTCGGGCGAAAGACTGGCGATGAGTTGCGTGGAAGTATTAAAAGAAATGAAGCAACGCATTCCTGCTGATATGGCGATGGCTGGTTTTTTCGATAACCCCGTGAGCCGCTTTATCGATCCTGCATTAACAGCTGTACATCAACCTACATTCGATATCGGTCAATCTGCCGCACGATTGCTGATTGAAATGATTGAAAACAACAGCCTGCAGCATCAATACAAAACCATTGAACTTAAAACAACCATGGAGATCAGGGAATCGTCGATGAGGAAATAAGCCCATCCTGACCTTCCCAAGGGGAAAGGAACTCCTCGCACAACGCCCGCTTTTCAAATAGCAAAAAACAAAAAATCAAGCACCAAAAAATAAGATACAAGAGCCAAACGAATTATCAAATCAAAAAGCCGTATGCCCCTTTGTGTCTTCGTGCCTCCGTGGTTCACAGCCTCACCTAACCTCTCCAAAGGAGAGGAACCACGCACAGAAGCCGGCTTGTTCCGCCCTATTCTCTTACTTAAGAAATGCTGTTTTGTAACAGCATGCAATATAACCTCCGTGTCACTTTGTGTCTTCGTGCCGCCGTGGTTCAAAGCCTCACCTAACCACTCTAAAGGAGAGGAACCACGCACAGAAACCGACTTGCTTGTCCTTACAAATATTTCTGTGGATTAAAGATTTTCATCTGGAATGCCATCCAAATAATAACAGAAAACACAAAACATCAAACTCTTCCCATGACTCCGTGCCCCTTTGTGTCTTCGTGCCTTCGTGGTTCAAAGCCTCACCTGACCTCTCCAAAGGAGAGGAACCACACACAAAGGCCTGCTTGCTTGTCCTTACAAATATTTCTGTGGATTAAAGATTTTCATCTGGAATGCCATCCAAATAATAACC
>JBQCFW010000033.1:0-20305 GCA_051958655.1 Agriterribacter sp. | reverse complement strand
ACATAAGCCACCACACTCTTTCCCTACACGACGCTCTTCCGATCTATGCACGCTGATTCATTCGCAGATTTTCACAGCGAGATCAGCGAACAATATCCGCGCAACTCTGCGGGAAAATCAGATACTGGTTTTGTAATTAAGGAAGGAAATGCGGTCGGACCAGTGCCTCGGCAGTTGATTTTTTCCCGCGGATACACGCTGATTCATCCGCAGATTTTCACAGCGAGATCAGCGAAAAACATCCGCACAACTCTGCGGGAAAATCAGATACTGGTTTTGTAGTTAAGGAAAGGAGTGCGGTCGGACCAGAGCCCGGCAGTTGATTTTTTCCTGCGGATGCACGCTGATTCATTCGCAGATTTTCGCAGAGAGATCAGCGAAAAACATCCGCGCATATCTGCGGGAAACCCTATAACATCCCTCATAAAAAAATATATGATGCTTAAGAATATACAATTGCTACTATTTGCCTGCCTGCTGTTTACAGGAAATGTTTTTGCTGACAACGATAAAGGAACATCGCCCGTTGCCGCCAAAAAGAAAATCGTGCTCATTCCCGGCAACGATAGTCACGGTCTCGGTGAGCATGAGCACCTCGGAGGTTGCACTTTGCTGGCAAAATTATTGAATGAGCATGTGCCCGGCGTTAACGCCATTGTAACCGAGCAAGGTTGGCCAAAAGACACCACAGTGCTGAACGACGCAGACGCCATTGTGATGTACAGTGATGGTGGTGGCGGTCATATGGCAATCCCGCATTTGCAACATCTCGACAGGCTGATGAAAAAAGGCGTTGGTCTTATCAATATACATTATGCTGTAGAAGTGCCCGCAGGAGAGCCGGGCGATTATTTCCTGAAATGGATTGGAGGCTATTTTGAAATTCATTGGTCGGTCAACCCCTTCTGGAATGCAAAATTTGAAACCTTGCCAAAACATCCGGTTACAAATGGCGTAGCCCCATTTGAGGCAAAAGATGAATGGTATTATCATATGCGATTTACAAAAGATACCAGGCATCTCACACCCATATTGAAGCTGCTTCCTCCTGCGTCTACCCTTAATCGTGGTGATGGAACACATGAAGGTAACCCGCATGTCCGAGCGGCCATTGCAAAAGGAGAACCGCAGGTAATGGCATGGGCTTATGAGCGCCCGGGCGGAGGAAGAGGATTTGGCTTTACCGGGGCGCACATGCACAATAACTGGCGCGTAGATGGCTTTCGTAAAATAATCATCAATGCCATTGCCTGGGGAGCGAAAATTAAGGTGCCAGAGGCAGGTTTCGACACACCAACACCCACCCAGCAGGAGTTGGACGCGCTGCGGAAAAGGCAGTAGTAAGTGGTATGCGGTATGTGATAAGTAATAGGAAGCATCAATAGGTACATTCTGACCTGTTTTTTAGTTGCCCCTTACCCCTTACCACATATCACTTACTACTCTTATTGTCCATACATATCTACTTTCATATTGATTTGAAATTCAGTTCAAACAGAATTTAACGGGATAAGTTTATGATAATTCTGGTTAACACCAGAACATTTTGCCTTCTTCATTCTCTATATTTTTATAATCATCAACAGGTGTAACGCTTTGGTGTTACGCCCCGGGGATACTGCATCGTTACTTGAATGCAGCATTTGCGTTATCCCTCTTTTTTCACAAGTAGTAAATAAATCGTTTAGCAGTCAAAGCGTTGCTGAACAAAACGTTTGCCGGCGTATAGGAACAGTGATTAAAAATCCATGTTGCCGGGGATTTTCTGATATTAAAACAGATGGATTAAATGCAAAGGGTTTTACGCAGTCAGCAATGGTTTGGAAGAAATGGAAAAGATGGATTTATATACAGAGCCTGGATGAAAAACCAGGGCATTCCCTCCTATGAATTTGAAGGTAAGCCTGTAATAGGCATTTGCAATACCTGGTCGGAGCTAACACCCTGCAATGCTCATTTGCGCGAGCTGGCAGAATCGGTAAAGCGCGGTGTGCTGCAAGCAGGCGGGTTTCCCGTTGAATTTCCCGTAATGTCGCTTGGCGAAACTTTGATGAAACCAACTGCCATGCTGTACCGCAACCAGGTGAGTATGGATGTGGAAGAGTCTATCAGGGCCAACCCCGTCGATGGCGTGGTGCTGTTGTGCGGTTGCGATAAAACAACACCGGCGCTGGTAATGGGCGCATGCAGTGTCAATATACCATCCATCGTGGTGTCGGGCGGGCCCATGCTAACGGGGAAGTATGAAGGCAGAAATATAGGCACAAGCGATCTGTGGAGATTTACCGCCGATTATAAGTCAGGCAAAATGACGCAGGAAGAGTTTGCCGCAACCGAATCCGCCATGTGTCGCAGCCGCGGGCACTGTGCAGTAATGGGTACTGCTTCGTCTATGGCCTGCATGGTAGAATCGCTTGGATTATCGCTGCCGCAAAATGCTGCCATACCTGCCGCAGACGCCAGGAGAAAAGTGCTGGCACAGCTTTCGGGCAGGCGCATTGTGGAAATGGTGAACGAGGATATTAAACTATCGGACATCCTTACCCGAAAGTCTTTCGAAAACGCCATTATGGTGAATGCTGCCATTGGCGGTTCAACCAATTTTATCATACACCTGCTGGCTATTGCCGGCAGAATAGGCATTCCATTGTCGATTGAAGATTTTGATTCTGTATCGGCTCCTATACCGCTGATTGCCAACCTGCAGCCAGCGGGCGCTTTTTTTATGGAAGACCTGTATTATGCCGGCGGACTGCCGGTAATATTAAAAGAGCTCGATGCTTTCCTGCATGGCGACTGCATAACCGCGAACGGCCTATCGCTTCGCGAAAATTATAAAACGGCGGTTTGCTACAACCGGGAAGTAATTGCAGAAATTAACCAGCCCTTCAGCCGGCACACCGCATTGGCAGTATTGCGTGGAAATATGTGCGAGCATGGCGCAGTTATCAAGCCCTCGGCCGCAACAGAGCAACTGCTGCAGCACACAGGCGTAGCCGTAGTTTTTGAAAGTATAGAAGACTATAAGAGCAGGATAGACGACCCCGATCTTCCTGTGGATGAAAATAGTATATTGGTGCTGAAGAATGTGGGTCCGAAAGGTTATCCCGGCATGCCCGAAGTAGGCAATATGACTCTGCCTAAAAAACTGCTTGCCAAAGGTGTAAAAGATATTGTAAGAATTTCCGACGGGCGAATGAGTGGTACCGGTTTTGGAACAGTAGTGCTGCACGTTTCTCCCGAAGCCGTGCTGGGTGGAAATTTTAGCGTGATACAAACAGGCGATACCATTACGCTCGATGTTCCGGCGCGCACCCTGAACGTAAATCTTACCGATGAAGAATTAACCAGGCGCAGACAACAGCAGGTAGCCCCGGCTGTTATTGCCGAAAGAGGATATGTAAACCTGTACATTAACAACGTGGAGCAGGCGCATTTAGGAGCTGATTTTGGATTTTTGAAAGGCAGTTCCGGCAGCGAAGTATTAAGAGATTCCCATTGATCCTATAAGCATATGAAAAGAAATATTTTGTTCCTGGCATTGGTTGTAGCATTATCCTCCTCATATGCCAATGTAAAACTACCAGTTGTGTTTGGCGATTCTATGGTACTGCAGCGCGATAAGCCGGTAATGGTCTGGGGTTGGGCCAATGCGGGTGAAAAGGTTACGGTTAAGTTTCACGCACAAAATAAATCCACTACTGCCGATGCATCGGGAAAGTGGAAGTTGCAACTCGATCCCGAAAAAGCAGGCGGACCTTATACACTCACGGTGGCAGGAACCAATACAATTACATTGAAAGACATCCTGGTGGGAGAAGTGTGGGTATGTTCCGGGCAGTCCAATATGGAGATGGCCGTAAAACATTGCGACAGCGCCGAACTGGAAATTAAGACTGCTAACTTTCCGCAGATCCGGCATTTTGCTGTTCAGAAGGATATGTCGGGAACGCCAAAGAACGACCTTACTTTCAATGCCCGCTGGCAGGCTGCCACTCCTGCCAATGTAGCCGACTTTACAGCCGTTGGGTATTTCTTCGCCCGCGAAATACATCGCCGGTTAGGCGTTCCGGTTGGGTTGATTCATTCTTCGTGGGGAGGCACCGTGGTAGAAACATGGACCAGTAAAGAAGGTTTTGGCAGCGATGATTATTTTAAAGGAATTGCCGGTTTGCCAAGGCTGGACATAGACTCTGCGGTGAACGCAAAGAAAGCTGTTTTTGCCGGCATGGTACAAAAGCTACAAGGCAGCCTGCCCGAAGCATCTGTCGTTGCCGCCTGGAAAAATGAAACGTATAACGACAACAGCTGGCCGAAAATGCAATTGCCTGCCGCATGGGAGACACAGCAATTGAAAAATTTTGATGGAGTAGTCTGGTTCCGCAGATCGGTGAATATACCTGCTGCCGATGCCGGCAAGCCTGCCGTGCTGGGCCTGGGATTTCTGGATGACTCAGATTCTACATATGTCAATGGAAAATTGGTAGGCACCGCCCGCAACCAGGCTCAAACAAAACGTTTATACAACGTACCCGCCGGCGTGTTAAAACCCGGCATTAACAGCATTGCAATAAAGGTGGAAGATTATTGGGGATCGGGTGGTGTTACCGGGGAGAAAAACGATCTGTACCTCGAGGTGCAAAACGGAGGGAAACAGGCTTTGACGGGCGACTGGAATTTCCAGGTAGCATCTGTTTCGGAAAATGCAGTGGCGGTAAGTCCCAACAATTATCCCTCCCTGTTATTCAATGCCATGATCCATCCAGTCATTCCATTTACCATGCGTGGCGTATTGTGGTACCAGGGCGAAAGCAATGCAGACCGTGCTTATGAATACCGGAGGAGTTTTCCATTAATGATCAACGACTGGCGCCGCCATTGGAACCAGGGCGATTTTCCTTTTTACTTCGTTCAGTTATCCAGCTTTAACTGGGCCAACGGAAACGACAGCAACACAGGTAGCCGTTGGGGTGAGTTAAGAGAAGCGCAGTCTATGACATTGTCGCTGCCCAATACCGGTATGTCAGTTACCACCGATATTGGTAACAGAACCGATATTCACCCTCATAACAAACAGGATGTAGGTAAGCGCCTGGCGGCAGTAGCGTTGCATAATACTTACGAGTTGCCAGCAGTATACGCGGGGCCAACGTTTGAAACGATGGAAGTGGAAGGAAATAAAGTAACGATCCTCTTTTCGCAAACCCATACCGGGTTAATGGCCAGGGGAGATAAATACGGTTATATAAAAGGGTTTGAAATTGCAGGAGCAGACAAAAAGTTTTATTTCGCACGAGCAGTGATGGAGGGACACAGGGTGGTTGTATCTGCCGACAGCGTAAAGCAACCGGTGGCAGTACGCTATGCCTGGGCCGACGATGCCGGCGAAGCCAACCTCTACAACAAAGAAGGTTTTCCCGCAGTTCCGTTTCGCACCGACCAATGGAAAGGGATAACCGAAGAAAAGAAATACCAGCCATCGAGGTAACGATCTGGCTTTTTACCGCATAATAGGGTATATTTAGGAATACTGTACAGCAACAGTAACGCTGTTTTAAAACAGTAGTTAAAATTAAAAACCTCAACTGCATTTTATGCGTCGCGTATTCTTTGCCGTTATAATGCTTATCGGCAGCAGTGTTCCCCTAGTATCGCCGGCTCAGCATGCTGCAGCCTTGCCTGTAGTGGAGGGCGTAGAGGCCCAGCCCTTGCTTGCCCAGGCTTTAAGGCTGAAGGAGGCATTAAGTTTTTTAGGAAGTTCACTTTCTCCTGATGCAGCGCAGCAGCTGGAAAATTTACAGAAGGTACCACTTACCAATACCGTTGGCGAAAAGGTTCAGGAAATATTAGATCCATATTGCCTTGCCTATGTGTCTATCAATCCGGAAGGGCGGGTAAAAGTAGAACGTGGCAACGCATTGCCCCGGTTGGTACAGGGAGGATGGACGAGCTTTTTAGTGAAGGTGCACAACGAAGCAGGCGCCACCGCACAATTAAAGGCAGAAAGTCCTCATGCATTTCCACCGCAACACCGTTCGTCGTTTACGGATCGCGTTAAGAAGGAAGATATTATTACGCAGGGAGAATCGGCTAACCGGTTTATGGATATCCAGATGTATCACAACCGGCCTTTGCTCGATCATCTCTCTGGGCTGAAGCTCGAATATGCGGTGGTACAACTATACAGCAAAGATGCAGGAAAACGCGAAGTAGAAATTGGTTTTAATACCGGGCAGGGTTCGCAGGACATCGGGTTCAGAAATACAGTAGCCATTTTGTTCGACATACAACCGTCGGTAAAAGTAGTGTTGCAGGTAAAAGACGACGATGGATCGCCCACTATGGCCTCTTTCGAAATTACAGACAGCATTGAGCGCTTTCCTGGAAAATTGTCGGGCGTATATCCTTTACCGTCAAGACGAGTAGCGGCATTTGACGAATACCCCGATTTCTTTTTTCAACGACAGATATACCGGAAGGACGGTGAACATGTATTGCTGCCACCCGGAAAATATACGATCACATTCACACGCGGACCTGAATATATTCCCCAAACGCAGCAGGTCGTCATTCCGGCAGGTCAAACAACAGTCAACTTATCCTTTCAGCTAAAAAGGTGGATCAATATGTCGAAGCTCGGCTGGTACAGCGCCGATCATCATGTGCATGCTGCCGGCTGCAGTCATTACGATAGCCCGGAGGAAGGTGTGCCACCGGTGGATATGTGGCGGCAATCGCTGGGAGAAGATCTGAATGTAGCGGCAGTACTTACCTGGGGACCGAGCTGGTATCACCAGAAAACTCATTTTACCGGTAAAGACGATCCCCTCTCTACTTCGGGTAATATTATGCGTTATGATGTTGAAGTATCCGGCTTTCCTTCTTCCCACGCAGGTCACCTGGTTGTATTAAGGCTGAAGGAAGACGATTATCCCGGCACTACCACGATTGAAGAATGGCCTACGTGGACGTTGCCCGTGTTGCAATGGGCCAAAAAGCAAGGTGGTGCGGTTGGATACGCGCATTCGGGATGGGGCCTGATGCCAATGCAGCCAACCAACGATCTGCCTAATTATGTTGTGCCGCACATGGATTATATAGGAGCTAACGAATACGTGGTAACGGTAGCACACAACGCAGTGGATTTTTACAGTGCCGGCGATACGCCCGTTCCCTGGGAACTGAATATGTGGTACCATACATTGAACTGCGGATTTAAAGTAAGGTTAAGTGGCGAAACAGATTTTCCCTGCATCACCGACGACAGGGTAGGGCAGGCACGCAGTTATTTTAAAATGAAATCGAAATCGCCCGTCAACTATAACGATTATGTTGATGCATTGAAAAGGGGAAGAAGTTATGTGTCGGACGGTGGTTCGCACATTATGAATTTTTCTGTAAATGGTGTGGAAGCCGGAAGTGGTGAAAGCGAACTTTCAATAAAAGGGAAGCAACAATTGAAAATTACAGCTGATCTGGCAGCGTGGCTACCCGAAGAGCAGCCGGCTCATTTAGCGACGATGGCTCAAAAGCCACTTACAGAAGGGCCATACTGGCATATAGAGCGCGCCCGCGTTGGCAAATCGCGCAAAGTAAGAGTGGAGTTGATTGTGAATGGTGTTGCGGTTGATACTACAGAAATAGTGGCTGATGGCAATATCAATAAAGTTGCCTTCAACTATAATGTAACGCATTCGTCGTGGATAGCACTTCGTGTTTTGGCAAGTTCTCATTCAAATCCTGTTTTTGTTAAGGTAGATGGTAAACCCATCCACGAAAAAAAGAGCGCGGAATGGTGCATCCGGGCATTGGATCAATGCTGGAAAAAAAAGGAACCCAATATTCGCAACGAAGAAAAAGCTGCTGCAAAAACGGCTTATGATCAGGCCCGCGCTATTTACCTGCAAATAGCCGGCAATTCAAATTAATACACGAATTATGAAGGAAGTTACAATAGCAATGGTGCAGATGTTAGTGAAAGGAAACGACGTGGCTGCTAATCTTTTAAATGCCGAACGCTGTTTGCAGGAGGCTGCCGAAAATGGAGCTGATATAGCCATATTGCCCGAATGCATGGATATTGGCTGGACGCACCCTGGCAGCCAGCAAAATGCAGGAACCATTCCTGGTGGTGAAGTGTTTACCCGGTTGAGTGCCGCAGCCGCAAAATGGAAAATGTTTGTGTGCTCCGGATTAACAGAAAGAGAAAATGACAAAGTATTTAATACGGCAGTATTGATTAACAGGAACGGCGATCTGTTATTAAAGCATCGCAAAATCAATGAGCTCGACATTGGTAAGCCGTACTATGCCACGGGTGACAGGATCAATATTACTGAAACTGAATTCGGGCGTATTGGTGTGATGATCTGCGCCGATGCTATAGTAGAAGACAGATCAATTACCACCGCGCTGGCAAGAATGGAACCCGCCATCATTTTATCGCCCTGTGCATGGGCTGTGCCACCGGGCTACGACAACAACATACAGCCTTATGGCGATTTGTGGAGAGATGCTTATATGCCCATTGCAAAGCAATTTGCCACATACGTTGTCGGTGTAAGTAATACTGGTCACATGGAAGCCGGTCCGTGGAAAGATTGGGACTGCATTGGCGCTTCTATTGCTGTAGACAATAAAGGCGAGCAGATGATACAGTTGCCGTTTGGTGTAACTGCTCAAACAATTGAGTATGTGACTTGTGTGGTGTAGCGGTTAGCTTTCAGCTTTCAGCAATCGGCAGGATTACTGCTGTCTTCTTTACTTAGCTTTACGGTCGCCTCAACAAATAAGGAAATGTCTGTAAAAAATTAACGAGATTACCTTCAACTACGCTTAAAGCGTCAACTATTTTCATCACCGGCCATTTCACATTCAATAGCTGCACACTTTTTTAGTAAACCTCTCGTTAGTGTTACGAAACATTTTTTAAGCTAACCATTTTTTATGCAAGTAATAACATCACATGTTTACGGCTGTTGCAATTTTTACAGGCACCGCATTTTGAAAAAAGAAAATTCTACGCTCGGACAAGCCACTTCCACCCCGGGCACTACCCCAAAATGAAATTATCTGAATAAGTTTATTATGCAGCCTCATATCGGGTCGCGAACCGGTACGGAAAGCTGTTCTATCCTCATTTATTAATGTAACCTCTAAAATTTATTAACCATGAAAAATTCGCTACCATTTTTCTTGTGTTTTTGCCTGCTCATTCTGAGCGAAAGCGTATCTGCTCAAAAAAACAAGATAAAAGCGGGGATGGATGTAGGTTATACCTACAGCAACAGGCAAGCCAACCTGTCAAATTATATAAACTCAAAGTATACTCCCGACGTTGGTATTGGAGTAAACCTGAGCGGAGAATACCTGGTATGGAAAACGCTTTTTGTTTCTTCCGGAGTTTCATTCCTGCAAAAAAATTATAAATATAAAAGAACAGGAAGAAATGCCGGATGGTATACCAAATTTAAAAACAGTTATCTGCATTTTCCGGTATCGGTGGGAGGGTATCTTATCAACAATCCTCATAAAGATAAAGGTATATGGCTCAGGTTATCCGGGGGCGCATATGCAGAGCATTGGTTAAGCATGAGGAGAGACGGGCAATATCCAGTTGCATTCCAGGTAAATTTAAATGGCACTTTTGATCACGTCAAAGTATCAGAACGGTATGATTTCAAAAAAAACGAAAACCAGCTTAAAAGATTTGGTTATGGATTGCAAGGTGGAGGACAATTGGGATATGCGCTTAAAAAGTTCGACATGTATGCGGCTTACAACTACCAATATGGACTTTCTGACATGAACATAGCCGATGACAATAAAAATCAGAAAATGACTACACAAGCTTTTATGATTTCATTTGGCATGAGCTATAGGCTATAGCTGATGCGGATCTTGAGTCTATCATCAAAAGAAAATAACACACCATGAAAAACAGTTTTTACAAAAATAGGGCGCTTACTCTCGGAATACTTTTATTGGCAGCAACATTTGTTTCGTGCGTTAAAGATAAAGCAATCACAATTACAGAGCCAACCAGGTACACTTCTAGCGATATAGGATCGTATGCTGATCTTTTTAAAGTGTTTTGGACTGTAATGGATCAACGCTATGCCTATTTCCTGGAGCAATATCAAAGGAATGGCCAGGACTGGAGTGAGGTGTATAACGAGTACTACCCCAAATTTGAGGCTTTAAAAACCTGGGGAAAGGAGGAGGTTACGGACGAAGAGATTGCTAATGATACGAAGCTGGCGAACAAATATTTTGAGGATATTATAGACCCGATAATAGACAGGCATTTTAGTGTGAAAATAACCATGCCCTACAAAAAAGGAGAATCCAGGGAATATAATTATTTCGGAGACCTGAAAAACATGGAAATCCCGCCACAAAACCCCTTAACTTTTGCTTACATGAAGCAGCGCCTCACCGGCAACATAATTGAGCATTCGCTCGTTTTAGCAGGTAATTTGCTGTCGAATCCCGATATATATTATATAGGACTGAAAAGGTTTAATTTGAATAAAACTTTCAATTTAAAGACAGACCTGGATAAGATGTATTTTAATCCACAACCAGAAAATAAATACTTGCTTACAACAGCAGAAATTGATAATAATGCGGAGTTGAACGCCATACAGGATGCAGATAGCAGGAGGCGCGTAAGGAACCTTACCAACGACCTGTTGAACAACTGGGATGCTTTTTTAAAGTGGGGGGAAATAAAGATGTTTATTGACTATGTGAGCCAGTTTAAAAACACAGAAATTGTATCGGACGACTTCAACCGCGTAACGGCAGGAATATCCGATTCGTTGTATAAATTGAAGCCATATGACAAAGAGAGCACCTATTCTTCGGTGAGAACGGATGCAACCGGCGAGTATTTAAATTGGTTTGTGTGGCGTATGTATCAGCATGCAGAAATGGGATACAAACTATCATCTCTAGAAAAAGCTATCCAAAGCGTTCTTACAAAAGGTTTTTTCTATACCCGGCTTCTTAACCCGCTGCAGAAGGGCGATATTAAAAAAGTAATTATTGACGTTAGAGCCAATGGCGGAGGAGACGGTTTCGATCTGACATATTTTACCAGTCGCTTTGCTACCCAAAAAACAATATATGCTTATCAGCGGCTGAAAGAAGGGAACGGACGCTTTAATTATACCCCATGGACGCCGGTTTATACAAAACCACATCAGTTTGGCGTTCCTAACAGCATTCCTATTGTTATATTAACCGATAATGGAACCGGCAGTACATCTGAGATATCTACACTGATGTTGAGAAGCCAGGGAAAACATATTATTTCCATAGGAGATTATAGCAGTGGCGCTACAGCCGCTTTGACCAATGGGGACGATTTTAATGGAGGCTCAAGAGACAAAGTAGCGGGTGGGTTTCTTGAATTTTATATGCCGATAATGGCTGTAAAAGATGGGAATGAGAACGTAATTGAAGGAATTGGGATTAAACCAGACATTTATGTGGAGCCGCTTTCCAAGGATGAAATAAATACAATACTTTCTTCTCCACAAACCTTTAAAGACAGAGTGTTGGAGGAGGCGGTAAAGCATCTTTCCACGCAATAGCTGACACACACAGGTGGTTGCTGTCGCAAAAAATAAAGCATTTTTTCCGGCTGTAAGCTGCCGGTCAGCTATCACGAAAAGCAGGAGTCAGACTGAGCAGGCAGGCATTTATTTGCTGCTTCCTTACTCCTGCCTTTTCTTGTGTCCTGGAGTCATCCTAACGCTCCCCACAGTGAGGAGCCCTGGGTGCGAGTCCGTCCTGTGCGGTTATTATTTAACCACAACGGATTGCTACAAAAAAGCTCTTTGGCTTTTTTCTTATTTCTTGTTTTTGCTTCTTCTATCTTGTTCCTGATCTTTGTTTCAAATTCACTTTAACAATGAGCATATCAATACGCAGGGCTGTGAAAGAAGATTGTCCGCGCCTGATGGAACTGGTGCATGAATTGGCCGTTTACGAAAAAGCGCCCGAAGAAGTAACCGTTACACTTGAGCATTTTGAAGAAAGTGGCTTTGGCAAAAAACCGGTGTGGTGGGCGTTTGTAGCCGAAGCGCCTGTTGCAAACGGAACTAAACAAATAGTAGCGCTTGCGTTGTACTACATCCGCTATTCAACCTGGAAAGGACAAAGAATGTATCTCGAAGACATTATAGTTACCCGGGAGTGGCGTGGAAAAGGAATAGGCAGATTGTTGTTTGATACGTTGATTGAGGAAGTGAGCGAACGCAAATTAAATGGTATGATGTGGCAGGTGCTGGACTGGAACGAACCTGCCATCAATTTCTATAAAAAGTACAATGCTCATTTCGATGCCGGATGGATCAATTGCAGCCTCAACCCGGGATGAGTTAACCTCCGTTAAAATTTAATAAGATTATGTTAACATGCATGTTCGGGCTCAACCCTTCAGGCGGCTGCTGCGTAATTTTGTACGGAGTAACATATCTTAGTAATAATTTCATTTTTTTACAGTTTATAAAGCTAACCACTTACGCTAATTGTAGTATATGCAAATCAAAAATCTTGTGTTCGCTGCTGTTGTGTTCGCTATGGGCGCAATAAGCTGCAAAAAGGAAAAATCCAATCCCAATGTTGCTGTTAACAACGAAGCATGGGACTATGCGAAGGACCTTTATCTGTGGAACAAAAATTTACCATCGAGCTTCGATGCAGGCAGTTACAGCGATCCCAATGCTGTTATGGAAGCCATCAGAAAATACAGCATAGAGCCCGGCTTTACAAACCCGGTAGACCGGTGGAGCTTCGGCATAAAAAAATCGGAGTGGGATGACTTGAGTTCGGGCATCAGTGGCGATTTTGGGCTGAATATTTTCTTCAGGTCCGAAAATGATTTGCGTGTATCGTATGTTGAGCCGGCTTCCCCCGCAGGCGCTGCTGGTATAAAAAGAAGCTGGCGCATTATATCTATCAACAACAATTCAAATATTGCAACTGATGATGCGAGCATCGAACGCATCAGCAATGCCATTTACAACGCATCGTCGGCCACGCTTGTATTTAGCCGCACCGGCAAGGCCGATACTACTATCACACTTACTGCGGCTACTTACCAGGAGCAGCCGGTATATCTTGATACCGTTTACACCGTGGGTGCAAAAAAGGTAGGATACCTGGTATACAATTCTTTCCTCGGAAGTATCAATAATGTAAAAGGCATTTTCAATACCATATTTACCGATTTTAATAGCCAGGGCATCAGCGACCTGGTGCTTGATTTGCGTTATAACGGCGGCGGGTACGTGGAACTACAGAACGAACTGGCCAATTACCTTGTACCCCCGGCGGGTAACAATGGCATCATGCTCAAGGAAGAATTCAATGATAATTATTCAGCCGACTTTGATACAACCATTAACTATAGCAAGAAAGGAAGCCTGGACCTTGAAAGAATATTTTTTATCACTACTCAGAATACTGCGTCTGCCAGCGAACTGCTCATTAACAGCCTGAAGCCTTATATGAATGTGCTGCTGGTGGGACGCGCCACACACGGAAAAGCCGTAGGGTATTTTGAAGTTCCCGTAGGCGACTGGTATGTATTTCCCGTTTCATTCCGCACGGTTAATAAAAATGGAGAAGGAAACTATTTCAACGGGCTTCAGCCGGATGCTGCTGTTAGCGATGGGCTTGACAAAGACTGGGGCGATGTAAACGAAGCCTGCCTGGCGAGCACGCTGCATTACATCAGCGATGGCAGCTTTTCGCGCATATCAGCACGTAACCAGCAGGACATTCAAACCGAAAGCAATAATATTATTTTAGACAAACGCCGCTTTAAAGGAGCGGTTGAAAAAACCCGCAGCAACCCAAGAGATTTCTGATTTGAAATTTAAGATTTGAAATTGATCGCTCAAGCTCAATGCTGATCGCTGAAAGCTGATGGCTCACGGCTTACAACCTTACATACGTGGCAAGCTGCAAAATGTGATTATTCGTAAATGCCTTATTGCGCCCTGAGATATATTGATTCATGTAGCCTAGTTCTGCATCGAACTTTTTGTTGAACCGGTATCCTACAGCACCATAGGCGCGGTTTTGATCAAAGGTTTTACCATTTACATTGGCGGTGTTGCCAATGTTCAGGAATATTTCATTCTGCACAGCACCAAACATTCCTTTCGAAAAATCTTTATCGCCATTGAAAGGAACAATGCCCCGTAAAAAATAACGGGTTCTGTTCGCATAGGCATGCCCGTCTTTTTGTACCTCGTTATCTTCCACTACCGGTTTGCCCATAAAGCGCTGCTCCAGCCTGAAGCGGTGCGATACGGGAATGAACCGGGCTACTTTATGCGAGATCAATAATTGCTGCCAGATGCGATGTTCTGATACATAACCGGTTTGCCCCGAAAGCACGCGGTAATTGTCGATATATGCATATCCCGCTGTTACCATTACATTTTTAGAAGTATTGTAGTTAAGCCCTGCACGCAGCAAAACCGTTTGCATTTTTTGAAGCTGATTGCTGCTGCGCCATTGAAAGTCGGTGTGAATGCTAAAGTTGTTTTTTAGCTTGATGGTATTAAACGTAGCCAGCCAGCCATTGAATTGTGTTTGAGAATAGCTTTGTACAAATGGAATAACAGTAAACAATGCGAAGATAAAAAACTTCATGTAGCCCTTGCCGTTTTAGTGACTCCATAGTAATTGAATTTTTCCCAAACTAAATACGGTGCAATGCCTCGCAACATGTACCCGCGCAGTAAAAATTTCAACTGTTTCCCTTACATTAAGATATTGTTAACAGGTTGGGGTGTAAGGTTGCCAACCTTTCAAAGGTTGGCAACCTTATGCGACGCAGGAGTCTCTCGATTTTAGAGCGCGCGCGCCGGATTTTTTTACATCAGGATATTATTAACAGGTTGAAGTGCCGGCGGCAGATTTGTTTCATCCAGCATTTCGCGCAAATCTATTTCAATGGTTCTTGACATAGCGCTAATAGGAACATCGTTGGCACTACCTTCAAACGGATTTTCTGTGCTTTCTCCTACTTTTTCCATTGCCATAAAAATCCACGCTACAATCGTGCTGAAAGGAATGGTTAGCCACACCATCCAATCGCCCAGCTTTTGAAATTCATTCAGCATGCCAAACGGTATCAGCGATGCAAAACACCGGATGAACATTTGGTTAATGGTGGCAAACTGGCGTGGGTAAGGGAAGTTTTTAATGCGCTCACATTTTCCCTGCTGATCGTATAAATTTACCAGCAGGTTTTCCATCTCCACATAGTTCAACGGGTCTATCAGCCCCTTTTCTCTTAACGCTTTTAACTGCGCCGATTGTAAAGCTATAATATGTGTAGCGCGGTTTTTTTTCGACAATATATATTGCAGTTCTTCCGGCGATAAAAACGGAGCCAATGCATCTTCCAGTTTGGTATTCCATTCATCCACCTTGTATAACCGAAGGTATTCTTCGTTTGAAGGTTTACCCTTTACGTTTTCCCACATACGCGATTCTCTCAACTGAAACCTCAATGCCGTAAGCCAGGCAATATGCCGGTAAATAAGTTCTTTGTGATAGTCGTGCGGCTCACCGTTTTCCTTTTTTACAAAATCCTTCACCAGCATACCCCACGACCGGCTGCTGTTAACAATCGCACCCCATATTTGCCGTGCTTCCCACAGACGATTATAGGTTTGCGTATTCCTGAAGCCCACAATAAAAGCTGCCGCTGTGCCCACCAATGCAATTGGCACCCAGGGCAACGCCAGCCATTTCCAACCAAAGAATTGAAAAAGTATGGTGGGAATGGCTGAAAAAATCAGGATGATATAAATATCCCGCCTTGTCCAGTATAAAAATTCTTGCAAGGTATATCTGCGTCCTGCATGCATAATGCGGTATTTTTTCGTTTACGGCTTACGGTTAATTGTTAGCCTGGTTAATATATTGTGCTACGGTAAAAGCAGAGACGAATATAAGTTGCTGCGCCCATACAGCGATGGACGTTCCCCAAGTTTTTGAATATTAGGATAACCTGCTTTTTTGAAAAGCGCTTCGAGGTTCGTGTAGCTGAGCGGGTAAGGCACCCATCTTGCCACAGGGGTATCAGTATCATATTCTACCACAAGGAAAAAAGCATCCGGCTTCATCAGTTTTTTTAGTTTGCTGATGAAAGCAGGTTTATCTTTTACATAATGGAGCGCATTGGCCATTAATATCCCATTGAGATTGCTTAGCGGCAAAACATCTTTTTCAAAATCTGCCTTTATTGTTTTTATCAATACGTTATTGCTGGTAGTACTGTTTTCAAGGGAAGTTGTTTTGTCAACACCATATACGGTGCTGCCGCTGCACAGCAGGGAGGCAAGCGCATGGGTAAACAGTCCGTTCCCGCAGCCCAGATCTGCGCATACTACCGGTTTGTCCGAAACAATTTTGGGTGAGTTGATGAGTGCTATGGCCTGGCTTAATTTCATGTGAAAGGTATGGGATAAAAGGTAAAAGATAAAAGGTATAAGGTGTATGGTAAAAGGAATAAGATATGTGCCACGTTTGGAAACCAAATATCAACTGTAAGATAGCGTTTTCAATTGTTTGTGGTCTTAAATAAATGGTAGCGCATGTTTTCCCCGACCTATGCCTTATGTCCCACACCCTTCTACCTTACCCCCCACCTTCTACCTTACGCCTTACACCTTATCCCTTTCCTGCTTGCTCTTCCACCCAATTAGAATTATCTTAGTAATATATGAACCGGAAAGATTTCGTAAGGTCTGCCATTGCTTTAACGTGTTTCAAACCCTGGGAAAGCCTGTCGTTTACACAAGCTCCGGGTAAAACAAGATATTATCATGTATGCATGGCGCCGGATATATTGCTTGCCAATCCCGCTTATGTTCGTGCTTTTGCAAATGTTGGTATTGATAAAGTATGGCTTACCGGTTTTATGTATGGATACTGGTATAGCAAAGCGCCGGTTTTGCGTAAAGCCAGGCGATTGCTGAATGACGCGGGCATCGGCGTGGGTATTGTAAATGTTCCTTTGGGGCATCCGGGCGATTCGTTGGGCAGTTCCACCGGCGATGTGCCGCTAACACCTCCGCCACATTGGCAAATGAAAACAAACAGTAACGGAAAACAGGTAAGCGGCACACATATCTTTCCATTGGCAATCCGCGAAAACCTGGATGCATTGAAACAGTTGCGCGATGATGATTTCAGGGACTTTTTTTTAGACGACGACTTTCGCCTGGCAACTGCTCCCGGTGAGATAGGCGGAGACTTTAGCGAAGAAGCAAAAAGACAGTTCCTTGACAGTCACCAATACAACGAACGCGACTGGCAAACCATACTTTCCGGCATTCGCAGCAGGAAGCTTGATCTGAAACTAAAGGCATTTATCGATTACCAATGCAACCTGCTGTCTGACGGGTTTAAGCGGATCAGCAAAATTTCGCATAACCGTACGGGTAATATGATCATGTACCTGGGATCAGAAAAAGCAGGAATCCGGCTTTCCGATTACAGTGGCGTGCCCTTCAGGGTAGGGGAGAGCGCTTTTAACGATCAGAGCTTTCGTTCCATTCAATCAAAAACCAATGAGCTTTTCAGCGTATTGTTCCACAAACAATTTACAAGCCCTGAGTTGGCTTACAGCGAAACCACTGCCTTTCCGCACAATCAGCTCAGTGTTGAGAATCTTTGCGCAAAGCTTTGCATTTCAACGTTGGCCGATGTAAGGAACACAATGTTCATGAGTGGACTTACGCCTTTCCCCTTGCAATATTGGGATGTATTAAAACCTGCTATGCAGGAGCAGGCGCGCCTGCACAAGCTGGTAGCAGGCATGCCGGCAAAAGGGGTGCTGAAAGGTTTTTTTGGAGAATACTCAAGGTATGTGGGGAAAGATCAACCCTATAGCCTGTTCTTTGCAACCGGTATTCCTTTCGACATGAGCAACACTGCTTCGCTTGAAGAAGATATTGTGTTTATGGGAGATGAGGATGCGCAAGCCTTTGCTGAAGGATTGATTCCGGGGTTGAAAAGCAGCCAGGTTATTCACCGGTTAAAAGATGTGCATCATAAAGGTGTATACGTTGAAGAAAGGCTGGAATCATTATTCCTTTGGAAAAAGCAGCACCTTCATTTATTAAAAAATGTGCCTTATACAGTGGAAAATGTGCCGGTAGTTTGCAGGTGGTATCCAACTGCCAACCTCGTATTACTATGGAACCTGGCTGCAACAACAAAAACGATTACGCTCAGCTACCTCGAAAACAAGTATACTGTTACCATTGAAAAGTTGAAGCTGATGGAAGTAAAACTTTGAGCGATCAGCAATCAGCAATCAGCAATCAGCAATCAGCAATCAGCAAATCAGTGCATAACCATTTCTCAAAATCTTTTAAATAACGTTGTATACAATCTAAAAAACAACTTACCGCTGTTCAAATCTCAAATCTCAAATCAAAAATTCCCCGTCGCTGCTATCACTTCTTTCAATAACCGGTCGGCATCTATTTTCCGCAACCCCAGTCGAACCACTACCAGCTTTTTTGAAGGGATGATAAATATATATTGTCCGCCGTAACCTGCCGCATAATACATGTCTGCCGGTGCAGATGGAAAAATGCGTTCGGTTCTGGAAGCATCGCTAAAACCATTCAGCCAAAACTGGTAGCCGTAGTGCTGCAAAGGATCTGCTTCGTAAGGTTCGGTAGCTTCTTTTACCCAGGCTGGCGATAGCATTTGCTCGTCGTTCCATTTTCCATTGTTGCAGTAAAGCAGACCAAAGCGAGCAAAATCTCTTGCAGTGGCATAGCAATACGAAGAACCTACATATGTGCCCGACGCATCTGGCTCGAGTTGTGCGGAGTACATTCCTATTTTGTATAGCAACTCAGCGTAAGGGAATGTTTGATAATTTTCTTCGCCCGTTATACTCCGTATGATGCGGCTCAACACATTGGCGTTGCCACTTGAATAATTAAAAACGCTTCCGGGAGTATGCGCTAAAGGCAAACCAGCAATATACGATGCCATATCGCCTTTTTTAAAAAGCATGGTAATTGCTTCGCTGGGCCCGTTGTAGTTTTCGCTGTATTCAAGTCCCGAGTTTTGCTGCAACAGGTGCCGCGTGGTGATGGCGCTTTTACTGCTGTTTTTCCATTCGGGAACGGGAGCAGGATCATTGATATTTAGCTTGTTTTGCCTGGCAAGAATGCCTATTTGCGTGGCGGTAATGCTTTTGGTCATCGACCAGGCAGGCAGCCTGCTGTTGTAATTGTAGCCAGGCGCATATTGTTCGGCAATTAACTGTCCGTTGTGTACAATTACGATTGCCCTTGTTTCCGATGGCTGGTCGTTAAAGGTTTCGTGCATTGCCCTTTCCATGTCTTGTTGCAATGCCTGCCTGTTAAAGTGTGCTGCAATGCTATCCGGTAATTTGTTGCCGTTGGGCCACCAAACAGTATCGCTATTACTAACAGGTGGAGCGGGGCGATAAAATGGTTGCTGTCTTACTTCATTTTCGGTATAATCATTAATAACAGTTGCCCCGGCATTTTTTCTAAAGATGGCCTTTCGCTTTGCAAATCCAAATACAGAACCGGTTACCGACGAGTCTTTTTCGTTTAGGGTATAAGTGCCCAGGTAAAAAGGAAAGTCTGCCAGGTCGTGCTGCTCAAGCTCAGCAACAGCACGGTGTTGAACGTAAACGCCGGAGCACAGTATTTTGGCTCCATAAGCGCTGATTACCGGCGCGCACATATAAATATACCAGCCAACATATCCCAGCGCAACCGCACTTAATAATACAACCAGCCTGCTTAAGAATTTTGTAATCTTCATAAAGATTGTTGGAGCGGCAAGATACTGCAGTTTATTGTTTACGGTTTGTTGTTTATCGCTTTCAAAAACAATAAACAACAAACGATAAACCTCCAACTAAAAATGTGGAATAAAATCAGCAATGCCCCAGCAACCAGTATATCAATACAAAAACGAGAATGGAGCCGAGACATCCTCCTCCCCATTTATAAGCCCCGTAGCCAGCAAGCAAAGTTCTGAGCCAGTTTTGCATAACAATTAATTTTGTTTACCAATATCGAAAAATAATGCCACAAATTATTTCTGATTTCTGATTTGAGATTTCTGATCACTAGTGTCCGGTAAAAAATAATATAAGGAATAAGGGGGCGATTGCCCCCTTATGGTTAGTTTTAAGTTACCACACTTCAAACAACCATGAACAAAAGTAATTTTTTTACCGGACAGCCAGTATTTAGTCAGCTTA
>JBQCFW010000032.1:0-63270 GCA_051958655.1 Agriterribacter sp. | reverse complement strand
TATTAAAGGGCGACATTTTAGTAAAAAGCGAACCCGGGCAGGGCAGCGAATTTTCTGTTACCATCCCCGTTGAAAAAAACAATCCCGGCATTACCCGGGAGTTGAAAAAAACGGTTGCAGAAATCTCAACATTACCGGTGACCCTTCCTTTGGAAAGCGTAAAAGAAGAACAATCGCTTGCCATGAAGCTGGTGCTCAACCAGTCGCCCGAAGAAATTCCGGATGACAGGCTCAATATAACACCCGATGATAAAGTGATTTTGATTATAGAAGATGATACTGCTTTTGCAAAAGCTTTGCTGGACTTTACGCGTAAAAAAGGATACAAGGGACTGGTGAGCGTGCGGGGGGATTTGGGTATAGAAATGGCTGTGGCCTTTAAACCTTCGGGCATATTGCTGGATGTACAGTTGCCAATGAAAAACGGGTTGGAGGTAATTGAGGAGCTAAAGAACAATCCTGTTACAAGACCTATTCCTGTTCATATCATTTCTTCGTACGACGTTAAAAAGGAAAGCCTTTCAAAAGGAGCCATCGATTTTATTACCAAACCACTCACTGCCGAAAAGATAAACAGCGTATTTGAAAAGCTGGAATATGTACTAAACAGGCGTTCTAAAAAAGTGCTTATTATCGAAGACAATTCGCACCACGCCAAGGCATTGGCATATTATCTCGGCACCAATCATGTAAATGCAGCCATTTCCGAATCGCCGGAAGAAAGCATGCAGGTACTGCAGCAGGAGCATGTTGACTGCGTTATTCTCGACATGGGCATACCCGATCAAAATGCTTACCAGGTGCTGGATTCCATTAAAAGTCAAGAAAACATGGAAGACATTCCCATCATTGTGTTTACAGGGAAAAATCTTTCTTTGAACGAGGAGTTCCGTATTAAACAATATGCAGACTCTATTGTAATTAAAACGGCTCACTCCTATCGCCGCATCCTCGATGAACTTTCCATATTCCTGCATTTGCTGCAAACACCGGATAACGGTGCAGGCGCTAAATTGTCGGAAAAGCTTGGCTCGCTACACGAAGTTTTAAAAAATAAAAGAGTGTTGATTGCGGATGATGATGTAAGGAATATATTTTCTATTACCAAAGCGCTGGAGCAATATAAAATGAAAGTTATTCCTGCAATGGATGGGAAAGAAGCGCTTGAACTGCTGGAAGAAAATAAAGATACCGACATTATACTGATGGATATTATGATGCCGAAGGTAGACGGCTATGAAGCGATTGCCCGCATTAAAAACGACAAACGTTTTAAAAACATTCCGATCATTGCGGTTACTGCCAAGGCAATGCTGGGCGACAGGGAAAAATGCATACAGGCCGGCGCATCTGACTATATTTCCAAGCCTGTAGACATTGACCAGTTGATCTCTCTGCTAAGAGTATGGTTGTACGAAAAAGGGTTTTGAACGTTTTGAGTTTTGGGTTTTGGGTTTGGAGTTGGGTTTACGGATGCTGCTAACATCAAACAGTAAACAGTAAACGACAAACGCCGAACAGTAAACAACAAATTATAGGCACTTTAATTAATGACAATGTATGGCGTTCGATAAAAAGGTGTTGATAATAGACGATGACAGCCGCAATATATTTGCGCTCGAAGCTTACCTGAAATCTAAAAAAATAAATTGCATTGTTGCAGGCAATGCAGGCGACGGAATTGAATTACTGGAAGCGGATCCGTTGGTAGCCGTGGTGCTGATGGACGTAATGATGCCCGATATGGACGGTTACGAAGCAATGACGATTATCAGGAAAAAAGAAAAATTCAAATCCCTGCCGTTGATTGCTGTAACGGCGCAGGCTATGGTGGGCGATCGCGAAAAAAGCCTGGAGGCAGGAGCTACCGCCTACCTGTCGAAACCCGTTAATACGGATGCATTGATGCAATTGCTTGAAAAATATTTAAAATAAAAAATACTGAGCTCTCACATTACAATAGCAGACAGCGATGTTGAGCGTTTGTTAAAAGAATTGCTTAACCTCTATGGATACGATTTTACATCGTATTCCAAAGCCTCGCTCAAACGCAGGCTCGACAGGGTATATTCGCTGTATAATTTCCAAAGCTTCAACGATTTTTTTGAACGCATTAAAAGCGACCCCGACTTTTTTAAAGTGCTGGTGGAAGAGGTAACGGTAAACGTTACGGAAATGCTGCGCGACCCGGCGTTTTACAAAATCATTCGCGAAACCGTATTGCCCGACCTGGCTACTTATCCCTTCATCCGTATATGGCATGCCGGCTGCTCCACAGGCGAAGAAGTATACTCCATGGCTATTTTACTGGAAGAAGCACAATTGCTGCATAAATCGCTTTTGTATGCTACCGATATCAATCCCCGTGTTATAGAAAAAGCAAGGCGGGGCATATTTCCGGTAAGCCTCATGCAAAAGTATTCCGACAATTATATCCAGTCTGGCGGCAAGCGCGATTTTTCTACCTACTATTCTGCCAATTATAATCTTGCAAAGTTTGATGAAAGGCTGAGCCAGCGCATGATATTTTCTACCCACAACCTGGTATCCGATCATTCCTTTAACGAATTTCAGCTCATTTTTTGCAGGAATGTATTGATCTATTTTGAAAAAGATCTGCAGTCGAAAGTGCTTACATTATTCGATAACAGCCTTGCAGAATTGGGATATCTTGCATTGGGAAGCAAAGAGTCTATAAAGTTTTCACCCCTTGCTTCGCGCTACCTGCAAATAGACAAGAGACAGAAAATATGGCGAAAGAAGAAATAAAAAATATACGATTGATCGTTATCGGCGGTTCTTCGGGTAGCCTTAAAGTGATACTCCACCTGCTCCGTGAATTAAGAACAGATTTTACAATACCCATGCTGCTGGTTCTTCATCGCAACAACCAGCAGGAATCTGTGTTGGCCGAGCTGCTGGCAGCCAAAAGCTTTTTGCCTGTTAAAGAAGTAGACGAAAAGGATGCCTTGCTGGCCGGACATATTTACATTGCTCCGCAGGATTATCATGTATTGCTCGAGTCGGATGGTTATTTTTCGCTCGACTATTCAGAAAAAATGCATTACAGCCGCCCCAGTATCGATGTGAGTTTTATTTCGGCAGCAGAGGCATACGGCAGCAATCTGGTTTGCATCCTCCTGTCGGGCGCTAACGCTGATGGAGCGGAAGGCCTGCAGGAAGTAAAGAAACACAACGGTATTGCCATCGTGCAGGACCCTGACGAAGCGGAAGTTGACTATATGCCGCGCCAGGCGCTGCAGCGTGGGGAGGTTGATTATTTGATGAATACAAATCAACTCGTTGATTTCCTGAATGGGCTTTGAAGGGTTGCGGTTTATCGTTTGAGTTTATCGTTTAGAGTTTTCTTTCTCCGCAGTCTGCCGTGATTAGCTTCGTGCATTGGCAGGCGACTCTTTTCGCCGTTGTTGGTATGCAGCATGGATAACGTGAGTGGCGTACCAACAACGAAAGCGGAGCCGACAATTATAGTAGTACCATCCTGATTGTTGTTGGTGAAGCACCATAGCCGTAAACTTAAGGGAGATGCATGGGCTATATTGCCTGCCTGCCTCAGAGAGGCAACCTGTTTGTAAAAAGTCAGCCCCTTAATCCTCTTTCGCCGTTGTTGGTATGCAGCATGGATAACGTGAGTGGCGTACCAACAACAGAATCGGAGCCGACAATCATGGCAGTACCATCCTGATTGTTATTGGTGAAGCACCATAGCCGTCAACTTAAGGGAGATACATGGGCTATATTGCCTGCCTGCCTCAGAGAGGCAACCTGTTTGTAAAAGGTCAGCCCCTTAATCCTCTTTGCGCCGTAGGTGCTACCCTGATAGAGGGCTGCACCTACGGCGCAGTAAAAAAGATGTTGACGATGGTTACAAACAGATAGCACCTACGGTGCACCTGCAACCGCTTAATCATTGTTATTCTGTTAAGTTGGCAGCTATGGCGAAGCATGCACCCAAAGCCTTGCACACCCCCCAGCAACGGAGACAGAAAATAAAACTGATTCACTACCTTTAAGCTCATCAACAACAGAGCGTTTGCCTTCGCCGTTGTTGGTATGCAGCATGGATAACGTGAGTGGCGTACCAACAACAAAAGCGGAGCCGACAATTATAGTAGTACCATCCTGATCGTTGTTGGTGAAGCACCATAGCCGTCAACTTAAGGGAGATACATGGGCTATATTGCCTGCCTGCCTCAGAGAGGCAACCTGTTTGTAAAAAGTCAGCCCCTTAATCCTCTTTGCACCGTAGGTGCTACCCTGATAGAGGGCTGCACCTACGGCGCAGTAAAGAAAGATGTTGACGATGGTTACAAACAGATAGCACCTACGGTGCACCCACAACCGCTTAATCATTGTTATTCTGTTAAGTTGGCAGCTATGGCGAAGCATGCACCCAAAGCCTTGCACAACCCCCAACAACGGAGATAGAAAATAAAACTGATTCACTACCTTTAAGCTCATCAATAAACAGAACGTTTGCCGCGGAAGATAAAAAACAGGTTTGCTAACTTTTAACGCCATCAAACAATGAACATTCGCTTAAAAAGCCAGGAGCAGGTAAAAGTAATGAGCGCCACCGATCTTTACCCCATTATGCAACGCATATTGCTGCGCGAAAATAAAATAGACCGCAACCGCGAGCATTTTTGGACGGTAAGCCTCGATACCGCCCGTAAAGTATTGAACATTGAACTCATAGGTTTGGGCACCGTAAAGGCAGTGTTGGTAGAACCTATGGAAGTATTTAGCGTGCCCCTGCAAAAACGAGCCGTGCACATTGTATTGGTGCACAACCACCCCAGTGGCGAGCTTCGCCCATCGGAGGCGGATAAAGATATTACCGACCGGCTTATACAATGCGGGCTGATGCTTAAAGTGCCCGTATTAGACCACCTCATCATCAGCGAAAAAAAATACTACAGCTTTTATGAAAGCGGGCTGCTGCAAAAACTACAGCAAAGCAAAAAATATGTGCCCGATTTTATACTTAAAGAGCAAATAAAACAACAGGTGGAAAAAGGCATAAAAAAAGGAGAAGAGAAAGGCAAAGAACAAAAAGCCAAAGCCATGGCAAAAGCCATGAAAGAAAGCGGTGAACCGGTTGAAAAGATTATACGGTACACCGGTTTAACTAAAAAAGATATTAAACGCATTAAATAAGTTAAATGGTTGAATGGGTTAAATAGGTTAAATAAGTAATCATTTAGCTTTCTTAACATATTTAACTTACTTAACTATTCTCCATTTAACTCACTTAACTATTTAGCCCAACCAACTCCCCCTCCCCTGACTTTTCACACAAAATGACATCCAGACATCTTTTTCCCTTCCCAACACCGTTGGGGAGCTTCCGGGAAGGCCCGATGCCGTCCTGCAACCTGCAGGGAGCTATCGGGAAGGCCCGATGACGTCCTGCAACCTGCAGGGAGCTATCGGGAAGGTCCGATGGCGTCCTGCAACCTGCAGGGAGCTACCGGGAAGGCCCGACGGCATCCTGCAACCTGCAGGGAGCTATCGGGAAGGCCCGACGGCGTCCTGCAACCTGCAGGGAGCTACCGGGAAGGCCCGACGGCGTCCTGCAACCTGCAGGGAGCCATTTTTGAGGTGCTGGTGGGAATTTTGCAAATCAAATAGACAAATATTAAAATATGAATGAGATCGTAAACAAGCATTTACACTGAAAGCTGAGGACTGATAGCTGATGGCTGACAGCTGATGGCTGACAGCTGACAGCAAAAACAAAACCCGGTATCGCCTTTGGCAATACCGGGTAAGTGTTGTTTACCGCTTAATAGGGTTATGCTATTCTCTTCCCCACTTGTGTTTCGCCAACGTACCGTTGTTGGTATACAGGCTGAAAAATGTGGTTAAAAACCACAAACGCTCAATTGTTAACTATGCGTTACCGCATCAGCCACTACCGCTTCCAAATCACTGATATCAAACGGTTTATTGAGGTAAAATTCGGCGCCGGCTTCCTTTGCCTGGTCGGCTATATTGTTATTACCACTAAAAAGTATTACGGGTATATGCCGGAAACGGTCGTCCCTTTTTAGCAACTGCACCGCTTTAATACCGCCTATATCGGGTATCCTGCAATCCATGATGATTACTCCCGGTTCAAACATTTCCACCTGGTGTAGAATGTCTGCGCAGTTTTCGCGCGTATAAATTTCAAAGTTTTTTTGTCTGAGTATAAGCGAACAAATGTCCAGGAGGTCCTGGTCGTCGTCGAATATCAAAACCTTTTTCCTCATATGCGGGTTTAAATGCTGTTGGTCGACAAAATTAAAGAAATCATCACAGCAATGGCCAAGCGCCTGGATAAAGCTGTCAGCTGTCAGCTATCAGCGATCAGCCTTCAACTATCAGGTTTCAGGTTTCAAATTTTCCTGCTATAGGCAAGCATATCTGCCGCCAGCGGCAAAATCATGAATAACCTGCTATAAGTATTAAAAAACAAGAGCGGGGAATTGCAAATCTGTTGCTTCGAATTTATCAGTCCATTTAACCCAAGCTGATCGCTGACAGCCCTACCGACCGCCCTTAAAAAAAATCGTATTTGTTGGGCTTCATATAAGCTTCGGGCTGCTGAGGCATGGAGGTAGTAACGCGGGGAGCGTCTTTTCTGCCTGCTGCTTCTTTGATATTGATAACGGGAGTTGAATGCTCCGCTTTCCTCAAAAGGCTTTCAGCATGTTCTGTCACCAGTTTTAAGCGTGGCTGGTCAGTTATTTCAAAGGAGTGAAACTTCATAAAAAAAGTTATTATGCAGGTGTTGTAAAATTATTATACCCTCAGCGGCTTTACCAGTGCGCGGTTATCGATTTTTTTTCAGACCTCGTTCGGGCCTGCTTTCCGCATATAAAAGCGTATCCGGGAATTGATAGTACGGCGTTTATACAGCACCGAAAGTGTGCATCAAGTAGACAATTTTCTACAAATCTGAGCAGATTCCACCCCAGATTTTTCGTTCAATATTTTAATTGCCAACGTTTTGCAACTTAAATCAGCTAAAATAAAGCAGATCTGCGCTGAACTGGTTGTTTTACGAAATATTGGTTTCCTGTTTGTGATATTACTGGCAAATATTCCATTATGATTCACCAGATTGCCGCACTCAAACAACAGCGTAAAATTCTGCCATCGCAAATAGAACTGTTAAACCTAATGTATCTCCCCAACCTGGAGCTGGAACAGAAAATTAACCTGGAGCTCAATGAAAATCCTTTTCTGGAAGAAGCGCAGGCTGCTGAAGAAGAGGTTCCGGAGCATATGAACAAAGACAAGGTGCAGGATTTCCAGAATTGGGATGAATACGGCTACGACGATATACCCGATTATAAAACAGAATACAGCAACTACCTTAATACAGAAAAAATTCCCGAAATACCGCTTAAACAGGAAGCAGATTTCAGGGAAGAGTTGAAAAAGCAGCTCCGTTTTCTTTCGCTTTCCGACAGGGAAAATGCCATAGGCGATTTTATTATAGACTCCTGCAATGAAAACGGATTTCTTGACATGAGCGTTGCGGCGCTGGTTGACGATATATCGCTTAAGAATAAAATATGGGTGGAAGAGGAAGAAGTGGAAAGCATACTGTTACGCATACACGAACTTGAGCCCTATGGCATTGCGTCAAGAGACATCAGGGAATTCTTTTTGATTCAGCTACGACAGGATACACAACACGAGGCGCTTGCCAAAGCCGCCATCTGCATTTTTGAAGAGCATTTTGAAGATCTACAAAAACGCAACTGGAGCAAGATCAAAAATGCAATTTCCAAAGATGGTGAAGAGCTGGAAGAATTGCTGAAGTATATAGGCACCCTCCGCACTCGGCCGGTTGAGCAGGAAACGAGCATTAACAATGTAATTGTACCCGACTTTATACTGGCAGATGAAGATGGAGAACTAAGAGTAAGCCTTTATAAATCGTACTACTCACAGCTGGGGCTTAATCCGTTTTGGGTAGAAAAAGCGAAAAACATGCAGCGCGACGAGGTAACGGACAGGGCTACCAAACTCTTCATGAAAAACAAATTAAATTCGGCACAGTGGTTCATGGAAGCCATCAGGCAGCGTGAAACCAACATGTTGAAGATCATGCACAGTATTGTAGAATACCAGCGGGAATATTTTGTAAGCGGCGATATCATGTTCATCAAACCCATGGTGTTAAAAGACATTGCAGAAAAAACAGGGTTGGATATCTCAACAGTATCGCGCGTTACCTGCAACAAGTTTGTAGCTACACCCTTCGGTAATGTTTTGCTGAAAAGCATGTTCTCGGAATCGCTGGGAACGGTATCGGGCAAGGAGATCAGCAACAAGGTAGTGCAAACCATTATCCAGGAAATGATAGACGCCGAAGACAAAAACCATCCATATACAGACCAGGAACTTGCCAGCATTTTATACGAAAAAGGGTATGTAATTGCCCGGCGCACGGTTTCGAAGTATAGAGAAAAATTGAAAATCCCGGTGGGTTACCTGCGTGCAGGAACAACTGCGTTGCTAAAGGCTTAGAAACAGGTATGCAGTTTTCCTCATCATATATATTTTTTGTAGAATTAATTGCGCAGATTCGCATGGAAACACGCAAGAGGTTGGTGGTATCAGTTTTGAATATATGTGATTTAAAAAAAGGTATGCAACAAAACAACATGCTTTTTCTGCAAAAAAGAATATTTGAGATAGGAAGTGCGCTGATGAGCAATGAAAGCAATGCTGGCTATAAATTTCCCACAACAATTATTAATGCTTTAAAAATAGATGATAAGGGCAACCTGTATGCGCTTATTCAACAGCCCGAAAGGAAATTCCAGGAAGAGGATCTGACGTTTCCTACACAACTGAAATTTTACAGAAAGGGAAAACCGTTTCACATCAACGTACAGGGAACGGCTTTTTTAATGAATGAGGTAGACTTGCTAAACACACTGCTGCCCGTTGAAGGAACCGAACCATTCAAGAGCAGCAAAAAGGCCATGGTAGTAAAAGTAAAAATGGAAGAGATTACTTATTTTGAATGGAAGCAGCAGGATGCATACAACAGCGGCTTGCGGGGCTGGCTGGAAAAATGTTACCAGTGGCTTGCTGGCATCAATCCATTTCAGTTCAAACTAAAATTGCAACCGGGAACTCCCAATACACAATATGCACATTAACCAACAACATTGCATTTAAAAATGCAGTTTATTGTACAAAGTAAATAACTAACGGTTCAGATTATGACAATGAACTATGAAAGAAAAGTAAGAGTGCTTTTTGCCGATGACGACGAAGATTTACTCCGACTTGTAAAGCTGAAATTAAGCACACAGGGCTTTTTGGTAGCGCTTTCGCTGAATGGCGAACGAGTGAAAGCAATGGCCCTGAGCGACCGCCCTGATATTATTTTGCTCGATGTAACAATGGAGGGAAATGATGGAAGAGATATTTGCAAATCGCTGAAAGAGGACAGGGGTACTAAAGACATTCCCGTCATCCTGCTTTCGGCTAACGATGAGCTTAAAAAAATTGCCGAGCAATGCGGAGCTGATGGTTATGTGGCAAAGCCTTTTGACGCCAACTCGGTAAAAAACAAAATCGACGACCTGCTGACAGCAAAAGCCTGTTAGTCTAACTTTGTTTTCAGGTGATCGTTGGCGCCCGATACCCAAACGGTGGCTGCCTCCAGTTGATCCTTTCCAAAATGTTTGAATTCACCTGGCATAATTACACTAAAAATGTCGGTGAATATTTTTATACCTTCTACGTCAGAGAGGATGGCTGCTCTGTTCCATTTACTGATATTCTTAATGCCGAGCAATGCATCCTGCAGCCAGGCGCCCACCGTAAACTTTTTCAACTCGGTATCAATCACCATCAAATAGTTCAATTCTCCGGTTCTGTTTACCAGTTCCCTTACTTCCGGCAATACCTTGTTTTCAAAATCTTCTTTTGTCACTTCTCCCAGGGCCTGAAATCCTACCATGTTGTCTGGGGTATTTTCAATTTTTACGATCATACTAATTTTTTTCAAAAATACTATTTTATTGCCGGCCGGTTCGCAGCATCTTTGCTGATCCACACACTTATGCTCTCCCCGTTTACATAAAATATCCCCCAGCCATTATCGTCTATCACTACCTCTCCCTGCGTATTACCCGTTATATCAATAAACGTTTTACCGGAATGCTTCTTTCCTATCTCCATTCTTTTTTCTCCCTTGTCACCATTGCTTAGCAGCACCGCACAACCTGAGTGCTCGTGCTCCTCATCGCCCTCCCTTGTCCATCCCACAACCGATGCATGATCAAAATAATCCCGTTGTTGTCCATACGCCTCATACCGTCTCACCTTCATCAAAATTTCCAGCGCCGGCACCACCGCCATCTTAATGGGGTTGTGTTCATCTTTTGGATTTGTATATTCAGCACCATATAACGACACATAAAAAACGCAGGGTATACCTTGCATGCGCAACAATGTAATGGCGTTGGCATGTGGCTTAAACCAATAATCTACCGTACTCTCCAGCGATTGGAGTGGTTGCGTGTCGTGATTTTCAACAAAGGTAACAGCGTACTCAGGCTTCAGCGACACGAGGGTATTATCAAAAATGGTGCGCATATCGAAAGCCCCTTTTTCCCTCGATGCCTTATAAAAATTATAATGCAATGGAACGTCGAACAATTGGGTTCTTTCTTCCATCAGTTCAATATACCGCTGCAGCACTTTTGCATCCCTGTTCCAGTATTCGGCCACACAAAAAAATGGCTTGTTAAGATGAGCTTTCATTGCATCCAGCCAGTACTTGTAAAAATCGGGCGAGATGTGCTTTACCGCATCCAGTCTAAACCCGTCAATACCCGTTGTATCAACATACCATTGTCCCCATTTCTTTAACTCCTCTCTTACATGAGGATTTCTGAATTCCACATCTGCTCCCATTAAAAAATCGAAATTCCCTTTTTCTTGTTCCATTAAATCTTCCCAACGGTCTCCGTATTCATTCTGTATCGTGTATATTACTTTTTCGTCTCCCTGCATAGCATCCACTCCCGAAAAAGCATGATGATCCCATACAAAATCAGAATACTTTTTTTGTCGGCCCGGAAATGTGAACAAAACATGCGAATCTACCTTTTCAGTATCAGATATAAACTCATTGCGGTTTTCGGGGTTTACTTTTTTAACAGCAATTGTTTCCTGCTCATCTGCACCCACCCTGTGGTTAAGCACAATATCGGCCAATACTTTTATGCCCGATGCATGCAATGCCTTAATGCATTTCAGGTATTCATCTTTAGTGCCATGTTTTGTTGCCACCGTACCTTTCTGGTCGAACTCTCCCAGGTCAAACAAATCATAAACTGCATAACCGGGCTCGTCTTTTCCGTAGGCAGACTTATAAGCAGGAGGAAGCCACATATAGTCAACGCCTAATGAAGCAAGATGTGCAGCCTGTCCGGCACATACATTCCACAAACTTCCATCTGCAGGATAGTACCAGTGAAAGAACTGAAAAATAGTTGAATTATTCATGTGCTTGTTTTTATTTGATTGTAGCCACAGTTGCGTTCGCCCAACATTCGTTGCAGGCATGCAGAATGATAGTGGCTTATTTCATCTGTGTATTTTTATTGTCTTCCGGCCAATTGTTGCTCATGTCTTCCGGCGCTTCAGGAAAGGAGGCAGATTGGTTCGCCCGGTAAATCCATGTGCATTGGATATAAGATGGACATTTTCGTATCCTTCATTATTACCTGTAAAATTGTTTAGAATGAAACTTTACAATGCGCTTATTCATAAACGTCATACTTTACACCGAGTTGACGACGCACTTCGTCCATTGCTTCAACAATGTCGATGCTAAACTGGTGACTAAAGAGCGGACTGTAAGTCAACCCCTCTTTCATACAGCGGTATACTTCATTTACTTCATATTGAAAACCCCTGCCCTCCCATTCGCAAGGATAGCTTGTATGCTTGTTGTTGTAAACATCGAGCTCAATTGATTGGGGCTTTTCGTTCCACGGCGGCATTATCTTTATTACGCCTCGTTCGCCGGCAATTTCTGCCGACAATTCAGATTGGGTTACAATAGAAGACTCCAGGTTGGCATAAGCGCCATCATCGTATTTAAACAACATGGAACATGTTTCGTCTATCCCTGCATCAGAAACACGCCCCGTTGCCTCTATAGCGGATGGTTTGCCCAACATCAGCATCGCTAAAAACACCGGATAGATGCCGAGATCGAGCAAAGAACCGCCCCCAAGTGCAGGATCGAAGTACCTGCTGGAAGGGTCGTCCGGAGCCTTGTAGCTCATCGATGCTTTTACCGATAATATTTTACCCGCATCTCCTTTCGTTACCAACTGAAGTACTTTTTCTATACTGGGTAAAAACCTGATCCACATACCTTCCATTAAAAAAGTGTTGTTGCTTGCAGAAGCTTCTACCAGTTCCCGCACCTGTATGGCGTTAATGGCCAAAGGCTTTTCGCATAAAACAGCTATGCCATTTTGCAAACATTGCAGCGCATATTCGTGATGTGAAGTATGTGGAGTGGCAATGTAAGCCACATCGGGGCTGATGGCTATAAAATCGGCAATATTTGTAAAAGCGTGAGGTACATTGAACGCTTCGGCAAAAGCCTCTACTGATTTTTCTTTGTCAGATAATACCGCTGTAACAGATGGACGACCTTCGCTTACCAGGCTTAAATCTTGCGTAAATTCTTTGGCTATATTTCCAGGACCTATAATTCCCCATCGCATAGTTACTTTTTTATTCTGCTGTTACGATATAAAATTATGTTCCAGCCATTTTGCTGTGTATACAGACTGATTTACAGCGCCGACGGGGAAAGTTTTCTACATTTTTTATAAAAACAAATATTCCTATTGCACAAAACCTCATTGCATAAATTGCCTGCCTCCCCATAACACAGGGTAGCTGGTATAATGATTGCATTTTCACAAAGCAAGCGCCTGCCATATCAGCACAAACACAATCACGTATTACAAAGAATATATGAATCTTCGTCCCCAACCTTTTCTTACAGCGCAGGAAGTTAATTCAGGAATGAAGTTGGTATTGCTGGAAGGGCTCACTACCGAAGCAATGACAGTGTTAACGCAGGGAGCGTTTCTTATTTCGATGGCTTTGTTGATGGGCGCAAGCAATTTTCAGATAGGCCTGCTCGCAGCATTGCCCACTTTTACTAATATTTTTCAATTGGCTTCTATCTGGCTGGTACGTCGTTACAACAACCGCCGCGCTGTGAGTGTTTTTTGCTCGCTGCTGTCAAGGCTCCCGCTGGTGGTAATAGGGTTAACGGTTATTTTTTGGGTAACTGATCGGCCTATAAACCTTATCATTATTTTCCTGTTCATCTATTATCTCTTCTCTTCCATTTCAGGCCCTAGCTGGAATGCATGGATGAAGGACCTGGTACCTGAAAACCGGCTGGGAACTTATTTTTCGAGACGCGGTCGCAACGCACAGATATTAAACGTGGTCATGAGTCTTGTATTTGCGTTGGCGGTAGATTATATAAAAAGAAACTACCCGGCTTTTGAATCGTCAACTTACGGCGTTATGTATGTTGCCGGCGGTTTGATAGGCGTTACCGGTGTACTGCTCTTATCGCGCACACCTGAGCCGCAATCGTTTTTATCGCAAGAGAATATCTTCGTATTGCTGAAGCGTCCGCTGGTTAACCCCAATTTCCGGAGGTTGCTCACCTTTAACTCTGCCTGGGTGTTTGCGTTGAATATAGCTACGCCGTTCTTTACTGTTTTTATGATGAAAAGTCTTGGACTGTCTCTGCCTTATGTTATAGGGCTCACCATTACCAGCCAGTTGTGCAGCATTTTTACCATTGGCATGTGGGGCAGTTTTTCCGACCATTACAGCAATAAAACCATTTTGGCTATTTGTGGCCCCTTATACATTCTTTGTATATTGGGTTGGTGCTTTGTAGGCATTTATTCTCAGCTCTACGCTAATATTATCCTGCTGGTAATCATTCATATTTTTATGGGTATTGCAACAGCCGGCATCAATTTGTCGCTCACCAATATTGGTTTAAAGCTGGCGCCTAAAGAAGATGCCATCGTTTACCTGTCGGCTAAAAACATTATTACCTCCCTTTTTTCGTTTACAGCCCCGTTAGTAGGCGGTATACTGGCAGACTATTTTACAACGCGGCACCTGAATATCACTGCCGAATGGAAGGGCCCGGGATTGAACAAGATTTTCCATTTTCTTTCGCTCAACGAATGGAATTTCTTGTTTCTTATAGGTTCGTTCCTGGCCTTTGTAGCAATGCAGTTACTTACAAGAGTGAAGGAAGTGGGTGAAGTAGAGAAAGATGTTGTAGTACGTATTATGCGCAGTAGTATTAAAAATAATCTTAAAGACAATTTTGTTATTGGCAATCTCATCAACTGGCATACGCAGTTGCGCGATATTATACGCAAGCGCATTTCTGTAAAAGAGGAATAAGATACCCGTTCAAAAAAAATTTGTGTAAATCTTGTCACAAATCACACCCGGTTTTATCCATTCTTAAAGCGTAAATAATAACTGGCAACATTATTGAAATATTAGCTGCGAAATTATTTAATGTAAAAACAATCACATGAAAAAGGCGGTAATCACAGCAGTTGTAGCGATTTGTGTGTGGGCATGCAATGAGCCGGCCAGTACAGGCACACCAGCCACCGACAGTTTGCACAACGATAACATCAATCAATCTGATGTGAACAACAGGAATACTACTGAATACGATTCGGCAAATGCAGGTGCGGGAGCAGACACTGCTTCGTACGACCGCATGAAGCGTAAAAGCGTTGACAGCATGCCTGAACAATAACTTCGAGGGTTTGGTACACTATGAAGGCAAAAGCTATGTGGAAACACTAAAGACTTATGCAAACACTTAAAGCTGACTTATCAAATGGTAGCCATAAACCAGGAACCATAGTGTTCCTGGTTCTTTCACCGAACAATATGGTTATTTCAACGAAATGACATTTGAAAGTTAGAAATCATAATGGTTTATATCTATCTTTGTTAAGGTTTTTCATAGGATATTGGATTTAGAAACGGGGTGCATGTCTATGCGCCCTTTTTTTATTCCTGAAATTGCCTGCAGCCTTTTCCGAGTGTACATTACACAACGATGCTGAAAAATAAAATACAGACACATAAATCGCGTGTCAAACAGTGAATTGAAACAGAAGACTACATGATCCCCGCCTTTCATCGAACAACTGGGTCGTTTCACCGAAATGACGCCGCAAAAGCAAGAAACAATAATGGTTTATCTCTATCTTCGTTAAGGTTTTTCATAGGATATTGGATTTAGAAACGGGGTGCATGTCTATGCGCCCTTTTTTTATGTTTCGCTCAAATTTGTTTTTACGAATCGTCTAATCGCCTTCAAGTAAATCCTCATTTAACGGGCAACACTCTCTAACTCACTCCAACGGACAAACGCTTCACATGTGTTACGATCAAATTGTAATACCGTAGATATAATTTAAACGAAGGTTGCCAACCTTTGAAAGGTTGGCAGCCTTTTTTCATAACCTTTGTTCTTTAAAAAAGGAATGGAAGCCATCTCAAATAGTTCAGCGTAAAAAATATCGCGGGTAAGCTAAACCGTTGGGATTAGGTTGCCAATCGTATACATTGCAGGCGGGTGTAGCCACCCGCCTGCGAATTTAAAATACACCCGATATTAAATCTGATTATTGTTTTTACTTTTATATACATAAGCTTAATGCATGAAATACGCAGCTTTGATTGTTTCACTTACATTGTGCTGCAGCATTCTGCAGGCCCAGCAAGCAAAAAACAATAACGCAGGATGGTCGCATTACGGAGGCGATGCGGGAGGCATGCGCTTTTCGCCGCTGAAGCAGGTAAACGACAAAAATGTTATTAACCTTACACCTGCATGGACATACAGAACAGGTGAACTGGATACTTACAAAGGTTCGGCGATTATTGAAAAAGCAGCGTTTGAAGCCACTCCTGTTTTAAACGATGGAATGCTCTTTTTCAGCACACCTACCAATCGTGTAATAGCGATTGATGCTGCTACCGGTAAAGAGCAATGGGTTTTCGATCCCGCCATCAATTTAAAAACCGATTTTTCGGAAGTTACATCAAGAGGCGTATCGGTTTGGACGCCGCCTGCACACGAGAGCAATACAGGTAAAAGAATTTTTACAGCTACGCTGGATGGAAGGCTGATAGCATTGAATGCCGCCAACGGGAAAAAAATAGCCTCATTCGGAAAGGATGGCGTGGTAAACCTGCGCGAAGGTTTTGGCAACGAATGGAGCATTACTTCTCCGCCTGCCATTGTGGGCAATGCTGTCATCATTGGCTCTTCTATGGGCGATAACCAGCGTATTGATTATCCAAGGGGAACGGTTCGGGCATACGATGCACTATCGGGAACGCTTATGTGGAGTTGGGACCCTATACCAAAAGACAGTACCGATAAGGCATGGAGCACCTGGAAAAACAACAGCGCTAAAACCACCGGCGCTGCCAATGCCTGGGCCGTTATTTCTGCCGATGTGGAAAGAGACCTTGTGTTTATCCCCACCTCATGCCCTGCTCCCGATTATTATGGCGGCGAAAGAAAAGGAGACAATTTATATGGCAACTCGGTGGTGGCGTTAAAGGCCTCTACCGGTAAAATGGTTTGGCATTACCAGGTGGTACATCACGATATATGGGATTATGATATTGCCGCGCAGCCACTCCTGTTTTCGTTTACCCAAAAAGGGAAGTCGATACCAGCGGTAGCGATCGGCACCAAGATGGGTCACATATTTGTGTTGAACCGGGAAACAGGTCGCCCGTTGTTTCCGGTAGAAGAAAGAGCGATACCCGTTTCGGATATAGCCGGAGAAACAACAGCAAAAACACAACCTTTCCCGGTGCTGCCTGCGCCGGTAGGACTCCAACAGGTATCCGTTGCAGATGCATGGGGAACAACAGCAGCAGAAAAAGCAGCGGCTGCCGAAAAAATCAGTCGCTATCGCAACGAGGGGCCTTTTACTCCACCCTCGCAGCAGGGAACCCTGGTTACGCCCGGCAATGTTGGGGGCATACATTGGGGCGGCATGTGCTACGATGCAGACAAGGGATTGCTTATTACAAATATCAACCGGCTGGCAGCCATTATAAAACTGATACCGCGCGAAAAAATCCAGGAATTTGAAAAACAGGATTCTTCGCTGCTGCGTGCAGAAACGGGACGACAAAAAGGCACGCCTTATATCATGAAGAGGGATTATCTTTTTACCAGGAATGAAGGAGGATTTCAATTACAAACAACTCCCCCATGGGGAACTTTACTGGCAATAGATATGAAAAGCGGCGCCAAAAAATGGGAAGTGCCGCTGGGCTTTATGCTCGACCCCAGGCAATACCCCGACGCTCCCACATGGGGCTCCATTAATTTTGGAGGCGCTATTGCTACTGCGGGCAACCTGGTTTTTGTAGCTGCCACTATGGATAATCGTTTCAGGGCCTTTCATACCCAAACGGGCAAGCTGCTTTGGGAAACAGAATTGCCTGCGGGCGGACAAGCAACTCCTATGACGTATGCAATCAATGGCAAACAATACATTGTAATTGCAGCCGGCGGGCATGGCAAGCTTGGAACGAAACAGGGAGACTTTGTTGTAGCGTATGTTTTAAGGTGAAAGATGAAAGATGAAAGATGAAAGATGAAAAATATCAAACACCAAATTTCAAATTTCAAATCGGAAATCATAAATCATAAATCACCTATCGTCCATTTTTGTAAGATGTGCCTGCATTAATTTAACTGTTTCAATCTAAAGTTGCGGTACTCAATTTTCATAGGCGGTCCTACATGCACCTGCACGCCCAGCAAGCCTTTCAAATTCCTGTTCACCACGTCGTTGTCTGTTACATCGCTCATTAAAACACCATTAATATAGTGCTGCATTCGATTTCCCTTTACCACCAGGTGACACTCATTCCAGTCGTTTGTTTTTATCACTTTCTTTAATGAATCACTATTCCACCTTTCAGTTACCTGCGTTAGCTGCCATGCATTGTTCTTAATATACCTGCGCAGCGAATCTGCATCCGCATCCGGAGTGTTTACCATTACTTTCTGCCCCTGGGCTGCCAGTGTGGTTCTTCCCCTTTCCTCGTAATTACTGCCCGTATACATTTTAGCGCCGTCTATATCCGACTGATAGCCTTTCAACGCAAAGGGTATGCCCTGCACCTCCACGCTTCTGTAATTAATGCCGCTGTTGCCTTTTTCCGAAACCCTAAACAATGTTTTCAGTTCAAAATCTTCGGTTATGCCTCCCCGCCATATAATAAAAGAATTCCTGGTAAGCAAAGTGGCAGGCGTTATTTCTCCCACCAGCGTTCCACCTTCCATTTTCCAGTAGGTGGGATCGCCCTCCCAGCCTTTTAAGCTCTTGCCATCAAACAGGTTCACGAAACCTTCTTTATCGGGCTTGCCAAAACCATACGCTTTATGCGCAGGCCGCTCATAATTTTTGTTGCTATGCACCTCCGGGTAAAACAATCTTGCGTGCAAGCACAACATGCAAACCAAAAGTGGCAGAGAAATGTAAATTTTCATCATAATATTACTGCTGAATAATACCGAAGTACTTCAATAAAATTCAGTAAAATAGCGCACATAACTGAAAAAGTTTTAATCAAAATCTTTCAACAATGCATTCTCCGCTCCACTGTTACAGCGGGGCACGCTTCTTTCCTTATTTTTGCCTTTAAACAATATCTGAAATAAGCAACGGAATTTCCATATTATCTAACCCCATAGAATACCTGAAAGGAGTAGGACCAATAAAGGGCGATCTTCTGAAAAAGGAACTGCAAATCTTCACCTTTAACGATCTGCTTCAACATTTTCCTTACAGGCACATCGACAAAACAGAAGTAAAGAAAATAAGAGACATTACACCGGCTACTGAATACATACAGGTAGCGGGGAAAATAATATCGTGCGAGATAATTGGAGAAAGAAGGGGCAAAAGGCTGGTTGCAGAAATTTCCGATGGCACGGGCACGCTGGAGCTTACCTGGTTCCAGGGAATTAACTGGGTGCAGAAGAACATACAATTGGGCGAAGTGTACCTGGTATTTGGCCGATTGTCTTTTTTTATGGGGCGACCGCAGATCACGCATCCCGAAACAGAAATTTTTACGCCCGAAAAAAGCGAGGGAAGAGCCTTCCTCGAACCAATCTATCCCACCACAGAAAAATTAAAGGTGCGCGGATTGAATGGCCGGCAAATTGGCAAGTTGGTATATACATTAGTGGGGTTGCTGTCTGAAAAAGACATCCCGGAGAATTTACCCGAACCGCTGATCGAGGCCTTGCATTTATACAACCGTTACCAGGCGTACCTGCATATTCATTTTCCTCCGGATGCTGCTACTCATGAAAAAGCATTGGACCGGTTAAAGTTTGAAGAGCTTTTTATTGCACAGGTAAGGCTGGGGCTTTTGCGCAGTAACCGTCACCGTTATGCAAAAGGCATTACCTTTTCAAAAGTGGGCGAACTCTTTAATACGTTCTACGAAAAATACCTGCCCTTTGCTTTAACAGGCGCACAAAAAAGAGTATTAAAAGAAATAAGGAACGATACCGCAAAGGGCTACCAGATGAACCGGCTGCTGCAGGGAGATGTTGGCAGCGGAAAAACCATTGTTGCATTGCTGAGCATGTTGCTTGCGGCAGACAACGGTTTTCAAAGTTGCATGATGGCTCCCACCGAAATACTGGCGCAGCAGCATTATGCGGGGCTGCAGGCTTTATTAAAGGATATGCCGGTGGAAATTGCTTTGCTCACCGGTTCCACTAAAAAAGCGCAGCGAAAAGAAATACTGCGGAGAGTAGCAGAAGGAAGCCTGCAAATGCTGATTGGTACGCATGCATTAATTGAAGACCCGGTTCAATTCAGCAATCTTGGTTTTGCCGTGGTAGATGAACAACACAGGTTTGGTGTGGCGCAAAGGGCCAAGCTATGGGCCAAAAACCATACGCCTCCTCATGTGCTGGTAATGACGGCAACGCCTATCCCAAGAACACTCGCAATGACAGCGTATGGCGATCTTGATTACAGCATTATGGATGAACTGCCGCCGGGGCGTCAACCCATAACCACCGTACACCGTTATGAAAATGCACGCAGCCAGGTAATGGATTTTATTAAAGCTGAAATTAAAAAGGGCAGACAGGCATATATAATTTTTCCTTTAATTGAAGAAAGCGACAAACTGGATTACGAAAACCTGATGAAAGGTTATGAAAATGTGAAAGCCTATTTTCCCGAACCTGCGTATTGGATCAGTATGGTGCATGGCCGGATGCCTGCCGAACAAAAAGATGCCAACATGCAACGGTTTGTGCAAAATGACACTCACATCATGGTATCAACCACTGTAATTGAAGTAGGTGTTAATGTGCCCAATGCTTCCGTAATGGTTATTGAAAGCGCGGAAAAATTCGGGTTATCGCAATTGCACCAGTTGCGCGGCAGAGTGGGCAGGGGATCAGAAAAAAGCTACTGTATACTTCTTTCCGGAAACAAATTAACTGCAGATGCGAGGGAGCGCCTTAAAATAATGTGCGCTACCAACGATGGTTTTGTCATTGCAGAAAAAGATCTTGAATTAAGAGGACCGGGTGACATTGAAGGTACAAGGCAAAGCGGGATGCTCAATTTTAAACTCGCAAGTATTGTACAGGATAAACATTTGGTAGATTTAGCCAGGCAACACGCCGAAAATTTGCTGAATGAGGACCCCGATCTCGCTTCGGCCGTTAATTTGAAGTTAAAAACCTTTTTGCAGCAACAAAAAGGACAAACCCTGTGGAGTAAGATATCGTAATATATCTACTGAGCGGTAATTTCGTTCTAAATCTGTACATTTAAACTAAAAGCTTGAAATTTAATTCCACGATATTTTTATCTGTTTCTTTCCTGTTTTGTATTCTTTGTACATTGTCGGTTTCTGCTCAACAACCGGTTGAATTTGTAGAAAACAAAGGGCAGTGGGATAATTCCGTTTTGTATAAAGGGCAAATTGGTTCAGGGGCTTTCTATTTGCAAAGAACAGGTTTCTCGGTGCTGATGTACAATACTGATGACCTGAACAGGATGTACGAAAAAAAACATGGCCATTCCGGTGAAGCAGGCGGTGCACATGCCGCTGAAACTTCGGCACGAGAAGCACATCCAAGACCGGGATCAGGAAGTGGCGGAGGAAAAATTGAAGACAGCGGCATATTGCGCTCGCATATTTACAAAGTTGAATTTGAAGGAGGCAATACAAAAGCACTGCAGCAAAAAGAAAAGCCGTTAGCATCTTACAATAATTACTTCATAGGAAATGACCCTTCCAAATGGGCGGCAGCTTGTAAAATTTACCAGGCTGTTACGTACAAAAGCGTTTATCCCAACATCGATATCCGTTACTACGCATCGGGCAACGATTTAAAATATGACATTATAGTACATCCCGGCGGCAATGTGAACGACATTGTAATGAACTATGAAGGCGCAGAAAAGTTGCAGATCAAAAAAGGAGAACTGATCATACAAACTTCTGTAGGAAATGTAAAAGAACTATCGCCCTACACTTACCAGCTAAGCCCCGAGTCGGGCAGAAAAGAAATATCCTGCAAATACGTAATTGAAGGCGGCAACAAAGTAAGGTTCAAAGTAAAAGAATACGATCCTTCGCAAACACTCGTGATAGATCCTACCATGATATTTGCCACCTTTACCGGCAGCCTTTCGAACCAATGGGGATTTACCGCCACTTATGGCAGCGATGGCAGCCTGTATTCCGGCGGTATCGTTTTTGGCGACCGGTTCCTCGTATCTCCCGGCGCTTACCAGTCTAATTGGGGTGGACCAGAATTTGACATTGGCATCATGAAGTTTAACTCTAACGGAACCAACCGGGTATATGCCACTTATATTGGCGGAGGCAGCGAAGACCAACCCCACAGCCTGGTAGAAGACAGCCAGGGAAATCTTGTGGTGATGGGCAGGACAAACTCACCACGGAATGGTGATGGTGCATACCCGTTAAAGCCTGCAGGAAACATTCAGAATAGTGGCGGCGGATTTGATATTGTTGTTACCAAATTAAACAGAGACGGAACTGATATCATTGGTTCTAAAAGAATTGGCGGCACTGGTAACGACGGCGTTAATTCGGGAACAGAAAGAACCAGAGAACGCCTGAAACTTTTTTATGGAGATGATTCCCGCAGTGAAGTGATTGTAGATGGCAGCGACAATATTTACTTCGTAAGCTCTACCGAATCTAATTCGAACAATGCCAGCGAAAGATTCCCAACTACAGCCGGCGCTGCCCAGTCGCAACCGGGCGGCGTTAATAACGATCAGGATGGTGTGCTCGTAAAGCTATCGCCCGACGTTAGTACGCTTTTATACAGCACCCGAATTGGCGGAGCGGGTGACGACGGCGCCTACGTTATTGCTATTAATCCTGTAGATAACAATATTTACATTGCCGGTGCTACTGCCAGCAAAAGCGGCTTTCCCGGCATCCCCTCTTCGGGAGTTGTAAACAGCACGTTCCAGGGAGGAGATATAGACGGCTTTATCAGTGTTTTCAGCAGCGGAGGATCATTGCTCCGGTCGACCTATATAGGAGCTCAGGGACAGTCGGTAGTGGATGCGATATATGGCTTAAAATTCGACCCCAGCGGGTTTCCCTACATTACAGGGGTAACGTTAGGAAACTGGCAGGTAACGCCAGGAGCCTACAACAATCCGGGCGGAAAACAGTTCATTGTAAAATTGCAGCCCGATCTGTCGGCGGTGGTATACTCCACTGTTTTTGGCAGCACCACCAATAACAACAGGTACAATATTTCGCCCGTCGCATTCTCTGTAGACCAATGCGAAAACGTATACGTTGCCGGCTGGGGAGGGTCAGTTTTAGGAGCTCAGGATCCCTTCCGGGTAGCAGGAACTACCGGTATGCCTGTGAAAGGATGCAGTGTTATCCTGAACGGTTGTCGTACGGATGGGCAGGATTTTTACTTTTTTGTGTTGAAAAGGGATGCAGAGGATATTTTGTTCGGGGCATTCTATGGACTATACGGCGGGTTAGCCGACCACGTGGACGGCGGCACCAGCCGGTTTGATGCAAGGGGCATTATTTACCAGGCTATTTGTGCTGCCTGTAATATTGCGCTCGTTCCCGGCAATCCCCGGTATCCCACTACACCAGGCGCATGGCGGGTTGAGTCGGGCAGTCCTGAATCCTGTAACCTCGCTGCATTAAAAATTGAGATGAACTTTTCCGGTGTGCTCAACGGGCTCCGGCCTTCCATCAACGGCATTCCATACAAAACCTATGGCTGCGTGCCGCTTACTGTCGACTTTATTGATACGCTGCAAAGAGGGCGTTTGTATATATGGGATTTTGGCGATGGCAACAGAGATACCACCACCACCTTCAGTACGTCCAATACCTATAACAGTCTTGGTACCTATCAGGTAACATTGATCAGTATCGATTCAAGTCAGTGCATCATTGCCGATACTGCTTATACCACCATCCGGGTGCGGCAGGATCGTGCGACGCTTGGCATGAACTACGCTAAAATTCCGCCTTGCGATTCTCTCAGCTACAATTTCATCAACAACTCGGTAGCTCCGCCCGGCAAACCTTTTACAGACACATCGTTTGTGTGGGATTTTGGAGATGGCTCTCCAACCATTGTTGCCGGCTTAACCACACAACAACATACTTATGCATCGCCCGGCACTTATAATGTTATACTCACGCTAAAGGATACCAGCTATTGCAACGGACCCGAAAGTGATACGATGCGGATAAGCGTGGCCGCCAATGTAAAAGCAATTTTTGAAACAGACCCGGGAGGATGTGTGCCCCATACTGCAGTATTTGAAAATACATCTGAAGGTGGGCAAACGTATTTGTGGACTTTTGGAGATGGAGCAACCTCTACCGATTTTGCACCAACGCATGTATACAATGCCGTTGGAACCTACACGGTTAAACTGGTGGTTACCGACCCCAACACTTGTAACAAGGTCGATTCCACCACCAGAACCATTACTGTAAGGAACAAACCAACCGCAGGATTTACATTCAGTCCCGCACAACCGCAGGAAAACACACCCACTTCCTTTACCAATACTTCCATCGGTGCAGTACGTTACAGTTGGGATTTTGGAGATGGCGAAACATCCACACTTACCAACCCCGTGCACCAGTATAATAAAACCGCAACCTATAATGCATGTTTGATAGCATACAATGAGTTCGGATGCCCCGATACGTTGTGCCAACCAGTATCGGCCCTGGTTTCTCCATTGATTGCTGTACCCTCTGCCTTTTCGCCCAATGGCGACGGAGTGAATGATTATGTATATGTGAGAGGATATGCGATCGACAAAATGGTATTCCGCATTTACAACCGTTGGGGGCAACTGGTGTTCCAGACTGCAGACCGCAGGCAGGGATGGGATGGCAAATATAAGGGAGTAGTGCAGCCTATGGATGCTTATGCATACACACTCGAAGTAGAATTTACCGACGGCACACGGGCAACCAAACAAGGAGATATTACGTTGTTGAGATAGGGCAATTTGAGATTTGAAATTTGAAATTTAAGATTTGAGATTAGCAGTTTCTCATTGGTTCTTGTCTCTCGGTTCTTGGTTTTTCTTATTTGTGATTTTGGATTTGACATTTGTGATTTTAAAAAGGGAGGGGGTATGATTAGATTTTTTAACAGGGCAAACGATTCATGCAACATGATGCGTTTAAAGCAAAAAACTGTTTCACCAACCGGGGTTTGCAATGCAAAAGCAAAGCTCAACAGGTATGCAATCGTTTACCTGCTGGTTGTTTGTTCGCCCGTTTTTACGCTGGCACAGGATCTTCATTTTTCCCAGTTCTTTAATTCACCCTTAACTACCAACCCGGCCAACACCGGTTTTTTACCGGAGCACGATTACCGGTTGGGAGCCAATTACCGCCAGCAATGGGCAAGCCTGCCTGCTCAGTTTAAAACCATGAGCATATTTGGCGATGCCCAGGCTTTCCGCGATCGGTTTGAAACAGGTTGGGTAGGTTTGGGAGGTGTTATTTTGCGCGATGTTGCCGGAAGTGGCAACCTTACCTCCACCAAAGTGTATGGCTCAGCCGCCTATCACCAAATGCTGGGAAGCACCGGCTTATTGTCTGCAGGTTTTAATATAGGATGGGCCAATAAACGAGTGGATGTTACCAAGTTTACTTACGACAACCAGTGGAATGGAAAATTTTTTGATGCAGGCGCACCAAGCGGTGAGAATTTTGCTTCTACCAATATCAATTACCTCGATGTGCAGGTGGGACTTAACTATGCTTATTTCCCCACCGATAATGTATACCTGCATGCAGGCGTTTCGGTACATCATGTAAACGGTCCCAAAGAATCTTTTTTCAATACTCCCGGCTACGACTACTCTATTGCAAGAAGATACATTGCATTTGCAGATGCGGTGTTGAAAGTAAACGACCGTGTTATTGTAAGTCCGGGCGCATATTTTACCACGCAAGCCAAAGCCAAAGAACTGACCATTGGATTGCATGCCAATTATAATTTATCGGGCGATGGAGAAACGCAGGTGATCGGCGGTTTGTATTATCGCGGTAGCGATGCCGTTATTCCTATGATCGGTTTTCAGTGGAAAGCGGTAAGACTGATGTTTACTTACGACGCTACCACTTCTTCTTTAAAAAATTACAACAATATGCGCGGCGCTTCGGAGTTTGCCTTACTGTACAACGGTTACTATAACCAGTTTAACCAGAACATGCGTCAAACACAGTGTCCTGTTCCCAGGTTTTAATTACACTGAACTACTTTTTATAAAATAAAACGGGCAGCAAAATAGCTGCCCGTTTTTATAGTTTCATAAAATGGCTTATTTGCGACTGATATACGCTTAAATCAATTCACTCTCTTTTTCCCTTCTCTCCTCGCTTTTGTTGTATTGCAGGTTGAAACGATTTCCTTCTTCAAAATATTCGCCGTATTTATCCTTGTATTTTTTATTTATTTTTTTCGATTGCTTTTTATCGTTGATGTATAATGAGCCGTCTTTTATTTCAATCTTATACGATCCATCCTTCCTGATCAAGCCATCTTTTTCAAGATCGTTCTTAAAATCTTTTAACCGGTTTAGTTTCTCGTTTGCCCTGCGCATGTTGTCCTTTGCTTTTGCCAGGTTTGCTTTCACCTTAGCTTCCACATTCACCCGCAGGTCATAATCATAATTACGGGCAAAATCCCTTGCCCTGTCCATTTGCATGCGCATATTCGACATCTGTCTCTTATTTTCCATTTGAAATTGCCTCATTGCCCTGTCGTAATTAGCCTGCGCCATCATTAGTGAACGCCTGGCTTCCTGGCTCGCCCGTTTCAAATGTGCGTTGTTTAAAGCAAGTTTATACGCCTCGTCCGCTCTTTCTCCATAATGCGCTTCCAGCTCTTCTTCCAGGCGTTCCAGCCTTTCCTCCACCTTGTTCAAAGCCTCTTCAATTTGCTGCTCTATTGTTCTGTTGTCAATATGATCTGTATCATCCACGGAAACTCCCTGGCGAAATTTTTTTCGGGGTAAACTGTCCCTTCCGTCTGGAGTTCCGGCTTCGCAAAACCCGCGAAAGGATTGATCAGAGCGCCCTCCTTTCTCTGTAAAAGAAAAGGTGAACAAGGCAATTACTATACAACTTGCGGCAAGCAAAAAGCGATACTTGTGCCGTGCAAAAAATTGGTTCAACATACAATCAGGTTTAATTTGAGGAATTATTTACGATATATTTCGTACTAAAGTACGACAATATTCGTAATAAGAAAATCTTTTTTTATAGCGGTCAGCCGTCAGCTTTCAGCCTTCAGCCATTAAGAACTGAATTTGGATCTTGGTTCTTGTTTTTTGTTTTTTTATTTCTTGCTTTCTGGTTCTTACTTCTGCTCAAAACTTACGGCTGATCGCTGAAAGCTGATCGCCCAATAACTTTTAACATACAATAAAAGCGGAGAAGTTTTATTTTGCAGGCCATTGGCGTGCCGCCAAGAATGATGGCTTCGCAATCAAATTAAAATGAACACATGAAAAAATATTTACTGCTGCTAACGTTGCTGACCAGTGTGTTTTTGCAAACACAAGCCCAGGAAGAAGACGAACCCGATCCACCCAAACAGGGATTCGACAAATCGAAATTGTTTTTTGGCGGAAACTTTGGCTTAAGCTTCGGTAACAGCACATTCATCAATGTTTCTCCGCAGGTAGGCTATCGCTTCAACCAGTATGTGGCTGCCGGTGCAGGCGTAAACTTCAATTACAGCAGCATCAAATATATCTCCAACGAAAGGTGGAGGCAGGGGTATGGCGGCTTAAATGTTTTCGGAAGATTTTACCCCTTCCAGTATGCCTTTTTGCAGGCGCAGCCAGAAATGAATTACAGCTGGGGGTCTATAAAATACGGCGATGGTTCTACTTATAAGCTTTCCGGTCAGTTTGTGCCCTCCTTATTACTGGGCGTTGGAGCCGCCATTCCTACCGGTGGACGCAACGGCGCGTTGTTACTCATGCTTCAGTACGATGCCGTTCAGGCAGAACGTACCCCATATGGCAACAAGGTATTCTTTTCGCTGGGGTATAATTTTTAGCCTGCCGCAGCCAAACACTCAGCGTCTAGTCTAACGCCCGTCCGACTGGTGTCAGCCCGGCGGACAGCACAGCGAGGGAGACTTCCCTGCCGATAATGAACTGCAAAGCGTAACAGTTTACCCGAGTCAGGAGATTTCTCGCATCAAACTTCGCCGTACCTCCTCCCCGTCATATCGAACGCAGCGCAGCGAGTGAGATATCCCCTGCCGATGGCGAAACAATTAGCATGTCTTATCTCCTCAGTTTGATTGCCCGAAAACGCCGGTTAACATTTCATACCCTTCAAATAAACAAATGAATACTCCCGGTTAACATTTCGCCCCCCTTTTATAAACAAACCACTACCCTGTTTGCCGGCTTTAGCTTCTATTTTTGAATGACTCATACTAAGAGGTAGACTAACTGTTTTTAGTATGCGCATTTAACGACTGCTTCTGCCATGACGACTGTTTTTACCACTCCCACCCCGCATTTCCGCTCTGTTCAAAAAATAGCAGCGGTGCTACTCCTCGTAGCCTTTGCCGCCTGTGGTAAAAAAAACAATATTACCCGTCTGCCCGACGGCATCATAGTAGAAATTACGAGCCCCCGCGCCACCTCGCCTAAGTGGATACAATTAAAAGCTATTACTCCCAAAATTATCAGGGTTACCGCGGGTGCACACAACAACTTTACCACGCAAAGCCTGATGATTGACACAACCGGCTGGAAAAGCCCCGCTTGGGAAACGTTTCAAAACGGTGACGAGATTATTTTGCAAACCAATGCGCTGGCGGCCCACCTCAACCTGCATTCGGGTGAAGTGTATTTTAAAGATAAAAACGGCAATGTTATTTTACGGGAACAGTCGGGCGGTGGCAAAACCATTACGCCCATAACCGCAGCAGGGAAACAGCTATATACCATCAGCCAGGTATTTGAATCGCCCGAAGGCGAAGCTTTTTATGGTTTGGGGCAGCCTCAAACCGGGCAGATGAATTACAAGGATCAGGATGTAGACCTTACTCAATACAACTCCGTTGTTGCCATTCCTTTTGTAGTGTCGTCGCACAACTACGGTATACTTTGGGACAATTATTCCATTACTCAATTTGGCGATAACCGGCAGCGCCAATCGCTTTCTGCCCTCAACCTCCCGGGAAAAAACGGCACCGGCAAAGGACTTACGGTTACCTATAGCGGCAGATACGACTCCTCCCAAATATACATGCAGCAACAGGAATCGGCTATTGATTATGCTTTTTTGCCCGATCTTAAGAAGATACCTGCTTCGTTTCCAATGGATAAAGGAAAGATTACCTGGGAAGGCTTTATCAATGCTGACAGCACCGGCGAATACAAATTCTATTTCTCCGGTTCAGGCTATACCCAATGCTGGCTCGATGGAAAACTGGTGCTGGACAAATGGCGCGAGGGATGGAACCCCGGTCCTTCGAACTTTAAACAGCACCTTCAAAAAGATAAGCCTTGCGCTTTCAAACTGGAATGGATACCCGAATCCACCCAGGCATTTGCTTCGTTGCAATGGCTGAGCCCCACGCCTGCCGCGTTAAAAAACAAGATGAGCTTTACCTCCGAAGCCGGCGAAAATATAGACTACTATTTTATATGTGGCATGAATGCCGATGAAGTAATTGGCGGCTACCGCCAGCTAACAGGCAAGGCTACCCTGCTGCCGGCCTGGGCGTTGGGCTTTTGGCAAAGCAGAGAGCGATACAAAACACAGCAGGAAATTGAAAGCACAGTGGCAGAGTTCCGAAAAAGAAAAATAGGGCTCGACAATATTGTGCTCGACTGGAGCTATTGGAAGGAAAATGAATGGGGCAGCCAGGAATTTGACAGCAGCCGCTTTCCTGATCCTGCAGCCATGATCAAAAAACTCCACGAGCAATACAACACCCATTTCATGATTTCTGTATGGCCGAAGTTTTATAAAGGCATCCCCAATTATGAGCTGTTCAATAAAAACAACTGGCTGTACAAACAAAATATTAAAGACGACCAACGCGACTGGATAGGAAAAGGATATGTTTCCACCTTTTATGATGCGTATAACGCAGCAGCAAGAAAAGCGTTCTGGGAGCTGCTCAATACAAATCTCTTTAGTAAAGGCGTTGATGCATGGTGGTTAGATGCCAGTGAGCCAGATATACTATCAAATGCCACCCTTGAAAAAAGAAAAGCATTGATGGAACCTACTGCAATTGGACCGGCCGCCCAATACTTTAATAGCTATGCACTGCAACACGCCAAAGGAATTTATGAGGGGCAACGGGAAGCAAAACCAGGTCAGAGGGTTTTTATCTTAACACGTTCTGCCTATGCAGGTATGCAGCGATACGCAGCGGCTACCTGGAGTGGTGATATTGCCGCGAGATTTGATGAATTGCAAAGGCAGATACCAGCGGGTATCAACTTCTCATTGTCTGGCCTGCCCTATTGGACAAGCGATATAGGTGGCTTTTATGTGGAAGACAAATACGACAAACCCAACCCAAAGGGGGAGTCGCTGGAAGAATGGAGAGAACTGAATACACGATGGTATCAGTTCGGAGCCTTTTGCCCATTGTTCCGTTCGCACGGGCAATATCCATACCGTGAATTATACAATATAGCCCCCGAACAGCACCCCGCATACAAAAGCATGGCATATTATAACCAGCTACGCTATCGCCTGATGCCATACATCTATTCCATTGCCGGCGAAACCTATCACAACAACTACACTATAATGCGGGGCCTGATCATGGATTTTGCTACGGATGTGAACGTATTCAACATTGCCGATCAATACATGTTTGGACCATCGCTGCTCATTAATCCGGTGTATACACATAAAGCCACCGAACGCGAGGTATATTTACCAGCCGGGCAGGGCTGGTACGATCTGTACAACGGAACGTACCATTCCGGCGGGCAACGCATCCGCGCAGCAGCTCCCTACGAAAAAATGCCTGTATTTGTAAAGGAGGGCTCCATTATTCCCATTGGTCCTGCATTGCAATACACCCAACAAAAAAAACCGGATGACATCACACTATATGTGTATACAGGTAAAGACGCTGCATTTAATTTATACGAAGATGAAGGCACAAACAATGAATATGAAAAGGGAAAATTCAGCAACATACCCATCACCTATAACGAAGCCAGCAAAACCATTACCATTGGAAAAAGAGAAGGCATGTTTGAAGGCATGCTGAAGAACCGGCTTTTCAGAATAGTATGGATAACAAAAGAAAAAGCAGCTTCGCCCGATGCGCCTGTGACAACCGATACAGCAATAGCCTATAACGGAAACGAACAAACGATAAAAATGAACGGGAAACATTAATTTATCTTTTACCAACCAATAATTGCATGTGTATGAAAAAAAACAAACGATTGAGAAAATTGACCTGGCTAGGGTGTACAATTTTCTCTTTGTTCATACTGCTTCAGGCAGTTGAGGCCCAACAGGCCAACACCCGGAAAATAACCGGAACTGTAAAAGACAACCAGGGCAACCCGGTAGCGGGAGCAACCGTTGAAGTGAAAGAAACCAAAGCCATTACAGCCACCGACCAGCTTGGATTCTTTACACTCCAGGTAGGAGCCGACGCCAAAACGTTAATCGTAAGCTCGGTGGGTATGATCACCCGCCAGGCAGCCATCGGTACAGCACCGGTTATAACAATATTACTCGAACAATCTTCGCGGAAGCTGGACGAAGTGGTGGTGATTGGCTACGGAACCGCCAAACGGGCCAACCTCACGTCTGCCCAAACTACCGTTAGCGCCAAAGACATTGAGAAAACAGTTAACACTACTATAGAGCAGGCAATACAAGGCCGCTCAGCGGGTGTGTACATTACGCAAAACAGCGGACAGCCGGGCGGTGGCATATCGGTAAACATAAGGGGCGTGAGTACCGTAAACGGCACTACCGAACCTTTGTATGTAATTGATGGCGTACAGGTAATGGGTGAGAGCATTTCTTTTGGAGCACAAAGCTCTGCCAATCCTATTGCAGGGTTGAACCCTTCGGACATACAGGATATACAAATTTTGCAAGGTCCCTCTGCAACGGCCATTTATGGATCGCGCGCTACCAACGGCGTTATTTTAATTACAACCAAACGCGGCAAAGCAGGACAGGCAAAGCTCGATTATAATTTCCTGTATACGGTGCAAACCCCTCCCAAACACCTTGAGGTAATGGACCTGAGGCAATACGCGCAAATGGTAAAAGAAATGCGTGCCATTGTGGGTGGAGAAGTGCCGCAGGAATTTCTTGATCCCTCGCTTTTGGGCAAGGGTACCGACTGGCAAAATGAGCTGTTCAAGAATGCACCCATGCAAAAACATTCGCTGAGCATGAGCGGCGGCGGAGAGAGAACAACTTACTATATGTCGGGAGAGTATCTCGACCAGGATGGTATTGCATTAGGATCAGGTTTTAAAAGATATTCCTTCAGGGTAAACCTCGACAACAAACCACGCGAATGGATAACCGTAGGAGCCAACCTGAACTTTAACCAGACAGATGAAGTGCTGACCACCAGCCAGGAAAATGTGATATCGAACGCCATCAGGCTAACGCCGCAAATACCGGTTAAAAATATAGACGGCAGCTGGGGTGGTGGCGACATCAACAACGGAGCGAACCAATTTGCACCGGTTAACCCGATAGCCATTGCCAACATGACGACTAACAATTTTGTAAGACGACAGTTCCTGGGTGGTTTGAACCTTGCCATCAATATAACAAAAGGACTTGTATTCAGAACCTCGTTCAATGCAAATGTGGGTTATCACAATTCAACTTACTACATACCGCAATACAAAATTGGCTGGGCTGTAAACGACAGGCCTACATTAACCAACGGCAATAATTATAACACTTATTGGAACTGGAACCAGATGCTGGAATACAACAGGAGCTTCGGCAAACACAACGTTGGGCTAATGGTTACGCATGAGTCGCAGGAATCGCGCTGGAAAAACGTAAGCTCATCGCGCACGGGGTTTCTCACCAACGATATTCTTGATTTGAATGCAGGAGATGAAACTACCGCTACCAACTCTGGAGGATCGGGTCAATGGGGAATGGAATCTTATTTAGGCCGATTGAATTACAATTTCGGCAACCGTTATATATTGAATGCTACTTTGCGCCGCGATGGCTCTGCCAACTTTGGTGAGAACAATAAGATCGGCTACTTCCCTTCTCTTTCGGCAGCGTGGCGTGTTTCGGAAGAATCATTTTTTAAAATTCCGTTTATAAGCGAATTCAAGCTGCGGTTCGAAACAGGAGTAACCGGCAATCAGGGCGGCGGCGCTTATATCTACTCTCCCATGATAGCTGGCGCAACTCCATCGGGTACCGGTTTTTTGCCCGGCAGGTATAAGAACCCCGACCTGCAATGGGAAGAAACCAAAACAAACAATTTCGGTCTCAACCTTGGATTTGTGAACAACCGCATACAGGTTGAATTTGATTACTACATTAAAAACACAAGCAACCTATTAATGCCAAATCCACTCCCCTGGTACATGGGCACAAACGGAACAGGATCGGTTGAATCGCCCTACATTAATGTGGGCGACATACAAACCAAAGGGTGGGGCGTTACTTTACTCACTACCAACATAGCCAACAAGAAGTTTAAGTGGGAAACCAACCTTACTTTATCTGCTTTCAAAAGCACCATACGGAAGTTCTATTCAGATGCAGCACTCATTAACCGCACATCGTGGTGGCTGGGCGATTGGACCCAACGGTCGGTTGTAGGCGAAGCTCCCTGGTTGTTCAGAGGTTATATTGAAGAAGGCTTGTTTACCAGCATTGATGATATTGATAAAAGTCCCGTTCCTGTTGACAACAATGGAGATCGCTTACCCATTGACGAAACCAACGGGTTATGGGTAGGCGACGTGAAGTTTAAAGACATCAGCGGACCTGCCGGCGTACCAGACGGGAAAATCGATGTGTACGACGAAACATTTATCGGCAATCCCTGGCCAAAACTGTTTGCCGGTTTTACCAACACCTTCTCTTATAAAAGCTTCGACCTGAGTATTCTTATAACCGGAACGTACGGCAACGACATTTACAATTACATGGCTAGGGTAAATTCCAATCCTAACAATACCAATGTAAGCCAGAACCTGTTGGTAAAAGCAATGGAATATGCCCGACCGACGGAAGTAAATGGGGTTGTGCAACTCGAAAATCCCGGAACAGATGTAGCCCGCATTTCGTATGGACCTAACGGTAACTATGCACGACACACCAACAAATGGGTAGAAGATGGTTCTTTCCTGCGCATCAAAAACATTACCCTGGGTTATAATCTTCCACAGGAGTTTGTTAACAGGCAGCGGTTCGTGAAAGGTGCAAGATTTACGATAGGTGCTCAGAATATATTTACGCTTACCCATTATAAAGGCTTCGACCCGGAAGTAGGGGCGTATGTAGGCAGAGATGCAAGCGCCAGCAACCAGGCTATCGGGCTGGATTATGGTCGCTATCCACTCACACCGGTTATCACTTTCAGCCTTGGTGTTAACTTCTAAAACTGAATAATTATGAAAAAGATAAAACAATTATATATTCTGGTTGGAAGTTTAATGGCAACATTCGTTTATACTTCCTGCTCCAAAGATTTTTTGATAAAACCTCCTACAGACGCCATTACCGACGCCAATTTCTATCAAACCGACGACCAGGTATTGGCTGCCACCGCATTGTTGTACAGCAAGGTTTGGTTTGATTATAACGACAAAGCGTCGTATAACCTGGGCGATTTCAGGGGAGGTACCGCATTCTCCGCATGGAACGACAGGGGCAATGTGTTGTTCAACACTACGGGCAATACACCGGAGAACGGCGCTGCCTGGCGATCATTCTTTATCGTTGTAGGGCAATCGAACCTGGCCATCCAAAACATCAACACCTATGCCGGAGCAGAAGTGTCGGACAACGTTAAAAAAATGGCGATAGCCGAAGCACGGTTCATGCGGGCATTGGCTTATCGCTTTTTAGTAATGAACTGGGGTGAAGTGCCGGTTATTCAAAACAATCTTACTCTACTTGCAGACACGAGCATAACCAAAAATACCATACCCAGTATATGGAGATTTTTAACCAGCGAAATGCGGGCTATAGCCGAAGATTTGCCGGAAACGCCTGTAAAACCTGGGCGCTTAACAAGATGGTCTGCAGAAGGTATGCTGGCCCGCTTCTACCTGACACGTGCAGGTGTTGACGGCAGCGGTGGAGCGCGCAATCAATCCTTCCTCGACAGTGCGAAATATTATGCCGAAAGAGTGATTAAAAACAGCGGCGCTTCTTTGCTAAGCAATTATGCCAACCTGTTCCTGTTTCCATACGATAACAATGCCGAATCATTGTTTTCATTGCAGTGGGTATATTCAGGACCCACCACCTGGGGAACACAAAATTCAACGCCTGCTTACCTTGCTTATAGTCCAGACATTGCCAACGGAGACGGATGGGGTGGCGATAAGAGTGCCACGTGGTGGATGATCAGCATGTACGATGGTTTCAACGAAACTCCTGAGGGTACCCTTAAAGGAAGGACGTTGGACCAGCGGTTGAAAGCTACCTTTATGCTACCCGGCGCTTCTTATCCCGAAATTACTCAAACCATACCCGGTGGCAAGCAAAAGCTGGTGTATCCTTTTTCAGGCAGCGACAATAATTTCTTAGCTATCAAAAAATATGTAACCGGTAAAGCAGAAGATGTAGGCGGACAGGCAGCCAGCCAACGGTACGGACACGACACTTACATGTTACGTCTTGCAGAAATGTATCTTATTTATGCAGAAGCTGTGCTTGGCAACAACGCCTCTACCAACGATGCCACCGCAATGGAATATTTTAATAAAGTACATATGCGCGCAGGCTTACCCAAATTTGAAGATGATCTTACCATCGACATTATATTAAAGGAACGGTTCAAGGAATTTGCAATGGAAGGAATGGCATGGTACGATATCGTCTCACTGCATTATTACAATCCACAAAAAGCATACGATATATTGAACTCGCAGGACAGAGGATTGTTTTTTACAGAGCCCGACCAGTTTCCCAATCCTACCGAGTGGACCTTCACCAAAACCTCTTGGTTCAGCGAAAGAACAATTGTGGCTAATTCAGGAAATTTCAGATTGCCCATTCCGGATGCGGAGCTTAGCCAGGCGCCTAACCTGCTGAAACCGGCAACAGAATATCAACCATAACCTGCACATCAAATCAAAAAAAATGAAAACGATACACTATAGTTGCATGTTACTTATAACCATGTTGCTGGCAGGTATTTTCACCTCTTGTGAAAAAGAAAACCTGTCCAACAATGGCGAACCCCGCATCAGGTACATACGCATTACCAGTCCCGAATCTGCCGATTCGCTGCTGGTGGGCGCCTACCAAAGCAACCTGATAGCTATTGTGGGAGAAAACCTGCAGGATGCTACAGAAATATGGTTCAACGACCAGAAAGCTTTTTTAACGCCTACCTATATAACCAATACAAGCATCCTGGTAAGTGTGCCCAGCCAGATTCCTATTGAGATCACCAATAAAATGAAGATCATCTTTTCTAACGGTAAAGAGTTAATGCATGATTTTACCGTGGAAATAAGTGAGCCGCTTATTAACAGCATGAACTGCGAATATGTAGCGGAAGGTGGAACCGCCGTTATACGCGGCGATTATTTTTACGCGCCGGTGAAAGTAACCTTTACAGGCGGTGTTGAAGGAGAAGTGATAAACCTTGCAGATGACAGACTCAGTGTAGTAGTACCTGCCGGAGCAGAACCGGGTCCAATCACCATTACAACCAATTTTGGAGAAACGGTTTCAGACTTCTGGTTCAGAGACAACAGGAATATTTTCATCAGCAGTGATCCGTTTACCGGCTGGTGGAATGCTTCTTTTGTGGTGTCCAATCCGAGCAATGATGATCCTCCTGCCATCAACGGAAATTACATCCGGGTAAATAAAGCAATAGGCGGATGGAACTGGCTGGAGGTAGCAGGCGGCCCGCCAGATGCAATGGGTCCTATCAGCAAAAACATTCCCGACGAAGCCATTTTGAAACCAGCAGACTACAACCTGAAGTTCGAAGTAAATACAAGAAAGCCCTACAACAACAATATGATAAAACTGAACGTAGGGCTGGCCAACGACTTTAACAACAACCAGTATTTATGGGCACCGCCTTACGATACACAAGGCGAGTGGCAGACGGTAGTAATACCTTTTGAGGAGATTGCCGACAGCTATGGCGCGCCACTTACGGTTAACCCTAACGGTTACTATACAAGAGTGCTGTTTCACGGAGCGGGCGATCTTGATTGCGATATGTCGTTCGACAACTTCAGGGTGGTTCCTAAAGTACTTAAATAATTATTACAGCTTGTCTATTGCTTAATAGCCGGGCTCATCAAACAAATTTTATGAAACTCATATCTATTCATCGATTGCCGGCTGCAATGTTACTCGTGGTACTATTGTTTGCTTTCGGATCGTGTAAAAAAGAAGATGATAAAAAATCGGACACCATAGAGTTGCTGAGCTTTGGCCCTGCCGGAGTGCAACATGGCGACGATATTGTTTTTATTGGCAACAATCTCGATAAGGTAACCGCCATTGAAATGGTGAACGTTACCATAGAGAAAAATGCTTTTAAAGAACAAACAACGGAAAAGATCGTGCTGACGGTTCCGCAGGAGGCAGGATCGGGCCGCGTGGTGCTGAAAACACCGCAGGGCGATATTACATCAAAAGCGCCTATTAACTTTGAAGTGCCTGTGGTACTAACGGAGATACCTACCCACGCAAAGCCGGGAGAAAATATCACGTTGAAAGGCGAATACATGAATTGGATCAATGAGATCCGTTTTGAAAGAGATGTAGTAGTAACAACATTTGTGAGCCAATCGTTAACAGAACTGGTGGTACAGGTTCCATTGCAGGCTCAAACGGGAAAGCTGGTCATTTCAACCGGCGGTACCGAGCCGCTGGTAATTGAAACCGAAGAAGTGTTGGAACTGACCCTGCCCACACTCACACAATTTTCGCCTAACCCTGTTGAACGTGGAGACAATCTCATCATTACCGGCGAGAACCTGGATCTTGTGGAAGGCATCCTGTTCAAAGGATTGACTGAGCCGCTAACGACTTTTGTAAGTAAAACAGCTACAGAAATAGTAGTAACCATTCCCGAAGAAGCAAACAAGGGAACTATTACACTGGTACCCTATTCAAAAGTACCGGTAGAATCGGCTACCCCGTTGGAGCTGATCGGCGACCTTCCTCCGTTAGCACCGTTAGCAACCGCATTTTACGATGATGCGATGGCTAACGGCTGGCAGAAATGGGGAGGCTGGGGAAGCGGCTCTTCAGACATTGCCAGCAGCGATAATGTGCGCGATGGCGAAAAAGCAATCAAAGTGATTTTCGGCGGCGATTGGGGTGGTGCGCTGCAAATGGGTGGTGGTAACTCCGCAACATCGGGCAAAACACATGTTGTGTTTTCCATTTTTGGAACAACGGGTACCGGAGGAAAGGAACTGAATGTATTGATTGCCGGCCAAGAAAAGAAGATTACGATAGTAGAAGGAGAATGGACGGAATACCTTGTTCCTTTAACGGAGGTTGCCTCACCGGCAAGCATCAACGAATTTACACTGCAGGACAGGGGATGGAGCGGAACCATTTACATCGATCATATTGGTTTGCGCTGACACAACAAGTATTTTTTCATACACCCGTTAAGACCTGCCTGGCAATCTTGTATTACAAGGTGGGTCTTACTTACCATTTTATTTATGAATGCATTTGCAAAAAACAGCTTTTTATTTTGCGTAAGTATAACAATGGTGCTTCTTGGTTCCTGCACTAAAAGCAAACCTGCTGATCAGTCTGGCGATCCGGACGATACAACAACCGTTGTCATTCCTCCAGCGGTCGATCCGCCGTTGGCCAATACCATCGGTTTTTTCTTAAACAACTGGCAACCTAAAACTTTCACCGCACCTTCGTCATATACCACCGCAACCCTGCCCGCTCACGGAAATGTGACGATTAAAGTTGACCATAACAATATTCTCACCAAAATTTCCCCTACTCTTTTTGGCAATAACGCCAACCCGTACATGACGCAAATCACAGATCAGACCATATTGATCAACCACATCACAAACCTCAACCCTGGTTTGATCCGTTTTCCTGGTGGTAACATCAGCAGTGTTTTTTTCTGGAATGCGGCCCCGGGCAATGCTCCGGCAGATGCGCCGGCTAAACTGATAGACGGCAGTACAGGCAATGAAACAAATGCCGGTTACTGGTTTGGAAAAAACAATGATAGCTGGACGCTCTCTACCGATAATTATTACACGATGCTACAGCAAACAAACAGCAAAGGTGTAATTACTATCAATTACGGCTATGCGAGGTACGGAACAAGTACCGATCCTGTAGCCGCCGCTGCCCATTTGGCTGCCGATTGGGTAAGATATGATAATGGAAGAACGCAGTATTGGGAAATCGGCAATGAAAGCAATGGCGTGTGGCAGGCGGGCAACAGGATTGACGTAAGCAACAACAAAGACGGTCAACCGGAAATTATTACCGGCGATTTATATGGCAAACATTTTAAAATATTTGCCGACTCTATGCGAAAAGCAGCAGCCGAAACAGGCGCTACTATTTACATTGGTGCGCAACTGCTGGAGCAGGCGCCGGCAGCCTGGGCAACCGATACCGATAAAAACTGGAACAAAGGCGTTTTAACAGCAATTGATGACAAGGCAGATTATTATATAGTACACAGCTACTATACGCCTTACAATACCAACTCAACTGCAGCAGCCATTTTAGCCACGCCAGCCGATGTAACGGCGCACATTATGGAATACCTTGAACAAACCATTGCTGCAAACGGTGCGGCTCAAAAGCCCATAGCACTTACAGAGTACAATATTTTTGCTGTTGGCTCAAAACAAATGGTATCTCACATCAATGGCATGCATGCGGTAATGGTGTTGGGTGAACTCATGAAAAACAAATTTGGAATGGCATGCAGATGGGATTTGGCCAATGCGTGGGAGGAGGGCAATGATCACGGGCTATTCAGCCAGGGCGAAGCTGCCAGCGGTGAAAGCAAATGGAATCCGAGACCGGCTTTTTACCATCTGTATTTTTTTAACAAAATGCTGGGCGATCGTGCGGTAGGAAGCACCGTTACCAATGGAACAGGCATATACAGCTATGCGTCTTCCTTTTCGAGTGGAGAAATAGCAATTGCTATTGTAAACACAACCGGTACCGACCAGACTGCTCGTGTTGAATTTGACAATTTTTTACCTGGCAACAGGTATTACTGGTATACGCTATCGGGCAGTAATGATAATGGAGAGTTTTCCAGGAAAACCCTGGTGAACGGGCAAGGACCGGAAGGCATTGCAGGCGGACCGGCAGACTACGCTTCGTTGAAACCTTACTCGGCTGTTATTGACAAACAAGTCAGATTCAATCTTCCTGCCAGGTCGGTTGTATTGGTGATTGTAGAGAAAAAGAAATAATAGCCAACTGCTGTTAAACAAACGAAATATGGATTCTATGAAACTATTGCTGAATAAAAAACTGCGTATAGTGATGCGGGTTATACTGCTGGCAGAGCTATTGTGTTCTTTCACCTGTTTTGCACAACCCGCCATTCAGCTCAACCAGGTAGGCTACTATCCCGGTTCTGTCAAATATGCGGTTATAACCAATCCGGCAAACGAAGACAGCTTTTATATTGTCAACATTCAAAATAACAAGCTTGTCTTCAGCGGTAAACTTTCCGAAACGCGAAAGTCTCAATTTTCAGATACCCGTACCCGTATTGCCGATTTTTCTCCGCTTATTTCAAATGGTGAGTACAAGCTGCTAACAGGCAATGTGCAATCGGCTTCGTTCAAAATAAGCAGTCATGTTTTCGATGAATTGTCCAAAGCCGTTGTGAAAGGATACTATTATCAACGGGTTTCTATGCCTTTGACTGCAAAGTACGCCGGCAAATGGAGCCGCGCTGCAGGACATAAAGATGACAGCGTGCTGATCCATCCTTCAGCAGCCGGCAAAAAGCGGCCCGCCGGAATGGTCATTGCGTCTCCGGGAGGATGGTACGATGCAGGCGATTATAACAAATACATTGTAAACAGTGGCATAACCATGGGTACATTACTGGCAGCGTACGAAGATTTCCCAGAATACTATCGCTCCTTGTCCTTAAACATTCCCGAAAGCGGCAATGATGTTCCCGATATACTCGATGAAATTTTATACAACCTGCGATGGATGCTTACGATGCAGGACCCTAACGATGGTGGAGTGTACAACAAATGCACCAATGCAAAATTTGATAGCGCCGTAATGCCAGGTGTTACCAAAGCACCAAGGTATGTAGTACAAAAAGGCACCGCTGCAACCCTTGACTTTGCAGCGGTAATGGCACAAGCAGCCCGGGTATATTCAAAATTCCCGACGCAGTTACCGGGGTTAAGCGATAGTTGTTTGAAAGCTGCCTTGTATGCCTGGCAGTGGTGCGTTGCCAATCCTGCTGCAGCATACAACCAGACAGAAATGAACAAACAATTTTCACCGGCGGTAACCACAGGGCCTTATGGAGATAAATATTTTGAAGATGAATGGTTTTGGGCGGCAGTTGAATTAACGGCAACAACGGGCAACCCGTTGTATATACAAAGCAACCAGGTAAGCACAGACATAGAGCTTAACATTCCATGGTGGAGCAAAGTGAATATGCTGGGGGTATACACTGCCCTAAAAAATGAAACGACTTTTTCAGGTACAAAGCTCGAAACAACCAAACTGAAAAATGAACTTATAGCTTTCGCAGATCAATTAACAGCAGGAGGCAATGCGGCTTTTAAAACAGTAATGGGACAATCGCAGCGTGATTTTATATGGGGCAGTAATTCCGTTGCACTAAACCAGGGCATGTTGCTATTAAAAACGTATCGTCTTGCAAAATCGCCAAAGCACCTTTCGGGAGCCGTATCCAATCTTGATTACATTTTAGGTAGAAATGCAACGGGGTATTGTTTCGTAACCGGCTTTGGAAAAAAATCGCCTATGCATATTCATCACCGCCCCTCGCAGGCAGATGGGATTACAGCACCGGTACCCGGACTGTTGGCAGCAGGGCCCAACCCGGGCAGGCAGGATAAATGTCATTATCCGTTTACGGAAACAGAAACTTCTTACTCCGACAATGATTGTTCTTACGCATCTAACGAAATTGCCATTAACTGGAATGCACCACTGGTATACGTTGTGGGCGCATTGGAAGCACTGCATAAATAATCACCCTCTCGTATAATAGTGCCACTATCATTTGGTATGCTCACTAAATCGTTGCCATATTTTCATTTCGCCTGAAATTATCTTTGGCATAACATTTTCATCGGTTAACTTCCATTCGGGCACTGTAAATTGCATTCAATATGAATACCAAATGGCTTTTTATTGTTAGCTGTGTAAGTCTTTTTTCCATCCAATCATTTTCCCAAACGGTGTTAAAAGGAAAGGTGGTAGATGATCTGTACGACCGGGTGGTAATGGGCACTACTGTAAAAAATCTGTCCCGCAACACCTATTCACAAAGCGACATGGGTGGTAATTACAAAGTAACTGCCGCCGAGGGCGACAGGATCGCTTTTTCGTGTATTGGTTATTTACCAGATACCGTTACCGTTACATCGGATATGCTGGCGGGCATTTACAATATTTCTTTAACCCGCAATGTAATTGAGCTGGAAGAAGTAGCGGTGGGCGACCTGAATGCCTACCAGGTAGACTCCATCAGCAGGCTGGAAGAGTTTGGTGAAGTATTGGGCAAACGAAACTCGAAGCTTGTAGGAGGAAAGGGAAACACGCCCACCGATGGTGTTGGAGTAACTTTCAGCCCGTTTTCCCACTTTTCAAAAGATGAAAAAAACCTGCGCCGCTTTAAAAAACGTTATGAAGAACAGGAAAAGGAATATTACGTAGACTATAAATTTTCTTATACCTATGTGGCAAAAATTACCGGACTTACGGGAGATTCTTTGCGCAACTTCATGTTCAGGTACCGTCCTTCATATGAATTTTGCCGTCAAAACAATCGCGAAGCAATGCTGGTATACATTAACGACAGTTACCGCGACTTTATGAACAGGAAAACGCCAAAGTCGGAAGGAAAGGGGCAGTAGTTCACCAGTATTGATCCATCAGCGCACATAAACTGTTCATTTTCGTACACTCTTTACCGGTAGTTATTTTCAACCAACTTATGATCAACTGGTTATGCGCATGGCATGTGGGTTGAGCTATACTGTTGATTCATAAACTTTACAAGTTATTATGTTCAAAAACTACCTGGTTATTGCATTAAGAGCTTTCGTTAAAAGCAAAGCGCTTACCGGCATTAATATTCTTGGACTGTCTATAGGTATTAGCGCATCTTTGGTAATTTACCTGCTTGCACATTATCATTTTTCATTCAACGAATCTGAAAAAGATAAAGAACGAATTTACAGGGTGGTATCAAACTTTAATTTTTCCGGTGCGGTATACCACAATTCAGGCGTGCACGATCCAATGGGCGCTGCTGTAAAAAAGGAACTAACGGGGCTGGATGCTGTGGTAAACCTCCGTTTATGGAACGGTCAACCTAAAATTAGCGTATCCGCTACCGGTTCAAAAAATAAAGCTGTTTTTAAAAGACAAAAAGATTTTGTTTTTGCAGACAGCAATTATTTCAACATGGTAGGATATGAATGGCTGGCGGGTTCACCTACCACATCTTTTAAGCATCCTTACCAAATTGTACTTACAGAATCGTATGCTCAGCTATATTTTCCTCAACTCGCCCCTGGCGAAATAAGAGGTAAAGAAATTATGCTCGACGATACGATAAGAGCAACCGTTTCGGGCGTGGTAAAAGACCTTAGCAGGCTAACCGACTTTACTTTCAAAGCCTTCATGTCTTACGTAACGCTTGAAACTACTTCGCTAAAGCCAGACAATTGGGAACAATGGAGTTCAACCAATGGCTCGCAACAATTATATGTAAAACTTGTCAAATCCAATTCTGTCGCTCGTGTTGAGCAGCAAATAGCTGCATTATACAACAGGCACCACACAAAAGAGCCCGGAGACAATAGTAAAACATGGCATACGCTGCAGCCCTTAAGCGATATTCATTTTAACCACGATTACGGTAATTACAATGCTCCAATGGGCCATAAACCTACGCTCTATGGGTTAATGGCGATTGCCGCGTTTTTGCTATTGTTGGGTTGCATCAATTTTATTAATCTTACCACAGCCTATGCGTCGCAACGCGCAAAGGAAATAGGTATAAGAAAAACGCTTGGCAGCTCTAAAAAGCAATTGGTTGCCCAGTTTTTGGGTGAAACCTTTTTACTCACTCTTACGGCTACACTGTTATCAATATTACTGACGCCGCTATTGCTGAAAGCATTTTCGGGTTTTATTCCTGAAGGACTTCGTTTTAGCCTGACTGAATACCCGGGAATTCTGTTGTTTTTACTTGCATTATTAGTGGTAGTAACGATATTGTCGGGATTTTATCCCGCGGTTGTGCTGGCCGGTTATCGTCCTGTGCTCGTTTTAAAAAACCAGGTTTACAGCGCCGCTGGCAGTAATCGCAACGCCTGGCTGCGCAAATCATTAACAGTGTCTCAGTTTACCATTGCGCAAGTATTTATAATGGCAGCATTACTGGTGAGTAAACAAATTACTTACTCATTAAATAAAGAACTAGGCTTTAAAAAAGAAGCCATTCTCTTCAGCCATACCTATTTCGATACCAGCAAAACCAACAAGTTTGTTCTGGCAAACAAACTAAGAAGCATACCCGAAGTTTCGATGGTTAGCCTTAGCTCTAATCCACCATCAACCAATAATACCTGGAGTGGAACGGTAAAATACAAAGACGGGAAAAAGGAAATAGAAACAGATGTACAACAAAAGTATGGCGATACCAACTATATAAAACTATATGGCCTCAAATTGTTGGCAGGACACAATATTGCTCAAACAGATACTGTTATGTCCTTCCTCATCAACGAAACCTATGCACGAATACTGGGGTTTACCAATCCACAGGATGCTATCGGCCAATATCTTGAATGGAGCAATAAACAAATACCCGTTACCGGAGTTGTGGCAGACTTTCACCAGAAATCATTAAGAGAACCAATTAAGCCGTTGGTAATTGCTAACTGGCTCAACGTAGAGCATTGCGTTAATATTTTACTGGCGCCACAACAGCCGGGGGCTAACAACTGGAGCAGTGCTATTAAAAAGATTGAGAAAAACTGGAAAGAAATTTATCCTGATGCTGATTTTGAATATTCCTTTTTTGACAAGGACATTGAGAAATATTACCAGGAAGAACAAAATATATCTAACCTGCTGAAATGGGGAACCGGGCTAGCCATTTTTATCAGTTGCCTTGGCTTACTGGGATTGGTGATTTACAGCACCACGCAACGTACCAAAGAAATTGGTGTAAGAAAAGTGCTCGGCGCTTCTGTCGCTAATATTGTAGCTATTGTTTCGAAAGAGTTTGTGGTGCTGGTGCTGCTTGCATTTTTAATTGCTGTGCCTCTGGCATGGCTGGCTATGCATAAATGGCTGGAAAATTTTGCATACAGAACGGAGATAAGCTATTGGATATTTGTTAGTGCGGGATTGTTTATGATTGTAATTGCATTGCTCACTTTAAGCATTCAAACCATTAAAGCAGCATTGGCAAATCCGGTGAAGAGCCTGAGAACCGAGTAATTGGAAAATGGAAATAAATGAGGAAGCCCGGATTTATTCTACAACACCGCCCTTCGCTTTCCGAGAGGGATAAGAGGGTGAGGCTAAAAAATGTGCAATAAACAGCGCTTCTATTTTTCTTCCATTGCCATTATTACCTTATTGCTAAAAAACAACGGTATTGCCAGGTGCATTATTTCCCAGTATTTAATACGCATGATCAATACGTCGGCCACCAGGAAAATGAAAAATAAAAGCAGGAGCCAACGGTCTGCCTTCTTTATAAAAAATCCCACGATAAAAAAAAGTTCCAGCAAGGTTGCTGCCAGGTACAGCAAATAACCAATTGTGGGATGATGAATAAACCAATAATACATTTCGGCGAGCAAAGAAGAAGGCGCAGTAACGAGTAATTGCGAATGCTGTAGAAGTAATACTCCACTCATTTGCTCCGGGTTAAAAATACCGCCATTGCGGATTTTCCAGATGCCGGCAGAAACAAAGAAAAACAGGAACACAAAGCGAATGACTTGCAACGCCAAACTAAAACTAGTAAGCCGATGGCAGATGAGCACCAGGGGAAACAATATCCAGCCTACATGCCCTTCTATCGAATTGGAAGGATACAGCACGTAACATTGCGCATATATAAAATTGAACAACAGTATGCAGTAACCCGCGGCAATTTTGGCCCTGGTTAGCTGTTTAATGTGTAACACCGTATAAACGATGGGTAAGCCAATGAGCATAGCATCGGCAAACAAACAAGCTGGCTGGTTGTTTATAAATACTTCGTGAACACCCGTAAACATTAATGCCCATGCGCTCACATTCATGGGCGCTACAAAAAAGGAAGGCTGCAGTTGCGACAACAGCATGCCATTCCACCATCGGTCAGCAAACAGCAATACCGTTACCAGCAGGTACAAATAAATAACATTTGTTTGCTGCTTAAGCGCTATTGGCTGTTCTGAAACAGTAGTGTTGAGTCTGCCGGTTGCAGGTATTGCCCGTTCCATTGATAGTTTTGTTTTACAACCCTGACGTTATTTGAAGCATATCCGGAAAAAGAAGCCAGGTAAGATCCGTACCAGCTTATAAATGCTGCATCATTAAAGCTGTTGTTTTCAAAAAACCTGTTACTGGTTGCAAGTTTGTGCAGCTTCAATTTATGCAGCAACCGGTTTCGCACTTCAATCATTTGGGTATTGATGCTGTCTTTGCCATAATAAAGATACAAGGGCAAATATATCTTATCCCACTCCTGTATACTGTACTCATCTCCTTTTAACAGTCTGCCATCTACATACACCTTGTATATTTTGTATTGATCAAGTGGCAATATCCTGTCGGAGTACATACCATAATTAAAAAAAGGTGTAGCTACCGCACCCTGCTTATAAAAAATAACAAGCTGTATCACACAAGCTATTACAGCCAATGCAAAAAGGCTTTTTTTGTGGTGATACAGCTTCTTTAAAAACATACAGGAAAGTATACGAGTGTTACAAATAGTTTAGCCTGGTTTTGGGCGTTAACGCCAGCAATGTTTCATACATAAGCTTAATGGTATTTTCAATATCATCCTTGTGCAGCATTTCTACCGTAGTATGCATGTACCTTAAGGGTATTGAAATGAGTACCGACGGGCAACCATCATTGGCATATGCAAAAGATTCTGTGTCGGTTCCGGTACTGCGGCTCACGGTTCTTAACTGAACGGGAATTTTGTTGTCGGAAGCTACGTCCTGAACAAAATTCAACAGTTTATTGTGTACAGCAGGACCATAAGCCAGCGAGGGACCTTTGCCACAGGCAACATCGCCCTCAATAATTTTATTGATCATGGGCGTGGTAGTGTCGTGCGTAACATCGGTAATAATCGCAACGTCGGGCTTTATCCTGCGCGCTATCATTTCAGCACCTCTCAGTCCTATTTCTTCCTGCACAGCGTTTACAATGTACAAGCCAAAAGGCAGCTTCTTTTTATTTTCTTTCAACAGCCGGGCAACCTCCGCAATCATAAAACCTCCAATACGGTTATCCATCGCCCTGCCTATATAATAGTTATAAGCTAGTTCTTCAAAGCCTTCTTCATAAGTAGCTACGGCGCCAATATGAATGCCCAGGTCTTCTACTTCTTTTTTATTTCTTGCGCCTGTATCGAGGAAAAGATTTTCAACCTTGGGTTGCGTTTCTTTTTCACCACCCCCTAAACGGGTGTGAATGGCGGGCCAACCAAACACAGCTTTTACCGCTCCTTTTTTACCGTGGATGATCACACGCTTGCCAGGTGCGATCTGGTGGTCCACTCCGCCATTGCGTTTCAGGTAAATCAGCCCGTCGTTGGTTATATAATTTACAAACCAGCTTATCTCGTCGGCATGCGCTTCAATTACAACTTTAAACTTTTCGTCGGGATTGATTACTCCTACAGCCGTGCCATAAGGGTCTACAAAGCTGCTGTCTACATAAGGTTTCAGGTATTCCAGCCAGAGCTTTTGCCCGCTGCTTTCGAAGCCGGTGGGCGAAGGGTTATTGATATAATTTCTGAGGAATGTAAGCGCGTCTGATTTCAGGATGGATTTCTGTTTGTTCTTGGTTTGTTTTGCCATGTTCAAATCGATTGTATCTTTCAAAAATAGGTAATAATATATTGCCGCAGAGGATTCGGATGGATTGAAATCCATCCTTGCAATATGTGACCGAACCTACGGTTCTTGCCGTTATGATGAGGCAGAGCCAGAGGTGTGCCCGGCTGGGACGGGCCCGGTGAAATGCTGTTGCCGGGGATTTTAATTCCAGCTTAAAGATTATTGGTAATAGGCCTGCATCCAAAGCTTTCATCCTCAATTAAACGCCGCTAATTCGCAGGTTCTATTTCTCAGCGAACTTAATCAACACACTTAACTATTCACGCCGCTTAACCAACATCAAAGGTGTCCCGCAATGCGAAGCATAAACATTAATAAGGCCGAAAACATCATCAATCCGTCCAGCACAAAATAATAGAGGTAATCATCAAAGTGAGTGATTGAATAACGATACAACGCCAGTACTATGCAGCCGGGAACGAGTAACAGCAAAACATTTATTGCCCCCAGTTCTCTATAAAGCAACAAACTAAAAATAGCAAACAATGCGAGCGACGCCTGGAAGATCCTTTTTACATTTTTTTCGCTTGCCCAGGTAATGAAACTTTTAACGCCCTGCTGCTGATCGGTTTCCCGGTCGCGATAGTCAAAAAGAATGCAAATGGCATAAATGAGGAAAAACCGGCTCAGGCAATACAGCGTATGTGATATTGTCCACGATTTTGCGGCAACCAATATTGGAAGCGCGCTGGTAACATACATCCATACAAAGGAAAGAAAGATGGTTTTGCCTATGGCAACTTTTGCCAGCCAGCTAAATGGCTGTATGGGTATTTTAGGCGCCGAATATAAAAAAGTAGCTATTATTCCTACTCCCATAGCCAGCCAATGCTCTCTCAACTGCCAGCCGTAGTACAACGATGCCAACAATCCTGCAAAAAAGAGAATCAGCAACAGAGTGCGATACCTGTCGTTCCAGCGAATGCGGGGCGAGGCAGAGGAAACCAGCGGTGTTAGATACCAGTGAAAATTGTAACTGCAAATAGTTGCGGCAAATACAAAAAGAAAGAAAGTGTTTTGAGGATATTGGAGCGCGAATAAATGATTGGTTTGATCGATCATCAGCAAAGCGCAGCCAGCTATATACAAACTAGTGTATAAAAGAAAATCAAATAATGAATTGCGTATAACCTTTTGTTCGATCAAAATTCTTTTTCGATAGAAATGGGTGGCGCAGTTACCGTGTCGCTTACATTGCCAGCCCTGTCTTTGAACCAGAATTTAAAGGTAGCCTGCTCCAAAGTGTCGAAGATACTGCATGCCACGGGATTCATCTCCGTCCTGGCAAGAGAAATTGTTATTTCTCCTTTTTGATTGGAGGTGGGAGGAATGTCGGGAGAAAAACCAAGATAGGTACTATCAGGACCCATGTTAGGATTTATGGATCCGTTAGCGCAGGGAGAAGAGGACGATATTTTTTCAAAATAAACAGGAACGCCTGCCAGGTCGCCTTCCGCATCGGTATATTCAAACACAAACTGGGCGCCGTAGTCACCGTCTTTGGGAACATAATTTCCCTTTACTTCTTTCAGCTTCAGCGTAGGTTTCGAATCAAACTTATCTTTGCTGCACGAAACAATGATCACCAAAAACAAAACAAGCACAGTTACAGGCTTCATATATTTATTTATTAAAACAAATGTAGATATTCCCGTTGAAAAATTGCTCATCCCATAACGACATTACCCAGGGACTGTTTGATTTTAACATTTCTGACTTTGAGGGCAAGGCATTGGAGTTATTTCGTTTTCAATACGATAACAATACAATTTACCGCTCTTACTGCAACGCATTGGGAAAAAACCGGGATACCATCCATTCTCTTACCGACATTCCGTTTTTACCCATCCGTTTTTTTAAAACGCATGAGGTTAAAACCACTTCTTTTACCGCTGCTGCCATTTTTGAAAGCAGTGGCACTACTCAAACGGTCAACAGCCGGCACCATGTAAAAGACTCCACATTATATACGCAGAGTTTTAGCCAGGCGTTTGAACTGTTTTATGGTAAGCCGGAAGAATGGTGCATCCTGGCGCTGCTGCCCTCCTACCTCGAAAGAAATCATTCTTCGCTGGTGGTTATGGCAGATGCGCTGATACAACAAAGCGGGCATGCCTCCGGCGGATTTTACCTGTATGATCACGGCCGGCTGGCAACAGTTCTTGCTGAACTTGAAGCAAAGCAACAAAAAACATTGCTGCTGGGCGTTACTTTTGGCTTGCTCGATTTTGCGGAGAAACATGCTATGCCTTTACGCAACACCGTTATAATGGAAACCGGCGGCATGAAGGGGCGCAGAGATGAAATGACCAGGGAAGAAATGCATGCAGCGCTCAGAAATGCTTTTGAGGTAGAACAGATTCACTCGGAGTATGGTATGACGGAACTGCTGTCGCAGGCTTACTCGCAAAAAAACGGCGTGTTTTATTGTCCGCCATGGATGAAGATATTATTGAGGGAGGAAGATGATCCGCTTGCCATACCCGATTATCATACAAATAAAACGGTAAATGGTATTATCAACGTAGTTGATCTTGCCAACGTTTACTCCTGTTCGTTTATAGCTACCGAAGATGCAGGCAGGCTGCACCCCGATGGAGGCTTTGAAGTATTGGGCCGGGTAGACAACAGCGATATACGGGGCTGTAGTTTGATGGCAGTGTAAAGAATTTGAGATTTGAAATTTGAGATTTTTGATGGCTGTTGATAATTATTTAGACTTTCAATTGCTAAAAGCTGACGGCTGGCAGCTTAAAGCTGATAGCCGACGTCCATCAACCCTGTACACGGAATCGTTCTTTTTTCCTCACTGCTTTGAATGGCAAGCTCCATTATGCGGATGGTATTGTAGCCGTGTGCTGGTTTTTCGCGCAACGGTGCTCCATTTACAATGGTGTTATAGAGCTCAAGATAATAATCGGCATAGCTTCCTTTGAGAGAAGGATATTTCTTTTTGATGGTTTCACCGTTTACCACCGTATAAAGGAATCCGTAAGTATCCTCTTTTTCGGCCCCCCAGTCCTCACCCAGCGGTAGCTCGCCAGCGCGTAGTCGCGCTTCCTGCGGATCTTCGCCATACTTAATAAAAGAACCCTGTGTTCCCTGGATCATATACCGGGGACCAGGCTCACGCACCAGCATACCTGCATGCAGGATCACTTTATTAAAACCGTAATCAAGCCATATGTTGAAGTAATCATCTACGCGCGCATGGGGACGCTGCAAACGTATATCGGCTGTAATGTTTTGCGGCATCCCAAAAAAATACAACACCTGGTCAATAATATGCGCTCCCAAATCGTATAATATACCGCTGCCGGGCAATGGAGCTTCTCTCCAGGCGGTGGGGCGTTCTTCTGCCCGGTAACGATCGTAATGTGCTTCAAACTCATGTACTTCGCCCAGCCTTTTTTTGTCCAGACTTTCTGTAATGGTGCGAAAATCGCTGACGTACCTGCGGTTTTGATATACACTTAGTATTTTGCCCGACGCTGCCGCTATTTCCACTAGTTGTCGTCCTTCTTCCGTTGTATTGGTAAACGGTTTTTCCAGCACCACATGCTTACCAGCTTCCAATGCTTTTTTTGTATAGGGGAAATGCGTATCGTTGGGGGTTGTAATTACAATAAGATCGATGTTTTTATCTGCAATCAGTTCATCGATATCGCGAACAATTTTTGCGGAAGGAAATTGTGTTTTCGCTTCATCACCCTTTCGCTGAAGAATGCTTACCAGCTCGAAGTGATCGGTTAATGTTGTAATAAACGGAAGGTGAAAAACTTTTGCCGAAATTCCGAACCCCACAACACCTACCTTAATTTTTTGCTGACCCATTGTAATTGTTTTGGGTGAAGATAAAAGAAAATATTTTTTCGGATGATGTATATGAATTTTTCGCGCAAAGGGCGCAGGGAACCACGAAGGCACAAAGGCACGGAGGTGCACAGAGAGATTGGAATGATAATAGAAAACAATAGATCGCTGTGACGTTGCACCTACTCGAACGCAGCGTGAAATAGTTTTTTACACGCAAAGAAGAATGTACGCTGCAGAAGTCTGCGCTGCGTCTATCTGCGCTTATCAGCGGGAACTCCATGATTTGTCGGTCAGACCGCCGGCCACGCCCAATGCCTATTCAGGCGGGCCGACCGGGCTTCCCCATCGGCCCACCCAAAGGGTGGTCTGATGGACGATATTGACGCATAGCGAACCACGAAGGCACAAAGGCACGGAGATGCACAGAGAGATCGAAATGATAATAGAAAACAATAGATCGCTGTTACGTTGCACCTACTCGAACGCAGCGTGAAATAGTTTTTGCACGCAAAGAAGAATGTATGCTGCAGAAGTCTGCGCAGGGTCTATTTGCGCTTATTAGCGGGAACTCCATTTCTCTGGGCGACCCATTCCAATGCTTTTTGCAACTGTTCTTCCTGGGTAATGTTGGAGTTGTCGAGCACCAACGCATCTTCAGCCTGGCGTAGTGGGCTTACTTCGCGGTGAGAATCGATATAATCTCTCATTTCAAGATTATTCTTTACTTCTTCAATGGTAATATTTGGATTTTGAGCGTATAGCTCTTTAAATCTTCTTTCTACCCGAACTGCATTATCGGCTGTCATAAATATTTTCAGCTCAGCGTTGGGGAACACAACCGTACCAATATCTCTTCCGTCCATCACAATTCCTTTTTTCTCCCCCATCTTTCGTTGTTGTGCCACGGCAAAATCGCGTACCTGCTTAATAGCGGCAACTTCACTCACTTTTTCTGCCACTACCAAATCCCTGATGATGTATTCCACATTTTCATCGTTCAGGTACATTTCTGTTTTTTTGCTGATCTCGTTGGTGCGAAATTCCAGTTGTATATTTTCCAGCGCCTCTTTTACTGCCTTGTCTTTTTTCCAGTCGACAGTATTTCTTAAAAAATATAAGGTAATAGCCCTATACATTGCGCCGCTGTCTATATAAACATAGTTCAATCTTTCGGCCAATTGTTTTGCCAATGTGCTTTTGCCGCAGGATGACCAGCCGTCGATAGTAATGATAATTTTACGAGATGCCATGCGGTGCAAATTAGCAATTTCAGGTTGAGTATGCAAGATGGAAGAAGTTTGATGTTTGGAGTTTGACGTTAGGAGTTAGGAGTTTGTCGTTCAGCAGCATTCCGACAAACAGTAAACGATTTAACTTATAAACTACAAATTCCTGGCGCCCCTCTGTGTCCTGTGTCCCCGTGGTTCAACCATGGTTCTACTGTAGTTAAAAAAAAGAGGCTGTCCTTTGGGACAACCTCTGTTCATTTTATTCAAAAAATACTAAGCTTGTGATTTTTCTTTTTTTCCTTCTTCCTGTAAAGAGAATTTAATAACTGACTTCTCTTTGTCCAGGTCGGCAATCAATACATCACCTGCTTTTACATGCATGTTGAGTATTTCTTCCGCCAGGGGATCTTCCAGGTATTTCTGAATAGCTCTGTGCAACGGACGCGCGCCAAATTGCTGGTCGTATCCTTTTTCTGCAATAAAGGTTTTCGCTTCTTCTGTAAGTTCAAGCGAGAATCCAAGATTGCTGAGCCTTTTCATTACACCTTTCATCAGGATGTCGATGATCTTGAAGATATGTTCCTGCGTAAGCGAATTGAAGATCATTACATCGTCGATCCTGTTTAGAAATTCAGGACTGAAAGTACGCTTGAGCGCTTTTTCAATAACGGCTTTGTTATTTTCTTCAGAGCTTTGCTGACGGGCGGCTGTTGCAAATCCCACACCTTCACCAAAATCTTTCAACTGGCGTACACCAATATTCGAAGTCATGATGATCAGTGTGTTCTTGAAATCTACCTTACGTCCCAATCCGTCTGTCAACTGTCCGTCATCCAGCACCTGTAACAGGATATTGTAAATATCTGGATGCGCTTTTTCAATTTCATCGAGCAGCACTACAGAATAAGGTTTGCGACGTACTCTTTCGGTTAATTGTCCGCCTTCTTCATAACCAACATATCCGGGAGGTGCACCAATCAGCCGGCTAACCGTAAATTTCTCCATGTATTCACTCATGTCAATGCGTATCAGCGCATCTTCCGAGTCGAACATGTATCTTGCCAGCGCCCTTGCCAATTCTGTTTTACCAACACCGGTAGGTCCAAGGAAGATGAAAGTACCAATTGGTTTTTTCGGATCTTTTAACCCTACGCGGTTACGCTGAATTGCTTTCACCACTTTCAAAATGGCTTCATCCTGTCCTATCACTGCACCGTTAAGGTCTTCGGCCATGCGACGCAGTTTTTCGGTTTCGGCCTGCACCATTCTCTTCACAGGAATACCCGTCATCATGCTCACTACTTCAGCAATGGCTTCTTCGTCTATAGGATAACGTTTGTGCTTACTCTCTTCTTCCCAATGCGCTTTCGCTTTTTCCAGGTCTTCCTGAAGTCTTTTTTCATTGTCGCGCAAAGAAGCTGCTTCTTCAAAACGCTGGCTTTTCACTACCTTGTTCTTTTCGTGCTTAATATCTTCAATCTTCTTTTCGAGCTCTACTATTTCGTTGGGCACGTTAATATTCTTCAGGTGCACTCTTGCGCCTACTTCATCCATCACGTCAATGGCTTTATCGGGCAGCAACCTGTCGGTTACATAGCGATCGCTCAATTTCACACAGGCATCAATTGCGTCTTCAGAATAAGTAACATTATGGTACTCTTCGTACTTGGGTTTGATATTGTTCAATATCTGGATGGTTTCTTCCACGCTTGGCGGATCTACCAGCACTTTCTGGAACCTCCTGTCTAAAGCACCATCTTTTTCGATGTACATGCGATATTCATCGAGTGTGGAAGCGCCAATGCACTGGAGCTCGCCTCTTGCCAAAGCCGGTTTAAAGATATTAGAAGCATCGAGCGAACCGCTGGCGCCACCGGCACCTACTATGGTGTGAATCTCATCAATAAACAAGATCACATCGCGGTTTTTTTCCAGCTCGTTCATAATCGCTTTCATTCTTTCTTCGAACTGTCCACGGTATTTTGTACCCGCTACCAGCGCTGCCAGATCGAGCGACACGACTCTTTTATCAAACAAAACTCTTGAAACCTTTCTTTGAACAATACGCAGAGCCAGCCCTTCTACAATGGCGGTTTTACCTACACCGGGCTCACCAATTAAAATAGGATTGTTCTTTTTACGTCTCGACAATATCTGCGAAACCCTTTCAATTTCTTCCTCACGTCCAACTATAGGGTCTAATGTTCCCATTTCAGCCAAACGGGTAATGTCTCTTCCAAAATTGTCGAGTACCGGCGTTTTACTTTTTGCATTCGCTGCCTGCGATTTTGATTTTTGCTGATAACTTTTCTTTTCGTCATCAAAATCATCATCCGCGTCGTCGGTATATTCGCTGCGAACGTCATTGCTTTTTACCATACCTAATTCATTTCTGAAAAGATCGTAGTCCACATCAAACTGATTTAAAATTTGTGTAGCGATATTTTCTTTGTTTTTAAGAATGGAGAGCATCAGGTGTTCTGTTTCTACGGTGGGACTTTTTAAAGCTTTTGCTTCCAGCACCGTAACCCTTATCACCTTTTCGGCCTGCTTGGTTAATGGCAAACTGTTTATATTGGCGATGTTTTTTCCCGTTTTGTCCTTAACTGCCAATTCAACTTCTTTGCGCAATTCATAGAGGTCTACATTCAGGTTCTTAAGTATCTTAACCGCCATATTTTCCCCTTCTCTTATCAAGCCCAATAACAGATGCTCTGTCCCTATGAAATCATTCCCCAACCTCAGTGCTTCCTCCCTGCTGAACGAAATAATTTCCTTTACCTGGGTAGAAAAATTATTATCCATTTAGTTGAATTTTAAATGTGATCTATACAATAATACGAATAATTTTGACTTATGATTAATAGAACATTGCAGCAGTGTGAATTATTGTGTTAAGAGAAGCAACGGCTGTTTTATTATTTCCTGGTGCCTGGAACAGAAGGAAACAATAGTTGAAACACACTTTACTTATTCAGGCAAGTTGTGAACAGAGGTAAATTTTTATACTTGCAAAAACGACTAATCAAAAGAACTCATTATGATCTTCAAAATAGATACCAAGGAAAAATTTCATGCCATATCGATAATCGAACCGACTTTATCTGCTAATATGACAGAGGATTTACGTAAACTGTTGGCTGAAGTTACACAAAATCATGTTAAACACGTTATTCTTAACTTCAGGGAGGTTCAACAGATTGACCCTGCGGTTGCCGAATTCCTTGCCACTGCCCGGCAGGAGGCGCTGGAACAGGACAGATCGTTTGTAATATGCGAACTGCAGCCTGCTGTTAAAGAATTGCTTAAACAGCACGACCTGCTGGACCTGCTGAATGTTACCCCCACCGAAAGCGAGGCATGGGATATTGTGCAAATGGAGGAAATTGAGCGGGAACTGCTGAATGATGGCGACGCCTGATCCCCCGCCTAGTAACATATTAGACAGTACGCCTAACCGTCAGTTCCTTTCAAATGTAAGATAGTCAACACTTCCGTCGCCGCCGCTGGTATGCTGCAGGCGTAGTTTACTGTTGGTGCGTTCCAGTATCCTCCAGTCTTCATTCAGTTCTTCCCAGGGGTCGCTGCTGCCAAAGTCGAGGTTCAGCTTATCCTTGCTGTCGTCATTTCCTGCCGACCAATGACCGTTTATCGTATTGCTTTCCCGAACAGCCGTGGCATTTCCCGACTGATCGAACGAAAAAATATATCCTGAAAAATGGGCGGTTTCATCCACATTATCTTCCATAAATTGGGTTATGCGCCAGTTGCCAGAGGTAATGGTAGCTGTTAGCGCTAAAGCATTGGAGTTATTGTCACTATCCTTTTTACAGCTGGTGGCGCCAATAACCGCCGCCGCTATTAATAAAATGCCGGTTTTGCTAAAGGTAAGGACACGCATATTTTTCGTTTAAACTAGTGTACTACTCAATTACGCATAGATTATATTTTCTATACAAATCGTTTTACACTTGTATATACGAACTTAACGTTTCTGGGGTTGCTTCTTCATCCATTCATCTACCGATATTGGTCCGCTGCCCGCCCCCAGAAAAAAGATCAGCATTCCCAGTATCAGGATCGACATCCACAATTCGGCATGAGGGGTAAAAATACCCAGATCGGAATTGATAAATAGGATAGCCCCCAGCAAAATAGGGATTTGTATAAGGGCAGCCATTCTTGTCAGAAGTCCGAACGCAATCAATGCACCTCCCACCAAATGAGCAAAAACTATGTAATGAGCCAGAATGCCTAAGGATATGGAGCCGAGGAACTCGCTTCTCTCCATGAGCGCGGTAAGTCTTTCCATATTATTAATAAACTCCACTCCTTTTAAGAAAAGGAAAATACCCAGCAATATTCTAATGAAATCAAGCCACTTTGGATGGTGGGCATCACCCCAACGTTCAATACTGTGCAGGATGTTCATAAAGCAAGTTTTGAGTGAGGAATAAATACGAAGCACTCCCAATTTACTTCAAATCCGGCACATCTGCAAACCTTATAAATATGCGGGTGCGTCTATCATCGTCCGATTGACCCGAATATAGACCCCTCCTTGCGTACAAAGCAAACTTACAAGCTGCCAACCAGCAAAGAGCAGTAGTGTGCTGACCTTACAGGGTTTGAGAAGGTGCTCCTAATCCACCGTAGAAGGCAGCCTTGGAATGGCGTCCTCAATATCGTCGAGGTCGATCATTAAAGTAAGCTGGAAGAAATGTTTGCCCTGACCGGTATTATCATTTTTGTAATCGTACTGATACACGTATCCAGGCTGAATAATAAGCGGTTTGCTTATCTGGTAACCCAATCCGGCAAAAAACCTGTTTCGTTCAAAGTAGGGAGCCTTATTGGTAAGAAATATCTCATCGAAAGTGGTAAAAAAGAATGTGCCCGGTTTGATGCTTTTGCCATTCAGCGGCAATGCCGTGCTTAGCCTGTAGCGGAACCGGTTGCGATAGCCCGTTTTAAACCAGCGTTGTTCTACCCGGTAACGGTGTTCAAATTTTATCTGTTCCAGGTAATGGTTCATGGTAAGCTGCTGCCACAGCCTGGTTTCATTGCCTGTAATAGGTTTGGGGAAATTTCCATCCTGTTCAACATCGTAGGTAATATATTTCCCCGTACCTATCAGCACCGAAAAGTTTTTATTGATGCTGTAGGATATGCCGCCCTTTACCTCGTAATAAAAATGATCACTGTAAAAAGATTGTGAGCGAAGCTGCAGCTCATTAAAAATACTCCAGTTCCTGGAAAGACTCAACCGGGTATTGATCACATTCCACGAACCGAGGTTTTTCTTTTGGGCCGTTGCAGAAAAGTTAGCTAAAATAATAACCGTTACTATAAAATATAATCTTCGCTTCATTACTTCAGAATCGCTTTTTTAAATAAGCTGCAAAGATATTGTTTGTAGAGCAGCTATGAGCCGAGAGCCGTTTATTGTTTATTGTTTGTTGTTTCGCGTTTTTCCTGCTTCTTGTTTCTTGAATCTTGGTTCTTTATTTCTGATGGCTGACCGCTGATTGCTGACTGCTCACCGCTAACTATTTGCCAGCTTGCTGTTGCGATAGCCATACAAAAAATAAATGATCAATCCCAATATCATCCACACAAAAAACCAGAACCAGCTATTGGCCGGAATTTCTATCATAAGATAGAGGCAGAACAGAACCCCAAGAATTGGAATAAGAGAATAGCGCCTCATGAGTGTAAGAAAAGAGATGACAGCTGCTATAATCACAAACACCAGAAACAGGATTTCCTGGTAGTTTTCGTTACCCCAATTATTGATCGCCGCAACAATACGTTCGCGGAAAGTATATATAAAAAGTATTAACAGCAGCGGCACAATATAACGTCCGTTAATATACGGCAACCGGAATCCGCTGTCGGTTTTAGGACGGGGTGGCAACAGCAATACGCCTCCCGATACCAGCACAAAGGCAAATAAGGTGCCGATGCTGGTAAGGTCGGTAACAAAATCAGAATCGATAAATAAAGAAGGAATGCCTACAATAATACCCGTAACAATAGTAGCGAAAGAAGGCGTTTGATATTTAGGATGAATGGTCTGGAATTTTTTAGGCAGCAATCCATCGCGGCTCATGCTCATCCAAATGCGGGGTTGCCCCAACTGGAAAACAAGCAACACACTGGTAGTAGCCACTACCGCACTGATGGAAATTATTTTTTCTATCCACGGTGCCCTTTTTTCAAATACAAAAGCCAACGGATCATTTACACCTTTAAAAGCCGCATAGTTTTCGATACCGGTAAGCACCAACGCTATTAAAATATACAGCACCGTACAAATAAGCAGTGAATAGATCATTCCCCTCGGCATATCTCTTTGTGGATTACGGCATTCTTCTGCCGTGGTGGAAATAGCATCGAAACCGATATAGGCATAAAACACTGCCGATACACCTTTCAGCACGCCTTCAAAACGGTTGGGCAAAAAGGGCGTCCAGTTGTTCACATCTACAAAAAAAACACCCGCAACAATTACAAACAATATCACCGCAATTTTAAAGATCACCATAAAATTAGCCGTGCGTTTGCTTTCCTTCATGCCAATAAAAGCCAGCCAGGTTACCAATGCCACAATAATAAAAGCAGGCAGGTTCAAAAAAACCTTCGTTCCACCTATCGCAGGTGCATTGTTCCAGGCATTTACTGCAAACTGGTATTTGTCTGCATCCTCAACACTTAGTGCACCCGTTGCCAGCGCAGCAGTTGCTTCGTTGTAAGCAGCTTTGGCTGTAACAGGGTCTACCAGCAACCAATCCGGTAAATGAATATGAAACAGGTGTACCAGTAAATTATTAAAATAACCGCTCCACGATATAGCTACAACCACGTTACCAATAGCATATTCCAGTATCAACGCCCATCCAATGATCCAGGCTACCAGCTCTCCAAATGTTACATAGGAATAAGTATAGGCACTACCGGCTACGGGTACCCTGCTGGCAAACTCAGCATAACAAAGCGCTGAAAAACCACAGGTAACAGCGGTTATAATAAAAAGCAGGGAAATTCCCGGTCCGCCATCGTAAGCTGCTTTGCCAATAGTAGAAAAAATACCAGCGCCTACTACCGCGGCAATGCCAAGAAATGTGAGATCGCGTACACCGAGCACTTTATTTAACCCCGCTGAATGCCCGTCGCTGCCCGACGAAGCAGCATCGTCCACAATTTTATTGATTGACTTTTTCCTGAAAAGCGGGTGTCCCATCGGCGTGTGTTTGGTTATTTTAATTGACCAAAATAGACCAAAACCAGCAACCAGACAAGAAAGTTTATATCAACCGGAGTTTAGCCACTTTAGAATCCACAATGACCTGGTCGTGCTCAAAATCGAGCTTAATGCGTCATTTTTGAAGTGTGGCGGCGCCGATGATGGCATCTTCACTCAGATTTCGCACAACTAAAAATTCATCTGAAAGTAGCACATCGTGTAATAGAAATCAAGAGTAACGCGATGTTTGATTTCAATGAAATGAGCTTCGAATATAATATCAATCCTTCGCTCTACTCGAAGCTTAACAGGATGTTCAAGATTTTTCAAACTATCTTCCTTAATATAGGAAAGGCTGGCGCCGCTGGCAAAAAGTGTTTGTAAACCTTTTCTCCTTGCGAGCCTGCAAATCGCAATGGTGATTTTAAAACTGCATAGGTTATTTTGTATAAAGATACACGAGCAACCGTTCATTCCTATTTCATGCAATCGTTTGATTGTTTTCCTACGCATTTATATCTGTAGTTTTAAACCGAAATTCCGACTAATGAAGTATACGCTATTATCTGTTTTGATTGCATCAGCGCTTACCATGCAGGCGCAGGACCTGAGCTATAGCACTTCCGACAAAAACTATTTTACCGAAGCGCAGCCGATAAAACCAGCTAACAATAACGACTGGTTGAACTTGCCCCAACCTGTAACGGTAAGCTTTGCCAGCAGCAATATGCGGTATCCTAAAAACGAGGTACCTTCAATTAAAGTGGAGCAGCAGTGGAATGCCAGCGGCTGGAAAGGAGAAAAGCTGCATACCCAGTTGTTGGTATGGACGAATCAAAACATCGCCAACTTACAATACACTATCACCGAACCGGCTAATGCCAAAGGAGAAATGATTCCGGCAACAGCAATTAAGGCTGGTTTTGTTCGCTATGTAATAACCGACGAATTTGCGGGCGGTTGCGGCTATCGCAAACCGGTAGATTTTGATTCCTCTCTTTCGCCCGATGCAGTTGATATCATTTCGTCTATACCTGTTGAAAAAAATTCGGTGCAGCCTATATGGCTGAGCGTGCATATTCCTTCTACTGCATCGGCCGGCGTGTATAACGGCAGCATTACAATTAACGGCGACAAACAATATAAGCTGCCATTCAGCATACGGGTGGTTAACCGGGTGCTGCCTTCCCCATCGGCATGGACTTTCGACCTGGATCTGTGGCAACATCCTGCTGCTATTGCTCGCATTCACGGCGTGCCTTTGTGGAGCGATGAACACTTCAAACTGATGAAACCGTATTATACCATGCTTGCCAACGCCGGACAAAAAAACATTACTGCCAGCATTATGGAAGAGCCCTGGGGACACCAGACCTACGATGATTTTCCATCTTTAATAAAATGGACGAAAAAGAAAAACGGCACCTGGACATACGACTACAGCCTGTTTGACAAATACATATCGTTTGTGATGGATTGCGGCATTACCAAACGCATCAATTGTTATTCAATGGTTCCGTGGGCGCTGTCGTTTCGTTATTACGATGAAGCCGCAAAAAAAGACACAGCGTTGAAGGCTAAGGTTGGGTCGCCCGAATACAATAAGCACTGGACAACCATGCTGAACGATTTTACCAAACACCTCAAACAAAAAGGCTGGTTTGGCATTACAACCATAGCAATGGACGAACGTCCTATGAAAGACATGCAGGTGGTAATAAAAATGCTGAAACAGATTGACCCGCAATGGAAGATTGCGCTTGCAGGAAATTATCATCCCGAAATTGAAAAAGATGTTTTTGACTACTGCCTTGCCTCAAACCTGGAATTTGACGCAAACATATTAAAGCAACGGCTGGAAGCTGGCAAGCCGAGCACTTATTATACCTGCTGCTCGGAAAATTACCCGAATGGATTTACCTTTTCACCTCCTGCCGAACACGTATGGATAGGCTGGTATGCCGCCGCCAGAGGATTTACCGGGTACCTGCGCTGGGCCTATAATAGCTGGGTTGCCGATCCTTTAAGAGACTCCAGGTTCCGCTCCTGGCCCGCCGGCGATACCTACCAGGTATATCCCGGACCACGCACTTCTACCCGGTTTGAAAAGTTGATTGAAGGCATACAGGATTTTGAAAAGATCAATATCCTTAAAAAATTATACAAACAAAACAACGATACCCAATCGCTCAACAAATTAGAAGCTGCATTGGCATTATTCGATATAAAAAAATTAAGCACTGTTTCAGCCGAAGAAATGTTGATAGAAGCTAAAGCAAAGCTGAATGATTTCTGAAATCACTCCCTTCCAAATGGAAGGAGACCGGTACAGAGTCCCGGCTTTTCGAAGAGTGATTATTAAATTCATTCTTCTATATTCCAAACGATAAACTGCTCACGGCTTATTGCTGATTGCTCACCTCTGAAAACTCACCACTTCACTTTAAAAAACAAACCCTGATGCGCAGTTTATTTGTTGCCACATTTTTGCTGTTAATTGTATCCGGCTATACCCAAACAGGTTTATCGAACCTCTCGACATTGAATAACTCAATTGAAAAGAAAACAGTGCATGATTGGCTTATAAATCCTATAGCACAAAAAGCAGGCGAATGGAAAAGCCAGGATGGAAAGGATATTATTTTATACAACGGTCTTCTAAAACGTGTGTTCC
>JBQCFW010000031.1:0-3807 GCA_051958655.1 Agriterribacter sp. | reverse complement strand
CTATATAAGTTGAACTAAAGATTAGAAAACTATGATAAGGAATTCGCTACTGTATGTCGAGTTAATTAAGGTAACGACTTTAGACAGGCAGGGGAATCCAATGGAACATTCAGCATCATTTCAAGAGATCCAAATCGCGACGAAACAAGCAAAAGACCGTCGGATGTTTGAACGCTATCAAACGCTGTATTTGTATCTACAAGGAACAGAAGTAGAGCAAATTGCCCATACCATCAACCGAAGTGCGAAAACCGTAAAAGGTTACATTCAAGCGTATGGAAACCGGAGGGCTTCCTGGCCTTCAAATGAATCATTCTCCAGGAGCACCTGTTCGATTAACCAAAGAACAACAAGAAAAGCTCAAACAGACCATTGTGGGTTCGGTTCCGCATGATGTAGGCTTTACGGCGCGGCACAACTGGACACGGGAGATCATTGCAGCCTTGATCAAACGGGAATTTGGAGTTACGTATTCGCTTCGTGGTATCTCCAAAATGATGCATCGACAGGGGCTAAGCTACACCAAGCCAACGTATACCTTGGCCGCAGCGGACGATGAAAAACAAAGAATTTTTACAGAATCCACGTTTCCCAACTTAAAAAAAGATATCTGAAGGACGAAATTCACCATTTGTTATTCGAAGACGAATCCATGATTCGAGACTATCAAGCCATTCAGAAAACGTGGTTTCTCCGCGGTAAGCAACGGATCATTCCAACCACAGGTAAACATCGTGGCGTCAAACTGCTGGCAACCGTTGATTATGGAACAGGCAAGATCGTATGGCAGGAAGAGGAGCAGTACACCGCAGAAACCTTTTTGAGCTTTTTGAAAAAAGTCATCGATGAATACCCAACAGGTAAAATCGTGATGGTCTTGGATAATGCGCGAATCCACCATGCGAAGCTGTTGACACCGCTCCTCATGGAGATGAATGACCGACTTGAACTGGTTTTTCCACCTCCCTATAGCCCTCAATTCAATGCAGTCGAAGGGTTGTGGAAATGGCTTAAATCGGACGTGATTAACAACGTCTTCTACCACACGGTCACTGAAATTCGCACCAACGTACAGCAATTCATGGAGGAGATTATGAAAGTGCCTTTGACCATCATCGACCGACTCTGTGTCAGGTTCTAGTCAGTCGTTTCTTTAGTTCAAACTATATAGATTAAAATATTCATTAAGATTCTTATCATCAACAGGCTTCACACTTTCAAAATATTTCTGTTCATATAACTTTCTAACAACAAATTCGATTTCCTCTTTACTTACTTCCTTTACTAAAATTAAATTAGGCTCCACAGTTCCCAGTCAATTATGCAATTACTCGCGGTTTCATAAAAAAACAAAAGACCACATAGAGTTACTCTCACATGTGGTCTTTGAAATTATTGGATAAACAAAAAATCAATTATTCTTCCTCTACCTACTACATTATTTCCTGCTTTCATTTTAAATATACACCCTTTTTTCACCATTTCGCTAATTGAACCAAATACCTCTTCGTCAACTGTAAACATATTGATATCCACTGTATACCATTTATTCATAATAAACATTTCTATTTTATCTGCTGGAGTTATTATACCTGAGTAACTAAATCCATTTCCAAAGTCTATACTCGGCCGCATTTTCACACTAATATTAAACGGTACGTTCTCATATGAAATTGATGCTGTAAGTAAGAGCATATATCCTCCTTCCTTTAAAGCGCCTGTTCTATCGCTTTAATAAGCTTATTAAACTCTTCTAATTTGTCAAATTGAATTGTAAAAACTCCACTTTTAAATATACTTGAATCTATAGATGTACTATATTGAGCTAGATTTTTAAGCGCATCCTTGCCAATACTAACTTTAATTATAGCAGCATATTCAGTGTTATAAGGTTGGTTTGCATACTTGAGAACTTCTTCAAGTTTGAGCCCAAATTGTTTGGTTTGCATTCCATCTCCTATTTCAAAGGTACCTGTTTTCATTATTTGATAAAACTCTTCTGGGCTAACCGCTCTAAATAAACTCTGTGTGCTTTTTGTAAGTCCCGCAACTCCTCCAACGATAATATCAGCTGCAGCTAAAACATACGCAGCATTTTTATCAACCTTGTCTTGCCCTGCCTCGTATGCATTCAATAGTTGCCCTTTGGCCCAAGAAGCATTACCAGCCGAATTTTCATATGGACTCGTTTGTGTTAACAAACCATATAGATATCTAAACGTATTTCCTTTGTCGTCATAAACGTGACCATATATATCACTTAAGTTATTTTTGAAAGAAGAGTTTCCTTTCATTGCTGCATTTATCAACATTTCAATTTCATAGTATGACTCCGTCTTACGCTGACCAGTCGGATCACTATAAATCAACGGATTATTCTCCACATACGTATACAAATTCAAACTCAGTGGATTATCAATCTGCCCCTCAACCGTATCCTCATTTAAAAACCGCCCCATACTCGGATCATAATACCGTGCCCGCAAATAATAAAGCCCGGTTTCTGGATCATATACTTCTCCTGTGTACTTGAAGGAATTGGAGGTTCCCTCCACCTGGCTGGTGATGTTCCCCCACTCATCGTAGGTGTAGTTGTTGATTACCGCCCCGCTAGTATCCACGATCTGTACGACGTCACCGTGCCCATTGTATAGGTAATAGTAATCCGTGACGCTGTTGTTCTTTTTGTCCTTCTTCACCAGCACCCGGTCCCCACGCACAAAGTTCGCTTGTTCCACGAACACGCCGCTGACGATCTTCTCTTGCGAGATCACCTCACCATTCAGGTTATAGTTCACCTGGGTCTGGGTACTGCCATTCGTTTTCATGAAACGCAGGCCATCGGCATAATACTTGAAGCTGGTTGTACTTCCTCCTTTGGTGACGGAGGTTAAGGTGTTCTGCAAATCATAGGTGTAGCTTGTATCGACTGGATCCAGACTGACATTACTCGTATCCGATAACGTCTGGCGGTTGCCCCGCACATCATAGGTATACGTCGTTTTCCCGCCATCCGGCCGGGTAATGGATACCAAGCGATTCAGCGCGTCATAGGTATAACTTGTCGTTTGAGCCGTGCTGCTGCCTTTACGTACCTCGCTTACGGAGACGCGATTCCCGTTATTGTCGTAACCGTAGCTGTATCCCGAAAGCACGGCACTCCCTTTGGTGTTCCAAATGCTCTCGGTCCAGCCCAACGCTTTGTTGTACGTATATTCCGTCTTGAGAATGCTGCCATCTGTAAGCGTCGGGTACGTAATCGACTTCACCAAATCGTTCGCGAAGTAGCTGTACTGTACATTGGCCGAAGCCGCACCTGTGACCGTGGAACTCCCGTTGGTTTGTACTTTATCCAATCGCTGCTTATTATACTGATAATTCGTGTAAAAGCCCATGTAGTTGTCATTGATCTGTGTCATCCGTCCCAGTACATCTCTCTGGTTCCCGATGTACGCCGAGTGGTTGCCCGCAACGGAGGAAGTCGAACGCACTTGGCCCAAACTATCCATCACTTGCGTTTGGGTAGCTGTTACCACGTTATTCGTAAGGGTTTGAATCACCTGGTTTCGCGGATGATCCTTGCCGAAAATCACATTCGTTTCCTGCGTTTGCGCTACATTGTTGATCATCCCGCTGATCGTGCTCTTTTTCAGTTGGCCGCTTTCATCATACGTATATCCAAACGTGCTGCCATTGCGGTCTGTTTTCGCTGCCAATTGGCCTGCGCTGTTGTAGGTATAGCTTTCGTTTTGTGAAGCTCCGTCCTGTTTCACTTTAAGGAGGCCCAGTTCGTTATACGTTTTGGTA
>JBQCFW010000030.1:0-8964 GCA_051958655.1 Agriterribacter sp. | reverse complement strand
AAAGCTGGTACAGGAAACACCGTGAACAAAATGCCACACCGGCCACCGGTAAAAGAGTTTACCTGTTTTGCGATGAGTTTACCGACTACAATGATTCCGAGATAGGCATTACCGCTATATTGCTTTTAGAGAAGCTGGGGTATGAAGTAATTATTCCGCAACACATTGAAAGTGGAAGATCATCGCTGTCGAAAGGTTTGCTGCGCAAAGCCAAACAAATTGCTAACCGCAATATAAGATTGCTGCACGAGGTGATTACCCCGGAAACGCCTATGATTGGCGTTGAACCATCTGCGATACTAACGTTCAGAGATGAATATATAGACCTTGCAGACGATGACCTGTTTGACGCAGCCAAGCTGCTGGCACAAAGCGTATTTACGATAGAAGAATTTTTAGCAGCGGAGATTGACAAAGGAAATATTACCGCGCAGATGTTTACCAGTGAGGCTAAGAAAATTGTGCTGCATGGTCACTGTCAGCAAAAAGCACTTTCGTCGCTGGCGCATTCCGTAAAAGCCTTGTCGCTGCCTGTAAATTATTCTGTACAAACCATTCCTTCGGGCTGCTGCGGCATGGCAGGATCGTTTGGATACGAAAAAGAACACTACGATGTTTCGATGAAGATAGGAGAACTCGTACTGTTACCCACCGTGCGCAAGCAGGAAAAAGACACCCTGATTGCGGCTGCGGGTACGAGTTGCCGTCACCAGATTAAAGACGGAGCAGCACGCAAAGCTTTGCACCCGGTAGAAATTTTATACAAGGCGTTGGTGTAAAAGCGGTCAGCGGTCAGCCACCAGCAATGAGCGAAGCTAAAGGTTTCCAACTTTTAGAAGTTGGAAACCTTAATCACCATATCTCTTCAATTTTGTAGGCAAGATTGTTTACAGTAACAATATCGTTTATGGAAGCGCCTATCAGCTTCATCCCTAAAGGCGACTGAGCAGACAACGCGATAACCTGCTGCCCATCAATTGTGGACTTTCCGCCAGCGATGCTTACAAAAAGGTATCCCCTGTTGGTACGCACCAGGCTTCCCGCAATTATCCTTGAAGATGTTATAGAAAAATCAATCCGGTTGAAGATAGCCAGTTGCTCCTGCGCTTCTTTCAATTGGCGACGTTTGTTTTCCTGCTCAATCTGGAGCATGGCAAGGGCCGTTTCGTGTTTGTCGCCGGCTGTTCGTTTGGTTTCATTGCTACCGCTCTCCTTCAGGTCTGCCAGTGCCTGCTCTAATATTTTTATTTTGTCGTATATGCTTTGCAGGTAGTGTGCATGCACCTTTTGTTTAAATGCATTCATTTTTGTAAAAATGTTTTACGGTTAGCAAGCAGTATGCCTGTAAACACCGCTATCATGCTTACAACATGTACCCACGAAAAAGTTTCCTGCAAAAATACGGCTGCCTCTATACCCGCAAATACAGGAATCAGATTACCGAACAATGCTGTTCGCCCGGCGCCCAGCGATGCGATGGCAATATTCCAGCACCAATAGGCAATAACAGACGTACCTAGCCCAAGATACAATACGATGAAAACCAGGTTTGCATTGCATTGCACCGGGGGCTGACGCTGCACATCCCACACATAAAAGGGAAACAGTATAAGCGTGCCTGCCCAAAAAATAATGAATAAAAAATTAAGCGACGAAAATCCAACCGGCTTCCTGCGTACCATTATATTATATACGGCAAAACAAAAAGCACCGAGCAACACCCATTTATCGCCTGCCGTAAAACGAAAATTTACCAGGTTATGCCAACTGCCTTGTGCCAGCAAAAATAAAACGCCGGCTATACACAGCAACATCCCCGTGAGTTTAAAGACATCAATTTTTTCTTTCAAAAAGATGGCGGCCATTATAATCACCATCACCGGCGATGAAGTAGTGCCTATCAGTGCAAGATTGATAGCAGTAGTATAATGCCCGGCAACATATACAAAAGTGTTGAACAATGTAATGCCAAACAGCGATGTTACAAAAAGATAAAGCAAAGATTTTTTGGTGAGCGCCCACTCCTTCCTGAATGGTTTTATTGCAAATGGCGCAATGATCAACGAAGCGCTGACCCAGCGATAAAAAGCCAATGCAATGGGCGATACATGGTGGATTACACCTCTTGCTACTATAAAATTGCCCGACCAGATTGTAACCGCCAGGATTGCCAATAATATGCCGGCATATTTATTTTTCAAAAGAGATATATGTATATGCATGCAAGATATTGATTGTTTTGCTGGAAGCGGCCAGCTTTCAGCAGCGAATATCAGCATTTGCTCATGGCTGAAAGCTGATCGCTGATAGCTCATTGGTTCTTGCATCTTGGTTCTTGGTTCTTATTAGCCTCGCATAACATTGTTATATTTGCGGCAATTTATTTGTATGAATTATTGATGAATCGTTTGCTAAAGAAAACATACCAGTATTTTTCGCATCTGCTTCGGGTGAGGTTGAGCAAAGTGCAATACATGATGGTAGTGTCTGTAATTGTTGGGCTTGCTTCGGGATTGATGGCAGTACTGCTGAAAACACTTGTTCACTACGTGCAGCATTGGATTGAAAGAATTCCCGTTTCAAAATTCTCTTACCTGCTGTTTCCTGCAATGGGTTTGTTGATTACAGTGATCATTGTACGGTTTGCACTCAAAGGCTCACTCGAAAAAGGCATTGCCATGGTGCTGAAAGCCATTGCCAGGAAATCTTCGTTTATTCCTTTACGTCATACTTACGCGCATGTTATCACCAGTTCCTTCACGGTTGGTATGGGGGGCTCTGTTGGACTGGAAGCGCCCATTGTTGCCACCGGATCGGCGGTTGGATCTAATATTGCACGCATACATGAACTGAATTATCGCGAAAGAACCCTGCTGATAGCCTGCGGAGCTGCAGCCGGTATTGCTGCTGTGTTTAACGCTCCCATTGCGGGAGTGATTTTTGCCATTGAAGTATTGCTTACAGAAACCGTGGTGGTAAGCTATTTCATTCCGTTAATAACGGCATCGGTTACCGGCGTGCTTTGTTCGCGTATTATTCTCAACGAGTCCATTCTTTTCAACTTTACATTGAAGCAAACTTTCAACTATCACAATACCCCTTTTTATGTTTTGCTGGGAGTGCTGTGCGGTTTTGTTTCGCTGTACTATGCCAGGATTTTTAAAAGAACAGAACACGCGGTACATGCACGAAAAATGAGTTTGTATGCAAAACCTTTATTTGCGGGACTGCTGCTGCTGGGTTTGTATTTCCTTTTTCCGCCACTTTTTGGAGAAGGATACGAAAGTGTAAAGCTCATTGCCAACGACAATCTCAGTGAAGTAAGCGACAACACAACCATACTTTCTTACCTGCCTGCTGAATGGTCGATGGTTATTTTTACCGGGCTCATTGTTTTACTGAAACCTGTTGCCGCTGGCATTACCATTGGAGGAGGAGGCAACGGTGGTAATTTTGCGCCTTCGTTATTCGCGGGTTCTTACCTGGGTTTCTTTTTTTCAAAGCTTTGCAACACCAGCGGTTTATTAAAGCTGCCCGAAGGCAATTTTGCACTGGTGGGAATGGCGGGTGTTTTAAGTGGTGTAATGTACTGCCCTTTAACAGGTATATTTCTTATTGCAGAAATCACCAATGGTTATGAACTTTTTATTCCCCTGATGATCGTATCGTCGATATCGTTTTTTATGGTAAAGCAGTACGAGTCGTTTTCGATGGAAACAAAACAACTGGCAAAAGAGGGACAGATATTTAAACACCAACGGGAGAAAAACATTCTCACCTCTATGAGCCTGCAACAAATGTTGCAGGATAAATACGACACTATATCGCTTGACAAAACATTGGCGGAACTGATAGAACTCATCAAAAAAAGCGAAAGAAATGTTTTTGCAGTGACCGACTCCAAACAAAAATTTGCAGGCATTGTGGAGCTCAATGATATAAAACAAAAGCTATTTCAGCCAGAAACGTTTAGCAGTACTTCAGTAAAATCACTCATGAAAAAACCACCCGATGTTTTATATGAAGACGAAAACATGCTGAGCGCCATGGAGAAATTCGACATCAGCCAAAGCTGGTACTTGCCCGTACTGGATAAAGAGAAAAAATTTCTCGGCTTCATTTCCAAAACAAAGGTGTTCAACAAATACCGCGAAATTTTGTCGGGTCAGGGCGATCTGTATGAATAGTTATCGGCTATGAGCATTCAGCTTTCAGCAATGGGCTTAGGCGCGATGGCAGTAGGCGGTAGTCGCCAGGCAGCTTTCACGCTCAAAGAAACTTGCAGCCCGTCAGTATCCTGAGATTTTTTTTCCTTACTCCCTATACCCTACACCTTCCACCTTAATTGTATTTCTTTTTCAACACGCTTACCTGTTCCTGAAGGTTGTTTACCAAAGAAGCAAGCTGATTCACATCCCAACGCTGCTGGCTGGCCACTTTGCTGATCACCATTTGCGCCTGCCATAATTCGAGTATATCTTCCGAATTTACCTGGTAGGGTTGATAAGAGGGATTGTCGCTCACCAGGGTTACTTTGGCTTTATTCCGGTTATTTCTCTCAATTCTTTTATATACTATGCCTTCGTTGCGCGATACCACTATAAATGCCTGGCTGTTTTTGGCATCATCCAGCGTATCCACTTTTTCACCCACAATAATAGATCCGCTGGGAGTTGGCAACATGCTGTCTCCTACTATTTCAAATGCACGATAATTACCTCCTGTAAGCATTGGCAGGGTAAATGTATTCAGTTCGTCTATAAATTCTGTATCGGCATACCCTGCCAGGTAACCTGCCGCCGCTTTTACCGGCACAAAATGGATGAGGTTGTTTTCTGCCATCAGTTTTTGCTGACGTCTTTTAGCCAGGTAATTTCCTTTTACTTCGCTGATATCCTTTCGTAGCAGGTCATCGAGCGTGAGCTTAAACATATCTGCCAGCTTTTCCAGCACATCAATACGAGGATCGGCTCTTTCTTCTTCGTAAGCGCCTACCAGCGAACGTTTGATACCTAGTTTGTTGGCAAATTCTTCCTGTGTCCAACCACGCAGTTTGCGGAGATACTTCAGATTTTGACCGGCTATAGATTGCGACATACTAACTATTTTAGCTGCAAAATACTAATTGAATTAGTTACAACAAAATTTTTTAGCATTTTTTTTTCGTGCAATTAAAGGCCTCACCGTTGTAACCTGTTTTGAACAATACCACTACACGAAATAAAAGGATGTTATATCAATTTGGGCAACCGCTAAATAATCATCACTTTTACAGGCAAATACCAATTGATTGCATGGCTAAAGCAAAACGAAAAAAAGAAGAACCTGTCATTTTGGTTACGAATGACGATGGCGTAATGGCTCCGGGCATTCACAACCTGGTAAAAGCAGTTGAGGGATTAGGAAAGATAGTAGTAGTGGCACCAGACAAACCTCAATCGGGTATGGGACATGCCATTACCATTGGCTTTCCGCTGCGGCTGCAGCAGGTGCAGATAGGCACCGATGTGGAAGCCTGGAGCTGCAGTGGCACACCGGTTGACTGTGTGAAGCTGGCGGTAGACAAGATATTGCACCGCAAGCCCGACATCTGCATCAGTGGCATCAACCACGGGCCCAATCATTCCATTAATGTACTTTATTCGGGCACCATGAGTGCAGCCATTGAAGCTTCAATAGAGAATATTCCCTCCATTGGATTTTCGCTACTGGATTACAGCATGGAAGCCGATTTTTCGGGTGCACGCAAATATGCAAGAATAATTGTGGAGCAGATCCTTAAAAAGAAAGCCGATAAGCACTTATGCCTGAACGTTAACTTTCCGGCGGTAGACGAAACACTTCTGAAAGGCATCAAAGTATGCAGGCAGGCTTATGCGAAATATGAAGAGGATTTTGATGAAAGAAAGGACCCTACGGGGAAAAAGTATTTCTGGCTCACCGGCGCTTTTGTAAATTTTGATAAGGGGAAGGACACCGATGTATGGGCACTGTCTAACAATTATGTAAGCGTAGTTCCCGTACAATTTGATTTAACGAACTACGTTTTAAAAGGCAAACTCGAAAAAACTTTTAAAAAGTGATTTTAAAGAAAGACAATATCAGGCTGGGTTTGGTTTTAGGATTACTGACGCCGCTGTTAAGCATCACTATTTATTATTTTGCTAAGTTTTACCCGCTCTATTCGCTGGGCGATATGCTGGACGCGATGCGAACCAACAAACGGGTTGTTACTGCCATTACCATACCCTGCCTTTTTGTAAACATACTGTTGTTTACGATATATATTAATTACCGGAAAGATAAAACGGCGAAAGGCATATTTGCCAGTACGCTTATATACGCCATAGCCGCGCTGGTATTTAAATTTGCTTTTTAGTTCAATAAACATCATCTGCGCATCTGCGGCTAAAATGTCCTAAATTTCGGCCGTGAAATACTACATTATTGCCGGCGAAGCTTCCGGAGATCTGCATGGCTCCAACCTGATAAAAGAACTGATAAAGCTGGATGGCAGCGCCAACATCCGGGCCTGGGGCGGCGATATGATGGAAGCAGCCGGAGGAACGATTATAAAACATTTCCGCGATCTTGCTTTTATGGGTTTTGTGGAAGTGGTAATGAACCTGCGTACCATTTTCCGCAATCTCGACTTTTGCAAAAAAGATATAACGGAGTTTCAACCCGATGTTTTGATATTGATTGATTACCCGGGCTTCAATCTGCGCATTGCCAAATGGGCAAAACAACAGGGGTTTAAAATTGTGTATTACATTTCACCGCAGGTATGGGCCTGGAAGGAGAACAGGGTAAAAACAATCAAAGCTTGTGTTGATAAAATGCTTGTCATCCTTCCCTTTGAAAAAGCGTTTTACCGCAAATGGAATTTTGAAGTGGAATATGTGGGGCATCCCCTGGTAGAGGTAGTGGATGAGTGGCGAAAAAAACCAGTGCAAACCATACCAGCTTCGGGCAAGGAAATAATTGCCTTGTTGCCCGGCAGCCGCAAACAGGAAATATTGAAAAAATTACCTGTTATGCTGGAAACAAGCCGTTATTTTCCCAACTATGAATTTGTGGTAGCCAAAGCGCCGGGACTTGATGATTCGTTTTACGATGCATTGCTGAAGGACTACAACAATGTGAAAAGTGTTTCGGGTAAAACATACAATTTGCTGATGCAATCAAAAGCTGCGCTGGTTACTTCGGGAACGGCTACCCTGGAAACGGCTTTATTTGGCGTACCCGAAGTAGTTTGTTACAAGGGAAGCCCCGTATCGTACGAAATTGCCAAAAGGGTCATCAAAATAAAATACATATCGCTCGTAAACCTTATTATGGACAAGCCGGTGGTTAAGGAACTGATTCAAAACGACCTGACGCCGGGCAACCTGAAAAAGGAGCTGACTGATATTCTTACCAACAACGAACGAATTGCACAGATAAAAACAGATTATGCCAACCTGAGAAGTTTGTTGAGTGAAGGCGGGCATGCTTCGTCTAATGCGGCAAAAGCCATCAGCAACTTTTTAAAAGGCGGATCATCATCACTATAATGGCAAATAAAAAAAGCAGGATAGATATGCGGTTAATGCCGTGCATATAACGTGTCCAGGAACTGTCTTCGCGTGCAGGATCTTTCTTTTTAATGTACAGGTATTCTGCAATCTGTCGCCAAACGCCCATATTTGAATTTTTTTTCTTCCGTAAAGTTAGTGAATAAGATAGAAGGTGTAGGGTGTAAGGTAGAAGGAAACGGCTTCTGCAATCCTATACCTTACGCCCCACACCTTCCGCCCTACACCTTCCACCCTAATCCCGTAATTTTGCAGCATGAAATACCAGGTAGGCGATAAAATTTTGCTGCTTCATTCTGATGAAGAAGGCGAAGTATTGGACATTATAAACGATAAAATGGTGATGGTGCAGATAAACGGAGTAAAATTCCCGGTATATACCGACCAGATCGACTTTCCGTACTTCAAACGATTTTCAAAAAAAACGGTGGAACCTAAAAAGCCCAAACAGTTTGTTGATACAATTAAAAAGGAAAAAGGCAACGTAAAATATAAAGTAGGCGATGGCGTATGGCTGTCTTTTTTACCGGTGTTTGATAAGGATGTGTTTGACGATGATATTGTAGAAAAATTCAGGCTCTATCTTGTTAACCAAACGGAAGATGCTTTCAGATTCACTTATGAACTGGCATACGACGGAAGAATTGATTTTGAGCTTAAAAATGAAATACAGCCGTTAAATGACTTTTACCTGCACGATATTCCTTTTGAATCGTTGAACGATGCACCACGCTTCTGGTTCGAATTTTCGCTGAACCCCGTTCAGAAAAAAAAGGCAGAATACTTTGAAGTAACGTTTAAGCCTAAGGCAAAGCAGGTATTTAAACGCATTGAAGAAATGCGCCTGAAACACGAAGCATCTTTTTCGTATCCGCTGTTTGAAACCTATCCGGACCGGGTAGAGGAAGACAAACCGGACCTCAGCAAATTATCAACTGCCGGTTACAGAATACATAGCGGATCGGGTGGAAAGTCCTCCTCCCATTCCGGAGCCCGTACTGTGGTAGATCTTCATATAGAAAAACTGAGCGACAACTGGCAAAAAATGGGCAATGCAGAAAAGCTTGACCTGCAGTTGAAAACCTTTGAAAAATTCTATGATCTTGCCTTGCAGCATCACCAGCACATGCTCATTGTGGTTCATGGCGTAGGAACCGGCAAGCTCAGGGAAGAAATTCATGACCTGCTGCAACACAAGCCAGAAGTAAAATCTTTTGTAAATCAATACCATCCTTCCTTCGGCTACGGCGCAACAGAAATTTATTTTAAATAAACCGCATTTTCCTGTGGAATGAATTTCTTTTTGAATCTCAAAAAGAAACTGTTGCATATGAAAAAAGTAGTTCTTGCAATTGCATGCACAATGAGCATTGCAGTTGCTGCAGTT
>JBQCFW010000029.1:0-33299 GCA_051958655.1 Agriterribacter sp. | reverse complement strand
GGGCGGCCCATCGCGCTGTTAACCCCCAGATATGGAGGTGCGTAGGAAAATTGATAGATGCACATTTACTGCTCGATATTCAAAAAATAGCAGCGTCCGAAAATATACTTGAAAGAGAAGCTGCTGCGTTGGCGTGTAGCGATAGCAGTTATGCCCCGGCAAAAGCCTTATTAGATACAATTCCCGATCTTAAATCAGCCATACAATCCGGAGACCTAACGTGGAATGCATTGGCAATAAAAATGAAAGAACATGTGTTGCAGTCATAACATTACCGAAAAAGATCTTCAGCCAGGAACACAGGATACTTCTTACCTGGGCAGGATAAAAGGCATGCAGTTTTTTGATCCGCATGTACATATGACATCACGCACTACCGACGATTACCAGGCAATGGCAGACGCTGGTGTGGTGGCATTGATTGAGCCCGCTTTCTGGTTGGGACAACCGCGCACGGGAGTAGATACTTTCCGCGATTATTACAGCAGCCTGATAGGGTGGGAGCGGTTCCGGTCTTCGCAGTTTGGTATTAAGCATTATTGCACAATAGGATTAAACTCGCGCGAAGCCAATAATGAGGCGTTGGCAGAGCAGGTAATGGAAATATTGCCGCTTTTCATTTACAAAGAAGGTGTAGTGGGAGTAGGCGAAATAGGCTTTGACGATCAAACTGCAGCCGAAGAAAAATATTATCGCCTGCAATTGGAGTTGGCGAAGGAGGCAGGATTGCCGGTGCAGATACATACGCCGCATCGCGATAAAAAAAGAGGCACTACCCGAAGCATGGATATTGCGCTGGAGCAAGGGCTCGATCCTGCAATGGTGATAGTAGATCATAACAATGAAGAGACGGTGAAGGAAGTACTGGACCGTGGTTTTTGGGCAGCGTTTACCATCTACCCCTTTACAAAAATGGGTAACGAAAGAATGGTGGATATTGTAAAGCAATATGGTACCGAACGCATTATGGTGAATTCGGCGGCAGACTGGGGTATAAGCGATCCATTGGCTGTACCCAAAACCGCTGCGCTGATGAAAGAGCAGGGCATTTCCGATAATGATATCAGGATGGTTACTTACCAGAATGCCATTACTGCTTTCGGAAAAAGCGGGCAGATCAATGAAGCTGATTTTGCCGCGGTAAAGGAAATTGATCAAAGCCAGAAATTCAGCGGCAATACTATTTTGCGCGGCGGGCAGCAACCCCGCGTGGACAAAGACTCAATTATAATACGTTAAGGATGTGAAAAAACTGATGGGGTTTCTCCGCCTGATGCGGCTTGCAAATATTATTACGGCTGTTTCAGACATCCTGGCCGGCATTGCTATTTCCGGGTATTTTCTTTCGGTAGATCAGCCTTCGTTTTCATGGTTGCCTGTAATACTGTTGATCGTTTCAACCGTCGGGCTTTATGGCGGTGGCGTTGTATTCAATGATGTGTTTGATGCCGAACTGGATGCTATTGAACGCCCCGAACGGCCCATACCAAGCGGGTTGATAACAAAAGCCGCAGCCACATTGCCGGGGTTGGTGCTGCTGCTAACGGGCATTGCTACCGCCGCATGGGTACACAAAACACTTTTGTCCGCATCTTCTCTAATAGCGATAGCCATTGCTGCAGGCGCACTGGTATACGATAAATGGTTGAAGCACCATGCTGTATTGGGGCCACTCAATATGGGTATCTGCCGCGGATTGAACCTTTTGCTCGGCATCAGTATTGTACCTGCTGCCATACCCCAATATTGGTACATCAGCATCATACCTGTATTATACATTGCTGCTATTACTATGATCAGCCGGGGCGAAGTGCATGGTGGCAAAAAAAATATGTTGTATGCAGCAGGTATTTTATACGGGTTTGTGTTAGCTGGAATTTTCATCGTTTCCTTTCTTAACAAAAGTGGCGGTTTATATGTGTTTGCCTTTGCTGCGTTGTTAGGAGGATTTATTTTTCCGCCGTTGCGGAGGGCTATCAGGGAACCCAAAGGCTATAACATAGGAAAAGCGGTTAAAGCAGGAGTTATTTCCTTAATTGTGCTCAATGCCGCCTGGGCCGCAGCTTTTAACATGCCTTACACCGCTATTGTGATTTTGTTTTTGCTGCCCCTGTCTATAATCCTTGCAAAAGCATTTGCGGTTACATAGCGAGGTGAAAGCTTTAAGGTGTGAGCTATAAGGCTTAAAATCTCAAATCTCAAATCAGGAATCTCAAATTCTAAAATAGCTTACTTTTATACTCTTTTTAATCCGAATGCCTAAACTTTTTAGATACACAAAATGGATTACCTGCAGCAGTCATTTAATGTAAAGTTTGAATACAAAGTATTTTTCACAGAACATCTTTTTGCACCTGGCAATGCGGCATTTCTCAATTTCTTGAAAAGCGAAAATGCAGCAACCACAAGAAAAATATTTTTTGTGATAGATGGAGGCGTGTTTGAAAATCATACTTATCTCAAAGAACAAATCAAAAATTATTTCGCCGGGCAAACAGCCTACGATGTGATTGAAGATGTATTGGTGATTCCCGGCGGAGAAAGTGCAAAAAACTCCGACAAGCTTTTCAACAGCCTTGTAAAAGCGGTTGATCATTACGGCATCGACCGGCATTCCTATATTGTAGCCATTGGCGGAGGTGCTATACTCGACCTGGTAGGATACGCAGCAGCAGTATCGCACCGCGGTATTCGTCATATTCGCATACCTACCACCGTATTGTCGCAAAACGATTCGGGTATAGGGGTAAAGAATGGTATTAACCACGGCGGCAAAAAAAATTTCCTCGGAACTTTTGCTCCGCCTGTTGCCGTTTTCAACGATTCCTTTTTCCTTACTACATTGAATGACGGGGAATGGCGTTCCGGAATGTCAGAAGCAGTGAAAGTAGCGCTTATAAAAGACAAACCATTTTTTGAATGGTTGCAGTTAAACGCAGGAGCATTAGCGGCCAGGGATATGGAAGCAATGCAATACCTTATCCGTCGGTGCGCGCAACTGCACCTGGAACATATAGCCAGCGGCGATCCGTTTGAAATGGGCTCCTCCCGCCCGCTGGATTTCGGACATTGGAGCGCGCATAAGGTAGAGCAATTGTCGCACTTTACTATCCGCCACGGCGAGGCTGTGGCAATGGGCATTGCGCTCGATAGCGCTTATTCCTTTGTATCGGGCAGACTCAGCGAGGCTGATGCCGCATCCATAGTAAGGCTGCTGCAGGATCTCGGCTTTTCGGTTACCCACCCTTTAATGGAAATTGAAAACGAAGAAAGTGTGGTGCTTAAAGGGTTGAACGAGTTCAGGGAACACCTCGGCGGCAAGCTCACCATCATGCTGCTGGTGGCAATAGGCAGGGGAGAAGAAGTGCACGAACTGGATGCCGCGTTACTAATGCAGGCTTCTGCCTGGTTAAAAACACAGGTGCTGGTACATAGCTGATTTCATCAATGTGTTTTATAAATAAACAACAATGATCACATCGCAGGGACACCTTACTTATTGCAGCAATATACATGCGGGGGAGAGCTGGACGGAACATTTCCAGAAGCTGCAAACGCATGTGCCTGCCATCAAAAAAGAAATAGCTCCCCGGCAGTCGTTTGGCATAGGTTTAAGACTTTCAGCAGAAGCCGGTACGGAACTTGCTGATCCGAAAAATCTACAAGCATTCCGGCAATGGCTAAACGAAAATGACTGCTATGTTTTTACAATGAATGGCTTTCCCTACGGAGGATTTCACCACACGGTGGTAAAAGACAAAGTACATGCACCTGACTGGACTACATGGGAAAGAACACAGTATACCATTCGATTGGCGCAAATACTTACAGAACTGTTGCCGGATGAAATGGAAGGAGGGATATCTACTTCTCCGCTCACATACAGGTATTGGCACAATGATGATGAACTGCCTAAAATATATGAAGCAGCCACACTCAATATTATGCAGGTGGTTGACCAGTTGATGCAGATAAAACAGGCAACAAAAAAAATCATTCATATTGATATTGAACCGGAGCCCGATGGTTTGCTGGGTGACGGAAAAGAATTTCTTGAATGGTATACCGGCTGGCTGTTGCCAAAAGGCATTGAGTATCTCAACAAAACTTACAGCATTTCAGATCAGATGGCGGAAGACCACATTAAAGAGCACATTCGCATATGTTATGATGTTTGTCATTTTGCGGTGAGCTATGAAGATCATGCTGACATGATTGCAAAGCTGAAAGAACTGGGTATACAAACCGGCAAGATACAGATCAGCGCGGCCTTGAAAGCGGATATGAATGCCGATGTTTCTGGAAGGAAGCCAGTAATAGATGCATTTTCACAGTTCAATGAATCCACCTATTTGCACCAGGTGGTTGCCCGCACCAATGAGGGAGCGTTGATTCGTTATAAAGACATACCGGAAGCTATACAGGATGCATATGCTCCTTCTGTAGCAGAATGGAGAGCGCATTTTCATGTGCCTGTTTTCATTTACGAGTATGGTGTATTACAATCTACGCAAAAAGACATTGAAGACGTTTTAAAACTGCATCAGCAAAATCCGTTTACTCAACACCTCGAGGTGGAAACCTATACATGGGAAGTGCTGCCTGAAGAAATACGGCTGCCGCAAACACAATCCATCATCCGGGAAATGAAATGGGTGCTGGAGAAAATTGCTGATTGCTGATTTACTGATTGCTGATTTGGACTGCTGTATGGGCGGAACGATTTAATGATTGTTATCCGGAGAAAATTTTATTAAATCACTTGAAGCCTTTGATACAGTGGTTTCTGCTGTAATTGAGTTACTACCTGAGAATAACACAACCCAGTTTGAGATGCGTGGCTTGTGCATAGGTCTCCTTCCCTTCGGGAAGGCCGGGATGGGCTTCTTAAAATTTGATTATGCAAAAAACAGTAGTAATAGACATTGTTGGATTATCATCGTCGCTGATAGGTGAACACACGCCTTTCCTAAAAAATTATATCAGCACAAGGCATTTACAAACAATAGTGCCCATGTTACCTGCTGTAACAACGTCGGTGCAGTCGACTTATATTACTGGCAAATGGCCAAGCGAACATGGAATAGTAGGCAACGGCTGGTATGATGATACAGATGCGGAAATAAAATTCTGGAAGCAATCCAATAAATTGGTGCAGGGGGAAAAAATATGGGAACGTGCAAAAAAAGCAGATCCGTCTTTTACTGTTTCCAAAATGTTCTGGTGGTACAATATGTATTCATCCGCCGATTATTCGGTTACACCCCGTCCCAATTACCTGGCCGACGGTCGCAAAATGCCCGACTGCTATTCGCATCCCGCTTCGCTGAGAGATGAATTGCAACAGGAACTGGGCCAGTTTCCATTGTTTAAATTCTGGGGGCCTGGCGCAGATATTACTTCTACCAAATGGATAGCCGATGCTTCGGTATATACCGACAAAAAATACAATCCAACTCTAACGCTCATATACCTGCCACATCTCGATTACTGTTTGCAGAAATATGGCAATGATCTTTCAAAGATCAGCACCCATTTGAAAGAAATTGACGGAATCGTGGAAGCGTTGGTTCAATACTACACTTCCCGCAAAGCCTCCATCATCTTGCTGTCTGAATATGGGATCACAAACGTTTCAAAGCCCATTCATATCAATCGACTGCTGCGCCAGCATAATTTATTGGGCATACGCGTAGAGCGTGGCTTGGAATTGCTGGATGCCGGTGCTTCAAAAGCTTTTGCAGTGGCCGACCACCAGGTAGCGCATATTTATTGCAACGATCTGTCTGTGCTCAACAAAGTAAAGGAGTTGGTAACTGGTTTGCCCGGCGTAGCATTGGTGCTGGATAGCGAAGCACAAAAAAATTATCATATCGATCATAGCCGCTCAGGCGATCTTCTATTGGTGGCCGACAACGATAGCTGGTTTACCTATTATTTCTGGCTCGACGATGCCGTGGCGCCGGATTATGCCAGAGTTGTAGACATTCATAAAAAACCAGGTTACGATCCTGTTGAATTATTCATGACATCAAAGGCACGCGCAGGATATAAACTGTTAAGGAAGAAAGCAGGGTTGCGATATGTAATGGATGTTATTCCGCTCGATGCCACGCTGGTAAAAGGTTCGCATGGGGCAGTCAATACCTCTAAAGAATTTCACCCGGTGCTGATCACCGATGCTCCTTTGCAAAATCATGCATTGCAAGCTACAGAGGTGTATGACGTGATCTGGAATCATTTGAACCCGCGTTGAATTAGACTGCTGAACGAAGTCTCCCGACTTCGTTTCTGTTATGTTCTTCCGGGATTCAATCCCGGTTGCCGGGACATAGTCCCGAAAGAACATAATTAAGTACGACGTCTGAGACGTCGTACAGCAGTGGTACGGCGCCTCGCTGTGTGAGGCATCTTTCGCCCTTTCGCTGTGTGAGGCGTCCTCGCCTCACACGCACTTGTTGTCGCTTTCGGCGACTGCGATAACTTGCGCCGTCCTGTACTGTTCTGCCTTGCAGCCTACAGCAATCAGCAAATTTTAATGTTCATTCAGGTATAATTAAGTTGAAATGGAATATATTTAAGCCCCGTAATTCAGAGGGTATTAAAAGCTTGGATATGAACATTACTAAAAAGAGAGTATTCCTTTCCGTTAGTACAAGCAGGATTGCAGTCTTACTTCCTGCATTCGCCTGTTTTTTTTCTGTTGCCTGCGCGCAAAGTAAAAGCTCCGAAATAAAATTCAAAAAGCACGTTCTGTCCAACGAATATATATCCGAAGGCGTTGCGGTGGCCGATGTAAACAAGGATGGAAAGACAGATGTGCTGGCAGGCACTTATTGGTTTGAAGCACCCAGTTGGCAAAAGCATGAAATAATACCCGGCGAACAATACGATACCAAAACCTACGGCAATTCTTTTCTCAACTTTACTATGGATGTTAACCAGGATGGTTGGGTAGATTTTATCCGCGTTGGCTTTCCGGGCAAAGCAACACATTGGTACGAAAATCCCAAAAATAAAGCCGGGCATTGGAAAGAACATTTGCTGTATCCGAACGTTGGCAATGAATCGCCGGCTATGGTAGACATAGATGGAGACGGAAGATTGGACCTTTTGTGTAACGACCCGGTACTTAAAAAAAATATCTGGGTTAAATCGCCGTCTAAAAAAGGAGATACTGCCTGGACGGCATACACAATCAGCTCCGATACTTTGCAAAGCACGCACATGTTTACGCATGGGCTTGGTTATGGCGACATTAATAAAGACGGACGCAAAGATGTGATCGTTCGCGAAGGCTGGTGGGAAGCGCCGGTTGACAGGACGCAGCCTAATTGGAAATTCCACAAAGCCGATCTTGGTGCCGAATGCTCACAAATGCAGGTGATGGATTTAGACGGAGATGGCGATAACGATGTGATAAGCGCATCTGCCCACAACTATGGCATTTGGTGGCACGAACAGGTGAAGAATGGCAATGATATAACATGGAAGCAACATGAAATTTTTAAAACCTTCTCTCAAACACACGGAACATTTTTTACCGATGTAAACAGGGATGGTGTTCCCGACCTGATTACCGGCAAGCGTTATTATGCGCACAACGGTCACGATCCCGGAGCCGAAGAACCCGCAGTGCTGTATTGGTTTGAACTGAAGCCCGGCAAAACACCTCAGTTTATACCGCACCTTGTAGACGATAATTCCGGCGCGGGTTTGAACCTGGTGGTGCAGGATATTACAAAAGACAAGCTGGTAGACATCATCATTGGCAATAAAAAAGGAGTATTTGTTTTTGAACAGATCAAATAGCTAAAACTTATTTTACTATACTTAAAATTTGAAACGATGAATTTTGGAGTTAATACTTTTTTGTTCACATCACCTTTTACAACAGAAAGCACATCCTTATTTCCTAAGTTCAGGCAATGGGGTTTCGACTCTGTTGAAATAGCATTGGAAGACGCCAGCCACATAGACGCAAAAGCTGTAAAAAAAGCACTTGATGACAATGGCCTGGTTTGCGGCTCAATATGTGCAGCCATGGGTCCCGACCGCGATTTGCGTGGCGATGAAACGCAACAACAAAATGCCATCAACTATATTAAGAGCGTGTTGGATGTAATGGTGATCCTTGATTGTCCTGTTTTAATAGGCCCCTTGTATTCATCGGTTGGTCGTGCCGAACCGGTAGAAAAAGAAGAATACAAAAAGCAATGGGCGACAGTGGTAAAACATCTTAAATCGCTCGCAGAGTATGCGGCTTCCAAAGGTCGCAAGCTTGCAATTGAACCTTTGAACCGTTACGAAACAGATTTTATCAATACATCGGCCCAGGCGGTGCAGATGGTAAACGATGTAAATCACGATGCTATTTATGTGCATCTTGATTCCTATCACATGAACATTGAAGAAAAAGATCCTGCCAAAGCCATTTTGCATGCAGGCAAAAAGCTGGGACATTTCCACGCTTGCGGCTCTGACCGTGGTACGCCGGGCGGCGATCAGATCAACTGGCAAAAAATTGCCGCCGCATTAAAAGAAGTAGGTTATGACAAGAGTGTAGTGATTGAATCGTTTACTCCGGCGGTTAAAGTAATTGCCAAAGCTGCTTCTATCTGGCGCGATTTTGAACCTTCGCAGGAAGATATTGCCGAAAAAGGAGTGAAGTTTTTGAAATCGGCGCTGAAGCAGTGATAAGTGATAAGTAGTTAGTATAAAAGGTGAAAAGCGAAGAATATTCTTCTCTTTTCACCTTTCAACTTTGCAAAACATCTCAAACGAAACGTTCATATGAAGTACTCCCTCTTTCCTGAAGCTACAAAAGCATTATGGGCCTCGCTGCTTTGCCCCTTTATAATCGTCAGCTTTTCCTGCAACTCCGGCGGTGCCGGCAAACAGTCAGTAAACGCTGCCGATACAGTTACGCTTACGGAAGAGCAAAAGCGATTGCCTGAAAATGCATTAAGAGGGTTGATGCTTGCGAACGGGTTAAAGGCAGAAGTGATAGCTACTGAGCCCCTCCTCAAAAATCCTACGAATATAGATATTGACGAACGCGGACGTATATGGGTAACCGAAGCATACAATTACAGGCCGCTTATAAGAAAAGACAGCGCAACCAATCCCGACGGCGATCGCATCATCATACTGGAAGATACCAACGGTGATGGAAAATCAGACACCAGCAAAGTATTTTACCAGGGACCGGAAATCAATGCACCATTAGGTGTTTGCGTATTAGGCAACCGGGTATTGGTTTCGCAAAGTCCTTACGTGTGGGCATTGTACGACGATAACGGTGATGATAAAGCCGACCGAAAAGAAATATTATTTGAAGGTGTTGGCGGCGAACAGCACGACCACGGTATGCACACATTTACGTTTGGCCCTGATGGTAAGCTGTATTTCAATTTTGGTAACGAAGGAAAAACCTTGAAAGATAAAAATGGTAAAACTGTTCTCGACCAGGATGGTGAAGAAATTGGACCTAAGAAATACCGGCAGGGAATGGTGTTCCGTTGCAATCCCGATGGTTCGCAGGTAGAATGCCTGGGGCACAATTTCAGGAACAATTACGAAGTAGCGGTAGACAGTTATGGAGGAATGTGGCAAAGTGATAACGACGACGATGGCAATAAAGGCGTGCGCATTAATTATGTAATGGATTACGGCAATTACGGCTATACCGATGAAATGACCGGTGCCGGGTGGTCAGCCGCACGCACCAATATGGAAGATTCCATTCCCTTCCGTCACTGGCATCTCAACGATCCGGGAGTGGTACCCAACCTGCTGCAAACCGGTTCAGGATCGCCCACGGGAATGATCGTGTATGAAGGAACGCTATTGCCCGATAGTTTTCAGAACCAGATGATCCATTGCGAGCCTGGTCACAATGTAGTACGCGCTTATCCTGTAACGAAAGACGGAGCAGGATATAAAGCCGGTATCATCAATATTGCCGAGAATGACAAAGACAAATGGTTTCGTCCTTCCGATGTGTGCGTAGCGCCAGACGGTTCTTTGATTGTTGCCGACTGGTACGATCCCGGTGTAGGTGGTCATGCTATGGGCGACAAAAACCGCGGACGCATTTATCGCATTGCACCGGAAAATACTCCTTACAAAATTCCAGCTTTCGACTACACTTCACCGTCTGGTGCAGTAAACGCATTGCAAAATCCCAACCTGGCTGTCAGGCGGCATGCGTGGTTGGCCTTGCAGGAAATGGGTGATAAAGCCATTCCTGAACTCGAAAAATTGTGGAACAACGCTTCCGCCAGTCCACGCATGCGCGCTAGAGCATTTTGGGTGTTGGTAAAAATAAAAGGCGGTGAAAAATATATTGAACAAGCCATTACCAGCAACAATGCCGATTTTAAAATGATGGGTTTGAGGGCTGCACGCCAATTGAACGCTGATGTTTTGGGTGCGGTAGGTAAACTGGTGAACGACGCCGACCCTCAGGTAAGGCGCGAGTGCGCGTTAGCGTTACATCATAACAAAGCTGTGGATGCTGCAACCTTATGGGCTCAACTCGCATTGCAATACGACGGCAAAGACAGGTGGTACCTCGAAGCATTGGGTATTGGAGCCGACGGACAGTGGGACCGTTTTTTTGAAGCGTACGCACAAAAGAAAGCAGATGTTGCCAAAACTCCCGAGGGTAAAGACATTATCTGGCGCGCACGGTCTAAAACCACGCTGCCCTTGCTTGCATCGCTGGCGATGGATGAAACGACCGACTGGAAAGCAAGACAACGGTATTTCCGTGCATTTGACTTTAATACAGATCCGCTGAAGACGAAGCTGCTCTTACAGATGCTGGAAGACAACCAGTCAAAAAATATTCAACTCGATGCATTGGTACTGCACCATCTTCAACCTGAAGATGTGCACAAATCTGCTGTGGCACGCAAGGCATTGAAGCTGGTGCTCGATTCGGTATATGGCAGCAAAAGTTTCCTCGATCTTGTGATGCAATACAATATGGTTAATGAAAAGCCGCGATTATTGAAGCTGGTAATGGAAAAATCAGGCGAAGACCTGGCAACAGATGCACTCAAAATGTATTTGAATTTTGGCGGAGAAAAAACAGTAAAAGCTATACTTACCGGAAAGGATACCGTGCAAAGCAACAAGCTGCTCCGCTCGATGGGCCGGGCCGGCAATACTTCGATGGAAATGCTGAAAACAATCATCACCACTCCAGCCTATGGTAAAGAGCAACGGCTTATTGCTGCCGACCAGCTGCCCAAGAGTTGGGTAGGTATGATGCATGGAATGGAAATGCTGCGCAAAAACAAAATACCACAGGAGTTGGTACCTGCGTTTGTACACGGGCTGGTGCCGGAAAGAACATCACCCAACATATTGGAAGAAGCTGCTACTTTTTTACCCGGGGCTGTTAAAGACAGCACAGCCAAAAAAGCTTTCGATAAAAATGCAGTACTTGCTTTAAAAGGAGATGCCGCAAAAGGCAAGGCAATCTTTGCCACACATTGTGCTATTTGTCACCAGGTAAAAGGAGTTGGTACCGATTTTGGGCCGAAGCTTTCCGAAATTGGCGACAAGCTTCCTAAAGAAGCATTGCTCGAAGCCATTGTTAATCCTTCGGCAGGCATTAGTTTTGGCTTCGAAAACTGGGAAATAACAATGAAAGATGGAAATGTGCTGATGGGCATCATTTCAAGTAAGTCAGAATCGGAGATCGAGTTAAAATACCCAGGTGGTAAATCAGAAAAAGTGAAATTATCTGATGTAAAGACTCAAAAAAAATTACCAGCTTCTGTTATGCCGGCGTTGCACCAGTCGATGTCTGCGCAGGAGTTGGCCGATTTGCTCGAGTATCTTTCATCATTAAAAAAATAGGATGCAGGTTACATGTTACAAGTTACTGGGCGCAGGATGCAGGATGTCCGTTCCTGCAACTTGAAACCCGTAACTTGTAACCCAAAACATACAAAGGCGATGTTACATTTAAAGGACGAAGTAGCTATAGTTACAGGCGCAGGACAAGGAATAGGCTTTGAAATTGCAAACCAATTGTGCGCTGCCGGCGCATCGGTGGTGCTGAACGACAGGGATGAACAACTGTCGGATAATGCCGCTACAGTTTTACAAAAAAAGGGATACAACTGCGTATCGGTTCCGGGCGATGTGTCGACGGCTTCGTGTATAGACTCCATGGTAAAAACTGCGGTTACCCGGTTCGGTAAGCTCACCATTGCCATAGCCAATGCGGGCATAACGCTTTTTGGTGATTTTCTTACTTATCCCGCAGAATCGTTGTACAAGGTAATGGAGCTGAACCTGGGTGGCAGCTTTTTGCTGGCGCAGGCTACAGCCAAACAAATCATCACCCAAAAAAGCGGTGGCAGTATTTTACTCATGTCTTCGGTTACCGGGCACCAGGCGCACAAAAACCTCGCTGCTTACGGCATGACCAAAGCGGCACTTGAAATGCTGGCTAAAAACCTGGTGGTGGAGCTGTCGGAGTATAATATTTCGGTAAATGCCATAGCGCCCGGTGCCACTCTTACCGAGCGTACCACTAACGACCCCGACTATGTGAAAACCTGGAGCAGGATCACCCCCATGGGAAGGCCTGCCTCTGTTCAGGATATAGCCAATGCGGCATTGTTCTTCGTTTCCCCCGCATCGCGCCACATTACCGGACAAAGCCTGGTGGTAGACGGCGGGTGGACATCTGTAAGCCCCTCGCCATATTAGTAGAGACAAGGCATGCCTTGTCTCTACTAATATGGCGTGCCTCGTATCGCCCATACATTTCTTCCCTCGTTTTCAGTATTTTTCCGGATCTTCCTTCTCCTATGGCGATAGTTGCCACCTTAAAACCAAACTCATGAAGCGATCAATCCCCGGCATAAGCTTGTTTTTTTGCATAGCTGCCTTTTTCTCCTGTCAATCCGGAACGGAAAATGTGAGTGAAAGCGCTAAAACAGCACTGGCTGTAAGGTGGGAGCTTATGAGCAATTTTCCCGATTCTGGAACAGGCTATACTGCCCGCTTCCGGTTGATCAATCACGACAAGAGAGCGCTTACAGATAAGAACTGGGCATTGTTTTTTTCCATCGCTCCCAGTCCTGTTATCAAAACCCCTAATCAAAAAGCTACACTCGAACATATTAATGGCGATTGGTTCCGGCTGTATCCCAATCCGGGTTTCAGCCTGGCGCCGGGCGACTCTGCCGATGTATTGTACAAAGCGCAGGGCGCTGTGATCAAAGAAAGCGATGGACCCCTGGGAATGTACATTGTATATTATGATGATAATGGAAAGGAAAAAGAGATTGCCGAAATTGAAAACTATACACTCCTTCCATTTACCCGTAAAGAGCAACTGCTGCGTGGCAAACAAGACAAAGAAGTAGCTGCCTCGGCTGCTAAAACATATTGGGAAAATGCGGGGATGTCTGTTTTGAAACCAGATCAATTGCTGCCCGTTATACCCACACCGTTGCACTACACATCTGGTAATGGCACTTTCGCACTGAAAGCCGATACAAAAATTGTGGCTGATGAGGCATTAAAAGGTGAATCTGGATTACTGGCGCAATATCTCAAAGAAATTACAGGGCTCAGTCTTCCGGTTTCTGATAAGACTTCCGACAATGCCATTCAACTGCTGATCGATTCCACTGCCGTGCAGGAGAAACGCCCCGAGGGCTACCGGTTAGCCATCAACGAAAAAGGCATTGCAATAACAGGCTACGATGCTGCGGGCGTTTTTTATGGCATCCAGAGTTTGCTGGCGCTTATACCTACTTCCAACTATCTTGGCAAAACCAGTAATGTAAATATTCCGGCTGTGCATATTGACGATGCTCCGCGGTTTGGTTTCAGGAGTGTACACCTCGATGTAAGCCGTAATTTTCAAACAAAAGAAACGGTGCTCAGGATACTGGATGTGCTGGCGCGATATAAGATCAATCACCTGCTGTTATACACATCCGAAGATGAAGGCTGGCGTGTTGAAATACCCGGTTTGCCGGAGCTTACCGAGGTTGGTGCTCAGCGGCAGCATGTAAGCAGTAAAGAAGTGGCGGCGCTGCATCCGGCCTATGGCTCGGGACCTTTTGCAAAAGCCAAAAACAAAAACGGAAGCGGCTATTATACCCGCGCAGATTTTATTGAATTACTGAAGTATGCAAACCAGCGGCACATCAAAATCATTCCCGAGCTGAACTTTCCGGGGCATGCACGTGCCGCTATTAAATCGATGGAAGCGCGTTACGAACGCCTGATGAAAGAAGGAAAGGAAGCCGAGGCAAATGAATACCGGCTGGTAGACCCGGCGGATAAATCGGTGTATTTGTCGGCACAGATGTACAAAGACAATGTGGTGAATGTAAGCCGCGAATCAACCTACAGGTTTTATGAAAAGGTGGTAGACGAGTTTGATAAAATGTATAAGGAAGCGGGATTAACTATGGATGTTTTTCATGCGGGAGGAGATGAGGTGGCGGAAGGTGCCTGGACTCAATCGCCGGAGGCTTTGGAGCTGATGAAAAAAAATCCGGACATTAAAGATCCTAAAAACCTGCAAACCTATTTCTTTCGTGAGTTGCTGAAAAGAATGGAGAAAAGAAAGCTGGCGGTACATGGCTGGGAAGAAGTGGCTTTGCTGAAAGACGCGGCCGGTAAATACATCCCCAATCCTGAATTCGCTAATAAGAAGGTAGTTCCCTATATCTGGAACAACCTGTTCGATTATCCTGATCTGGGTTACCAGCTTGCCAATGCGGGCTACAACATTGTGCTTTGCAATGTATCTAATTTTTATTTCGATCTGGCATACAACAACGATCCCAAAGAACCCGGTTTGTATTGGGCAGGATTTATCGACACTAAAAATGCATATGTGTTTGCACCGTATAATATGTTTAACACAACATTCCGCGGCTCTATGGGCGATGAAATGCATTTTGACCAGGCGGGTGCTACATTGCAGGCATTACGCCCCGAAGCAAGAAAAAATATTATAGGACTGGAAGCGCAGTTATGGGGTGAAACGATTAAGGGAAGAGACATGGTGGAATATTACATGCTGCCGAAACTGCTGGGTTTTGCAGAAAGCGCATGGTCGCCTGAACGCAGGTGGGAAACAGAAAGCAACCGCCAGAAAAGGATAAAAGAAATTGACGAAGACTGGAACCGGTTTGCCAATACCATTGCTCAAAAAGAATTTCCGAAGCTCGCAAAAATAAATGGCGGATATGCTTACCGGGTGCCACCGGCAGGCGCCATCATTGAAGCGGGACAATTGAAAGCCAATGTATCGTTGCCGGGCATCAGCATTCATTATACAATGGATGGAACCGAACCTACTCTGCAATCGCCTGTATACAACAGTCCCGTTCCGGTAACCGCGCCTGTTCTTCTTAAAACATTCGATGCTTCCGGAAAGCCGGGCAGAACGATAAAACCAGATGCACCGGTAACCGCGCCTAAGCTCAATTAGTAAAGCTATCAGCTTTTAGCCCTCAGTTATCGGGTGTTAGCTTTTTATAGTTTAACCTCAAACCCAAACTCCAAACTTCAACCTTCAACCTCCAAACTTCAAACTCCAAACCCACTTATCTTAACAATTAGGTAATTTGTAAAACCGGATTATTTTTTTCTCTTTACATTTACGCACCTGTCAAACTTAATTGTTTGATATATCCCGATGCTAATGCCTGCTTTTGAAAAACTAATGTGAATATGGATATACGAACGAATACAGCATTTCCGGTATCTGCAAATCCTCAATGGGATACATGGCTCGGGCAGTGGTTTAAATGGCTGGTAATTATTGGTATCATTGTAAATGCCAGTGGCTTATTCATTACCATTCTCGACTCAGATGGAACGCTGTACGCCAGTATTGCAAAAACAATTGCCCTCAGCGGCGATTTTGTAAACCTGAAAGTTGGCGGCGAAGATTGGCTCGATAAACCGCATTTGCCATTTTGGCTGGCTGCCATCAGCTTTAAGCTGTTTGGCATCAATACCATTGCATATAAACTTCCTGCTTTTGTTTGCTGGGCAATGGGTAGCGTTTATACTTACCTGTTTGCGCGGAAGGCGTACAATGCCGGCATAGCAAGGTTGAGTGTATTGTTTTACCTTACCGCGGCACACCTGGTTATCTCCAACAACGATGTTCGTGCAGAGCCTTATTTAACGGGCTTTATAATAGGCAGCGTGTATCATTTTTACATTGCATCCGGTCAGCAAAAATTTACATGGCACATAATAGCAGGTTCGCTGCTGGCTGCATTGGCGGTAATGACCAAAGGCCCGTTTGTGGTTATCTGCATTGGCGCAGGATTTATTGTTGAATGGGCACTTAAAAAACAATGGCGCCAGTTTGCAAATTATAAATGGTATGTGGCCATACTGCTAACAGGCGTATTTACTTTTCCCGAACTGTATTGTTTGTATGTGCAGTTTGATATGCATCCCGAAAAAGTTGTGTTCGGGCAAACCAATGTATCGGGACTAAAATTCTTTTTTTGGGATAGCCAGTTTGGCCGGTTCTTTAATAACGGTCCCATAAAAGGAAGCGGCGATCCCTTCTTTTATCTGCATACCATATTATGGGCCTTGCTGCCCTGGTCTGTTTTATTTTATCTGTCTTTATACAGCAAGGTTGTAAAACGATCGTCGGTGTTCAGGCGTGAGTATATAACGGTTGGTACCAGCATTGTTATGCTGCTCATCTTTTCATTGTCTAAGTTTCAATTGCCGCATTACCTCAATATTTTATTTCCTTTTTTCTGTATCCTCATTGCACAATACCTGTATCAAATAACCGGTATTAAAACCATAAGTGTGTTGCGCGCGGTACAATATTGCATTGCAGGATTGTTAGTGCTGGTAATGGGAGTGCTGATTTATTTTTACCGACCCGAAAATTTCATTGCCTCGGTTGTATTTGCCCTGCTGGTTGTAGCCGTTGTTGTTTTCGCATTCAGGAAACGTTCCTTTCCTAATGTGTTGGGAAAAACCTTCGTTGCCGCTTCGGGCATATATTTATTCGTAAACCTGTTTTTCTATCCCTCCTTATTAAAGTTTCAAAGTGGAAGTAACGCTGCCCGTTATTCTAATCAAAACGACAAAAACGTTTCACATGCCGCGGTATTTGATGGCATATCCCATTCCTTCCATTTTTATATCAATAAGAACATTGTGTATGGAAACCTTCAGAAATTAAAACAGCATGCTGTTCAGTACCCACTGGCAATCTACACTACTAAAGCCGGTCTCGATAGCCTGCGCCACGCAGGTTTTTCTATAGCGGATACGAAGCCATTTCCCTTTTTTCATGCCAGCCGGCTAACAGGAAAATTCATTAATCATGCCACCCGCGCAAAAACCGTTCAAACGCGTTATCTTGTTGAGGTAACGTATCCTGGTATTGCAGGAAACTCCTCTCATGTTGCTGATTTTGATAAATAGCTGACGTATGGCAGACTTGCTTGGAAGAATATTTCGGTTTGGACTTGTAGGCATCAGCGGTATTGTGGTTGATTTTTCAATTACCTGGCTGTGCAAAGAAAAGTTGAAGCTGAATAAATTTATTGCCAATGGCATTGGATTTACCACGGCTGTTATAAGCAATTACCTGCTTAACCGCGTATGGACTTTTGAAAATCACAATCCGCATGTTGCCAGGCAATTCCTGGTATTTGCTGCTGTAAGTGTGGTTGGGTTAGGATTTAATACATGGGTATTGTATTATCTTAACGAAACCAAAAAAATTAACTTTTATGTGAGCAAGGCGATAGCCATTGCGGTTGTGTTTTGCTGGAATTTTACTGCCAATGCTTTTTTTACTTTCAGGTAATGGTGCATCGGTGTAATGCTTTTTTAGAAAGCAAAAAATCACAAGCCTACCATGCAATTCCATAATCCTCTCCATGGTTGCTGCTGCCGCCCCAAAGGGTTTGATGTTTCCGGTCGAAGTAAATGGCGTTGATGGGGCCAGATGTTCTTTCGGCATAAGTAAGGATATAGCCTTTTTGCGCCAGCTCCTTCCTCGTCCATGTAGGAGTATTGTTGTTTACCAACAGCCGGCCTGCACGTGGCCTGCGGTCTGCATTCCTTACTCCGCCAAGCGACAGCCATAGCTGATCTGTGTTAACATTGGCGGCCTCCGTGGCCTCCTGCACTGTCATTCCAAATTCCACAACGTTTAAAAAAAACTGTAAAAGGTTTTGTTCCTGTGTGTCTCCGCCCTGAACAGCGAATGACAGGTAAGGCTTGCCGTCTTTTAAAGCGAGTGTAGGCGTAAGCGTTACTCTTGGTCGTTTGCCGGGTTCAACCACATTAAAAGGATCAAGCGCCGGGTCGCATACAAAACTCTGCATGCGCTGGCTCATACCAACCCCTGTATTGCCTGCAATACAGGCAGGTATCCAGCCGCCGCTGGGCGTAACCGATACTACCCATCCTTCCGCATCTGCCGCTTGTACCGATGTGGTGCCTCTCCACAACCTGTCCTGGTATTCAGCTTCATCTGCAGTGTTAACCGATATGGCATCGTGGGCCGGAGTGCTGCTGCCAGGCTTTTGTATACCGGCTGTATCGCCGGAGACCCCTCTTTTTTTAAGTATTTCAATAAAAGGGTTGGTTTTCCCTTCAAAGTAATAGGGATCGCCAGGTGCAGCGTCGGCAATATTTTTATGGGGGTTGATGAGTGCAGCTCTTTGTTTTGCATACGCTTTTGAAAGCAGCCCCTGCATTGGTTCAGCAGGTGGGTAGTAAGGATCGCCGTAATAAAAATCACGGTCTGCAAAAGCCAGTTGCATAGCCTGCGTAACTGTATGAATATAGTTGGAAGAGTTGTAGCCCATGCTTTTCAGGTCAAAATTCTCAAGAATGTTGAGCGATTGCAGCAACATAGGACCTTGTGTCCACTGCGACAGTTTGTAAACATCTATTCCCTTATAACTTACTTTCACAGGCTCTTCTACCCGCACCTTCCAGTTAGCCAGATCTTCTTTTGTAATTAAGCCGCCCTGTTCCTGGCAGCCGCGCACAAACTCTGTTGCAATGTCACCTTTATAAAATCTGTCGTATGCAGCATATATGGCTTCCTTCCGGTTTTTCTTTTTCCTGAGTGCCTGTTGTTCTGCTTCCACCATTTTTTGCAGCGTATTCAGCAGGTCTTGCTGCACAAAAATTTCCCCCGCTTCCGGCGCCTCTCTTTCTTCGCCTGCATGTGGTAAAAACACCTTGCTGGAATAAGGCCACGCTTTTATCCTGTTCTTGCTCCTTTCAATTCCGTTAGCAGTTTGCGCTTCTATAGGATAGCCGGCGGCCATTTGCATGGCAGGTTCCAATACATCTTTTAAGCTCATTGTGCCGTATTCGGCTAACATCGTGCAAATGCCGCCGGGTGTACCGGGAGTAACCGCCGCCAACGGTCCGTATTCCGGCGGAAAATCCATTCCTTTATTTTTAAAGAAAGCCGGTGTGGCGCCTGTAGGAGCTACTCCCAATGCATTGATGCCAATTACTTTTCCCGTTTTAGGGTTGTATATTAAAGCCTGCGTTTCTCCACCCCAGCTCAACACATCCCACATGGTGCAGGTGGCAGCCAACATAGCACAGGCTGCATCTATTGCATTGCCTCCTTTTTGAAATATGGAAGCGCCCGCTGTTGCCGCCAACGGTTTTCCGGTAATAGCCATCCAGTTTTTGCCATGCAAAGGTGGTTTTTGTGTAGACTGACCGACAGTTACGAAAGCGTGTATTAAAAGCAAAGCTGTAACAACAAGGTATTTCATGCGTTGATCTTTTAATTTCAAATATGAAGAACAATCCAATGCCGGATGAGGTTGTTACTAAGTTAGCCATAAAGTGTTTCCGGAAAGACAATACGTTGATATTATCATTGAAGTTTTGTTGTTTGCCAGACAGGCGACCACAGCATCGTTTAGGTATTGTTGATGGCAACCGCCGGCGGAATGATATGTATATCTGTTTGAGGAAAGGGAATAACGATGCCATTTTTTTTAAACGCCTGATCTATGCCCATAATCACATTGCTTTTTACGGGTAGCCCTTCCCGAAAGTCCCGTACCCAAAATAAAATCTGTACATCAATTGAGCTATTGCCAAATTGCTGAAACAGGATGGCAGGTGCGGGATGTTTGAGTATTTTTTCCTCTTCGTTCAATATTGCCAGTATAATTTCTCTTGCCTTATTCAAATCTGTTCCGTAAGCAATGCCCACAACCAGTTCCAGCTTGCGTTTGCCGCCACCGAGTGTCCAGTTTATAAGATGAGCGTTTAGCAGGTCGCCGTTAGGAATGACCACGTCTGCACCTGTCCATATGGTGATAATGCTGCTCCTGAACCCGATTGATTTCATGGTACCCGCCTGCCCCGATATTTCCACCACATCACCTACGTTTACCGGCTTTTCAAAAGCGATGATAAGCCCGCTTACCAGGTTGTTTACCAGGGTTTGCAGCCCAAGTCCCACGCCCAGTCCCAGTGCACCCAACACAATTGTAATACGATCCATCGGGAAGCCCGATGCAGCCAGCCCCAGCAACAACCCCAGCGTTATAATGGTTACTCTTATCAACAATATCCAGCTTCCCAGACCGGGCTTTCTTTCCTGGGGCACACTTGTACCAACAGGGTGCTTGTCTGATGCAAAAAAGGAAACGATTTTTGAGATAACAACGGCAAGCGAAACAACAATAAAAAAGATAAGCAGGTTGCTAATGGTAAAGGAATAGCTGCCAATGGTTCTTTCGGAATAAAAAAAGTTTTTGAGCGGATCGGTAAGTAACCGGAAAGCATACACATTTCTGCCCATCAATATGAACCAGCCCAATATCAGCAGCGCGTATAATAACCTTGGAGATTTTTTTCCGACAACGTCAAAATTGATATAGAAAAGTTTGCTCTCCTGTTTTGTGTATACACTGGAAGCAAGATCCAGCCCTTCATTGATCAGCCGAATCGTCCAGAGAAATAAAATACCGATGATCACATTGAAATACCCGGTTATGAGCAATGTTTTAGACAGGTTGTACCTGCCGGAAACATTGGCAATGATGGATAACAGCTCCAGCAATACCGCCAGTCCTATAAAATACAGGATGAGCTTTTCACGCAATTGAGTGCGACGACCCTTTATTAAAATATAACTGCCCGCTACAAGTCCCGTAAATGCAAGACATAACATTGCCCATCGCTCCGGTCTTGAAGCCTGCAATGCTAAATTGTTAATACAAGCCAGTAAAAACAGGATGAACATGATAAGCCATACGCGCATCCAATAGCGAGTAATAAAACCTTTGAATACAAAGGTGAGGCAGATGGCTGATGTGGTCCACAGTATGGCGTTGAAAATAAAAGGCGGATCACTGAACGCGAATTGGAAAAGGTTGAATACAAGGATGATGGCAGAAAGTAAGGGATGCCGCAATACCAGTTGCCCGGCAAAGTCGTGCTTCAAAAGTGCTTGTTGTACCAACAGATTCCTGAGCGATCTTAAAAAAACAGTAGCCGCAATTACGAGGATAAATAATAATGATATCCGGACAGGGTTGTTTTGCACATAAAACCAAAGCACAAATACTCCTTTGGTAAACGATACAGTAAGTATATCGTCAAACGGCCTTGCATGCGCCTGCGGTCCCCAGATATTGGCAAATTCTCTTTTAAAGATCTCGCCGGAAAGCTTTTGCTGGTAGTCGTCGATCTGTTCCAGGCTGGTACGCAACCTGTATTCCTGCGTATTAATATTGGTTTGAAGGATGCGTACCTGCGCAATGGCCCGGGTGAGCGCACTGTCTGCCGGGTTGATAGAACGCACCGCTATCACCAGCTTTTGAAGGTATTGAATCAGTATGGCGGAGTCGGTTGGAAAATTATACAACGTGGTATCTGCAGTAAGAGAATCTATCCTGTATCGGAAGTTAAGCAGGTCTCTTTCATATTTATCTATCTGGCTTTTACGCGCATCCACCCTGTTTAAAAGTTCTTTCAGTATATTGCCTGTGGTGGTAAGGTTGCGATAGGTTTGGGCTGTTCCTTCGTTAAAAAAAACACCATCGCCGGTAATTTCGCTCCATTTTTTGATCTTTTCAAGTTCCCTGGCAGTCCGGGCAGTGTCGATATTTTTAAGGTAGGTTTTTGCTTTTTCGGTAGTGGCTTTAATGTTTTCCACCAGCTCTTCCTGTCTCAATGCATCCTGGTCGTTTTTAAACTTTTGGATGCTTTTCTGCGCTTCTTTAATGCCGGCTTCCCTGAGTTTGATGATCTTGCCGGCAAATGAAGTATCGGTTGTTGCAGATGGTTGAAGTGTAGTGTCCTGTTGCTGCGCAGTGGCAGAAGCTCCCATACATAGCATGCAGATAATGCAGGCGAAAATAAACCCGGAAAAATGAAATGCTTTTTTAGATATATACTGCACAGTAGTTGGTTTAATATTCAGCGGGTTGTTTACCCTTGTTCGGTGCATACATAGGATGGCGTTAAAATAGCAACTGCTCTGCTTATAATGTCTGCAGCAGTTCATTCCCTTTTTGTTCTGCTTTATCGAGCAGGGTTTTAAAAAATTTCGGAGCAACAAAGCGATAGCCGATCAACAACTGGTAAGATGCTCTTTCGTTTTCAATAACATTCGTCACTTTTCTCCTGCTGTAAAATACCGACGATGCATTTACTTGCGCTCCTGCAAAAAAGCGTGGAGCGTTATACCCTAGTGCAATATTACCTTCCAGCCTGTATATAGGATTGGAATAATGCGAGGTATAATTTTCGGTTAGGGTACGAGTGCTTAAACGGGTGAAGATGTAGCCCGCACCCGGAGCTAGACCGGCCGATAAGTAAAACCGTTGATCAATAACAAGCGTGTAAAAATAGGCCAGCGAAAGCATGGCTTCAACATTATTGCTTTTTTGCGCCTGCCCCTGCGCGGTTAAAGGATGCCTGTCGTCTACAATATAATAACGGTAACCCGCAAACGGCATAAGTGTGCCAGCGCTTTTTAGCTGACGCTCGGTTTGCACGCTGAGCGCATTAAATGAAAATTTTTTATTGAATTTGTAAGCCGTCTGCCCCTGGAAGGAATGGTATACAAGGTCGGGAAACTGCACATATGGATCTATTCCTTCTCTCCAGCCGGTGCGAAAGTCTCTTGTGTTTTCCAGATAATAGCCCTTTTGCCTCGTATATGCTAGGCTTTGTACCCAATGATTGAAAGTAAAGCTGAGTGCATAGTTGGTATACTTAGACTTTCCTTTTAGTTCAGTGTCGTTATTGCCGGGAATAAATTTGGGTGTAGTGCTTATGGCAAACGATATGAACCTGTAGTTAAAGGAGAGCTTTACAACAGTTTTGTCGTTTGGTCTGAGATCGTATTTTACAGCGCTGGTTTTGGTTACGAACCCTTCCACATTGTCGCTGAGGCTCAGCTTCAGCGAAAGGTAATCGTTCATTTTGGCTATATGCCCATCAGCGGCAGTTGTATGCACCGTGCTATCGGGAGTTTGTGCCATGGTTGCAGCCGCCCGCACCAATAATACTTTTAACAGGATAAAGTACAAACAGCGCTGCATGAAATAAGATTATGATTAAATGTACAAAGAAATGGCAGCTAGTGGTAAACGTTAGGAGAATTTGTAAGAAGGTGCAGGGAACAATTCCTGAGAATATAATAGGAAAGACCCAAAAAATTGGGGCTTCGTAGTTAGATCGTTCAGGATTTACTGGTTATCGCAGACCTGCCAATAGCGGAGGCTTAACCGATTGGTTTAAGAGCATGCCTTACATTTAAAGCTCGTTGGTTGAATAGATTGGACAAGTTTAAAATATGCTTAATTAAGGTAGTTTTACTACCTTTGAAAGAGTAATTATAAACTATTCGGTTGAATTAGTTTAAAAGAGGTGATATAAAGGTAGTATGGCTACTGTAAATAAAACGAAAATAAACCGGCTTCTTCAGGAACATCCTTCAGGTATTGTCCTTTTGTCGTCTTGGCTTGCTAAGCAAGGATATAGCATTGACCTGCAAAAGCATTATCGGAAGACGAAATGGTTACAGTCTATCGGCAAAGGCGCGCTTATACGCACAGAAGACAGGGTAGGTTATGAGGGAGCTATCTATGCCTTACAAAGCCAGGCCGGATTAACCATTCATCCAGGGGGACGCACAGCCCTTTCATTATTGGGCAAAGCCCATTATTTGGAATTGGCTGCCAATAAAGTGGTTTTGTTCGGCAGTAGCGGCGATAAACTTCCTGCCTGGTTTAAAAAACATGATTGGGGTGTGAAGCCTGATTACTATGAAACCTCCTTTCTTCCGGCCGATTTAGGACTTACGGAAGTTGAGGTAAAAAGTTTTTCGATAAAAGTTTCTGGAGCTGCCCGCGCAATCATGGAGTGTTTATATCTGGCTCCTCAAAAACAGGAACTCATGGAGTGCTTTGAACTTATGGAAGGTTTGAATAATCTTCTGCCCAAACAGGTCCAAACCTTACTTGAAAGCTGTCAGTCGATAAAAGTAAAACGATTGTTTCTTTATATGGCTGAGAAAGCCGACCATAGTTGGGTAAAGCATCTTGATTTCAAAAATGTGGATTTGGGAAAAGGAAAACGCAGCATCGTTAAAAACGGTGTATTAGTTGATAAATACGGAATAACCGTTCCGAGAGAACTGGCAGAGTATGGAAAAAGTATATAGGCAGCAGGTAGCGTTATTATTGACAGTATTGCCGGAGGTCGCCAAGGAAAAATGCTTTGCGCTTCATGGTGGCACTGCGATTAATCTTTTTGTTCGTGATATGCCGAGATTGTCTGTCGATATTGATCTTACCTATATACCGATTGAAGACAGGAACATTTCTATAAAACAAATAACAGAAGCACTCGAAAGAATAAGATCAAACATTCAAAAAGTTACACCCAATGTACGCATCACGCCACGGTTGGATACAGGAAAATTGCAAATTTCAGCAAACAAGGTTGACATAAAAATCGAAGTCAATCTGGTCAACAGGGGAGCTTTGACGGAGCCGAAAGAAATGCTTTTGTGTGAAAAAGCGCAGAATGAGTTTGAGGCATTTTGCTCAATCCCTGTTGTTTCGATGGGACAGCTATTCGGTGGAAAGATCGTTGCAGCTCTCGACCGCCAACATCCACGCGACTTATTCGATGTAAAGTATTTGTTGGAAAAGGAAGGATTCAGTCAAGAAATAAAAGAAGGGTTTTTGCTTTGTTTGCTTTGCAGTGACAGACCGATCCACGAAGTTATTACGCCTAATTTTCTGGATCAGCAATCTACGCTCGCCAATCAGTTCTCGGGGATGACGGATGAAAAATTCAGTTACGAGGAATACGAATGTGTAAGGAAAAACCTCGTTGCAAAGATTCATGAGCATTTGACCGACAAGGATAGGGAGTTCTTATTAAGTGTCAAAAATGCAACCCCCGATTGGAGCATCTATGATTTTCAGCATTTTCCATCCATCAAGTGGAAATTGCAAAATCTTCAAAAGTTAAAAGAAAAAAATCCTGATAAACATAAGGAGCAATTTGAAGCGTTGAAAGAAAAACTATATGGTGTTGTATAAATGCATGGCAACAAAAAAAGGTCCCATATCACTGGAACCTTTCTGTAGCGAGGATGGGAATTGAACCCATCTCCGCCGCGGCGGATAAGAATCCAGCTTAATGTGGAATTGATTTGATAAACGCTCTGCCAACGCCAGACTTCAGCCATTTTTCGTAAGCCATTGCCTGTGTTTTTTCTCCAAAATCTTTAGCGAAAATCAGCTTCCATGGTCTATACCTGGCAGTCCAGTCATTGCCGTATTCATTGTGAGAATGTAACCTTTCAGAAAGATTGGATGTAAAGCCTGTATAGTGCTTGTTAAAATTCTCGGAGTAAAGAACATATACGGTGTAAGTCATAATAATTGAAAAAGGTTCCAAGAGGAACCTTTCTGTAGCGAGGATGGGAATTGAACCCATCACCTCAGGGTTATGAATCCTGCGCTCTAACCAACTGAGCTACCTCGCCAGAGCATTTAAAGTCGAATGATTCAACTTTAAAACGGGCTGCAAAAATAGGGGTTTTAGCATTCCCGTCAGCAAAAAGAACGGTTATTTCTGGGCAAAACAATGGTGGTACCTGCCGAAAATTATTTCTCCGCCGGTATAAGGATGCGGATCGTGTCTTTAGCGCCATTTGCGCCTTCATCCACATAAATCAGCTCAATGCCATCAATGCTTTTGCGCTGTAATGTTTTTTTAATGGAAATGGAAGAAGTAACTCCAGTTGCAGCAGGTACTGGCACGGTGGTAGTTTTACCTGGCTGTTCTTTTTTGCCGGCTATCGTTTCTTTTAACACAAAAGGCTTATCCTCCTTCACTGCAGCGGGGGCGGTTTTAGACGAATCGGGCTTATTAACGGCAGTATTAGGCTGATTTTTATTATCTGTTTTAGGGAGTTCTTTTGCCACAGCTGGTTCCTCCTTTGGCTGAACGGTAAAGGGCAGCGTCTTTTGATCGCTGGTATTATCGGTTGCGGTGGAAGAGGCTGCTTTGCCATCTGTTTTCGGCAGTTCTTTAACCACAAAAGGTTCGTTCTTCGGCTGAACGGTGATATTATCTTTTTTGGCCGTTTTGTTATCTGCTTTCAATTGTTCCTTTACAACAACCGGTTTGTCCTGCGGCTGAACCGTAAAGGGCAATGTTTTTTTGCCGCTGGCGTCGTTGCTCACCACGGGCGATCCTGACTGTTCGTTGGTCACTTCTTTTACAACGAATGGCTCATTCAGAGGCTTATTGTTTGATGCAACAGGCTTAGGCTCTTCTTTTTTGGCTGTTAAAGCTCTATCGGCGCTGTCTTTTGCATCGGCTGTTTTAGCCTTTGCATTGATCGTTTCTTTCAATACAAAAGGCTCATTTTTGCTGCCTGTTGTTTGGGCTATTGCTTTAGAACTGTCCTTTTTAGATGAACTGTCTGGCCCGTTACCAACGTTCGGCTCTTTTGTTATTTCTCTCACTACAAAAGGTTGGTTGTCCTGAGGCTTCGGTGCCGCTGCATTTGCCAGGCTCGTACTATCCGTTTTTATTGGTGTTTCCTTTACCACGAAGGGCTTGTTGTCCTTTGCTGCTGAGATCGCCGGTTTATTTTCTGCGGCTGCGGTTAAGCTTCCATGCTGACTGACAGTGTCACTCCTTTGTATAGCTGTACCCGCCAGTTTCGTACTGTCCTTAGCAGAAGCAGCCAATACAGGTTCTGTTTTCTTTTCTATAATCACCGGTTGCTGCCTGATGGTGGGATCGTTTACCACGTTGGCCAACATTTTTGAAAAAGGATCGTCGCTTATGGAGCCCGTTAGTTGAACAGATTTAGGTACCGGTTTTTTTTCTTCCTTAGGAAGGACTTTTGTTCCTGTAAGTCCGGTTTTTTGCCGGAGAGCGATCAGCTGAGGCGGGGCTGAACCATTGTTCTTTAAAGTAAAGCCTAAATCTTTTTCATTAATCGCGCATTCAAAACGCCACTCCGTGCCAGATCCCGTTCCTGAAAATCCTATAAAGAGCTCATAATTACTGGCGCTTAAACCTGGTATTACAAGATATCCTTCTCCCGAAGATTGAAAAAGCTTTGAACCGGAGCGTACATAAAACGGCCGTTGATTATCTGCCTGGATGTAAATAAAATGATCGCCCTGGCTGGATACATCTTTCGCAATGAACGCAATAAGGAAAACAATAATCAGTTTCCGCATCAAAATAGGTTTTCTTGCCAGGCTTTCCGGCTAAGCATCAATACTTTACAAAGCTACTTAAAAGGTTAAAATATATGCTGTTCATGCAAAAAACCAATTATTTGCTGGATACACACGTATTTTTACGCCTTAATAATCGTAATAACTGGTGATATTATTGTGTTTTTCAATAGTATACGCAATAAATTGCCTGTATCATCGATTTCTATACGATTTTTGCTATAAGGCAAACACCGGGTAAATAGTATATGGTAAGATAAACAACATTTGACCGGTTGTGTCTCAGCAATTTCAATAATCAAATCAATTTACACGTGAAAAAAATATCCCGATCAGTAATTGCATTTGTACTCTCTGTTTCCATCATTCACTCCCAGGCCCAGTCCGATAGCTCCTATCGTGCATCTGCCGAAAAGGTGAACGACCTGGTGCATACCAAGCTCGAAGCAAGGTTTGATTATGAAAAGGCCTATATGCATGGTAAAGTGTGGATTACACTGGAACCTCATTTTTACAGCACCGATTCGTTAACCCTTGATGCGAAAGGGATGGAAATAAAAGCAATAGGACTTGTAAAAGGCACGGTAACCAGTCCTTTAAAATACAAATACGACGGGCAGCAGATACAGGTAAGGCTCAACAAAACCTATCAGCGTGGTGAACAATACAAAGTATACATAGATTATATAGCCAAACCCGACGAACTGGCAAAGGGTGGAAGTGAAGCAATTAAGGACAATAAGGGATTGTATTTCATCAACCCTCGTGGCGAAGAAAAAAATAAGCCTACGCAAATATGGACGCAGGGCGAAACAGAAAGCACTTCGGTTTGGTGCCCTACTATCGATAAACCCAACCAAAAATCAACCCAGGAGTTTTTCCTGGTGGTACCTTCCAAATACGTTACGCTTAGCAACGGCAAGTTGATGCAACAGCAAAAAAATGCCGACGGAACTCGTACCGATTACTGGAAGATGGACCTGCCTCACGCGCCTTACCTGTTTTTTATGGGTGTAGGCGATTTTGCTGTAGTAAAAGATATGTATAAAGGCAAAGAAGTAAGTTATTATGTGGAGAAAGAGTTTGCAGGAGTAGCAAAGAAAATTTTTGGCAACACTCCGGAAATGATTTCCTTCTTTGAAAAAATCACTGGCGTTAATTATCCATGGGCAAAATACTCGCAAATGGTGGGACGTGATTTTGTAAGTGGCGCCATGGAAAATACAACAGCTACTTTGCATAAGGAAGATGCTCAACAGGATTCAAGGCAATTGCTGGATGGCAATAGCTGGGAAAGCACCATAGCGCACGAGCTCTTTCACCATTGGTTTGGCGATTATGTGACCGCCGAAAGCTGGAGCAACTTAACGGTGAACGAATCTTTTGCAAACTTCAGCCAGGTATTGTGGAACGAACATAAGTATGGGAAAGACGCGGGTGATGCAGAGAATTACAAAGACATGCATCAGTACCTCGGAAGTCCGGAAGAAGCCGGGAAGCACCTGGTACGCTTTTATTACAAAGACAAGGAAGACATGTTTGACCTTGTTAGCTATAACAAAGGCGGCAGGATATTAAACATGCTAAGGAACTTTTTAGGGGAAGATGCTTTTTACAAAGGGCTGAACCTGTATTTAACCACCAACAAGTTTAAAACAGGCGAAGCGCACCAGCTCCGGCTGGCGTTAGAAGAAGTAAGCGGCAAAGATCTGAACTGGTTTTTCAACCAATGGTATTTCGGCAGCGGTCATCCCAAATTAACCATACAATACAGCTACAACGATGCTGGTAAAACAGTTGCAGTGAATGTAAAGCAAACGCAAGCGGGCGCGGCATTTATACTGCCTGTTGCAATAGATGTATACAACGGAAACAATAAAGTGCGCCACGACGTGTGGGTGAAGTCCAAAGATCAAACCTTTACTTTTCCTGTAAATTCCAAACCCGATCTGGTGAACTTCGACGGTGATAAAATACTGTTAGCCGAAAAGCAGGAAACCGGCAGGTCGCTCGCTGAATATGCACACTTATATAAAGTTGCCGGAAATTATGTTGACAGGCGCGAAGCTATTACTGCCTGCGCCGCGCTGCAGGACAGCGTGGCTGCGGTGGAATTGCTGAAAACAGCATTGAGAGATAAATACCATGATCTGAGAATACTCGCTATTCAGTCGCTCGACTTTAAAAAGGAAATGGTGAAGCAACTGGTTGAAACCGCCATTTTTGAAGTAGCCAAGGGCGACCAGAAGCCTACGGTAAGAGCCGAAGCGTTGATGGCATTAAGCCTGTACGATAAAGCAATTTATAAAGAACTGGTACAGCGCAGTGTAAACGATTCTTCGTACAGTGTGGCAGGCGCAGCCCTGTTGTCGTTAAACGAAGCTGACAAAGCGCTGGCTTACACCGAAGCCAAAAGGCTTTCGGCCTTCACTGCCAAAGGCAAGTTGGGAGAAGCCATCTGTACTGTATTTGCTACTAATGGCAAGCAGGAAGATTTAGCTTATGTGCTGGACTGGTATAATGCTTTGCCTTTTGGACAGGAGAAACTGGAAAATGCAAATGCCGTGGCTTACTATGCGATACAATTAACAGAAACAGAACCGGTAAAGAAAGCGGTGGATGCATTGGTAAAGATGCGCGACGAAATTCCTTCGGCATATAAGCAAAATCTTCTGCCTTATGTAAACCAGGTAATGCTTAAAACAATTGCCACTCAAAAAACGGCTGCAAAAAATGTAGCTTCTAACCCAGAAGCGATACAGGCGCAGATAGATTATATCAATAGTAAAATACAATAGGGAAATTTCCGATTTCTGATTTGAGATTTGAAATTCGTGGTGTCGGCTCAAAGCCTTCTTCTTTGTTGGCAGTTAGCGGCTGTTATCTGAATAGCACTCTCCCAGAATTGGTAGAATGCTTTCCACGAGCGGGTTCCAGCTCCTCTCCGGTAGGAGAGGGGTTGGGGTGAGGCGTATATGGACGCTGCCCGTTGATCGCCTCCAAAATTTTTTAGTTTTTTTTGCTAAATATATTAGTTGTTAATAAGTTTATCTATATCTTTACATCCAACAATGTATTTTGAATAGATAAATACCACAATATATGTCAGGAAGCAACGAAAAATTAAAAGCGCTGAAACTCACAATTGATAAAATTGAAAAAGACTTCGGCAAGGGAAGTGTGATGATGATGAACGAAAGGGCGGAGCAGCAGCTGGAAGTAATATCTACAGGCTCTATAGGCTTGGATACGGCACTGGGTGTAGGTGGCGTGCCCCGCGGAAGAATTGTTGAAATATATGGTCCCGAATCTACCGGTAAAACAACTATTGCCATTCATATCATTGCCGAAGCCCAGAAGAAGGGTGGGGTGTGCGCCATTATTGATGCTGAACATGCTTTTGACAGTGCTTATGCCCGGAAACTGGGTGTGGATGTTGATAACCTGCTGATTTCGCAACCCGACTACGGCGAACAGGGTTTGGAGATTGCCGACAGGCTTATTCTCTCCGGAGCACTCGACGTAGTGGTGATCGATTCTGTGGCTGCCCTGGTTCCTAAAGGAGAGCTGGAAGGAGAGATGGGCGACAGCAAAATGGGCTTGCAGGCACGTTTAATGAGCCAGGCATTGCGCAAGCTTACCGCCACCATCAGTAAAACCAACACTGTATGTATTTTCATTAACCAGCTGCGCGAAAAAATAGGAGTAATGTTTGGCAACCCCGAAACAACTACCGGTGGTAATGCCCTGAAATTTTATGCTTCAGTGCGGCTCGACATCCGCCGTATGGCGCAAATAAAAGATGGCGATGAGGCGGTGGGTAACCGTGTAAAAGTAAAGGTGGTAAAAAACAAAGTAGCGCCTCCTTTCCGCGCCGCTGAGTTTGACATTGTTTTTGGCGAAGGTATTTCCAAGGCTGGAGAGATCATTGATATGGGGGTTGAAATGAATATCATTCAGAAAAGCGGTAGCTGGTACAGTTATAACGGCGATAAGCTGGGGCAGGGCAGAGACGCAGTGAAACAACTAATACTGGACAACCCCGAACTTTCAAATGAAATAGAAACCAAAATACGGGAGAAGATCAAAGAAATGCAGGCTTCTTAAGCATTGCATTTTTCAAATAATGGACGGTTTACTAATACCCGCCGTTGAATAACATTCAACGGCTTTTTTATGCTTTTTTTGCAGACTTGTTTTAAATAATGGCAAATGCTTTTTTATTGCGGGCAGCTTTTTTACTTTTCAGGTAAAATAGGATAACAGATGACCACTTCACGGATATTAAAAGCCAGGAAAAGAATAGCTTTGGTAGCACACGATCATAAAAAAACAGACCTGATAGAATGGGCAGAATTTAACAAAGCTGTACTGGCCCGTCACGAGCTCATTGCCACCGGTACAACAGGGAGGTTGCTGGAAGAAAAACTCGACCGGCCTGTAAAGCAGGTATTGAGCGGTCCGCTCGGTGGCGATCAGCAAATTGGCTCAATGATAGCCGAAGGATTAATAGACGTATTGATTTTTTTCTGGGATCCCATGGAAGCCCAGCCGCACGACCCTGATGTAAAGGCTTTATTAAGATTGGCTATTGTATGGAACATTCCCGTAGCAAACGACCGCGCTACATCCGACTTTTTGATGACTTCACCTTTGATGCACCAGGAGTATGAAGCTATAATACCAGATTATAGCACTTATGTGAAACGAAAAGTATAAAAATGCTGGTAACCCTGCGTCCCTGGCAAAAAACGGACAGACATGTGCTAACGGCACTTGCCAACAACATTTTAATATGGAACAATGTGAGAGATCGCTTGCCCCACCCTTACAAACTGCATCACGCAGACGAGTTTATCAATTTTTGCATGACTAAAAGACCAGCTCCGGTTTTGGCTATTGAAGCCAACGGCGAAGTAGCCGGTTGTATTGGACTGGAGTTGCAGGAAGATATTTACCGCCTTACCGCTGAGCTGGGCTATTGGGTAGGCGAACCTTACTGGAAAAAAGGAATTGCCACGAAGGCCGTTCAACAAATGATGGAGTACATCTCTATCTCTTTTCCCTCACTGGTACGCATATTCGCAAAAGTGTTTGAACACAACACCGCTTCCATGAAAGTGCTTGAAAAAAATGGTTTTCATTTAGAGTGCATTCACAAAAGGTCATCTGTAAAAAATAACCAGATACTGGATGAATATTTGTGGGTGAAGTTGAAGTAGAGCGACCGGTACTGTTAGCCGTAAATGAATGAACAAGGGGCGAAATGCAATTAGCTCCTTCGCCGTGGTTCGTGTCCCACGAATCACGAATAATTACTAAGGTTCGTGAGACGCCATAGTCGTCGATTTTGGCGTTAGATCAACGTAGGGGTTTTGGGCAGGTAGACTCCTCCTTTCGTTATAATGACATCCATCAGGAAAGGTTGAAAATCAAGCTGCATGGAATTTGATTGTGCAACCTAATTTTTCTGCCTCCTTTTGGAGCCGTTGAATTTTTTTTGCTTTAATTTTTTCTTCATCC